>NZ_BBJN01000020.1 GCF_000739555.1 Halolamina rubra
TCGATGGACTGCTCGCCGTCGCCGTCCGTGGTCCGGGTGCGCGTTGACGTACTCCCAGGAGCACTCGACCCGTACGACTGTTGCTGCCAGTCGAGTTTGAGGTCGAGCGTCCCCGCGGTCATCGTGTTCCCCTCGACCGATTCGGTGTCGTTCAGGAACGCCATCGTCCCGGTGCCGCCGAGGGCGGCGCCGGCGCCGATGCCACCGAGGCCGGCGAGGGCCTTGCGTCGCGTCAGGTCGAACTTGCTGTTGTCGTCTGCCATGTTCTGTCACTCCCCGTCACGGGGAGACCCACCGGCGGAGTCGAACCGCCGCGGCCCGGAGGACCGGCACCGGCGTGGGGGGTGTCAGGCTGCGGGCCGTGCAGTTACTCGAAGACGACGTCGAACGCGACGCCCTCCTCGCTACCGCCGTAGTCGCCCTGGACGGTCACGGTCGCCTCGCCGCTGAGTTCGAAGTCAGTCGACCCGTCGAGCGCCGTGTCGACGAGGAGATACCGCACCTGGCGGCCGTCCCCGTCGTTCGTTGCCGTCACGGCGTTCGGACCGTCCAGCGTGACCGAGCTGCCGCCGATCGACAGGCTGTCGATGGACGCGTCGACGGTCGCGTCGTCGGCCTTCCCCTGGATCGCCATCCGGCCGTCCGGCTGCGGATCGTCGAGGGTGTCGGTGATGGTGTTGCCGTCGAACGTGAACGAGAGCTCGTCGCTGGCCTCGTCGTAGGAGACCGTCCAGTCGACGGGATCCCCGCTCGTCCAGGTGTAGTTCGCTTGTGAGAACTCGCCGTCTACGCCCGGTTCGTCGCCGACGGCCAGCTCCCACGCGCCCGAGGAGCCGTTGTTCCCGTAGCGCGCGCGGGCGCCGCCGCTGATCGTGCCGTCGTCGTTGAAGTTCTCGGATTGCTTGGCGAAGTCGTCGCCCGTCTCGGTCGTGATGCCGGCACACGGGTTGTCCGTGCCGTCGTTGTGCCGGCACTGCTGGGCGTAGAGCTGGAGGTCGAAGCTCAGGCTGTCGGACTGGATGACGTTCCCGACCTCGTCGGGAACCTTCCAGTCGAGACAGAGGCAGGGCCCCTCGCCCTCGTCGCCCGTACCCGGGTAGCAGTCCTGGTCGCCCGGCTCGAAGAAGCCGCCGTTGTCGTCGTCGTCCGGGGTGTCCTCATCGCCGTCGAGCGGGACGCCGTACTGGATGTCGTCGAACAGTTCTGCGAGCGTCCCCGACCAGACGTCGGTCGAGCTCTCGACGTCGTCCTCGTCGAAACTGTCGCCGATGTCGTCGGCGATATCGCAGTACTGGACCGTGACCTCGACGTTCTGGGCGAGTTCACCGTTGCCGTCGCCGCCCGTCGAGTCGACCTCGCTCTCGGGGTCCGTGATCCCGTTCTCGTTGTTCGCGGTGAGCTCGCCGCAGAGCCACAGGTACGCGGGGTTGGTCTCGACGCGCGGACACAGCGCGATCAGTCCGCTGTCACCCGGCTTCACGTCGCTGAGATTGCCGGTCACCGCCTCCCCGTTGATGCTGCCGGAGACGTAGTCGCCGCCGCTTCCCTGGTGCCAGTGCGAGTAGTACTCCACGATCAGGTCGAGCGTGCCGGCGGTCATCACGCCCGAAGCCTCCTCCGAGTCGCTGAGGAACGCCATCGTTCCAGTGCCGCCGAGCGCCGCGCCGGCGCCGATACCTCCGAGGCCCGCGAGGGCCTTGCGTCGCGTCAGATCGAACTTGTTGTCGTCGGACATGGTTTTCTCGTCGCTCGGCGGCGCCCGTGGCCGGGACACGCCGGCGGCACCACCGAGGCGGACGAGGAGTGATACCCCGGACACCCCAGTATATATGAGTGAGTTGATGGGTTCTTACGCTCGGCGTGAGAACCGCGAGGGTCGGCGTAGCAACCGCTATGGCGAGGTTGTGGCGGGTCAGCGGCCGGATAACCGCGCCGCTTTCGGCGGGTTCCGTGCCGACGGCGACGCGCCGGCAAGCCGACGGCGTCGAGACGCCTCGCTGCCGGTAAACCACCGGTTAATCGCGTGAACCATCCGTAAACGATCGTGTCGTAAACCGATATACGAGCAATAACAAAACCTACAGTTCCGGTACCCACTCTCGAGTCAGTTCAGATGAGACGGAACGCGTTCACACCGGCGAGGGGCGAATCGAGCGGTCCCACTCGGGCGTCGACGGACCCCGATAGGGAACGGGGGGTGGTGCGACCGTGAGCACCGCGACGGGGGTCCCGAAGCCGGTCGACGACGATCCGGGCGTCTCCCAGCGCACGGCGTTCGACGTGCTCAGCGCGCGACGCCGCCGCCACGTGCTCCACCACCTGCTCCGGACCGAGCGGACGGTGGAGCTGCGGGAGCTCTCCGAGCGGCTCGCCGCCTGGGAGAACGACGTGCCGCCGAGCGCGGTCACGTACGACCAACGCATGCGCGTGTACACGTCGCTCCGGCAGCTCCACCTCCCGAAGCTCCACGGCGAGGGGCTCGTCGACTTCGACGAGAACCGCGGGACGATCGAGCTCACCGACGAGGCCGCCGAACTGGAGGTGTATCTCGACGTGGTGCCCCACGAGGAGATCCGCTGGAGCAAGTACTACGCCGGGCTGGGCGGGCTCTCCGCGCTGTCGGTGCTCTCGGCGGGCGTGGGCGTGGTGCCGCTGACGTGGATCCCCGGGCTCGGGCTGGCGGCGATCATCACGTCGCTGTTCCTGGTTTCGGCACTCTACCACTGCCACTACGACGCGAATCACCGACTCGGCGTCGGGGAGGAGCCGCCGACATGACGACGAAAACCCGCCTCCGGCGCGCGCTCAACGTCGTCGGAACCGTCCTGCTCGTCGTCGCGCTGGTGGTCACCGCCGTCGTGGCGTTCCCGGCGGTCGTCGGCGCCGACCACAGCTACGTCGTCCTCTCGGGCAGCATGCAGCCGACGATCGAGGCCGGCGACGTGGTCGTCGTCGCGGAGACGCCGACGGAGCGTATCGAGTCCGGCGACGTGATGGCGTTCGACCGCGTCGACGGCGACGACAAGCGGACGACCCACCGCGTGGTCGAGGTGGTCGAGCGCGACGGCGAGCGCTACTTCCGCACGAAGGGTGACGCCAACGAGCAACCGGACGCGCACCTGGTGCCGGCGGACGCGGTGATCGGCACGATCCAGTTCACGATCCCCGAGGTCGGCCGGCTGTTCTCCTTCGCGAACAGCGACGCGGGCGTGCTCGCGTTCGTCGCCGTCCCGGGGTTCCTCCTGGTCGCCTCGGAGCTGTGGACGCTGGTCGCCGCGGCGCGCGCCGACGGCGCCGACGCCGAGAACCTGGGTGAGCAGCCGTGACCGACTCCAGCCGCCACCTGGTCCTGTTCCTCACGTTCTGCCTGCTCGCGTGGGCGGTCGTCGGCGCCGGCGGCGTCGGCCACACACTGGGGCTGCTGCAAGACGAGGAGACCACAGGCGGCTCCTTCGCCGCCGCGAGCGACCTCTCCGTCGAGATCGGGTCGGCGCAGGTGTCGCCGGACACCGTCGCGGCCGACGGTAACGAGACGGTCACCGTGACGCTGGCTGTCCGGGCGCCCGAGGACGTGGACCCTGCGGAGTTCACGGTCTCGGTGCCGGACGCCGACCGAGCCGTCGCGATCCCGGCGTCGAACGTTACCTGCGACGACGAGTGTACGGTGGCCCTGTCGGCGCGGCTGGTCACCGAACTCGCAAACGGCACGGGTGAGCAGGAGCTCGTCGTCCGCGGCTGGTGGACGTACGACCGCGAGTTCGTCGGCCGGGTCACCGTCACGGTGGCCGACAGCGCGGCCTCGGACAGCGGAGCCTCCACCGCGAACGCGACGGCGACGCCGGCGAACACGACGGAGCGGCCGCCGACGACCGCCGAGAACCGGACGGAGCGCCCGAACGAGACGGCGTCTCCCACGGTGTCGACACGGAGTACGAACTCCACGGCGACGCCGACGCCGAACGCGACAGCGACGCCGAACGGCACGGCGTCGCCCACTTCGACCACGACGGGGACTCCCACTCCGACCTCGACGACGACGCCGACGCCAACCTCGGCGCCGACGCCAACGTCGACCCCCACTGAGACAACGACGGCGACGCTGACTCCTACGCCGACGGAGTCCCCGACTGCGACGCTGACCCCTACGCCGACGGAGACACCGACGGCGACACTGACACCCACGCCGACCGAAACCACGACGGCGACGTTGACACCCACGCCGACCGAGACAACGACCGCGACGCTGACTCCCACGCCGACGAACTCGACGGAGAGCTGACGACTGTCGCGATCGTCGTCCGTGGCTGCAGCTCCGGATGTTGTTCGTCGGCGTCGAGCTGGTGGGAGGATCCTGAACCACGGTCGTTCCGCTCACTACGTTCGCCTCACTCCCTGGTTCGAACCCGACGTGCCGCTCTTCGTCTCACTTCGTTTGGCAGAAAAGCCGGAGGAGGGATCGTGAACCGCGGTCGGACGTGCTCGGCTCGCTCCGCTCGCCTGTGCGCGACCTCCCTGCTTCAAATCCCTCTCTCGGCTTTCAGCCTCGCTACGCTCGGCAGAAAAGCCGGAGGAGAGCTTTCAACCCTAAGCTGGAAGCTGTACTTATAAAAGACTGGGCTCTCTCGGTAGCTGCATGGGAAGCAAAACTGGCTACGAAAACCTGGTCGACAGGATCCAGGAGAGCGACGACATCGCCGACAGCGATCGCGATGTTCTCGACGAGTTCCGACGCCAGCTCGACCTGCTCTCCAGTCGGTACTCCCTGAACCGGAAGATCAAACTCCTCCGGCATCTGGTCCTCCTGGCTGAACGCTACGGCGACGTCGCAAGCCTGCCGGACGATCGCTCCCACGCCGAGGAGACGGTGGCCTGGATCAACCGGGAGTTCACCAACGAGGAGACCAACCGCGATTACCGAGCCGCGATCCGCGTCTTCGGCCGCCACGTTACCGATGGTGACGAGATCCCCGAGAGTCTGTCCTGGGTCCCCTCCGGAACGTCCTCCACGTACGACCCCGCTCCCGATCCGGGCGAGATGCTCCGGTGGGATGACGAAGTGCAGGACATGCTCGACGCGGCGATGAACACTCGGGATGCGGCCGCTGTCGCCCTGCTGTTCGATGCCGGCCTCCGGGGTGGTGAGTACGCAAGCCTCACCGTCGGCGACATTGCCGACTCGGAGTACGGTCTCCAGGTCACGGTCAACGGGAAGCGTGGCCAGCGCTCGATAACGCTGATCCCGTCGGTTCCCTACGTCCGTGACTGGCTCCGGAACCACCCCGCCGGCGATGACCCGTCGGCCCCCTTGTGGTCCAAACTCGGCCGCAACGAGGAGGTCTCTCGCACGATGAAGAACGACCTCCTGAAGCGCGTCGCCGAGCGTGCGGGCGTGACCAAACCCGTCACGCCGACGAACTTCCGGAAGTCCAGCGCGGCGCACCTGGCCTCGAAGGGGATGAACCAGGCTCACCTCGAGGATCACCACGGCTGGGTCCGCGGGAGTTCCGTGGCCTCGCGCTACGTCAGCGTCTTCGCCGAGGAGTCCGATCGCGAACTCGCTCGGGTCTACGGCGCCGAAGTCCCCGACCAGGACGACGACGAGATCGCCCCGATCGAGTGTCCGCGCTGTGGCGAGCAGACGCCGCGGGAGCGCTCCCTCTGTGTCTGGTGCGGGCAGGCGCTCGAACCCGGCGCCGCCGAGCAGGCTGAGGCTGTCGACGATCTTCTGGTCGAAGAGATCGCCCAATCTGGCCCGGAGCGAGCCGAGCAGCTCATGGACCTGCGGAAGGAGGTCCGGGAAGACCCCGAAGCGCGGGCGGACCTGATCGACCGCTGGCTCGACCTCAGTTGACATCGATTCGGCCCTCTTTGATGCCCTCGAGTAGTGTTTGAGCCATGCTCTGGGCGCGATCGCTGAAGCCGTCGTCCTCGACGATCTCCTCACAGATGACCCGGAGGTTGCGATCGTCGCTGCCGTCCTCCCGGCTGTGGATGTCGATACTCACAGCGACCACCCCTCGTCGAGATCGTGGTCCGCGCCTTTCGCGAACACCGTCAGCGCGCGGTGTTTCTCTGCCTCCTGGAAGAACGCCACATCTCGGAGCTCGACGATCACCCACCATCGGTGCTCGGCGTCGAGTTCGAAGATGAACCGATCGGCCTGGGAGGTGTTCTTGATCCGGCCGTGCTCGAAGCAGCGCCGGATGATGTCGCCGTCGACGCTGGGGTTCTGCCGGTGGTTCATCCGGTAGCGGAAGTGATCGGTGATCCGGTAGGCCGAGGGCTCCCGCGGTGGGGTGATGCTGGTCGAGAGGCTGTAGGTCGCGTCCTCTGCCGTCTGGTGCTCGGAGCTCATGCCGACTCACCCCGGTTGCGGACCTCCTGGAACTGGATCAGCAACGCACCGAGATCGTCCAACTCCTCGTCGACGCGCTTTGGGGCAGCACCTTCGGACCTGGCTTCCAGGTACGCCTGGGTGAGCTCTCCGAGTTCCTCTTGGAGAGCCAGCAGCAGCGTCTCCTCATCCTGGTAGCCCCACTCGTCGATGTTCTCGGCGGCTAGGCCCATCCACCGGTCGAACTGGGCGGAAGACGCTTCTCTGAGGCAATCAGTGACAGCGGTGTCTCTTTCAGGCATGAACCTGAACACCCCCGATATGGCCGAAGAGACGCCCAAGGACCAGCTGAAGAAGGCCGGAACCACCGCGTGGCGTGGCACTGTCCTCGCGGCGGTGACATTGATCGTCCTCGTGATGTTCGTGGGGATGGCCTTCCTTGTCTACCGTGGGAACATGACGGAGGGTCCGCTGATTCTGTTTGCAGGCGTGATTCTTGGCTACATTCTTCGCGCTGCCCGGGACCTGATGTAGCGACAGCAGAGACACCAGTTCGAGTCGGCTCATCGTCCACCTCCGTCGAACTCGGTCAGATGGCGCTGGCGGATGTCCATCCGCGCCTCTGCAGTTCGGCGCTGGCCGACGCGCTCGAGCTTCGCGAGCTCGGCGTCGCTGTACGCGCCAGCCATCAGGCCTCACCTCCGGCGGCCTCGACGAACTCATCGAGAAGCCCAGCCACCTCGGGCCCGAAGGCGTTGGTGACGACCTCTCGCAGGGAGATTCGGTGCTGGGCGCCGAGTTCGTTGGCTTCGACAGCCAGCTCCTCGAGGACGTTCGTCAGCCATTCTCGCTGCAGGCGCTCCTTCGGCGTCGCCTCCTCGACCGGGTAGCGAAGCAGCCGGCTTGCTGGGTACGCGTAGGTCTTGCTCGGCGGCGGCGCGATCGATCCATCGCCATCGGGCAGGAACACGCAATTGAACACGAGCTCCTCGTCATCGGCATCGAACAGGTCGGCCGTGGGGTCCGACCGAACCTCGGGATGATCGCCCGCGCGCTTGGTCGCGACGCCAGTTACCTGCAGGGAGACGCCACGGGAGAGATCGACGACCACGTCGCCGACGGCGATCTCGCCGTCGCGATAGGCCGACCAGATATCGTCGCTGGGGAGGCCGTGCTCGCGACCGGCGGTGGCGAGTTCCTCAGACAAGGTTACTCACCCGGATTCCCTCGACCTCGAACTCGTGTGGCTGTCCGCACTCCGGACACTCCCAGTTGAGGCCGGGGAGGAAGATCCGGCCGACTTCCCCATCGTACTCTGCCGGCTCGCTGAGTTCGACGGTCTCGCTCCAGCCGTCACAGTAGTCTGGCTCGTCGATACCGACTGCACACTCGATCTCGACGTCTGTCTCGCCGTCGAGGTCGGAGAGTGACTCGCTCACTGTTCTGCACCCCCGTCGGCGACTGGCTGTTCCATCCCGCAGGCATCGGCGAGCACGCGCACGCGCTGCTCCAGCATCGCCTCGGCCTGGGTGGTGAGCTGGTACTCGTTGGTCCGGCGATCGAGTTCGCCCTTCTCGATCAGGCCGGCCTCGACGAGGTCGTCGAGGTTGGGGTAGAGGCGGCCGTGGAGGATCTCGGTGTCGTAGACGGACTCGACCTCCTCTTTGATCGCCAGCCCGTAGACGGTCTCGTCGTCGTTCTCGAGCCGGCGGATCGCCTCGAGCAGGTCTCGTTTGAACCCGGTGAGATTCGTCCAGGTGGTGCCGCCGTCGGCGACGGGCCGGTAGTGACAGCCCGGACACTCGCCCTCGATCAGGCGCTCGGGATCCACGTCCTCGCCGCAGTGTTCGCAGGTGCCCGCGAGATCGTCGAACGTTTCTGGGACGCCGCCATCGGCGACGAGCTGCTGGCGGATTTCGACGATTCGGCTGCAGTCCGGACAGACTGGGTAGTGATCACGACGGTCACACTCGTCGCCCGCCCAGTCACAGTACCGACAGTCGTAGTCGGGCTCGTGACCCCCGTCGGTGATGGGCTTGCCCACGTCCTCGGGGCTGGCGGTCTCCAGACTCCGCGCGATCGAGGGTGGCGTCGTTCCCGATCGCTTGAGGGGGCGACGGACTGCGTCGGCGTCGTTGAACGCGTGGCCGCAGTCCCGACAGACGTGATCGGCGGGCGCCTTGCAGCCCTGCAGGCCGTTGTTGTTGGTCCGGATGTCCGAGGAGTCACACTCCGGGCACGCCAGGACTGTGCGGCGCTCCTCGTCGGTTCCGTCGTCGGTGCAACTATCTACGTGGGTTTCCTGAGAACTCATTGGTCTCGTTCAGCCTGGAGATGACCCTCTCCAGGGGTGCTCTGCGGGCTGTTCGAGGCCGTGACCCTCGCGCCGGCGCGCCAAGCTTTGGTAAGGGTGGGCGCGTCGGCGTGGGCCAGGTCACAGCCAGTGACCGACAGTGCGGGCGGTTCAAGCGCCCGCGCGGTGGGTGGTCGCATGTCGTTTCGCGACGGCCCGAGGCGTCGACGGGGCCACAACCCCGACGGCGCCGTTCTGCAGTCGGCACCGATTCCGTCTCGAGCAGCGTCGCGTGTCGATTCCGTAACCCCCCACATACTTAACGGTTTGCACGATAACAAGCAACTATGCTTGTTAACCAACGAAAACGCAAAGTGGCTTGCAGAAAAACACCGAACAGTAGAAATATGGGTCGGTTTCCCGAGGATGACAATATGGGGAAGGAAGACCGCAAGCGGCAGGTTCTCCGCCTGTTGGTAGACAGCGGATTCGCACTGCCGCCTGCAGCGATCTTCCGAAATGCGAAGCTTCGAGGTGCTACTTTTGAGCGACGATCTGTCAACAACTACCTCGATGAGTTGGTTGACGAAGGGCTGGTCGCCATAGTTGACCCGGATGCTTTGGAGGAAGGGAAAATTGAGGAATCGGAAAGCAACCGAGGGTACTTCATGGCGACTGATGCTGGTGTTGAGGCTATCGAGTCGTTCGACAGCAACTAGGCAAACGCGAAAGTTTGCATGAAAACACGCAAACCCTAAGTAGCTCCGGCTGCATACGTTTAGTTGAGAACACCGGGCGCTAGCGGGCCATTTCACCGAATGAATGGTCGGCCGCGTGTTCCAGCACGCGGCCCGGTTGTTCTCGTAGACCCGAGAACGATGTCGACTACGCACTCCGCGCCCGAAAAGGGCACCGACCGAGGTGATCCGTTTACCGCAACCGAACCCATCGCGCGCGTCGACGACGCGACGCTGGCATCGATGGCCGACCCCGACGCCATGGTCGAGCAGGGCCAGCTGGCCTTCGCTGTTGCCCACCGCGTCGGCGTGATGACGCTCACCGACCGCGGTTCTCTACCTGACGACCGACGGCCGCGCCGTCGAGCGCTACTTCCCGCGCGGGATCGAGACGGCGCCACGGGCCTGCATCGCGCCGGCGACCAAACTCCACCCGGCCGGCCTCGGCGACCGATTCGACGCCGAACTCACGCTCCATCCGGAGGTGAACTGAATGGCGCGCCGCTGTCCCGATCACGACCGCCGACTCACCACCGACGCGACGGGCTGTCTGCACTGCCCGGCCTGTACGGGGGGCGACCGATGACGCCCCAGCTCCCGTGGGAGCGCGATCGCGACGAACTCCTCGCTGAAGCCCGCGCGGTCGCCGGCCCCGAGGACGAATGAGCCCGTGTCCGCGATCGACTCGCGAGCGCGCCGACCGCGTCAAGGCTGACCTCGAAGCCTGTGACGACGTGCTCGGCGCCGTCGTGCTCGACCCCAACGAGGGACCGCGGGCGGAGTGGACGCTTGAGGCCACCATTACGGGCGACCGACTGTCGCCCGCCGCAGTGCAAGTGCTGGCCAACCAGGACTGTGCCGTGATCTCAACTACACCTCGGGCGCCGGAGGTGACGCGGGGGGTCATCGGGTTCTGACAGCCGAACCCACCGCTTCCCTGCCCGCTCGTCCTCATCCCTCTACCACCTCGGGATCGAAGTTCAGCAGGAGGTTTTCACGAGCGTCCTTTGCCGAGCCGGACTTCCCCGAATTGATGCCGCGTTTCACGTCTTGCCCGGTGACCCTCCAGTCCTCTCGGTGGCCCTCAGGGATCTTCTCCAAGGAGAGAAGCGCGTACCCCTCGACGTCGTTTAGCTCCTGGAGTAAGGCATCGTGATCGATCTCTGAGTGTGGGTAGTAGTCGCTCGTCTCGACGTACGGCGGGTCGGCGTAGAAGACGGTGTACTCGCGATCGTACTTCTCGACGACGGCTGACCAGTCGAGGTTCTCGATCACGACGTCGTCGAACCGGTCGGCGAACTCACGGAGGCGGTCAGTCTTGTTCGAGAACGTCGCCGCTTTACTACTCGTCGTCGCCGTGGCGAAGCCACCTTTTCCGCTGTAGGTTGCGCCCCAATTCGCGTAACGCAGGTAGAAGAACCGCCCTGCCCGCTCGACATCGCCACGCGGCCGGTAGCCCTGGTAGTACAGCTCTGCCCACTCGTCGAACACCTCCCGCGAGAAGGGAACGTCGGCGAGCCATTCAGTGAGCTCACCGGGCTGCTCACGGAGCGTCTCGAAGAAGTGGACCAGGTCACCGTCACGGTCGTTGTAGACTTCGACCGACGACGTATCGGGGTCCTTGTTCACGAGAATTCCGGCGGCGCCGCCGAAAACCTCCACAAAGCACGTGTGCTCGGGCACCCACCTGAGGATCCAGCTCGCCAGGCGGCTCTTCCCACCCGGGAACGGAAAGACGGCGTCAGGCATCGGGGTCCTCCCCCCCGTCCGTTTCCGGCTGCATGGCCATGTGCGACGGGGCCTCGCTTGTCTCGTGATCGGTGAGGTGTTGTTCGATCTCCTCCCGAACCGGCTTGATCCACTCGGGGAGCCCGTCGACGGATTCGCGCATCCCTTCGACGTAGGCTCGCAAGATATCGATCTCACCGTCGGTGAATCGGAAGTCGAAACTGTACCGCCCGTCGGCGCCGGCGGCGAGGACCGCCATCAGGACACCGCGACGGACGGGACTGATCTCGACGAGGACCTGTGCTGGCCCATCCGAGAAACCATGGTCGCGAAGGTCGATCGAGAACTCACCAGCTTTTCGGCTCGACTGTGGCGACTGCGTTGCCATACCTGGCCTGTGGGTCTGTGGGATGGTATAAGGCCGATAAGGGGGGTTGCAAGTGCAACAACCATCCCCTCGAATTTATCTAGGAAGAGAGAAGCCGCTACCAGTCGTCAAGTGTGTCGAGAACAGATTCGTTGTAGGAGTCGAAAAGGCCTGCCGAAGTTGGCGTAAGATCAGGGGCGGCGCGCTTCCTTCACACCACCTGACAATGGTTCACCCGAACTTACAAGACCATATCACATTATTTTGATAACCGTGACTCGTCTTTACATTGTACCGATTGGGAAGAACTGGATTGACAATTTCCAGAATACTGTTCAATCCAAAGTGCCAGTTCCGGACGTTGCTCCCGACGATCTCCAAAGAGAAGAGGAAGTTCGGATATGGGGAACTACCGAGGGCCGACGAAAACGCAGGTTCTTCGAGGAGATGGAATCCGGAGACCGACTACTGTTCTATAATGAAGGCAAGTTTTTCGCTGCAGGAAGGGTTGGAACCGCTTTTGAAGATGAGGACGTAGGTAAGACTCTCTGGAACAACTCTGAGAGTCGATTTATATATACGGTGAGCGACTACCAGGAGATTTCGGTGCCGCGAGAAGAAGTCGCTCTTTTATTGGGGTATAAAGAGAATTGGTACCCCCAACGGTTTCTTCGCGTTTCACCTGACGCTGTGAACAGTCTCCTCCAGCAGTACAACTCGATCGAGGAGGCCTTCCAGGATTTCCAAGCCGATAACGGGCCTGATGGGCCAGAGAAGTCCGATGAAGGGAAGGATTCACCGCGTGAGCATACCGAAATCCAATGGCAACTAATCCAACTTGGGCTGGCACACGGTTACGATGTCTACGTTGCTCGGAACGATAAGAATCGAGAATATGAGGGCAACCGACTGGGGGAAGACTGTATAGAGAATCTAAATCTTCCCGGGTTCAGCCCAGCTGCCACTCGTATTATCGAGTATGTTGACGTGATTTGGCTTGATGATGACTTCATCGCAAAGATGTTCGAAGTCGAAAGCACGACGAGCATCTACAGCGGTATCCTGCGAATGACTGACTTCATGGTGAAAGTCCCGAATATTGCCGTCGACATGCACATCGTTGCCTCAACGGACGACGAGGACAAAGTTCGTGAAGAAATCAGCCGCCCGACTTTCCAACATGTGTTGGAGCCAGCTGAGCACTGTAGTCTCGGGTATCTATCTTTTGAAAATGTGCGAAAGACTCACGAAACTGTCCAACAGGCTGGCCCCTTACAAGATGTGTTCTGACCGAAAACCCGGTCAACGGGGACAGGCAGATCAGCTTGTGTACCCGATTATTCCAAACTGACTAGACAGCGGAATAACGGGTAAGTAGGGGGTGCATGTTGACGAGTGGGATTTTTACGGTTCCATTCGTAAAATAATGAGAAGATGGACCCTGAGGGAGCGATTGAGGCAGTTTTTGCGACATTTGTTGCTCTTGTGTTAGTGTATGTATTTTCGGACATAATTTTCCAAACACAAGGGCCACTTTGGGGCGGGCTTTTCATTATTGCCTGTATTGTGATACTAATCGGCAGTATTGTTGGTGAATTATGAGAGAGAAGTTGTCCTCTATCATCGAAGATAGAGAAATAGGAACATCCATCCTCAGAGCTTCCCTATTTATCATACTGACAACTTTAGTCTTCCTTACACCGACTTTTGAACTTGGCCCGCGGCTTGGAGTATTTTTAGCTTCATTCGCAATTGTGATTATATCTTTGATAACTTCTCATAATTCAGAGAAACGAATTGATTTACTCAAAGAGCAGAATGAACTGCTCAGGTCTCAAAAAGATTCATTAGAAGATTTAGTAACAAGAAGCCAAGCTCAAAGCGATATTCTTCAAGATTTGGAATCGAAGGTAGCCTCCGATGAATCAAATAACACCGCTGACGAGACCGAAAACGAACCAACGGAGGAAGAATATCTCAAAGAGGAATCGTAATTGGTTCGATTTTGATTTCGGCTTGCTTCCCTGCTCTTCAAATGAGGAGCTTGTATTTACCGATCAATTTCAAACCTATTCGGGTGAGGGGTTCTACAGAACCGACTTTTCCATAATCGCTGTAGTATTGGGTCGACTGGTTATGACAGATAACTCGATTTTCGATACAGACTGAAACCCCCCTCCGCGGCCCTTTATCATCCACCCACGCATCACCAAGCAACGATGTATCTGGCTGCGGATAAGTTGGAAGAAAACTACCTCCCGAACGCGATGCCTGGCCGCGAGCCACAACTCGAGCGGATCAGCGATGTACTTGAGCCGGCGACGAAGGGACAGCCGGCTGAGTCGTGCTGGGAGATCGGGCCGAGCGGCGTCGGCAAAACCTCCACTGCGAAGTTCCTCCTCGACGAAGCGCAGGACTGGGGCGTCGACTGGACCTACGTCTCGTGTACATCGAACACGCGCTGGCAGGTTCTGAAACAGATCGCCGACGACCATCCGGCGGTGATCGCAGAGGACAACAAGAGCACTTCCGAACTCGCCGACTTGATCGCGCTGCCCGACAAGCCGTTCGTGGTGATCCTTGACGAGATCGGCGGCCTCGACGAACCAGCGCTGCTAGCAGATCTCGCCAATGCGGAATGGCTGTCGCTCATCCTGATCGGACACCGCCGAGCGAATGCCCTCTCACAAGTCCCAGATCGCGTGGACCGCCTGCGCTACGCCGACGTTGTCGAGTTCGAACCCTACAGCCACGACGCCCTGTTCACGATCCTCGACGCCCGACGAGAGGTAGCCCTCCAGCACGGCGTCGTCGACGACAGCCAGCTCGACCGCATCGTCGCCGAAGCCGGCGGGTCGGCCCGTTTCGGCGTCCAGGCACTCCGCTCGGCTGTCGATCTCGGTATCGACCGCGGCCATACGACAGTTCGCGAGGAAGACATCGACGACTGCTTCGAACGCGCACACGAGCGGATTCGGAAACAGCAACTGGAGAGTCTGAGCCGTGGCCACCATCTCGTTTATCGCGCCATCCGAGAACACGGCCCGCTGCGCCCGGTCGAGATCTACGAGCACTACGACCGGCTGGGCGGGGAACACTCGCGGCAAACGACGGTTAAGTATCGGCGAAAGCTCGATGAATACGACCTTATCGAGGAAACCGTCGACGGCTGGATCGCCGTCGACGAGACGCTGGCGGCGCCGCTACGGGAGCAGCGGGTGATCTAACTATCACCCCATCAGTCGGGGCTAGGTCACGAAGTCTCGTTGGGATTCGGCTCTCGACATCGACGCTAAGAATCACTTTCACCTTGGTATAATTACCATTTTGAATCCTAATACCGTACTACGGGGCGATGAGGCGGAATACAGCAACCATAAACTACGGCATCGGATCACTGTTCGGTAACACGTTCAATATGTACGTGTTTGGGAGTGCCATCTTGACGACGCTAAACTTCTTACTTGGGTTACTTCAGACACAGACGTTTGAGGGGGCGCTGAACGTTGCCATCAACTACTACATCTCGAAACTGACGCCGTTCCCGATAAACGAATTCCTGGCGGCGGGCGGATTCTGGGAGGTTATGTTCAACGTCTCTATCGCCCTCGGGCTAGGGCTTCTCGTCGCAATGTACCGATACCGAAAGAACCGATTCTGACTTAGGCTAGCTCGTCGTACTTCCCCAGAACCATCTCGAAGTAGTTCTCGTCCATCATACGTGGGTCCTGTACCCGGTGGAAGTCGTCTAACACGAACGAAGCTTGGTCCCGGTTAAGCCCATAAGCGTGGAACGATGCGGCGTCGATCTCGGCTTGTACTTCCCGGCGTTCGTCCATCTCTGTCGCCGGTTCGATACCACCGAGGCGTTCCCGCATCTCCTCGAATTCCTCGCCGTAGCAGTTGAGCCGGGCTGCTCGGGTGGAGATGTAGTCAAACCATTCGTCGCCTTCGGTGAGCCGAGGCACCTGCGATTCGGTGAATTTGTACATCACAATGTGGGTGTCCACCTTTGTCTTCATCAGGAAGTCGAAGGGGATACTGTTGATCAGGCCGATGGCTGCAAAGAGCTCCTTATCACCAAACACCCGCTCGTATGCGCTGTGGAGCGTGTCGTTTTCGAGATCGTTCTCTTCTGGCTCGATCTCGTATGGTCTAAGCGTGTGTAGCGTATTCGTGCAGACAACACCGGTGGGAATGACGCCGGCGAGAATCGTTCGCTCGTTCGTTGCGCTCGTCACGTCCCGGATGGCGATCCGATACTCGGTGCAGTCAAGCAACACGTCCTCTTCGTCCAGCGGCTCTCCACGACGCTCTTCTAACAGATCGTTTACGAACCCGACCTGCGAACCGGTCCCATCAAAGGCATCGTAGACTGTACGTTTCAGGTTCCGAATGTTCTTCTCTCTTATTCGGTACTTTGCACTCTTCTCTTGGGGACTTTCGACGCTCCAGAATTCCGGTCCGGAGATACCGAAGTAGGTCGAGTCATAGATGAATTGGTAGACGTTTTTCCCACCAAGGACCGGATAATCGCCTTCGGCCTCAGACTCAACAAACCTGTCTGTATCGTTCGTTCGATCGAGCTCCCGGTAGGGGTCTGCGTACCACTCCTCACCTGTTTCCTCTCCAATTGAGGTGTGCTGAATAACCTTCTCAAGCACCTCACTCTCCTCTTCAGATTTCAGAAGTGGGAACACGCGAGCTTCCGGCGAATACCGCTCTAAGACAGAACGGGGTGTGAGGAAGGCTTCAGCGTCCAGATTCCGTAGTACGTTTGCATCACCTTCCCTGTAGAGACTCCGGATCTGATCAGTTTGACCCTGATTCTCGAATGTGAGCACGGTGAACTTGTAGCGGGTGTCGATGTTCTCGAAGATGCCGTGGTTCATGAAGTGAGCCAGCACGTCCACGCGCGTCTCTTCGAGGAGGTGCATCCGGAGGTCCTTGCCGGACGATCCGGTGAAGATCGTCCCGGGAAGGATTTGCGCTACGTGCCCGTCGTCCCTTGCGATCTGGAAGACCCGTTCGAGAAAGAGCGCCGATAGGTCGTTTTCAGTCCCCTCAGTTCGCCCAGCGACAGTCGGCCGCTGGAGTTCGTAGGCTTCGGCATTGTTGAAGTAGTCGGCCTGGATCTTGATGGTCCGTTTGTACTCCTCCCACTCCTCGGCAACGTCCGGGTCCTCCAACAGTTCTTCCTGCCGCTCGTCTTTTGCTTCGGGGAGTAGCGTGCGGAAGTCGGAATCATACCGGACGAAGAAGTCGTCGCGGAGAGGCTTGACGCGATCCCAGGGCGGATTCCCGACGACTACATCGAACCCTCCGTCAGCGTACACCTCCGCGAACTCCAGAACCCAGTTGAACGGGTCCATCTGCTCGACCGTATCGGTCGTGATGTCCTCGATTCCTGCTTCCACGAAGTCCCCGTGAATATCCTCGACGAGTTCCTCACGGGCGTTCTGGAGTTTCTGATTGGCACGCTCACGGTGCTCCTTGGCCGTTTCGCCATCGAGGGCCTGTTCGTGGGCTTCGATTTCCTGGATTATGTCCTGGTATCGATCCCGAACGCTGTCCTCGCTGAAACTGCCGATCTGGTACTGCTTGCCGTCGTCGGTTGTCTCGGGGAAGCCCGTATATCCGATCAGACTATTCCCCTGTCGAAGGTTGAACGCGACGTTCGGGAGGGCAAGGTCGTCATCAGCAGCGAGTTCATCAACGTTCTCGGTATCCAGTTCGGCGATAACCGAGAGCCAACACCGGAGTTTGGCGATCTCGACAGCCGGACCCATCAGGTCCACCCCGTAGATGTTGTTCAGGACGGTCGTCTTTTTGAGCCGATATTCGTCAGGGAACGCTTCCTCATCGTCGTCCTCGTCGGCGTTCCGACTGTAAAGCGCCTTCCGGACGTTAACAATCTCTTCGAGGACAGACGTGAGGAAGTGCCCACTCCCACAGGCAGGGTCCACCACACGGAAGTCATCCACTTCGGCGAGAAGCGCACTAATCAGACTCCAACTACCCGGCACGTCGTTGATCAGCTCGTAGACAGAATCGTACCGTTCGACCTCGGCTTCGGGCCAATCACGCTCGTCCATCAACACCGTCTGGAAGCGATCGAGCAGCGCCGGCCGAACCGTCTCCTCGGCACTAAACCGAGTGATCTCACTGGGCGTGTAGTAGGCACCGAGTTCCTTGTTCGTGTCTGCATTGTCGCTGCTGATGTAGTTGATAGTTTTCTCGAAGACGTTCCCCAGCACACTCGGGTCGAGGTCCGTCGGAGCGCCGCCTGCCGAGAAGCTGTATCGCTCCAGAAGGTCGATGATCGAGAACAGCACCGAGTTCCGAACGTCGAAGTCTTCTTCCTCGAACTCGCCCTCGTCACCGTTAATTGTCGGCCGGAAGAGCCCACCGTTGAGGTAGGGAATGTCTTGGAACAACTCGATCTGCTGGACCTGCTCAGAACGGTTGTCCACCTCTTCGTTCATCACGTCATAGAACAGCGGCTGACAGAACTCCTCGTAGAAGGTGCCCGTGTAGAAGCCGTCCTCGTAGGTGTCTTTCAGCGTTCGGAGGAGGTCCGGCTCGACCAGCGACTTGTCTTCGAGGAACTTCACGAAGACGAGCCGGTTCATCAACTCGACAGCGAACAAGCGGGCGTCATCTTCGTTGGCGGCCTTTGGACGGACGACGCCATCGCCGACCAGCGATCGGGTGGTCTCCTCATCCTCGTCGACGATCCCGAAGACGTACTCGACGTAGTCGTCGTAGAACTCGTCGGTTATCTGTTCCTTCTTCTGTTTGATGACCTGACGGGCGTCTCCCGCGATGGAGACGAAGTTCTCGAACTCGAAGGTCCTGATGAGTCGGACGACCGCTTCGCGGTCGGTATCGAAAACCACGTCCGAGAGGTCGTCACGGGCACCGAGTTGGTTCTCCAATACAGCGAGGAAGACCGGGCCCAAATCCACTTCTTCGATGACGTTGTGCGTGTAGGAGTCTGGATCATACCGGACGAACACCCACCGGATCCCGTCGGTAGCGAACCCGAAGTCGGACTCGAATTCGCGCTGGCTTAGCCAGTCCTTGACCTGCCCGATCCCATGATCTCGGCTATCGAGATCCTTGTTGATCGGTTCCGCTTCGACGAGGAGTCGGGAGGAATCGATATTGTCGTGGTCCCGGAGTGAGATGGTGTAGTCAGCAACCTGCGTCTGCCCGCCGGAGAGGCCGCCAGCTTCCGATCGGTACTCGTGCCCGAGCGCGTTGAGGAGTGGCTCGATGACGGCGTCCTGGGTAAACGACTCAGGCTGCAGGCCGTCCCGTGTGTACTCACTTTTGAGTTGGTACGAGCCTGGATCTTTCCGAAGGGTTGTGAGTAGGTGGTCGTCGTCGATCTGCTCGCGGAGGTTGTGGACGGCTTCGTCGATTGCCTCCAGTAGTGCGTCGGCTTCGGCGTCGCTGACACTGGTTTCGAACGCTTCGGCGACGAACTCGGTCGGCGTTGAAGGGGAACTCGTAGACATAGTTTCGTCAGCCGGCTGAATACTGCGTGGGAAACACCGTCTCCAGATAAATATGCGGGTACGGCGCTGGCTCAGCGCACACCTCTTCCGGGTGGGAACATCCCTTGACAGTACCTGCTCGGCGAGCGATCCAACCGGACCCCTCGTAAGGCCCCTACCTGTCCGTCTCACCCGTCCGCAACCACTCCAGCCAGCACGCTTGCCCACAGAACACCGGCTTGTACATCATCCGCCCTACCTTCGCCGGCACCCAGAGACAGGCGTAGGCGTGGGACTCCAACAGGTCGACGGCGTCGCCACAGTGCTGGCACGCCTTGTGGTGGACGGCGCCCTCGAGGCGGGTGTCGTCGATGTGCTCGAGATCCACGTCGACGATCTGGCGCTTGTGCCGCGGCGGCGCCGCGTCGAGTCCGCCGGCCGGGATGACGGCGTCGTCGTCGAGGTCGATCACGCAGCCACCCCAGTACAGCACCCGCTGATTCTGTCGCGATGTGGGTCGACCCACGCCAGGAGTTCGTCGTCCCGAGCGTCGATGGGCATCGACGTCGATGCACCGGTTGGCTTCCAAGCGGCCATACGTCCACTCACCACTGTAGAGCCATAACCGCCGCCCAGGTGGTTCCGAACGGTTCCGAGTGGTCAGAATCAAGAGACGGCCGGGACCCGAGCGATTCCGAACGGGGTTCTGGAGCTAGCATCAGGAAGTGAGGGTTTGTTGACGGCCAATCCTATTCGAGGGTACATCCGTTAGGAAGCCATAGAAATGCGTCTACGGCAAATGAAAAAAAAAAAAAAAAGAAAATCGGTTCGGACCGGGAGTTACACCAGTTCGACAGTGGTGTCAGCGATTATCGATTCCGACGGCTTGTGAATGATCTGAACATCGTAATCGCCTTCATCTAGTGTACTACCCCCATCGTTATCGACAAGGGTGAGTGTGTCACCTACACTGAATTCATACGAGTCAGTCACAGCGGTGCCGGGCGAACTTTCCAACTGCAGGTTGTCATTGTCTACGCCATCAACACCGTCACGCTGACTAGCGGCGAATGCACCGGATTCGAATGTGTATGTCGAAGACGGGCCCTCGAACACAATCCGAATATCGCCCATCGTAAGTGCATCTCCACCGTCATGTGAGACTACGAAAGCATTACCTGGATTCGCACCGCCTCCGTTATAATCTGCGGAGGCGTCCTCAACACTAAGCTGGCTCTGCGGAGCCTGTTGTAGACTGTCTCCCAGTCCAAGCACGAACGTCCCGATGACGGCTGCGAGAATCACGGTGATGGCAACCATCAGGATCACTCCGATTACCGGAGAGACACCACGGTCGTCGTCGAGTACTGCTTTGAGTTTTGAAATCATTGGTTTTCCTGCGACCCGGTTGTAGGAACATATCCTATAGTGGATATGCCTACGTAGCCGTGTCTGGATATAACATCTCCACCAAATCATATAAAGAGTAGGACCTGATTATCAGTTCCTAAAAGACATCATATTGCCATCCGCCGGCTCGATGTGGGTAGCTGCCGGTAACTACGCCAATCCGAGTTCGCGTACTGCGTCAGCAGAGACCGTCACGCCGGCGTCGCTAACTGTTGCCGCCTTGCCGGTCACAGTCTCGATCAACTGTGCAACATCGGCGAAGTACTGGCGTGGTCGATCAGCTTGGATCTGTCGTGTCGCTTTGCCTCGATGCTGACTTCCACGCCCCCGAACGAACAGCAATGCAAGATCCATCTGCAAAACTCGAGGTGCGTCGACAATCCAGTCGGGCAAACCACGGACTGAGTCGGCATTCTTGTCGCCGACATGTGCGCCAGCGACGACAAGTGCGCGGCCAAGTAGCGTCCCGTCGCAGGAAGGTTTGATCTCGTCGCCTTGGGCCTCGTGGCCGCGCTCGACGTGCTGGGAGCTGACGCCAACGCGATCGAGCGCCTCCTCGATCGCCCTTTCATTTGCGTCGTTATCCGGACTCCAGGATGGCAAGTAGTCTCGCTTGTTGATCGACCCAAAAGCATAGACGCCGATCACGAGCTCGGCGAGCGCTCGGACGGTGTCAGTCCACTCGTCGGCGGTCCAGCCGAGGTCGCGTGCCTCGTCGACGGCACGGGCGGCGTCGGGCTTGCTGTCGCGATCGACCCAGGCTCGAACTTCCGAACGCGAGATGCCTTCGAACTCATTCGACTGATCTGAATTGATGGCACTCGCGACGCGCTGGCTGCCCCAGTTCTCTGGTTTTTTCGCCGCTTCCCGATAGAGTTCGACTGCTGCTACGGGGTCTTTGCTGGGGTGGTTGTACGTCCGCGCGAGGGCGCCGGCGTCAACGAGGGTCATGTTGAGTAGCTACTTGGTGGTTGGTTGTACGCATGAAAAATGAACGCGGACCGACTGCCGATCCGTGATTACGGAGACGTGTCGACTGTTGCTTCAGCGATCACCGACTCGGACGGCTCGTGGATGATCGTAACGACGAGATCCGCATCCTCGGATACGCTTATCGTAGCGGATTGACCCACACTGAGCTCGTCTTCAGCGTATGGGACCTCCAAGTCCACGGAGTCGCCGGCGTCCGTTTTAATCAGGATGTCGGTTGCGGTCAGCGCATCTCCGCCGTCATGGGAAACGACAATACTACCTGCGTTCCCAGCTTCAGCGTCAATGCTGATCTGCGCCTGCGGTGCGGACTCGAGACTGTCACCGAGCCCGAGGACGAAGCCGCCGATCACAGCGGCGAGAATGACGGTTATTGCAACCATCAGTATAACGCCTATCACGGGGCTCACACCGCGATTATCGTCGGAATAACCTTTTTGTTTCATTGTAAAAGTATATATTCGTTGTTAGAACTTTACCACTCCAGTTCGGTTTCGAGCAGGATCGATTCTGACGGTTCGTGGATTACGGTTAAGGTATTTCCTGACTCGCTATCGTCGGACATGTCAACGACTACTGGCGAATCGCCAACACTGAGGTCCGAGGCCAGATCGTCAGCGGTAGTCCCGCCCCCCCAGCTAATCGAGATATCGCCCATTGCCAGCGTATCTCCACCGTTGTGATTCAGGACGATGTTATTATTCGTGCTCTCGTACTCCGCGTCCAGCTGTGCCTGCGGCGCCTGTTCGAGACTGTCGCCCAGCCCCAGGACAAACGTTCCAATCACAGCGGCGAGGATGACGGTGATTGCAACCATCAGGATCACGCCAATCACAGGCGAAACGCCACGATCGTCGTCGAGTACTGCTTTGAGTTTCGAAATCATGTCTGGTCTCATAACCCGGCAGTAGGGGCTTTCTACCGCGTGTGGGCGCGGCCCCTGTGCTACCGCGTCTACTCACTCAGAATCGGAACTGGTACATAAAAGCCGGGACCAAATTATCAGCCCCGAAAGCCAGTATGGAACTGCTACTTGTTGCCAGACAGCATTCGGGGGCCGGGGTAGGGCCCCCGGACTGCCGGGTTACAAGACGCCCTCGTTACTTGAGGGCTATTGGGAGTTTGGGAAGGGGTGGTAAAACGTCGTCGGCCCGTCTATCGCTTGTGAGACTCGACACTCTCTCAGACAATTACCTCACCCGGGCACAGCTTTCAGCGTTCTCGGCGTGCCTTTAAGATAGATCTCGCCAAATTCACTAGTAAGCAGACAGCCACGGCCCCAGCGAGGGATACACCCGCGCCGCCACTGATGGCCGCTCGGGAAACGTGACGATCCTCCGGTGACGGAGTCGCTGTCTTGTGGCGAGTAGCCACTGCACCAACCACACAGAGCCATGTCCACGAACACCGAGAGCGACGGGTATCGCCGCGACAACTGGTGGGGCGATGCCGATATCGATGCCGACAGCCGCGTCAACGCCGCCAATCGCCCCGACCCGAACGATCCGAACGAGTTGATCGCCCACCGACTGCTCCGCGATACGGCGTCGATGCTCTGCAAGACCACGCTGCTCGAGGAGCCCTGGAACGGGGGCCGGCTTGCGGAGGCGATCGCGCTCGTCTTCGATGACGATCCAGACTTCGACGGTCGAAGCCAGGTAATGCACTACCGGCAGGAGCCTGTCGAACTCACGGACCCTGAAGTTCGGCCCCCGACGGCGACCGCTCGTGATCAGCGGCACCGGAAACGAATCAACCGCGAAGCTGGCTACATCTCCGGTGGGCACTCGACCGGCGTGCTGATCCAAGACCGCCCCCTCGATGCCTTCATGTCCGTCGTTCAGCTCTGGCTGGCCGGCCGGAGGACGGATCTGCTCGAATCGGAGAAACGTGAGGCCCGCCAGCTCGCGGCGCGCCTGAAACAACAGGGCGAGCTGCGGGATGTGGATGTGCTCACCCGTGTGATTGAGTCGGTCCGAGAATGATGAGCGACCCCATCAAGCCACGACCTGGCCGTCGGTTGACCAGCATGACGCTGGCACTGCTGATTGCCTCATAATCGAGGAACACAATTCATGTACGAAACATCCACTCTGAGTCGCATCGCTCGTCAGCTCACCCTGCGACGGCTCGAACTAACCGCCTTGTCGACGACGGCGCTGGCGTTCGTGCTGACCGTCATGCTCCTTGAAACTGGGCTGGTCCACGAGGCCAACCCGGTCACGGCTGAGCTCGCCGCTCGCGTCGGCTGGACCGGCACCGGGCTGGTCGGGATCGTCGTAACCGCCGGTGCGTTCGCAGTACTTCGTAGCATTGACTCGAGGGGGTACCGACACTGGGCGGTGGCTGGCGGAATTGGTCTCGCCGGCTTCTCCGTCGCCGACCTCTCGATTAACGTCGTACGACTGTACCAAGTCGGACTTTCGTCGTTCCCTGTTGGGGAGGTCCTCGCCACGTCCACACCGGCGGTTCTCGCGGCAACCTTCGCGATAGTCTCTCCGTTCCTGCCTCAAGTTCGGCGGGACATATCGGTACCGGCACTAGCACAAGCTTGCCGGCGAGGTGTACCTGCAGCGGTCGCGCTAATCGTCGTCACGTCCACATTTGGTGGGATTGTACTTGTTGGGACGCAACCGACTGAAACCGGCGAGTTTGGACGTGCTATAGCCGATACAGGAGGCGAACTATATGACGACTTTGACCAGTACGATATTAATACTACAAGTCCAGGACCGTGGACTTCTGGTACCGTAGTTGATGTATCTAACAATTATACGAATAACGGACTTCAGTATGATGGATTCCTTTCCAATGGTAACGACTATTCGTCAGATAATTTCTCCATTTCGGCAGTAACCCAAGTGGGGGATACTTACGACGGGAACCATGGAGATATAGGTTTCAGTATTCAACAAAATGACGGCAATAATGCCGGAATATGGGTGTTTGTTGACCCGTACAATAATGAACTGGAAATTCACTACAATGCTGATAGTGGTGCTACTGTAGTAGACAAACATAAGTCAGTTACAATAAACGGCGGAGATTGGTTCAAATTCTCTTTTGAGTCGAACAGCACATCTGGGGTACTATATTACGAAAATCTAGAAACAGAAACAACTGGAAAACTAACGGTTAGCCACTCGACATCATACGTAGGCGAGTTCCGAATTAATGAGGGTGGTCCTGGGAACCCGACAATTGGGAATATTTCAATCCAGGGCGGCGAAGAAAAGGTTTTGTCAGGTCTTAGTGCCAGTTCTACTACCGAAGATTCAACCCAGTTGTCTTGGGACGCTTCCGGAATAGATACCACTACCGTCGAGTACAAACCCACCGCTGACTCCAGCTGGACCACCTTCTCAACGCTCTCCGGATCGACCACCACGGAGACACTCACCGGCCTGAAGAACGGCGAGGCGTACGATTTCCGGGTTGTCTCCGACTCCGACTCGACGGTCAAGAGCACGACCTCCGCCACCACCACCCTCCCGGCCGAAGACCAACCGATGCTCTCGACGCCGGCTGAGGGCCAGATCACGGTCGACCGCGAGACGGTGACCACCAACTACGGAAACGTCGAGGTCCAGTACCGCGAGACCGGCGCGTCGACATGGAACACCTGGAGCACGGTCCCGTATGACTTCACGACGATCGACATCACGAACCTCTCAGACGAAACGGAGTACGAAGTCCGCCTGCAGACCCAGACCGAACACACGACGGCGAGCTGGACCACGCCCGTCACGGCGACGACGCTCACCCCCACCGAATCCCTCTCCGGCGTGGTCATCAACCAGAACGGCCAGCCGGTTGCGAACGCGACGGTCACCGTCACCGGTATCGACAAAGAACAGATCACCGTCAACCCCGACCAGATCGACGAGCGGATCAACGAGATCGAGGAGGAGATCACCACCGCTGCACCGCCGGACTGGAACCCCGATCGCCGGCTCGCAAGCTCCGATGGCCTGTTTGGCGACGCCGCCACAGACTACGTCGCGGTCCACCCGCAGGGCGACTGGGGTGTGACAGCCTACAGCGATACTGCCGAGCTGGGCAATCCGCGGGTTCAAGTCCCGGCGGACGAAGAGTTCGTCCTCTCTGTCTGGGACCCAACAAAAACGGGAATCGCACAGAACGCAATCGACCGACAGCTCCCTGGCGCGACCGTTGATGACACGAACATCGTCGTCGAGTCGATCGACCATCAGGGCGGCACTGTCGACAGACAGATCATCGGCACCAACACCACGTACTCGAACGAGATCTTCGGCGCGTCAACCTACTCTGTCGAGATCGCCCAGACCGAACTGCCGGCAGGGTTCTACCACGTCTACCCCGAAGGCAGTCCGGAGACGGGGTACACTATCGTGGTCGGTGATCCTGACGAGATCGTCGGCGCCATCCGAGCGGATCTGAAAGACGAGAAAGGCCAGCTGACCGCCCAGGCCAAGGACGTTCGCGAGTACATGAACGACGACGTTCTGAAACAGTACAAAACGACGACCAACTCGCAGGGCGAGTGGTCGACGGACGTACGAGCCAGCGTCACCCGCGTGACTGTACAAGCCCACAAAGCCCCGCCCGGCCTGAACCAGGACCCACAGAACGTCTCACTGCAGGACGTGCGTGAGTTCTACGCCGTCACGGAGTACAACGGCAGCTACGTCATGCCGGCCGACGCGGGCACCTACGCGGTCCCGGATAGCGACATCCGCGTCGAGGTGGTCGAGACCGAAGCGCCGCAGTTCGCTGAGCTCGGCCGGTTCAGGAACGCGACCGAGGCGTTCCGCTCCCTGCTGGAAAACCTGAGCTACAGCGAACTCCCGAGCAGCATCCAGCAGCGCCTCGACGAACTCGACCGGGACAGCCTCGAGAACACGGCCGAGGAACTCCAGCGCCTGACCAACGAGAACTCCCAGCTTGAGGCTCGCGTCGAGGAGCTGATGAACCGCGACCTGAGCGAGATCACGATCAACGACTCCAGCGATGCGGAGCTGATGGAGCAGATCCAGGCCCAGCAGCAGGCAATCTCCGAACTCCGGTCGACGATCGAGGCGACGGAAACGGACACCTCGATCAACGAAAGCGTCGCCTCGTCGACGGCGACGTTCGCACAGGAACTGACTAAGGATCAGGTGCGCGTCGTCGCGAACTTCCCGAACGGCACCTCCCGCGAGGTCGATGACCAGTACATCACGCTGGACCAGTCGGCCGCCACGTTCGTCGGCCAGGGAGGCACGCAGATCACCGTCGAAGACTACCCACTTGGCGACGCCAGTGGCGTCACGTTCGACTACGTCGTCGTCACGCCGAACGGCATCGGCGAGACCACGACGAACGCGCTCAAACCCGGCGCCGAGCGCATCGGCCTCGACGCGATCAGGCTCTCTTCCCTCAGACCCGGCCCGGACGAACAGGTCGACGTGACGCTGATCGGCGACGACGAAACCCAGGTCGCGAACGTCACGAACGCCCGCGCGGTGGCCCCTGACGGCTCGACACTGGACACGACCACAGGCACGCGGACGGCGACGTTCACCACCAGCGGCGAAGGTCGCCACTACGTCGAGATCACCTTCGAGACGGCCAGCGGCCAGGCGGGAACGCTCACCCACCGCATCGCAGCCGGCGAGACGGACCAGGCCATGCCGCCGGGCATCCGGATCAAGGACACGCCCTTCGGGACGCTCGCGGTCGTCGGAGACGGCTATGAGGCCGGCAGCGTCGACGTGCGAAACGGCGGCTCGACAATCGACGTGACCGCCCAGATCGGCGCCGACCAGGAGGCGCCCGCCCGAACCCACCTCTACGCCCACAGCACCGACCTCCCGCCGACCAGCACACTGTCGGTGAACATCGTCCGCGGTGAGAACCAGCGAGCGGTGCAGCGCCACGTCGAGATCACGGCCCACCTGCCGGCCATCACGACGGAGAACCCGACACTCTACCGCGGCGAGGAGGCACTCCCGCGCAACGGTGAGGGCCAACTCGCGTCGGTTGCCACGACCAGCGACGAAACGACGATCGTCACGGTCACCGACGCCCGCGGGTCGCTCGAACTCCAGACCAACAGCAACCCCAGCCGGTTCGAGCGCATCAGCTGGTGGCTCGACCGGAACACGCCGGAGTTTTCGCTGGGCATCCTGCAGGTTCCGAGACTCCCCACCGTCCCACTCGACGTGAGTGGGGCCGTCGGCTGGGTTGGCCCACCACAGGCCGCGCCGACGCCCACCATCACCACCCCCACCGCGTCCGCCGTTCTTCCGAGGTGATCCACTCATGCAACGCAAAACCCTCGTTCTGGTAGTCGCATCGCTCACAGTCCTGGCCTCGATCGGCGGCGCCTCCGCGGCGGCCTTCGGCGCCCAAGGCGTCGACCCGGACTCTGGCCTCGGCGGCCTCGCCCAGCAGACCGGTGGCGGCCTCTTCGGCGGTGACCAGCTCCCCGACGAGGTCGCCACGTTCGGCGGTGACCCTGGCTGGCACGTCGCCGTCGACGATCGCTCTGCCCTCGAGGACTGGGCCAACAGCAGCGACCAGCGAGAGATCCTGAGCTACGACGCCGAGCACAACACGTCGGTCGTCGCGGCGCCCGCTTCGCACATCGGCACCGGCTACCTCGACCGCCTACTCGGGAACGGCCTCCACGCGCGGGACTACGTGCAGTCGATCGCGGTTGTCCAGGAGGTCGACACACCCGAACCACCGGAGCCGGTGAGCCGTGAGACGTTCGAGGCGCCCGATCGGGGAATAATCGCCGACCTGCGCGGGCCCTCCTACGCGACGGCGGGCATCGCGTTCACCGAAGACGCCAACCGCTCGACGCTCGCCGAGGCACGGGCGACGATCAACGCCGACGCGACGACGGCCGACGGGAGTGGCGTCACGGTCGCGGTCCTCGACGACGGCGTGACCTACGACTCGACGCTCTACGGCAACCGGATCGTCGACGGTCACGACTTCGTGGCCGACCGGGACGCGACCGCGGCGGGCAACTGGGAGAACGTCTCCTCAGCGAACGGCCACGGCGACTGGGTCGCATCAGCGATCGCCGCCAACGCCTCGAACGACAGTTTCGTCGGGGTCGCCCCGGACGCCGAAATCCTGGTTGGGAAGACGATGGGCGCAAACGGAGGAACTTCCGCCGACATCGTCGACGGTCTACGCTGGGCCAACGAGCACGACGTGGACATCGTCTCGATGAGCCTCGGGTCCCAGATGTACAACGCGGCGATCGACGCCGCGGTGCAGGACCTCGTCGACAACGGAACGGTCGTCGTGATCGCGGCCGGGAACTCTGCCGGCCAGATCCCGGTCGGTATCGCGTCGCCGGCGGACTCGCTGGGCGAAGACCCACAACAGGACGGCATCATCACCGTCGCCGCCACGAACGTCACGGCGAACGCCTCCGACGCCGGCGTCGCGCACTTCAGCCAGCGTGGGCCTGATCCGGGCGCGGCATCGACGACGTTCGGCGCGACGCGCGGCGCTGATCCGACCGTCGCGGCGCCGGGCATGGAGATCACCGCCCAGACCGCCGACGGTGAGAGTACGCTGTCGGGGACGAGCATGGCCACGCCCCTGGTCAGCGGGTCGGCGGCGCTACTCCTCGACCAGCACCCCGACGCCAACGTGAGCGAGGTCGAGCAGCGCCTCGCCCACGGTGCGACGCCGATCAACGGCAGCGGCTACCACGAGGTCGGCGCCGGCATGGTCGACGTGGAGCAGGCGCTCGACACCCAGCCCGACCCAGACACGGACTACTACGCTGACCAGCGCGAGGCCCGCATCGCCGCGGCCGCGGATCGGGACGCGATCTACGAGACGCTGGCCGCCGATGCGCGTGGCCGGTGGGCCAGCGTTCAGGAGGCGATCGGCGGATGAGCTACACGCGACGGGACGTGCTGCGTGGCGCCGCCGGCGTCGCCGCGGGGTCGGTGGCAATCGGCACCGTGGCCGCCCAAGAGGAGTACGACCACTGGCAGGCGCAACCGGACCATGTGTCCTTGGTGTACGACGAGCCGACGCTGGTCTCCTACGCGCCGCGCCTCGTACTCAGCCAAGAGGCACGTGAGAAGTTCCGCGGGCTCTGGGGCTGGACGGCGACGAGCCAGGAGTACGACCACGACCACCACGTCTACGTCGCGCTCTACACGCACCAGGACGGCCTCGGAACGATCGGGCAGATGCTCTCGGACAGCCACCTCGGCGACACAGAGTGGTACTACGTCCTCTCGGACCCGGAGACCGGCGAGACGCAGCAGGTGATCTACGACGCCTACCACTGGGTGGCCGGCAGACAGAACGCCTCGTCGATCACGATGGACGGCGAGCACCCCGTGGCTTCGGTTCAGGACCCCTGGCACTTCTACGCTCACCAGAGCGTCGACGCCGACTCGGCGACCTCGTTCGACGAGGTGAACGACCTCACCGAGGAGTTCGGCGGCCTGCTCTCGAACGGTCTCGACGAGAGCCTCGAACCGGGGACCGTCACCGACCCGGCGACGATGCAGGCCCGGACCCACTGGTGGCGCTCGGCCGTCGGCGAGTTCTCCACCGACGCACTGCTGGCGTCGGCGGTCTACCGCCTCGGCTGGGTCGGCGCCGATCAGGCCGACAGCAGCGCGCTGGCGTTCTAACCCGCTTGGAGCAGGCCGGTTCGACTCCGGCCGCGGGCCTTGCAGCACTCAGATAGACTCAGACACCGCTGGAGTGGCGGTGGCGTGCCCCCGCCCTACGGCTGACCCAATCCCGACAGGCGTATCGCCCGTTCACTAACCCCGATTCCTTCATCACTGATGTTCAACACCAAGACGACGAAGAGCGTCCTGCTCGTCGCGATCATGCTGGTCGCAGCGGCCGGCGGTGCCCTCGCGGCGGCCCCGACGGTCGACACCGAGACGACCAACACGACCACTACGAGCGACCTCACGGACGCTGGCACGCAGGCGTACAACGACACAACCAGTTCCCTCCTCGCGTGGGAAGCCGACAGCCCGAACTCGTCGGTCGAGATCACGCAGGACGGCGAGACCCTGTACACGGCGTCGCCGGACTTCTACAGTTCGACCGACACCGGGTCCGACGGGAACCCCGACCTGTGGTACTACAACGTCAGCCTCGCCGACGACGGGTCGGACTACGACGGTCTCGAAGTCGGCGCCGGTGAGTCGGTCACGCTGAACGTGACGTTCGTGAACGACACGACCGCCGCCACTTCGGACACGACGAACATCTCCTACACGTACAGCAACACCGACACGCGGGCGCTGATCGCCAGCGAGAACGCCGAGAGTGAGGACACCGAGGCCGGCTTCTTCGGTGGCTTCTCCCTCGCGTCGCTGAACGTCTTCAGCGACACCAGCGACGACACGGAGGATGTCGGCACCGTCCTCTCGACGGACTCGACGACGGTCACCCAGAACACCACCCAGGTCCAGCTGGACACGCTGAACAGCAACCTCACCACCGCGTTCAGTGAGTCCACGTCGGACGCGTCGGCTGGCGATCTCGTCTGGTCGAGCTACACGCAGCTCACCATCGGCGACGACAGCCAGTACGTCCCGGTCTACTACCAGACCGCCAACGAGGATCACGAGTGGCTGAACACCACCGAGGACACCTACGCCACGATCTCCTCGGACGGGCAGACCATGACGATCCACAACCCCGATGCGCTGCTGGACGATGGGCAGTCCTCGGCGACGATGAACGTGACTACGGTCGGCGACGAGTCGCTCGGGTACATGAACGCCCGCTCGATGCTCACCGCTGACCAGTACGACACCTCCGGTGGTGCGTACTGGACGGCGCTGGGTGCCGGTGTCGACTACAACGGCAACCCGACGTTCGTGAGCGACGCGCTGGAGGCGTAAGCCCTCGGCGCCGCACCGTGTTCTGACAGCCAAAATCCCCTACCCAGATAACCCGCTTCGGTAGCCATGCCGCATCGCCGGTCGAGCCCGGCAGCGGGTCTTGAGGTGAACAGATGCTCCAGCTTGCTGACCGACTCCGAGCACCGACAACAGACCACGACTGCGGCACCCTGTTCACGGAGGCGATCATGACATGATCCGGCGCCTGGTCGTCGCGCTGCTGGTCGTGACCGCGGCCATCGGCGCCGGGTCGATGGGCGTCGCCGCCCAGTCCGACGACGGGGCCTTCTTCGACGGCCTGATCGCCGACGACGATGACCAGGGCATCCTCGAGGAGGTCGGCATCTGGGTCGCTGGCGCGACCAGTGGCGCCTCCCGGACCTACGCCGCCTACCTCGGCGACGGGGCCAACGCCAGCACCTACGCGGAGGAGTTCACGACCGCGTTCAACGAACACAACGCGAGCCTCGAAGCGTTCGCGAGTGAGCGGCTGACGGCGGACACGAACCACGACGTGTTCGCGGTTCACTTCCACGATCGCGAGGAGGGCAACGTCACGCGGTACGTCGTCTCGGACGTTGAGAACGGCTCGTGGACGAACGCCCGCGTCCTCACGCCCGCGGAGTTCGACACCACCAACCGGTCGGCCGACCAGTGGGTCTCGCTGGACTGGTACCAGTCACGCGCGGCTGGCGACGAGCTGGAGACTTTCGTTGAGGACCAGGCCGAGCCGAACGAGGATCTCTCCCCCGGCGACAAGGCCGCCTACCTCGCGAAGTACGGGGCTCCGGAGTCGTCGATGTGGAACACCACGGAGGAAGCATGAGTGACAAAGGACGCGGCTGGTACGGCGACAGCAAGCGCCACGCCGAGGCCGCGAAGAAGGCCAACGAGGGCCGACTCCGAACCGCCTGGCGCTCGATCAAGAGCGCCGCGGGAGCCCTCGGCAGTGGTGCCCGGATGCTCGGCACCGGAACCCGCCGGGCGGGTGGCTTCCTCCGCCGGCAGGTCTCCGGCACCCGCCGCAACCTCGGCCGGGCGTGGGACTACCTCACCTTCGACGAACTGCTCCCGCCGAGCATCCGGGACATGATCCAGTGGACGATCGAGACCATCCCGAAGCTGCTGGGCATCCGCGGAGCGACGCCGTGGCAACAGATCGGCGCTGCGATCTCGGTCATCGGGTTCGCGCTGCTGGCCAGCTTTCTCACCGGTGGCGCGCTGATCGGGACGGTCATCATCGTGATCGCTCTCGGGAGCATCGGCATTGCCCGGCTCATCCCGGCCGTGAACGATGAATACGGGGAATGGATCGCGGCGCTCTCAATCAAGAACGACTACGACCTGCCGAGGTGGAAGCGTGACTGACGTTCGCCGCCGCCTCCGATCGGTCGACCTCCCGAGTCGCGGGGACGTGACGGTCCGCAGCGCGTTCCGCTGGGGGTCGCGGCTACTCTTCATCGGCGTGTTCCTGGTCGCGGTGATGCTCTCCTTCGCCGCGGACGCGATCGCCGTCGGCTACTCGCCAGCGTCCTGCTCGCCCAGATGCTCTACGTCGTCCTGCCGATGAACACGATCCGGGAGAACGCGTACGAACTCTACAGCGGCGAGGCTGGCGAACAGGCCTACGAGGAGCTCGAAGACCGCGGGGGCAAGTTCCGCTGATGGTCCGACCACGCGTGGGCCTGCTCGTGGCGGTCCTACTCGTCGCGACGGTCGCTCCCACACTGGCGATTCCGGCGACGGCGTCGACACAGTCGGACTGCTCGACGCGCGTCACGTACGACGCCTTCCGGTTCGACAACGCGACTGTCGACGCCGCGGCCAACGATTCGGCGACCGTCACGGCCCAGAACACGGAGGTCCGCGTCGAGCAGGCCACCGGGTTCCTCCGGATCAACGCCAGCAACCCGAACGGCTACTGTGTCGAGTTCCGGGTCAACATCGCGCCCGAGATCGTCTCACCGGCCGAACTCGGCGATGTCGAGAGCAACGACGGCAACCGCACGGCCGGTTGGCACGCCGTCCACGACTTCGAGCGCGACGAGACCTACACCCAGGTCGTGTTCACGCTCGGCCCCGGTGAGACGGCAACGTTCGCGCCGTCGACGGTGCGGGTGAAGAGCCTCTCCTGGACGGGCGAGGTGAAAGACACCGGTAGTTCCTGGTGGGAGTCGATCTCGAACTTCTCGATCGGCGACGAGGAGGAGGATCTCGAGAAGCGAACTTACCGCTTCTCGGCGACGAACACCACGGAGACGGTCACGATCTCCCTGCAGAATGAGTCGACCGGGAAGGTCGTCGATGAGTGGCAGGCGATGTACCGGACGAGCAACGCGTCGAGCTGGCGGCCAGTGTCGACGGACTCGCAGGCGCCGGTGTTCTACCGCCAGGTCGACGACTACCGCGTGCAGTTCGTGTTCAACGACCCGGATGCGGAGGTACGGTTCACCGCGCGACCGACGCGGTGGGACAAGATGCAGCACCAGTGGGAGTCGTGGAACGCCGGCACGGACGTGATCGACGACTTCCTCGACGGACTCTTCGACTGATCCACACCCATGACTAGCAACTTCGAACGAGTAGCTTGGGGGCTCGCCGTCCTCGCGTTCATCCCGGCGCTAACCGTGATGAGCGGCTTCCTCGTCGCGGCGGCGATCGCGGCGGCGATCCTGTTCCTGTTCTACGGCGGTCGGTACGGATTCCGCCTGTACGAACAGCAGAACGTGGGGAAGAAGGCGGGCCGCCTCGACGTGAACAGTACCCTTCGCGGAGGCAAGGACGGCAAGGACTGGGGGCGAAAGTAGATGGCCGAGCTCATCACGGTCGCCACCGCGCTGCTACTCTCGATCGCAGTCGGCCTGTGGCTGTTCTCCCGGTTCTCGAGTGGCGGCAACGTGGCCGTTGCGAGCTTCGGCCTCATCCGGAACGCGTCGACGCTGCTGATCGGTGTGTTCCTGTTGATGTCGGGCGCGTGGCCGCTCGTGATTCTCGGCGGACTGCTCATCATCGTTGCCGTGTTTCTCGGCAGCACCCACGCGAAGAACCTCGATCAGGAAACCAGCCTCCGAAAGAAGATCGCCGGATGAACCGCCTCTGTTTTCAGCGGGCCAGCGGGCCCAGTTTCATTCATTGCGCTGACATTGTAATGGTTTCGACCGAGAGAGCTGCCCTACGCCGCAAATGTGCCGGGCGACCCACACCGTAACGGAGGTCGGGGTCGGGCAGATCCAGTTCTACATACCCCACGAAGTCAGCAAGGACTGCGTGTTCAACCCCGGTGACGACTTCGAAGTGCGGGCGATCAGCGGCGTGGGACTGCTGCTAATCGACCCCGACGTGACGCCGACGATGGAGGACCTCGCGGCGGTCCTCGACGAGTAACCGACCTGATTCATCATGCAACCTACGACCGACCAGCGACAGTACCGCCCCGACAGCATCTCGTGGCTGTCTGCAGAACTCCGCGAAGAAGTCCAGTTCGTCGACGACCCCGAGCTGAAGGGCCGCATCTACCAGTGGCTCCGCGACGTGAGCGAGCTCCCCGGTGGCGACGTCCTGGACATCGTCGACCACCACCTCAGCACAGTTCGCGAGAAGCCCGACGACGAGGAGGGCATGGGCGAGTTCGCGATGCGGCGCGTCGACGGCGACGGCACGGACAACTTCCCCGACTCCTGTGAGGGCTGCCCCCACTACGGGACCCGCTGCCCGGTGTTCGTCGACCCGGTGGAGCGTCGGCGCCGCCGTGAACAACTCCAACTCGAACACACCGACGCCGACACGAGTGACAAGCGCCGGGCCTACCGACGCTACGCCGAGGAAGTCGGCTGTCACCAGATCACCGGCGCCCTGTCGGACCACGTCGAGCAGTATCAGCAGCTCCAGGAACGCGGCCTCGACCTGCTCGAAGAGAGCGACGTGACGATCGGGTTCACCGACGAGGCCGACGAGGGTGCTCGCGTCGAGGCCGAGGCGACGCAGGAGGGCCGGTAAATGGTGAACGTCCTCCTTGTCGGCATCATCGCCGTCGTGATCGTGCTGCTGATTCTGGGTGCGCTGGATCGCTGGAACGTCTTCGGCGACGATCGGGAGAACCCCGAGAGCGGGACCGACCGCGTGAAGCAGGAAGCCAGGCGCGAGGGTGACTACAGCGTCTCACTGCTGAAGAAACACAAGACGCTGACGTTTCCAGCGAAGGTGCTGGCGATCTCGCTGGGGCTACTCGTCCTCGCGACGGGCGTGTTCGCGTACTTCTCGCTGAAGAACGGCGCGCCCGTCGAGGTGCCCTACGCGAACTACCTCGAAGCAGCGGGGATCGCGACCGTCGCGATCGGTGGCGGCGTCGCCTACCGCGGGAAGAAGGATGCCCAGCGCGGGAAGCTGAAGGTGATCTACGAGGACGACGACTCCAACGAGGACGGGACGGAGACGGTGTACTTCGACCCCTCAGAGACGACGACGAACAAGGACGGCAACCTCGTGATCTACGAGCATTTCCCGACGCGGATCTTCGGGCTGTTCGGCCGGCGAAAGCTGGTCGCCCACGACCGCGAACTCCGGGCCGAGCGAGGAATCCTGAGCGACATCGTCGCCCACGAGATCCCCGACCACGCGATCCGTGTGAAGGAAAACGAGTTCTTGGTGAAAACCCAGGAGCGGATCGTCACGAACGGCGTCTCGAACGCCGCGGACTACCGCTACCGAACGCCGATCGAACTGCCCTACGAGTCCTACCTCCAGCAACGCGAGAAGATGGAGAAGCTGGAGAGCCGACTCGACACGAAAGACGCGATCCTGGGCGAGACACAGACGCAACTCCGAGAGCTGCAGCGTCGCCTCGAAACCCAGGACATCCGCTCTCGCGAGGAAGCCCGCGAGGAGATCATGGACATTCTGACACAGCTCCCAACCGGCCAGAAGAACGTCGAGATCCGCAACGAGCGGGCGGCCCAGCGCCTCCCGAAAGACCAGCGTGAAGTCGCGCAGAACGGCGCCGAGGTGGATCGCTGATGCGCCGGCATCTTCTCCTGGCCGTCGTCCTGGTACTCTCGATGGCGGTGGCCCCAGTCGGCGCCGCCGTCGCCCAGCAACAGACGGCCACACCGACGCCGGCGCCGACGGCGACACCGACCGCGAACAACACGACGACAACGAGCCCGGACGATCCGGCGAACCCCACCGCAGCTGGCCAGGCCCGGATCACGCCCGAGAAGTTCGACGAACCGTTCCTCGCAGTAACTGTCCGGGAATCGGATTCGGTGTTCGAAACCACCGGCCCGTTTGCGCTGTTCACGCTCTCCCGCGAGGTCGAGGCCGCCCGGATCAGCCAACAGCCCGCGGAGGCGCAGGTACTCGCGGGCGGGACACAGGTGAAGGTCTCCTACGCCGATGACGCCGCGCCGCCGGGCGAGACCAGCCTCTACACGCTCGAACTGTTCTTCACGGACGGGTCGACGAAAGAGATCGAACTCTACGCCCGCCAGACGGGCGTCTCCGTCGGCGCCTCGGAACTGCAGGAGTACGCCCCGCTGCTCGAAGAACTCCGTGAGGTCGCCGAGCAGCACGGCTACGGGACCTCGCCTGATGAGTTGGAGGCCTACCTCTCGTGGGTGAACGAGCGCGCGGACCTGATCGACGGCTTCCTCACGAAGTCGGCAGCCCAGTTGATGGCGCTCGCGATCGCGGCGTCGATGAACTGGCTGTTCTGGCTGCTCTTGCTCGGCCTGATCGCCCTGGTCGCGAAGTGGATTCAGAAGCGCTGGGGTGGCCTGCTCGAAGCGCTGCAGAACGACGTGGGCCGGGCCGAGCGCAAGCGCCGCGAGCTCGAACTCGCCTACGAGGAGCAGAAGCAGACCGCCGACGAGGTGCCGCTCGAAGAGGTGCCGGCGGTCGGTTCGAACGCGGTCTACTGGCGTGACGGCCACGGCGTCCGGAGCGCCGGGCAACTCGCCCGCATGGCCGCCTTCGGCGCTCACCGACAGACCGAGGACGGGCTCGAACAGGTTCACGGTGGCGTCGAGGATCTGGATACAGACTCACTGGAGGACTCGTGGCTCGAACCCGTCCTGCGTTCGAACCGCATCCCGACGGCGAAGCAGGCTCTCGGCGAGATCAAGGCCACCCTCGAACATATGGAGACGAAACACAACCTCGGCCACCTCTACCGCGACACGCGTGATGACGTGGCCCAGTTGATCCAGGAAGTCGAAGAGGAAGACCAGATGATGTTCGGGCCGGGCAACGCCGGCACCGGAGGGGATGACTGATGGGGCTACTCACCAGTGCGGTGGCGTTCCTGAAGGGCCTGCTCAGGCTACTCCTCCGGCTCGTCCTGTTCCCGTTCCGTATCCCGAAGAAGCTCTGGAACGCCGTGACGGGCATCCGGACGGCGTCGCCGGCGTCGAAGGCGCTGCTGGTCGTGGTGTTCGCTCTCGCCGGCGTCGCCGGGGCGGGTGTCTTCTACATTACCCAGGCCGAGGTCGAGGTCTCGGCCTCCAGCGCACCACTCCTCTCGGCCGTCCTGGAGTGGGCCACGTCGGGCTGGGGCTACGTCTTCGCGGCGATCGTCTTCGGCCGCGGGTCGATCTGGGGCATCCGCAAGGCCCGGATCGTGAAGGCCGCCCGCGAGACCGGCCACGAGCCACAGACTGTCGGACGGATGGCCGACGAGATCCGCACTACCGACGGGACGAACCGGGCGATCATCTTCGGCGACGACGACACCGAGAGCGCTCGAGAGCGCATCCGTCAGGCGTTCAACGGTCAGGACGACCGGATCTCCTTCGACGAAGAAACCGAACCGTCGGGAGAGGTCGTCGACGAGCCAGGCGGCGCCTCGGACGACATGAATCTCCCGAGGCGGGCGACCGACGACGATGGCGGACCGGAACAGGAAACAGACGAGGACGCGCCCAGCAACGCCGAGCGGTTCAAGCTGTGGCGGATGGACCTCGCGACCGGCCTTCGGACGGATGACGTGATCTGGAAGCTGCTGGTCCCGGCGGGGATCGTGTTCGTTCTCGAGCTCATCCTCGTCCAGTTCTGGGTCCAGTGGTGGCTCTACCCGTCGCTGCTGGCTGGCGCGTTGCTGGTCGGCGTCGGCGTCTATCGCGGCGACCAGTGGCTCCGACAGCGCCGCCTGCGCAGTCTTCGGCAGGATCGCGGCGGCGAGACGTGGGAAGAGATCGCGGTGCTCGTGAAGACTGTCGACGCCGAGGGAATGACCTGCCACATGGGCTTTCTCGCGGGTCGCACCTACGCGTCGACGGACCGCGAGGAGCTGATCGACACGCTCGCGACGCGGGCGCTCGAACGTGCCTACGGCTACCACCCATCGCCGGCGATCGAGGAGCGCTACGCGTGGTGTCTGGATCGCTACATCCTGAACTTCGCCGGCTGGCGGGAGAATATGGAGAAGCCGCAGGTGATGGACCAGCTCGTCAACACGGTGCTCGACTCCGAGGACGGGATGCTCCCGAAGGAGGTCTTGGCCCAGCGTGTCGTCGAGCACGACCGCCAGTACATCTGGATGGGCCTGCGGTTCGTCGGGATGGGCTACGACCCCGATCTCGTCGCCGAGTGCTACGACGAACTCGTGCCGAACACACTCGTCGAACACGAGTTCACGATCCGGGCGCCGACGCAGCACGGGAGGTCACGACCGTCCGCGCCCGGACGGAGACGCTACCGCCAGACGTGGCGAAACTCCGGGCCAGCTTCTCCGATCGCTTCCCGATCCGGCAGATGCCCGACCGGTACAGCCTTCCGGCCGTCGAGCCGGATGAATCGACTCGTGGCTTTCGGCTTCCGAGTTGCGAATAGCAGAGGTCGGCGAGACAGTTGGCCTTCACCCAGATCAAACTGGGTGAACAATTCAGAGATCAGTTCGGGGGTGGTTTTCTGTAGCTCTGACCACGTCGTCTCTGTCTATACGTTTCTTGTAGTTTTCGACGCTCATCGTGTCTGGATTCACAGCAATAAATTCGACTACTATAGATTCGGCGGTAGAATCGACTCTAGTCACTTTAGGCGGAGGGACCTGTTTGGATGAGTCATCCTCTACTTCAACTTCCGTCCCAGTGATTTGCTCGTAAATTTGTGCTAAGAATCCTGGATGCCAATCGTCAACAGATCCACTCATCATACTATGATATCTAACAAGCAATAAAAATCTAATGCGACCAATTCCCTGTTAACAAAATCAACCTAACAACTCTGATTCACCCAACAATATTTATCATCAAACTCGGGTTAAAGGTGTAAACCAATGATTTCCGGTCTTTCCGGTGCGGAGGTTTCATCTGTAGTATTGGCAGCTTTGATTGCGGTATTGCCCATCCTTTACCCGAAATATTCTCTGTATATCAAAGAGGCTCGTATCGGTATCGAGTCACTGAGAAACTGGGACGAAACAGGCATAGGGGACAACCAGAATAATCGAGTAGAGAAACAAAGCTATCTGGAACCGGATGATACTGGATTTTCTCAGATTGAAGCCGCCCTCGATGACCGCATCCCCCCGAATCGGACGGTTAGGCAGTTTGTTCAGGTGCATTCTGATAAACCCGATAGTAAGTCAGGAATAGCCTTTGGGGGAGGCGGCGTTAGAAGTATTGAGCAAGCAGTATTCCTAGCCGAATTTGAGAACGGAGACAACCAAATATTGCTACAGAGACCTTTTGAAATTGAGAGCGTTCTCGAACTTGATGAGTTAGAGCAAATTGTAATGAACCATGCAAGGACTCGGGCGCATCAATGGACAGTTTTTCTCGTACTAGTTTGGACTGGTATCTCTATTGTTCAGTGAACTAATTTCCTCTATGCAGGATCTATGAACGCTGCTTAGTCAGAATAATACACACTTTCAACATAGTTAGTTCTCCCAAACCCATGAGCAACAGCTACGACGACATCCAGACCCGCGATCGAACAGACACAGCAACAGCCGCCGAGAACCTCCTGAAGGAGCGTGTCGAACACCAACTCTATCAGGAGAACCTCGAGATCGAGGCCGAGGTTCGGTCGCTCATCAGCGACGCCGAGGCCGCCCTGGTCGGCCAGACCGACGACGATCCGGAGGCGCTGCTCTCGCGAGCCCACTGGATGCTGTGGCTCGACCCCGACCGACAGGCGGTACTCCGGGGCGACGAGCTCCCGAACTGGGCGGCCAGCCAGTTCACGCGCATCCACCGGCTCCGCACCCGTGGGCGTCGCCCCGATCCAGAAGATGAGTACCCAGTGCTGCTTGAGGTCGCCAAAGCCCAGGGCTACCTTTCGGCGGCCACGGACAAGACTGACTACGCGCCGATCACGCTGGAGCACGTCGACAAGAAGGGCTACAGTTCGCCAGTCGACGAGGAGGCGGTGCTCCCGATCGGCCGGAAGCGGATGCGAAAAGACTCCACCGCGAGCATCGAGTACATGAGCGCGGCCATCCCGCACGAAGCCTGCGACCACATCCTGACGACTGCCAGTCCGCGGCAGGGGAAGGACTCGACGAACGCCCGGATCTGTGGCAACCTGAAGGACCAGCACGGCTACAAGTGGGTGAGCATCCTCGACGACGGCCGGAACGAACTCCCGATGATCGCGATCCCCAACGACGAGGGCGCCATCCGCCGCAGCCTCGAACGACTGGGCCAGCAACCGAAGGCGTACGACACGCGGGTGTACGTCCCCGCGATGCCGGGCGTGCCCGACCGGTTGCCCTCGAACTTCCGCCTGTTTACCATCGGCGTCGACACGCTGACGCCAGAGATTATCCTCCGACTGGCGGGGAAGACGACCGCCAGCGGGTCGACCGAGCGCCGGATCAACCGGGCGCTTGAGTCGGTTCGGAAGGGCTCGGGCACCGTCGACCGCCTCGTCGAGGAACTCCAGGAGATGGCCGGCGAGATGGAGGCCACCGTCACGATGGAAGACCCCGAGGACGACAGTCTCCGGGACATCACCTACCAGATGGAGGAAGACGAGACCCTCCAGCGGGCCGCGAACACGCTGGCACAGTACGCCGGCGATGGCCTGATCGAGGACGTGGGCGCCGACACGAACATCGACATGGCGGAGGTGCTGAATGCGCAGGATCGCGTCGCCGCCCTCAACTGCAACTTCCTCGACGACGGCCACGGCGCGCTGCACTACGTCATCATGGACCTCTGGATGCAGCTCATCTGGCAGGCCGCCGACGAACACAAGAACGTGCCGCGGGTGGCACTCGAGATTCGCGAACTGAAGAACGTTGCCCCCAGCCAGCCCCAGAACATGAAGTACAGCGCCGAGCGTCGATCGACGGCCCAGACCATCTTCGACATCGCCTCGCAGGGCGGAAGTCGGGGCATCCTGCTGGTCGGCTCGACCCAGAAGGTGAACGACGTCCGCCGGCAGATTCGGGTGAACATGCGGAACAAGATCGTCCTCTCGAACGAGGACGAGGGCATCAAGACGCTCAAGGAGAGCATCAACATCGACGACGTGGGCCGCTCCGGCAAGAGCGGCGCCGAGGTCATCAAGGGCTTCGATCCTGGGCAGGGCTTGATCCACACGCCATCCTGGAAGCGCTGGCCGGTGGAGTTCGGTGGTGCCCGCTGCGGCCTGTCGGACAAGGACCGCGGCTGGCTCGATCGCTACGGCCTGGCGTGGGGAGCACGGGTTCGCGAGGACCCGCGCGACCGGTGGCTGAACCGCCACGAGGATGTCGACTGGTGGGTCGAGGTGAACGAGGTCGACGTTCGCGACGGCGACGAGAAGCCAGCGGTGCGTGACTACTATTCGGACTGGTTCCTGCTCGATCGGGACTTTCCCGAGGAGACGACTCGGGAGGACATCGACGAGGAACTCGTTCGTCAAGTCCTCAGAGACCGTCGCGAGTACCCGGTTCGGTGTGACCTCTCGCTGCGCGACGTGTCCGAGCTCCGCGCCGAGCGGACGACAACGATCCGCGACGCCGAGGAAGCTCAGGAAGAACGCATCGAGGAGGGCCTGGAGGAGTACGAGGTCCCGGCACCACTGGAGGCGCTGGCGTACGTGAAGACCGACAAGCGGGCAAACATGATGGAGGTGCTGCGAGTCGTTCGGGATCGCCGCGTCGGAACGTACGGCGACATCGCGACCCACTGCAGCGTCTCCGCCAGCGCGATCGGCAACTACACGAGCGACGATGGAGAGATCAACGGCTGCATCGTCAAGGACGCCGATACTGGCGGGTACGAGATCACCCCGCTCGGTGAGAAGGCACTGGAAGTGCCGTGGGACTCCCTTGATGAGTAGGTGATTTTCCTGTCTTCATCAGGCGCCGGGGTGCCAGGATGCATGGTCTATAGTGCGCGCGTGGTTGGTGGGGTCGCATCACAGCGACAGCCCTGATCCCAATGAAAGCCAGAATCTCGCCGAGTATGTGCAGCTATCGTTCCTGTTTGTCGGTATAGAATGTTGGGGAGGGACGCGGAGGATCGGGCTCGGGCCAATCAGCTGTATCGAGATCGTCGGCGTCGACGGCACCACAATTATCCTGACTGTCGCTGTCCTCGAGGGGCGATGCGTGAGTGGCTAAGAATAGAAAGTCGGATAGCTGGAAGTACAGAAAATCTATTTATCTTCAGCTAACAGTTTGCCAAGATGAGTGAAATACCTCGCCGGGCTTATCTCGCAGCCGTTGGCGCTTCATTCGGGGTGATTGCCGGCTGTAATGGCCAGAGTGAGCGAACGGAAACGCCGGAGGAGCTTACCCCGACCTCTGAGCCAGACTCAGACGATCAAGCGACGGCCGATGATTCACTCGCCGTAACGACTGAGCCAGCAACGGAGATAGACTACAATAGTGCGGTTCTTCAGGGATCACTCGAAGGGGCAACAGACAAGGATGACGTTCAAACATTGTTCGAATGGCGCCCCAAGAACGGGGAATGGACTGAAACAGAGATACTGCAATCTGATGAATTTGAAGCCGAGATTGAAGACCTTGACTCTGACACGGTCTACGAGTATCGGGCCGTTGCAAACGGTGCCGAGCGTGTTCGTGCCGAACCGAGGCAGTTCACGACTGAACCCAACGTAATTACGTTCGATGGAGGGGGGACGACTGCGTTTCGCGAGGTGCTCCGAGAGGCATCCTGGCGTCCGGGTGCGACGATTCGGTTCGAGGAGGGAATGTATGCGTTTGATCCGGTCGAATCCTACGACATCGACAAGCCACCGGGACCACACGTGAAGGCGGCTGGCTTAGACGAGATTACAATCGACGGCAACGGCTCGACAATCTATTTCACAGAACCACGAATGGGTGGACTACACCTGTTTGATAGTCAATCGCTGACGGTTCGAAATCTGAGCTTTGATTACGACTCGTTGCCATTCACTCAGGGGAAGATCGCGTCATTCTCGGAATCCAATCGAGAGCTCGTAATTGAACTCAATGACGACTATCCCTCGTTGAATGCGGACCGGTTCGGGCAGGGCGAAGTCTTTGCAAGTATCCACGACTCGGACGGGTCGTTCATCGACGCCACGCGAGCGAGAGGGCTCCCAATCAAGCGATTCTCGTCGATGGAGTCACTCGGCGATCGACGGTGGCGATTGACGCTCAACGAGAACTCGACAACCCGTGGGATCAGCGCAGGAAAACGGATCGCGATTACAGCACGTGACCCCCCCGGATCCGCACAGGCCCTCAAATTCAGCAACATCGAGGAACCTCGATTGGAGAACGTGAGCGTGCATGCATCCCCGTCATTCGCTGTTCTCTTTGCAAACTGTCAGTCCCCACACGTCGAACGAGTTCAGGTTCGTCCACCGGCTGATTCAAACCGACTTATTGGGTCAGATGCGGACGGAATCCATTTCCTCAACAGTCGAGGCGGCCCAACGGTAGTTAATTGTCACGTCGAACGGCTTCTCGACGATGGGATTATCGTTTCGTCACTCATGGCCCCAGTCGAGCGTGTCGAGGGCGATACGGTATATGTCGATCCCATCGGTGTATTCGCCCCCGAGACCGGCGACACCATCGAGAGGATGACACCGAAGGGTGTCCGGGGTGGGTCATTGCCGGCTATTGACTCAGTTACTCCGGAGTTCCAAGCGCAAAACGGCGTCTCTCCAGCTGCGTCAATCGAATTTGAGTCATCTGTCGCCGATCAGGTGCAATCGGGTGATTACCTATCGAATGCGGCAACGGCGAACTCAGAGTTCGTCGTCAGTGAAAATACAGTCCGAGATAACCGAGCCAACTCGATTCGGATTAGTGGTGGTCCTGGCAAAATCATCGACAATACGCTCCACGGCTCACAAAACCAGACGATCAATTTCTTGTGTGATACGTCTGGGACCTATGCCCCCGAACGATGGACGGACGATGTGATTGTGGAGGGCAACAGCGTCCGTGACTCTGGAAAGTCGTATCTCGGTGGCGGGGGACCTGCTGGCGTATTAATCGTTCATACCCCCGCAGAAGGAGTCGAAACAACCGGCCATCCGCACAGAAACATCGACATCGTCGACAACTCATTTGAGGACCTCGGGTTCCGTGTCGGGACGATCCAGGATGGACGAGGTATAACGATCCAGCAAAACAATGTTGAGGGGGTCAACGAGCTCGATTATCCGTACGGCCGTGAGGCGTTCTTCGTGGACAATATCCGGGAGATCGCGTTCACGGAGAATTCTGTCTCCGGAGCTTCTGAATATCTCGAATCGTTTGGCAATAGCCATGACTCTGAGAGTATCCAATCATCGAACAACTCATTCACTCTTGATGGGGAGTCTCAGTCTATTTCGTTCTAGTGAAAACCACCAAAAGGTCTGTCTGGATGTATAATGTTTACAGTCTAATTTGACACGTCGAGAGCGTGAATTTAGAGGATGTAGTTAGCAGTTCTGCCCAACCCCCTCCGGTGCCAGAAACTCCGTGATCGACTCGGTTGGGTCAGCGCTTGGCCTTTCCGAGTGTCTCGTTTCCGATCGTAATTCGGTCCCGAGCGATCGGGCGCGCCCCTCGAGCGCCGCAGAACCTTCTGAAGGTTTATTAAACCCCGATGTAATTCTCAATATAAAAGAATCCTCCTACGGTTATTAAGTGCCCTAACAGACTATCTAACCGTATGATACACGACGACCGAATCGGTGAGTGTGAGTAGTGAGCGGAAGTCAGACCCGGTCCCCGGAGGCTGAGCTCGGGCTACTCGACGCGACCATGATCGGTATGGGGGCGATGATCGGGGCTGGCATCTTCGTACTGACTGGGCTGGCCGCCGAAATCGCAGGTCCGGCGGCAATCCTCGTCTTCGCGCTGAACGGCGTCGTCACCGCATTCACCGGTCTCTCGTATGCAGAGCTGGCCGCCTCGATCCCGAAAAGTGGCGGCGGATATGCGTTCGTCCGGGAGATCTTTTCGGATCTCCCCTCGTTCATCATGGGCTGGATGCTCTGGTTCGCCTATATGATCGCGGGGGGACTGTACGCGCTCGGCTTCGCGCCGAACTTTCTCGAACTGTTGCACGTCTATGGGATCGTTCCGCCGCCGGACGAGGTGGGGGCTGTCATGCTGCCGGTTGTTGACGTAGGGGTACCCCTTGCGTTCCTGCTGGCGTTCGTTGCTGTTCTCAGCATGGTGGCACTCAACGCGGTCTCGACGGCTGCCAGTGGAAGCGCTGAGACGATCTTTACTATTATCAAGGTGAGTATCCTGGTTGTGTTCGTCGCCTTTGGTTTTGCCTCACCGATGTTCTCAGGGGCCGAGTTCCAGCCGCTGTTCCCCCAGGGAGCTGGAGCTACCGCGATCCTGCCGGCGATGGGGCTTACGTTCATCGCGTTCGAGGGCTACGACCTCATCACGACCGTCACTGAGGAAGTCGAGAACCCTCGTGAGAACATCCCGAAAGCGATCTTCGTGAGTCTGATTGCGACCGTGATAGTCTATTTGGCCGTTGTAACCGTTGCCGTCGGCACGCTCGGGGCAGAGGGGCTCGCCGACGCCGGCGAGGCAGGGATCGCTGCGGCGGCGACGTCGTTCATGCCGACTGGACTACCAATCATCCAGAACGGCGGGGCGCTCATCGTCTTTGGGGCGGTGTTCTCGACGCTGACCGCCCTCAATGCGGTCGTAATCGCCTCCTCACGGGTGGCGTTTTCGATGGGTCGAGAGGGACAGTTGCTGCCCTCGTTCGGCCAAATTCACCACCGATACGGGACACCGTTCGTTGCGATCCTCGCCAGCGCGGTCGTGATGCTCGGGTCAGTGGCACTCCCGACGCAGAGCGCCGGGAATATGGCGAGCCTGTTCTTTCTGCTGTCGTTCATTATCGTCAACGTCGCCGTGATCAGGCTGCGTCGGGAGCGACCGAATATGAACCGTCCCTACGAGATGCCCTACTACCCGGTTCCGGCGGTGCTCGGAATCGCTCTCAACCTGCTTCTGGCCGGGGTGCTCGTAGAGTACCTGATCCGGACTGACCCGCTGGCGCTGGCGCTTAGCGTGGCGTGGATCTTGCTCGGGGGCCTCGCTTATTTCGCACTTGAGCGGCTCCGAGTGCCGTCCGAAAGCGGTCAGACAACTACCGATACCGGAATGACGACGGAGGCTGAAGACTGAACCATGACCAGCAATCTCGACACCATCATCGCAGGCGGTGGGCGCGTCGGCTTTCAGACAGCGGAGATACTCGCGGACCGCGGTCACGATGTGACGATTATCGAACGCGACGAACGGGTTGTCTCGGAAATCGCCGACGAGTGGATAGCGACGGTCATCCAGGGTGATGCGACGAATCCCGACATCATCGAACAGGCTGACATCGAGGGAGCCGACGTGATAGCGGCGCTCACAGGTGAAGCAGGGCTGAACCTCGCGGTCTGTCTGGCCGCCTCGGAGCTCAATCCCGATATCCGAACCGTTGCGCGCATCGACCACGCAACTGGCGAGGCCTACACGCGATTTGTGGACGCGGTCCTCTTCCCCGAGCGGGCCGGCGCCCAAGTGGCGGCGAACGAGATCATCGGTGGCGACGTCCAGACGCTGGCGGACGTGACGGGCACCCTCGACATCATACTCGTTCGCGTCGCAGAGGGAGCTCCGGCCGCCGGAAAGCAACTGACTGATGTGCGCTTTCCTGAAGGGACGTTGATAATCTCTGACGACGACGGCCACCGGATTGCCCGCCGCGACACAACGCTGACACCCGGCAGCCGCTACGTCGTTGCTGTCGAACCGGACGTCGCCGACGAAGTGATGAATTTGATGCGAGGGTAGTCACGGTCTCCGTTTCAAACGGCGGAGCTCGTCAGAGCACTCTTATCACGACTGCTAACTGTGCAACCCCACCTACCGGCTGTTTCACAGCAGATAGTGTCTGACCAATAGGATTTCAACAGAGCCAGTTCACCCGGATCACGCCGGGAGATTACTCTCACAATTCTCGGTGTTCGATCTCGGACTCGTAGTTCCCGCCCTGCTCACTGGAAACGTTCTCACCAGGATGTTCCGGGATCTCGCCGCCCGCACCGAAAATTTCGTTGGATGCGTCGAACCCGTACGACTCGTCGGCCTGTGGGAAGCTGGTGACCGTGGACGGGAGCGGGACCGGTGCGTCCGACTCGGTGAACGACCCCGAGTCGATAGCAGCCGTCGACATCCGGCCACACCCGGTCGCGGTGCAATCGGTGAGGGTGACACTGTTGTTCGAGCCGATATTCGCGATGAGAGGGGCTTCGGAATCGTTGTAGAAGTGGGTGTTGCGGAACTCGGCTTCGATATCGTCGCCTCGCAGTTCCACGAGCCCATCTGCCGAGGAGCCGTCCTCCGTGAACACCAACCAGCAGTTCTCGATCACAAACTGCCCAGGATGGCGGATACGGAGACCGACAGGGTTCTGTGTGCTGGCATCGACGCCGACGCGGGGTGAACTCGTCACGGCGATGAGCGTGTTGCGGATGACGCTCTTCGAGGTTGTGTCGACATCGGCGTGGCCGACCCGTAGGTTGGCGATATTGTTGTTCAGGAACGCCGAGCGTTCGACAGTCACCGGTGCTTTGTCCACATAGGCGCCGTTGTTGGCGAGCCCTGCCACGCAAGTATCCCGAATAACGGTTCGCTCGCCGCCGGTGGGATGGTAGATGGCTCGGTCCTGATCACGATTGCCGCCCTCCGGCCAGCAGAAGCCATCGATCACGCCGCCTGGATGGAAATCGATCCCCGCCTTCGACTCAAGATTTCGACCCCTGACGACGATGTTCTCGAGTGTGCCGTGGACTGTCCCGTCCATCGTCCCGGAGACCAGTTCGAGGACGACGTCTCCCTGATCGCCACCGCCCACGATCTTTGAGTTTGCCGTGAGACCAGTCCCACGCCACTCGTAGGTGCCCGGCGGGATTGTCACCTCGTCCCCATTGGCCTCGCGGAGAAATACATCAATGTCGTCTACCTGGCCAGGATCGTTCTCAGTACCTTCCCCCTCGGGGGGTGTGTCGCTGGGACCGTCCGTTTCGCTGTCGGTCGATACCCCGTTCCTATCGGTGGACTCGTCGGTGACGTCTTTGCTGTCTCCGTCGCTGCCACACCCAGCGATGCCGACAGTACTGGCTACCGCGATGGAGATAAGCATCGATCGGCGCGTTCTGGGCCGGATATCCATTGGATGGGTATCGGGCTTGAGATGGTAAAATTAGAAAGTGACTACAGCATTGGCAGAATCTTCCGGCCCAATCGAGAGAAGTGTACCGCAGTCTATGGCGTCGCCGGCATTTTGGCTGACACGGAACTCGGGAGTTCGGGGCAGTAGACGATTGTTGGGAGCAATTCGAAACTACGGGCGAAGGAAGTCTGACGGGGGGCCTGCCTCTGACAGGGCTCTACCGCGAATATGTGCTATACCTAACTAGTAATAATAGTAAGGTGAAAACATATACATTCGGTAACCATTTCGCTACTATCCTGTGTGAAAACGTCCGTCGTCCACCAGATCCTCCGATATCGTCGGGACTACCCGGTCCAGTGCGACCATTCCCTGCGCGATGTGTCCGAGTTTCGCGCCGAGCGCACGACGACGATCCGCGACGCCGAGGATGCCCAGGAAGAACGCATCGAGGAAGGCATTGATGAGTACGAGGTCCCGGCGCCGCTGGAAGCACTGGCGTACGTGAAGAACGGGAAGCGTGAGAACATGATGGAGGTGCTGCGAGTCGTTCGCGATCGGCGTGTCGGAACGTGCGGCGACATCGCGACCCACTGCAGCGTCTCGGGGTGCGCGATCCGGAACTTCACGAGCGACGATGGTGAGATCAAAGGCTGCATCGTCAAGGACCCGGAGACCGGCGGGTACGAAACCACCCCACTCGGCGAGAAAGCGCTCGAAGTGCCGTGGGACTCCCTCAATGAATAGCCGATTTTCCTGTCTTCATCAGGTGCCGGGGCGCGGCAGGATGCATGGTCTATAGTGCGCGCGTAGTTGGCGGGGTCAAATCTCAGAGTCTCTACTGATCCCAGTGACAGCCCAGAATCTAGCTAGTAGAGTATGCGAGATCTCTGTTTGTCGGTGTCGAAAGTAGGGGATGGACGCTGAGTATGGGTTTGATCTGATGAGCTGTATAGAGATAGTCGACGCCGGCGTATTCACAATCATTCTGAGCCTGGGGCTACTCGAGGTGCGGGGAGATTAGGCCTGCAGGAAACAGTAGCGAGGGCAAACTTCGCCCAGGTCGCTCACGGCTCATTCAGTTCGATATCGGAGACACGAGGTTCCAGCTCGTCTTGGAACCGATCCATCGTCTCTATCCCCCAGTCGATGAGGTCAGCACGCTGCGCCTCGGAGAGCCCAGTGATTCGCGCGTCGATCTGCTTTGGGTACTTGATTCGACAGGCCTGTTTTTCAGGAAGCCGCTCCCAGACTAACTCGGCACCGAGAGCTGATTCGATTTCGGCTTTATCTGCTTGTAGTGACTCAAATATCGCCTCGTTTTCGCTTTTCGCCCCTCTGGACATGTAGAGTTCGACGCTGAACTCTGGCCCCTGGTGGAATACCCACCCGAAGCTGACGCCACCTTTGCCAGCCCCGAAGGTCAGATATCTCCGAATGCCCGGTTTCAGTTTACTCCAGTGAGGGCGTTGCGTAGCGTAGGCGTCGACGAGCTCGGTGAAGAACTCCTTGTAGCTGCGCTCCGACTCCGTGAGTGACTGGCCCCCACCGAGTTCACGCTCCCACTCATTGGGTTCGACGACGATGTCGAATTCGAAGCCACGGGTATCGGAGTCGCCGATACTGACGACCCTCGGTTTGACCGCGAAGAATTTCGCATCTTTCGGGCCACTCTCATTCAGCCACTCAAGCACGCTCCGGTGTTCTGGGCGGAAATCTTCGGACAACCAGATGGAGAAGCCTGCGTCTTTCCCGGAGGAATAGGTTAGGAGCTTCCCGAGGTGGTCGTGATCGGTTTTGCCGTATTGGTTTTCGATGACGACTGTTTCACCAGTGTTCATCTCTTTGGCAACTATGTCCGAAGAGAAATCGCCGACTGCTTCCTCAGCGCGGGCGTCTTCGAGCTCGACTCCCAGTGCAGAGGCCAGGAGTTGGATGTTTGCTGTAAGCCATCGGGTGAAGTCCTGTTCCTCGTGCTTCCAGACTGAACGAAGCTCGTGTTCTTGGATGTCTTTGATATCGTGGTCCATAGGGTCTATTGAGGGGGAAGACAGTAAAAACGTCAATGTGGTTATTGCTGTCTACGACGAGTCGTCGTCATCACTCGGCGGCCGTTCAGCAAGCCGGTCAAACCGGGACTGAGCCTGTTCTTTCCGATCCGCACTCTCGGCGGGTTCGTACTCGATCTCCGTAACCTCCCCCTCGTCAGTGAGCGTGACTGCAAGGACTGCGTCAGGATGTGCCGCCTCAGCAGGCAGTGCCGCTCGATCCAGCACGATCTCGTCGACGACCTGGCCAGCTGCTTCAATCAGTATGACGGCCAGATCCTCCTCGAAGCGATCGATTACGCCAGTGAATGTGTGGGTGGACATTGTCAGTAGGTCTCCTCGAGTACGATTGTTCCCGTCTCATCGCGAAGGATGACGGTGTCACCGGCATTGTTCCAGACCGGGGCTGACTCGCCCCAATACAGTTCAGTCTCGGTGTCAGTCCCACTCCCGGTGTAGATCGTAATCTGGTCACCGGGATCGAGAACGACCCCATCCGGGAACGTGTACGTATGATCGGCTGCATCGGCAAGCGTCCACCCTGAGAGATCGACCGACGATGAACCCGTATTCTCGAAGACGACGTACTCGTCATTCAGGTTCTCGCCATCATCTCCTTCAGCGTCCGCATGGACGTTGACGAGCTCGAGGGCAGTACCACCATCTGTGGCTGTTGGCGTCGCCGTCGAGTCAGTCGTCGTCTCCGCTGGGTCCGTAATCGGCGCCGTGCCGGAGCCATCGGCGTCGATAACGAGCCGTTCCGTCACCGCCCCCATAGTCCCAGGTTCAATCGGATCGCCCGAACGGAGCTGTGTCGCCGTCGTCGGCGCAGTCTGCTGGGTGGCGACCGTCACCGCCGATCCATTACTGGTGAACACCACTCGCCCATGGGTGGCCGTCCAGTACGTCGGTATCGAGTTGGCTTCCAACCGAGTGAGGACCTCTTCGTGGGGATGCCCGTACTGGGAATCATACGCGCTCGAGATCACAGCTGCCTGCGGTGAGGCCGCATCGAGGAACGCCTCGCTCGTACTGGATCGACTGCCGTGATGGCCAACAGCGAGCACAGTCGCATTCAGACTGTTGCCGTAGGTCTCGACGAGATACTCCTCGCTTGCCGTTTCCCCATCACCTGGGAGGAGGAAGCTCGACGCACCGTACTGAAGGTACAGTACGATGCTGTTCTCGTTCGAGTCCTCGTTCGCGACGTACCCCTCGGGTGGTGCAAGCACCTGGACGTCGACGCCATCCATTTGAATCGAATCGCCTGCTTGAGTCTGATAGAGCGTCACGTCGTGGCGCTCGATGGCGTCGAGGTATTCGTCGTACGTGCCCGAACTCGATGCGATCCCGGGGTCGTAGACGGCGCCGACGCCGTCGAGTTCAGTCTCATAGTGGTCGATCACCGCTTCGTGACCACCGATATGGTCCGCATCAGGGTGGGTCGTCACGAGATGATCGATCCGAGTCACACCCTGGGACTCGAGATAGGCAATGATCTCCTCACCGTCATCTCGCCAGTCGCCGGTATCAATGAGGATCGTCTCTCCACCTGGCCCGATCACGAGCGTACTCGATCCCTGCCCGACGTTCAGCTGGTGCACAGCTAACTCACCCTCGGGCGTTGCCGTCTCCGTCGTCTCAGGCGCTGTCGTCGATGGGTCGTCCGTCGTGGCTGTCGAAGCTGGGCCTGCGTCAGTGGTACTGATCCCACCAGCACACCCCGCGAGAACGACCACTCCAACAACCGCTAAGGTTGCGAGAAGCCGACGATTAGACATACCCGTATATCGTGTACTCAGCGGTTAGTAGTTCCGGCCCCTGACTTCACTTGTACAGCCAGAACCGGAACTCCTCTTCGAGCAGTCCGTAGAGCCATTCGTCCCATTCGTGACTGAATCGATTGGGTGCATCTTGCAGTTGATCGCGAACGATCGACTCATTCTCCTCGATGAATCGCCGGAGTGCGCGTCGCTCGTCGCCGTGGAGGTAGTAGACCTTCGTCACGCGGTCACTATCGCGATGACTAGCGCCACCGACACCGGTCACGTCCAATCGCTTGACGAACATCCGCTGTTGATCAGTGAGCACGGCCACGCCTCTCCCATCACCAAGCTCCTCCCCAACGCGGGGTTTGTCACGGAGTGTCTGCAGCCACTTTGACCCGAACAACCGCTGTTCGTTATCGTATGAACTGGGTTGGTCGTCGAACTGTCCCTCTGCCTCCCGAACTTCGTCCAGCGTGAGGTCTTCGGGGATTGCATCGTGCATGGCCTCACGGAGATCCTCTCTCGGGGTGGTATCACCACGCTCCCAGTTGCCGACTGTGTTTGAGGTTACGCCAAACACGTCGGCGAACTCCTCTCGATCCTCCTCGCGAGTTTCACGGATCAAGCGAATGCCAGCAGGCGGGATCTCGAAATCAGCCATCTTCCAGACACACCATCGGTTGGAGAAAAAAGCGTTACTGCCTCTTCTGAGACCGTCCGACTGTCAATAGTTGCCAAATTCATCGGACTGTTTTTGCCCACACCGAGTCGAACGTCACCAGTGCCAACTGTAGACTGGACCCCGGCGCTCGAGGCGCTGGATGAATCCACCACTGGGATGTATGGTCCAACGTCCTTCAACGGCTATCTGGAGACACACGGGATGGATTCGGGACGGTTCAGGACGCCACGGCATATTTCCATCAACGATAGGAGTGACCTGGCGCCTGCACTCACCGACGCCGAGACGATGGTGCTTCGACTCGGCCGATCACCTGGTGAACGAGGTACACAGTTCGTACTTGTCCGCGCTCCCAGCGGCCTCTCGGCGTTCTTCCTGGATGAAGAGACCGAATTCGACAACCCGACGAAGTCGTGGGACATGCGACCCAGCGGAGCTGATATCGAATGGCTCGATCAAGCCCGTCGAGATATCCTCGATGGGTATCGATTGCTCCCGACGTTCTCCGAGGCTTCGTTAGTCAACCTCGCCCTATCGGCGGGCATCGTGAGTGACGCCCTAGATTTGGACCCAGATTCAATCGGTGCAGCTCCGGCGACGGTCTCAACGACGTTCGACTTCGAATTTGTCCCGGACGAATCGATCGATACCGTGCTGTCACACAATGCTGGCCACGTTGAGATCGACGCAATCGCTGTCACGCGGCGTGATGGCCAGCGTGTACTGTTGATCATCGAAGCAAAAACGGGAGCCACAGGAGCCGTTCCAAAACACAAACTCGCCTACCCAGTATTTGCCCTCTCGAACGAGGCAGCGCAGTTCGATGAAGTGATACCGGTATTCCTCCGGGCCGACTACGATGGGAAGGCAATCACGTACGATATCCACCAGTGTAGTCCGCCTCGAACATCGACGGGTGAGCACTGTTTGACTGCATTGACTGTGACATCCCACAGAAGGTATCATCTGCAGGTCGCGGAGGAATCTCACAACGACAGCCGGTGAACGGATGTCGACGCCAGGCCCAGAATGTCAGTCTCCTGCAGGAAGTCAGTACAGGGCCTAGCCTGATCGCCGAGGGTTGTTTCCCAAAACGTCTCGCCGACGTACGTCTTGACGCTCGCCGTCGATAATGTGGTCTTGTTGTAACTTATTACCGCCTCGCTAGCCAGCTTTGATTAGGGTGGGTGTTTAGACTCGAATACATGTCTGAACGTGAAGGGACTCAGAGCTCTCTTTCTTCTGCTGGGCCAACTGATCAGGAAGGTTCGGAACGCGGTGACGCTGAAGCGAACTCCCGAGAACCGAATGTGTGGATAGAGAAGAGCAAGCACCACCGGGAAGACAGAAGTTGGGAAGGATGGGGGGTCGGTGATGCGCTTTGGTGCCCACAGACCTCGACTGGTGGGGGCGATATTGTCGCTTATCGGAACCTCAAAGAGATCAAGCCGGGTGACATCATTCTTCTCCTCGATCAAGGCGACCGAGTCTTTACCGGATACGCCCGCGCAGCGGACACGTATCAGGAGACAACGTGCCCGGAGGACACGAAGTGGGATAATGACGGCGTCACCGAGATGGGCCTCGATCGTGGCGAGCGCCCTGCATACAAGGTCCCACTCGAAGAGTATCACGAGTTCGCATCCCCGCTCGCGGTAAATGACGTTCTTCACCCAAAGTATGAGCAGCGGCTGCTTCCCCTTCAGGACAGCAAGGAGTACAACGTCGTTTTCAACAAAAATCTCAACCTGAACCAAGGGGCCTACTGTACCGAAGTTCCCGATGAGTTTGCTGCACTCATCGACGAAGTGCTCCAGGAAGAGGTCGGCGAAGAACTCCCGCTGGAGACGATCGAGGTTTCAGGTACAGGGACAACCACGACAACAACTAGTTCCACCCCGTCGACAGCCAACCTAGACGACTTCTCCTTCACGATTCCCGAATACCTCTACTTCGACGACCGCGACCGAATCCGACGCCAAGTCGAGGCAGCGCTGAATTCGGGGAAGAACATCATTTTCACAGGTCCACCGGGGACCGGAAAGACAGAACTTGCGACGGCACTGGGTGAGACGGCGGCCCAGCGGGAGGCCGTCGATGACTACGTTTTCACCACCGCAACGTCCGACTGGACTAGTTTCGATACGATCGGCGGCCATGTGCCTGCAGATGATGGTAATGGAATCGAGTTCCAGCCCCGGATCTTCCTGAACTGCTTCCGAGAAGAGGGGATTTCTCCAGGGGAACCTGGCGAGATAGTCAACGAGTGGCTCGTCATTGACGAGTTGAATCGCTCAGATATCGACAAGGCATTCGGGGAGCTGTTCTCGGTCCTTTCAGGCGATTCAGTCGAGTTGCCCTATCGGCGGGACAACCAGGTTGAGATCCGATGGGTCGATGACCAGGAGGAGATGGAATCCATCGCATCGAATCCCGACATCTTCCCAGTAACACCGGCATGGCGCCTCATTGGGACGATGAACACCTACGACAAAGCCTCCCTCTACGAGATGTCCTACGCGTTCATGCGCAGATTCAATTTCATTCGGATCCCTGTCCCCGACCTCGCTACTGAGGATGGCGTTAGAACGGATCTGCTCGATCCGGATGGTGACAACAACTTCGCGGCTGTTTGGGGGCTTGAGGATCTACTCACAACTGGCGACCTGGCGAAGGAGATGGCCGTCCTCTGGTACAAACTGAACCAGCACAGAAAGATCGGCCCCTCGATCGTGATGGACATGCTCGAATACATCCAGGCATATGAGCCAGCATATCGGTCGGAAGCGCTGACTGATGCCGTTGTTTCGATGGTCTTCCCCCAGCTCGAAGGAATGCGGCCGCGGGAGCTCGAGAGTCTCATTCTCTCGCTTACAGATGGGGAAGCCGTCGACACCGGGGAAACGGTCGCGCCAAGCGTGAGTGAAGACGATCTCCGAGTTCACGCTGAGGACTTCTTCGACATCGACCTCAGTGACGATGACTAGTAAGACGCCCCCAGAGGAACTGGTCTCGGAGACCGCTTCCGAGTTCGTCACCTTCCTCAGTCGAGGGGCGATTAACGAGCGGCAGCTCTCAGAGAAGCTGGATTTTGCCGATCTGGAGATTGATGACTTCCGGCGTCTCAAACGAGTACACTTCGTTCTCTCGGAGCCAGTTGTCAAGTTTATTCAGCAGCTCCCACAGCGGATCCGGCAGATCAACAAAGAGACTCAGCGTTCTCAGACCATCAGCCGTGGGGAAATTGAGGGGCGCATTGATTGGGGGGCGACGACGAAGCTCCGGAACACGCAAAGCTACGGTAACAAGACACTCTTCGTCTGCAACACGCCGTATTCAGAGTACGACATCCCCGAAAATCTCGTCCTGAAGAAGCTACTCGGCATCATCTACGAAACCGTTACTGAGGACATCAAGCGGATAGATTATGACTGGCGGATGGACCGATGGGACGAAGATTTAGTGCGAGATATGGAGCGGATCTTCGAACGGAATATCCACCTCAGTCGTATCAAAGACCATGACGAGATCAGGATCAATCCCCGAACGCTGAACGCAGCCCGAACCTCTCGAGATCGACTCTATACACAGGCCTACGACCTCTTCAATAAGTACCAGCAGCTTCAGGCCGATGAGTTTGATGACGAGGAAGTCAGCTCGCTTCTATCGGAAACCCTGGTCGAGCCAAACGACGTCCCGACCCTGTTCGAGTTGTTCGGTGTGTTCAAACTCATTGGCGTCGTTCGACGCGCTTTCGACGTCGGGTTACAGCCAATCCAGGACACCAGTGAGGCGATCGCCCGGATGGAGTCGGAGACGACGCGGGTTGAGGTCTATCACGACACGAGCGGTGACCTTGCGTTTTCGGAGTCGATCGACGACGTCGAGCCGCCGATGCCGGAGTATCTCCGCCGATATCGGGAGATGCTGGATGAACATGTGCAAGCGGCCAAAGAGAGTATTGACCGAGATGTGGGCCGCAACCTGTTTGACGGACGTCCGGACTTACTCATCGAGGTGTACGACACGAGCGGTGATGCGGACTCACTGACGGAGCTGCTCATCGGCGAGATGAAGTACACAAACAGTGAGCAGACCTTCACTGACGGTCTCAAAGAGCTATTGGAGTACCTCAAGTACGCCAGGGAGGGTGCCAATGCCCAGGGGTATCTGCAAGATCAGATGGATACGCTTCGTGGCGTTCTGGTCGTTGACTCTGTGGACTTCGATCAGCCCTCGAACGAAGAGATCTCCGTTATCGATACGGAGATGCTACGGGGCGAACCTGAACTGCCCGAATAGTGCATAAGGGGAGACCCCCCGACACACAACCCTGATTACGTATCGGGATCATCTGTCCCTATGGCCGATTTTTCCAAGAATACACATGTAGAGGCAAAGAGTATCTTGGCAGATTACGGTTCGCTAGTCCCTCGGCTTCGGTTTCAGTCTGAACTGTGGTTCGACATATCCAACTACAGTGTCCGATCCATAGCAGCGCATGGAGAAGTTACGTTCGACGATGGGATGACGAGGTATGACCTCCCGACGATTCAGACAGAGAAACCGGTTGCCAGCGGAACGAACCGAACCGAATTCAGTGCAGACTGTGATCTGAGTAGGGAAGCGCTCGAACAGATTGAGGAAGTCCGCGAGGGAGGGGACCTATCCTTCGAGATCGAGTACGTCCTCGATATTGTTTCCAACAGCGGGAACAAGTCGACGGACAGAGTCACGAAGAATGTAGATTTTGACCCTGCTCTAAGCGAATGGCAGGATATTCTGGAAACGATGGACTACCACGACGCTCGATTCGTGAAAGTTCCTCTTGACGCAGGTACAAAGACGAATGACGTTCTTGAGAACGCCCAAGCGACCGTAGAGCGAGCTCAGCGAAGACACGATGAGGGTGACTACAAAGATTCTGTAGCGCTCTGTCGAGACGCTATCGAGTCGCTACAGCACATCGACGAATCGGTCCTATCTGCAGCCGTCGACGAGCAGAAGTTGGAGAGGATACAGGCGCAGCTCGAGACATTCGAGAAGCGGTTCCTCGGGCTGTTCTCACACGCTCAGGACCGGACAGGGATTGAACCAGCTCTGAGACGTGACAGTGACTTCGCCCTGACACAGACGAAGTCGTTCATCCGATACTACGCGACCGCATTGAGTGAGGAGAATGACGAATAATGAACGAGCCTGAGTTCTACGCCAACAACTGGCTCGGCGCTGACTGGACGGACTGGGGCCCCCTCGACCCCAACGGTGACCATCTGTCGACGTTCTCGACAGACGAAGGGCTGTACCGCGTACGCCACCCGGAGCGGCCGGGATTGGAGTACATCGGCGAGACGGGACGTAGCCTCCGTGGCCGGGTCCGAGCGCTTGCCCATGGGGCGTTCGCCGACGAGATGCCCTACCGTGATCCGCACACTGCGGCTCCGTGTCTCTGGGCCGTCCAACAAGAGGACGGCAAGGAACTGGAGGTCTCAGTCACGACGCCGACGCTCGCCGAGGATAAGCAGTCCCGGAAGGCGTTCGAAGACGCCCTGATCGCTGTATACCGCCGCGAAAGAGGCGAGAGTCCGACGGCGAACTTCGGCCGAATAATCGACGGCTATCGGCAGTCGACATATCGAAGCGGTGGAGAACGCGGTGGACCACTCGAACCGGGTGAGACGGAATCGAACGCTGAATCTGGCGTCGGTCCGCTCGATTGGAGCCGTAGCGAGGCCATTCTCTCAGGTGACTGGATGGGCCTCTCCTGGTCGGCGCCACGACAGCTCGCCGTGGTAGACACGTCGCTCCCGACAGATGACGCGCTGTACCGGATCTGGCGAGAGGGTGGTGCACCCCCTTTGGAATACATCGGGCAGAGTTCGAACCTCAAGTCACGGCTGTATCATCACCGGCGGAATCGTGACGAGAAGCTACTGTACTCGTACACAGAACTTGGCGAGCATGACGCCCAGCACAAACGTGAAGAGGCTGAGACGGAGCTAATCGGCGTTCACTGGTTGGAAGCGGGGAGAGTCCACGGGATCAGTTCTGAAGGGTTCGGATTCCGGCGAACGTGACAATGGGAGCCGAAACCATAGGGGAAGAATTAGTGATCCTTCAGAGGGGATTTATCTAGGCTGAATTAGGCGTGTTCCCACACCCGTTCGAATTTATCTTCTCCATATCGGGATTGGAGCGCGCGCTATTTCTGCTAAGTACAGGTGATGTATACAACCTAGTCACAGTTCCCGCCTACAGGGGGCAGCTTCCCCAATCACTTCCGCGGTTCAACGAAACCCAGTTTCCCAAGAAATACGAGCCAGATGTACCCTAGGAAGCCGAGAACGAAGAGTTGGTTCACAGCGGATAAGGCCGGGTGAACAAGCTGGGACATTATACTGGGAGTGATAAAGAAGAGGAAGGTCCCACCTATTGCAATCATACCCGTGTATACGGCAGGCCAGAAAGTAGCACCCGCAGCGACACCAAGAAGGGTGATGAGTGTGGCTACATTGAGGACGAGACCGGCGGCAATTGATCCGTGAAGTTTGAGCGTGATAGCGACAGCAAAGAGGATGCCAAACGAGGGAATGCCGATGATCTTAATCGCACGCTCCCAGCCGTTTTTAGCAGTAGGTGCCGGCATCCCGAATCACAATTGAAAATAGGGATCGACTCATGTAAAAATGCCCGGTTGGAAGGGTGATACTCTTCTGATACTGGCCTCTATTTACGTTTTTAATGACCATCCCGTTCCTAATCACACATAGTCTAATCACTGTCATCAGGCTGGTTGGTGGGCACACCTATTGAGCGGATGTTTCACTCGAAATAGCAGGTAATAACCCACCTAGATTTGATGCAAAGATTCGGTAAGTACAGGTGATCCACCTATGGGCAGAAGATTCTAACCTTCCGAACCACGTCAGTCAACCCGGCCGAGATAACCGAGTAAGTATACAAACCCTTGCAAAGCTTGGGAATTAAATTGCAAAGTTTATTTAGTGATGGGATTGGTCTGGAGTTCTGAATGACAACTTATGCTCAGATTTGCCGGAATGGCCACATACTGAACACAAGCCCAAATCCCGAATATATCCAGGAATATCAGTATTGTCAAGACTGCGGAGCTGAGGGCATTGTTGAATGTCCCGAGTGTAGTGACCAGAAAATCATTGCTTCAGAGCAGAACATACCAACTGAAGATGTTACACAAGGAGATTTAGATCTATTTTGTCGCAGTTGTGGTGCTGGCTACCCTTGGACTGGCAATGACGGAATGGTAATCCGAGAAGGCGTTTTTGTTGATGATGATTACGTCACTGGTTCCTTTGACCGGCAGACAGTTGAGGAAATAAACCGATGTTATCGAATTGGAGCCAATAGCGCTGTATTGGTCCTATATCGCAAATTATTGGAGAATACCATCATTGAGATACTCAGAGGGCATTATGGAACGGACAGCATTGAGAAGTTCTATGATAATGACAATAGCCAATTTCATCGGTTCTCAGTCCTGATCAGTGAGTTTGATGACAGTAGAAGCGAATTGAGCCAGTATTCGGACAATTTGACCAACGCTCTCATCGATCAAATTTGGGAGTTCAAGGGGAATGGTGATGCAATGGCACATTCGATAAAATATGAAGTTGAAGATGAAGAATTGGAAGAGATGTCCTCCGGGGCAGCATATGTAGCCAATGTTCTGCTCCAGGCGAGGAACGAGGTACAGCGCGCAAATTAGAGGTTGCACGTAAGCTCTGATATGACGTTTCGACTGGGAATTTGATACGCCCCTTGATCAAAATAGACTCAATATTCAACTCGGTGCTCAGAATATCTCTATGAACTGGAATGGCCCCGGTGTTCAATTTCACACCTATTGAGCGGATGTATTACCCAAAATAGCAGGTAATAACCCGCTTAGATTTGATGCAACGATTCGGTAAGTACAGTTGATGTAGCCTCTACTCCCACTGGCGATCCTCTGGTACATTTTCGGGAGTTAGGTCGGCCCGGAACTCTTCACTCATGTGAATTTTGTTGTGACAAGATTTGCAGACGTAGATCGTTTTTTTCAGGCTCATAGCTGATATGATGCTCAACTCGTTTACCATAATCCTCGCATACCTCACATATTCCGGAGCTTCCAGCCTCAATGTGGGTGGTTGTTACTTCATTCTGCGCGTAATGGTCTGCCCATTGGCCCTCTGTCATGTCCTCGGGAATGTCGCGGGTCACACATTACTTGAATAGCTTAAGACCAATAGTAATTACTCCTGAATCTCACCTAAAACAGCGTTTTTAGCGCCTCTATCCTCTATTTTCTCCCGTCTTTTTCGGGGTGAGAATTCAACAGTCGAGTAAGACGTGGAATCGATAACGAATTGTCTAGTAATTTTAGCTGTTTCAAATGTAGATACGTATCACAAACATCACTGATATCTCTTGAGCCATTGTCCAATAATTGGAACCCAGATCTCCCACCCCATTCCTCGGCTCGTTCATTCTATAGTAAGGCTGAATTGCGGGTGTGTCTCATACCAACCGGCTTCCGGGAATCGGGGGGGAATCGGAAGCTCGACGCTCGATCAGCGCCGATGACACCCCTAATCCGGACCAATTTCGACCGTTCTCGACGGAGATTCTTCCGGGATGCCGGCAAAGGGGAAGCTATCCATGATGACCGAAGAGTACGAGGATCAGGCTGGTCGCCGAGTGTGGCTGAGTCGTGACGAGGTCGACGCGCTGCTCGAGGTCGTCGACGACCCGCTACGGAAGGTCGCGTTCAGGCTCGCGGCTGAGTGTGGGCTTCGGACTCATGAGATCGTCGCGGTCACGCCCGATCACGTCGTCGACGGTGGGGAAGCGGGGCAGATGCTGGTCGTCCCTGAGGGGAAAGGTGAGAAGTATCGCGAGGCACCGATCCCCGGCTCGCTCGCAGATCTCGTCGACGCCGCAGCGAGCTTCGGTGGCGTCGATGCTGGCGAGGTCCTCGTCGATCGTTCGACGCGAGCACTTCGGAACTGGGTCGAGGCAGCTCGAGGACAGTTGGCCGATGGGACTGGTGAAGACCGTTGGCGGTACCTGACATTCCACGATCTCCGGCGTACCTGGGCTGGGCAACTCGCCAACGCCGATGTCGACGAGACGATTGCACTTCGGTGGGGCGGATGGAACGACCTCGATACGTTCCTCAACCACTACCGTGGTGAGGCGACTGAGAAGGCGCAGGCGAGGGAGCGTACGAAGGTTGATTGGTTATAAATTCAGGGGCATAACCTACCAAATACCCCTGACTTTGGCAGGGTGAGTTTATTAGTACTCCAAACTCCTGACTTCGCCGAGTCGTACGAAAACAATACGATAGTACCGACGTATTCAACAAGATTATCCTCGCGATAATATCTCATGTTGGGATCTGGCTCAGTCGAGAATTTCCGTGTCATCCATATCACGAAGTTCTGCAAGAGAACGTTGCCACTCTTCCCATTGTGTTTCGCCGCTCTCGTTGATTGCATCAATGGTTTTGAGCTGTTCCTCCAGAACTTCTGTAAGACCCTCAAGTGAATCAACAGCCCAAACACTTCGAGATATGGGGGAATCGATGAACTCTGTCTGAGGATTTAACGATATGATCTGGAGTTGCTCGGGTGCATTCTCACAGAGTCTCTGGAACCACGTTTTGGCGAGTAGGCTCGGATCCACTATCCAAATGAAGGAGTGATACAATTCACTGACCTCCGCTACCGGCTTTTGTTTCGCATCGTGGAAAACACTAAGTTGTAAATCGATATCTAATGCATCAGAAACCGCCCGCAACTCTGTCTGGATAGTATCCGGATCATACGAAGCCTCGTCGAAGAATGCAATTTGTACACGGTATTCCATCTCCTCCTGATCCGAGCGTGCGGGCCGGTCAACTCGGGGAGAAATCCTTTTCAAATCGACGATTGACACATTTTCCATTCGATAGCGCTTCCCCGCCCCATGGGCCAATAGTTCCAGCAATGCATCGGTGTCTGCCCACGACTTGAGCACGTCATATTCTTCAATATTGTATTCCTCCCCATTTGCGTATCCTGACACACGATTGAGGGCTGTAGGATCGTTTGCCACTGTTGTCACGAACGAGGGCCAGCGAATACTGATAACAACAAATTTTGCTAACTGAGGCAATGTAATCATATCTCCAACAGGGTTATCCCCTACTCCGGCAAGAAGTCCCTCAGACTCGGCAATGACGGCTCTTAGCCGATATAAATTTAGGAACCGCTTCACTTGCCTTGGATTATTGCCTAGTGCGGGAGCTGCCATTTCTACAATATCATCAAGCGTCGTTTCGAAACGAGGCGCAAGATCTCTTTCCCAAAGAGATTCGATGTCCTCTTCATTTGTCTGCTCAGCATCCACGTCAGCGTCGAGGACATCCTCTCTAACGAGTCTCTGAATGTCCTCTCCCTTTGGTTCGGGTACAACAAACGGAATTTGAATGAATTTCTCCAAGTATCGGTATCCAAAATCAATGGAGTCATCGTTATCGGGTTCATCTTCCAAATAATCAAGAATTTCATCGTGCTTCGCGGTGATTCCTGCTGCAACGCGTGCACGATCTAATCCGAGAACAAAAACCACGTTAGAGTCATCCGAGACCATTAGGTTAATTGACCGCATCAGATCAGCCGCTCGCGGGACAGTACAGCGGTCAAGGTCATCCATGAATACATAGACTGGCTCACCAGGAGCGTATACATCTAGAATCCGTTCCAGGTCGGATTGGAACGATTCCAAGAACTCTGTCCGTTCTCTGTAAGAGGAGTTGTCGAACTGTTGTTCGAACGATTTGTTTATTGATGTAGTCCAAACATCATAGGCTCGCCTCCCAAGATCGGCAACTGCAACAGCCCCGACAATAACCCCACTTGTCCCCAGCCAGAAACGCAGACCCATATCATTTGTAGAGAAAACCGAGATTATCCAGTCGATTCCAATTTCAATCCAAATATACAGGGATATGCAGACACCAATGACGGTTAGAATAAAAACAGATGCGAGCTTGATCAGTGATGCGTTGCTCGTTTCAGAGAGAAGCCGTCTCCCAGTGATTTCAGTGTAGCGCGTAGGACGTTGGGTGAGGGAAGCGCTTTGTTTGAGTGAATTTACAAGAGTAATCGCGAAGGAGGCCCAAAGCGCTTCTTGGCCTTCATGCCGCCACGGATTGAATTCTACTGTAGTTTTTCCCTCTTCCTCCAAATCTTTTCGTAATTGTTTCATAAAGGAAGACTTCCCGCTTCCCCATTCTCCCTCAATAGAAAGCGTTAGCGGGGCAGTAGTCTCCTCATGAGTAAGGAAATATTTGACAGCAGAAACATAGGGTCCAAAACCAAGTTGGTCCTCCGCCGACGGATGATCATCCGTAGCACCAAAGGGCGCATTTTCATCCGCCTCCTCTTCCGGCATATTCTATGGATTTATATCACCAATACAAAATAGTTATCCTACACAAAATCACATCCCTCCTTCCTTACGTGGTATCATCTACTCCATCATCGCCTCCATTGCTATCAACTCCCACGCCTTCGTTAACACTAACTGACGAATCTGTGGGTGAGTCGCGCATTGTTTCACCTGACCCTTCTGCCCGATCTTGTGTGTTTGCTTCAAAAAGCAGATGATCCTCTATACCAGCCATAATTGCCATAACTCTCACTTTTCCTTGATAATTTTCTTGGATGCGAGCGCCCCAGATTATGTTCGCGCCAGCTTCAAGTCGTTCCGTAATATTCTCGGCGATAGTCTCTGCATCCTTTAGAGATAGGTCCGGGCCCCCAGTAATGTGGATCATCCCACTGCTCGCACTGCTATAGTCGACATCAAGTAGCGGATGGTTCAGTGCGTCGTCCACCACTTCCTCACTTTTGTTCATATCTTCCGTTTCACCAACAAGCATCACTCCTATGCCACTTTGGTTAAGAACAGTGGCAACGTCTGCGTAATCCAGGTTTATTAGAGCTGGTTCGGTAATCGTCTCTGAAATCCCTTTAATAGTCTCGGCGATGATTTGGTCCATTACCGAGAATGCCTTCCCGATCGGAAGATTAGGTACGTAGTCAAGTAGCTGATTGTTGTCTAGGACGATTATAGAGTCGGCCTGTCCCGCAAATTCTCCAGTCCTTCTTCGGCTTTTACAGTACGGGCACGCTCGACGTTGAACGGCGTCGAGACCATTCCGACCACGATAGCACCATGCTCCTTGGCGATCTTCGAGACTACTGGAGCTGCACCGGTCCCGGTTCCTCCCCCCATGCCTGCAGTGACAAAGACAAGATCTGCTCCATCCAATATGCTCTGAATCGTTCCCTGAGCCATCTCAGTGGCACGCTCAGCTAGGGCCGGATCGCCCCCAGTACCAAGTCCATTTGTAAGAGATTTTCCGATCAAAAGCCTCGTATCGGCCTCAATCATCTTTAGGTGCTTTTTATCCGTATTGATCGCGATGGTATCTGCACCTTCTACCCCTATATTATACAGGCGGTTTACGGTGTTGTTTCCCGCGCCTCCACAGCCCACAATGACAACCCGGGGATCGACAAAATCATTTGTATCGTCATTGCTATCGCTCAGGTCTCGGGATTCTTGCTCAGCATTTTTGAGCGCATTCTCAACGATGTCTTCCATAGTATCTACAAGACATCAGCGAAGGCTCAGACAATGACTGATTCATCATCGATTGTTGGTTTTAGGCTGCTGAATCCGATGGCGATTATCTCTAATTATTCGTTATCACGCAACCTACTAATAGTTCTGCTGCTAATCATTTGATATTCTGAGAAGTGTTTTCTTAACGAGTAAGCACAGGTGAACCACTCAATGAGTGACTGTTGGGCGACTTTTCTATTGTCGCCTGCCTCACGTTGAGACTCCCCTATTGAACTTTCTTGATCAACAGTTGAAGGCCTCACTCTTAAGCCGGGCCACTCCCTCAGCAGTCATATGTGTGGTCGGACGTCCCTCGCTGCCCAGGTCGGCACCCTAAGCAACCGGTTCGGAGCGTCTCCGTCAGACGGTGTCACCATCAGCCTCGGTACAACATTGCTCCTCGGGAGGATCTCGTCGCCATTACGAACGACGCACCAGAGACGATGGGTCACCTCGAGTGGGGGCTGCTCCCGCACTGGGCCGAGGATCCAGACGACGTCCCACGACCGATCAACGCGCGCTCGGAGACCTCCGTCGAGAAACCGATGTTCAGGGACGCCTTCGAGAAGCGCCGATGTCTGCTGCTCGCCGATGGGTTCTACGAGTGGAAGGGGCGACGTGGCAGCAAACAACCGTACCGCATCGAGCGGCCAGATCGGGAGCCATACGCGTACGCTGGACTCTGGGATACCTGGCAGCAGAAGGGAGAGGCAGTTGGCACCTGTACGATCCTCACGACGGAGGCAAACGACGTCGTCGCTGACATTCACGACCGGATGCCCGTCATCCTTGAGCCCGGAGAGGAGAAGAACTGGCTCAACGGGGCCGGCGTCGACGAGCTACAGACCCTCTGCAAGCCTTACCCGGGTGATCTTCGTGCCTATCCCGTGTCGAAACGGGTGAACAACCCGCAGAACGACTCAGCTGATCTGCTGGAGGAGATCGACATCGGGGAGCAGTCTGGTCTCAGCGATTTCGGCTCCTGAACCTCAATACTTCTGTGAGTGACTTTGGCGAACTTCTGGGAACCGGGGGGAATCGGAAGGTCGACGCGCTGCTAGAGGTCGTCGACGACCCGTTTCGAAAGGGCGCGTTTCAACTCGCCGCAGAGTGTGGACTCCGGACTCACGAGATCGTTGCAGTCACGCCGGACCACGCCGTCGATGGTGGCGAGGCGGGGCAGATACTTGTGGTTCCAGAGGGGAAGGGAGAGAAGTACCGCGAGGCGCCGATCCCTGACGCGCTCGCAGATCTCGTCGACGCCGCAGCGAGCTTCGGCGGCGTCGACGGCGGCGAGGTCCTCGTCGATCGTTCGACGTGAGCGCTTCGGAACTGGGTTGAGGCCGCACGAGGGGAGTTGATCGATGAGACTGGCGAAGATCGTTGGCGGTATCTGACGTTCCACGATCTCCGGCGCACCTGGGCCGGGCAGCTGGCCTACGCCGATGTCGACGAGACGATCGCGCTGCGGTGGGGTGGCTGGAACGACCTTGATACGTTCCTCAACCACTATCGCGGCGACGCGACGGAGAAGGCGCAAGTGCGGGAGCGTGGGAAAGTGGAGTGGTTGTAGTAAAAACTCTAGTAACGTGAAGTGGGCTAATTCACTTTTGGTTGTCCGGTCATCTCTTCTTGCGGGTTGATCCATAGCTTGGGGGTCCTTTTCATTACCTCTGAGAATTCATCTCCCCGTTCATAGTGTCTAACCGACATATCCGTGATGACTGTCTGATGCTCTCCCATCTTGTCAGAGTACATTACCGAAAACGCAATTGCGAGATTATCTGTTGTTTCTTCCGATTTTGCCCATTGTGTAAAGGGTACCCATCCCCCATTAGAACTCGGGACCAACTGTGGAGCAGAGAAATCCACCGCCTTCTCATTAGGTTCTAAATAATTGCTGGATGAGGATCTATCACCCGGTCGACCGAGGGGAGCTCCGTAACCAAGTGAATCAATTCCATCCCTCATTTTCTCTTCTGCTTGTTCAAACTCCGACTTCTCTATGAATTTAACCCATATGCCGTAGCGGATGTCTGTGAGACGCCCTTCCCCAATATTTGAAAGAGTGATTCTCATCCCATAATCTGCGATCGATGAGGATGAGTCATCTTCATCTGAAAATATAACCCATCTATCCAGTATCGGCTCTGGTTTATGAGATAATTCTCTCATCTCATGTTGCTTTGCCATTATGTCTGTTTGTCTATCTTGAATATTCTTGTTTTCACGGTAAAGATAGACGAGTGCGATGCTCAATGCCGAATTAACAATCAATGAGATGTATTCGATCATTGTCTTACCAGTATAGATTATTGGTTCAACCTTTTAAGCTCCACATTCTTATCGGACCTAACAATCTTGGAGGCCTTGACGCCTGTCGTCGACATACTAGGTTCATTCTCCCATCTGATTCTTCTTATCTAGCGCCTCGATTGACAGCTCCGAAACGAACTCCTGTGCCTCCTCTCGGAGTTTAAGCCGAGACGCACGCTCGGATCGTTCGTACTTCTCGGTCCATATTCTCTTCATCACGGGACGGAGGGGCCGGTGACAGTCGTAAATTGGCTCCGAACCCCGCTTAGATGAAGTATGCAGAACCCATGTCCATCCGTCAGTAGCAATTCCCGCAGCTGGGCGCCCCGAAATATCGCCGAGATACTGGAACGCCTCATCTCGGGCTTCCTCGATCTGGTTCGGCTTCTTTACCTCGCCGATGACGACACCATCAGCGTTTAGCACCTCGAAGTCTGGGATTCGGCCACCCAGACCTGCAATTCCTTTCGGTTGTGGTCGGTAGTCGTAGCCGAGTGCGTCGGCTACGTCGGTGACCAGGTGCTCGACGATGAAGCGCTCCGGACTCTGTCGGACCTTTTTGCCCTGTAGTACTGTTCCAGAGTGAACGACTCTTGAAGCGTGCCTTCGGGGTGCTCGTTTCCGAAGTGCCGTGAGGAATCGCTCTACGGCTCGAACTACCTTCTGGGCTCGTGGGTCATTCCCTGCGGCTTCAAAATCAGACTGAACCATTTACCGAACCCCGCGTACATTCTGGGTCTCACGGCCTCGGGCGACCGCGGTGCTGGCAGCGGACGAAATAGATTGGCGTCGACCTCTTCCTCCAAGTACAGCCGGCCCCAGCCGGTGTGAAGACGAACCGATCAAAGTCCGTACTCAGACTCTATCGTAAGGTTTCGTCCCTTGAATAGCCGATAGGCTCCAAAAATGGCTATCGGGATTCCGACCAGAAGGACACTCGTCACGAGGCCAATGATGAAGATGACTGCACCCATAACCTGCATGGACTTTTGCGGGCGGTAATCGCACCGGGGGCACTTCTGCGTCCCGTCGTCGGCCTCTTTGTCACATCTTGCACAGGTGACGGTCATGCGACGGCCCACACATCCCCGCCCCATAACCTCTCTGTCTCACGTCCTGACGGCCTAGCCTCCTAGAACCCCGCGTACTTTGCTGGTCGAATGGACTCTGGCGGCCGCGGCCCGGGAGCGGACGACGTCGATCGGCCTCGACCTCACCGAGGGCGGCGTCCGTGACGTTGTGAAGTGGACCGCCGAGGCAGCGCTGGCCAAACCGGCGACCACTTCCGGCAAGTCAGTTCCCACGACCTACGTCGTCGATTTACCCAGCGTCTCCTGGTCGAGAAGGAGATTAACCCACGAGTGGTGATGCAGGTCGGCGGCTGGGACTCGTTCCAAGCAATCGAGCCCTATCTAAACGCGCCGACGCCCGACGTCGTCAACGAGGCTTTCGAGGAGGTTGGATTAGTGTGAGCAGCAACGGTTACGAGCGCATCGTGGAACTGATCGCGGAGAACCCTGCCCTCGACGTCGAGGAACTGGTCAAGATGGCGACTGTTGAAGGGTTCGACGCCGACAATGCTCGCGAGTGGTTGGAGGACGCTCTAGAGAAGAACGACGTACTGGAGTTTGATAGTAAGTATCGGGTAGTGCGGACGGGAGAATACTCATTCGGGGAGTTTGACCACCAAGAGGGATGAGCTGCGACAATTGAGCAACTTCGACCCCGTCGACATCCTAGGGTACCTCAACGATGCTGCGAGTTACTGTTCAGTCGCAGAGGCCACGTCGAACATCATCCGGCAGACCCTCACGACGATTCATCAAATTGGGGAGCGCCGGCGAGCTTTAATTATCTGAGGCGAGTAGAATCTCTTCGATTAGTTCAGCGTACCAAGCAGAGTTGAGATCTAGCCACATCCGTTCGTTTTCGCCCTCCTGAACAGGTTGTTTTAGCGTTGAGGAATGAATTCCTAGTAGCTTGTAGGCAGGCCCCCAAAGATCGATACCACCGTAAGTGATGAGAGTTACAGGCCCTGCAACGACAGGACTTCCACTCATCCCTGGGTGCATTCGAGCATCCGTCAGGAACATCGGTGTTCCGTTATACGGGAGACCGTAGTTGGTCGATATGATTGCATCTCTCATAACCGGGAAGTCAAAATCTTTGTCGACGTACTGTCCCGGATAACCGACGATTTGAGCCCTGTCCCCAGCTAGGACCCTATCTTTCTCAGATAGAATGGATTCCTTATTAAATGCTAAACTCCCCGTTTCCGGGTCGCGATCGTCCTCGATTCCAATCCGCGGATTAATCGAATCGAGATTGAAATCGAGGGGGACCGCGGCAATATCAAATTCCGACTCATGTCCGTACCAATCCTCCCCTTCCCCCTCTGCAACATCAATGTCGTGGAATTCCCTCTCAATTGGAACCGGATGACTTCGAGTAAAAATACGCATAGAATCCGGAGAACTCCCCTCTTGAGGTGCTATGACATGCCTATTGGTTATAAGGTATGTCTCCTCTTCAAAATTATAGTAGAATCCAGTGGCATGACCCTCCTCATTGGGGAACCGGATTCTCGTTATTGTGGTGTGTAATGGATGAATTGAATGGCTAAACCATTCTGGCCCAACCTCATCTATGCCCATAGAGTATTGTTATGTCAAAATCATTTAATTGGTATGGTTAGGTTCGATAGCCCTTGTCAGTTCGCTCAAGCTCTCCATCTTCGACAGCATCGGCCAGCAGATCTTCGACGGCGTGGACGTCGACGGAACCCTCGCGAGGGTGCATCTTGACTCGCCCAGCAGGGATGGTGTCGGGCTGCTTCGGCGACGTATTTTACTCGACGATGCGCACGACTGGATTGTTCGACCGGCTGCGCTGAGGCATGGGTGGGTGTGAAGCCGTAGAAGGGTTAGTTCCGACGGCGTGCCACCCTGCGAAGCGCTCGAACGCGAGCCTCCGCTAGGGTGGCGGGGCGATGCTGGAGGCGCCCGAGTCAGGGCGCCGACCCTTCGTTGCGGATGGAATCCGCGACCGAAAGGAACGATATTTTTGTTTCTATGATTGCCTATTCAGACGTTCTAAGACGGTTCCCACGCGGGAACAGGGTGGATCACGATGATGGACGCTTCGGGGAAATCGATGGCCCGACCCCGGACTAGATTAGGAGCAATGGCTAGAACGCGGAACACGAAGAATATCTATTCGGTTTTGAGATATTGGCTAACAAATAATTATTTATGCGGGCTGTTCAAATGGCAGATAAGTCTGCTTTTGGACCACTAAACAGATGAATGAACACAAGCTTGAGGTGGGCGGGATCGATGCCCTTCACGTTCCAATTAGAACCCAACCGAATCGAGAGAATGAGTGCCTTCTGTACGCAATGGAAATGGTTCTAACCTACTGCTCAGAGGTGCATCCGTCCTCAGACGTTCGGGACAGTACTAATCTCCTCACGGCTCAAGATTTGAAGGATGACCACGTCACGATACGTGATTCGGGTTGGGCGCCATCTCCTGATGACATTGAGTCTCTTTCCGAACATCTCGGAGTGGTCAAAATGGATATGAATTACTGGAAGCGCTCCCCTCCGCATAACGGATTCGAGAGTATAATCGATGGGGGGCTAGAGCGGAGAATGCCTACGATTGTCGTTGTTGACGCGAAGAGAATTCAGGGCTTGGACTCCACAGACGGACAGCATGCCATCGTGATAACCGGGATGTCAAAGAGTCACGTTTCAATTGCCAACCCTTGGGATCGCCGGCAAAAGACTCTGAAAAAGGGAATTGTTAAAGATGCGTGGGACACAAAGCTAAACCGAATCATCACCGTAGAGGCGAGTGAGCAGCAGTCACTATCCGGTCAAAAGCCAATTACCTCAACACCATGAGCATCGAAGAAGAACAAAATGGGGAACCGAAGGTAATCAGCGAGAGGGAGGCCCGCCTGAACGCGGAGGAGGTCCTCGCTTTCGAGATCGGGAACTTACCTCATCTCGGCGAGCCCAAAGAGACTGAGGAGGTCTATGTCTTCCCCTTGGTGACTACGATGCCACGGGTGATTTTCGACGGGGAACGAGAGCGTCCGGTGGATGTGAAGTTCATGTCTGAAGAGAAGGTTGGTGAGATCCGGATAGACTCCACCACCGGTGAAGTAGCTGATCGATCCCACGTATATGAGATTGAGCGAAGGATTCGTCGTCAGCAACGAGAGATAGAGGAAGCAGTCGAGAAAGCACTCGTTCGTTCTTCAGCTGGGCGGTTCTCCAAATTACCCTTCCCGGAACACAGGTACACCCCAATATCCGACATTCTGTCACACCTTATTCTTGAGGGGCCAATCGAAGAGGACACTCTCGACGAGATGAACGGAGCTGACCAAGAGAAATACCAAGAGTACGCTGAGATGCTGGAAGACGTGAGCTTGGTTCGAAAGCGCGGCGATGAGATCGTGGCTGATGATATATTCATAGAGATTCAGGCAGACCAGGATACCCGTCCTGAGATGTTAAACGCCGCACTGGCCCACTTCTTCGAGAAAGGTGCGGAGAATATCAAAACGATCCGGGAAATATTGGGGCCGTACCTCGTTCTAGCAGGGTACTACTACCAAGAAGCCATTTTAGTAGATGATGGCACTCCTTCGATCACCGAGAAGGAGTTCCGTGAGGAGATCGAGAAATCATACTCAGGGAACAACCGAGCACAGAAGAAGTTCAAGCTCTCTAGATACATGATCCAACTAGAGGAAGTCGATCTTCTGGAAAGTGATACTGATCGGGAAAGGGCTTGGACCGGTAACGACGATGTGAAGCAGAATCTACTGCGGCAAGGGGACATGCTCTCCCCCATCTCTGATGTGATGGCTTAAGCTAGATCAGTTGCTAACCTCATGAAGTAGCCTGCAATCGATCCCGCGAAGAAAATCACAGCTCCCCCGTTCGTGCCAGTATTAATCGAGAACCAGAGTAATCCAGCGAAGAGTCCACAAACAAGAACGATGCTGAGGACCATTGCGGCTAGTCGGAACTTGAATTCTCTTTTTGCACTTGCTCGATATTCATCGGTTAGCCCCCCAACTAAATCGTTGAATTGATCGGGGGAATATCGAGAGAGAACCTCTGCTAGAGCTCCTGAACCTACTGCGGTATCTATTGAGTCCGCAACCTCCTCAGGTGACGCGCCGATCGGTTCATCTTCAAATTCAACTTCTTTCTCTTCAGCGGGTGATTCAACCGTAGCTGACTTGTCGTCGCCATCTTCTGACTCTCTAGACCCGTTTCCCCGTTCACTCATGTTCGAGGTTTTTGTGCCATACTGTATAAATATCACTGCAAACAACTTAGCAGCTAACTACTGGAAATGAGTATGCGCATTCCCAGAATAGTCAACGATTGCGGAAAGCTTCGCCCACCTCTACAAATTATTCGATTGCACCGACCTTGTAGTCATGCGATTTCAATTGGATACTATGGTCTCCCTGAACGTTTTCGCAAAACGCATTGTAGCCAAGCCTGAGGGACCCTCGCTTCCCGTGCTTCAACTGGAACCATCTGAGAAATAGAGGGGGCGGGGCGGTGTATTTTGTTGTCCCTGTCCCGTTAGGGACACCGCCTAAGGGGTATTGCCCACCCGCTGAAAACGCGGCCGTCGACGCCGGCGCTCTCGAGCTGGAAAGCCATCAGCAAAGTGTGACGATCCGGGGAATTCTGTCGCGCGAGGCCGGAAACTAGGGGTGTTGGATAGAGATGCCTCTCACCAGTCGCCGCGCTAGCCGGGCGTCTCGGGGATCTCGAAGTCGGGCTCGGCGGCGTCGCGAACGTCGATGTCGAAGCCGGCCTCCTCGACAGCCAGCTGGATCTCGTCGGCACTCCAGCCGGCGCCGGCGTCGATCATGCGCTTGACCTCGGAGATGGCGTCGACGACGTCGAGACCGGCGAACGTCCGCTCGGCGAGCTTCCGAACACCCTCAGGGACACGATCAGTCTTCGCCGCCTGGATCAACTCGTTCGGATCCTCGCGATGGGGATCGCCGGCCTCGTCGTGCCAGTGAACCGTCTGCGGGAACATCCCGGGGCCACGTCCGGCATCCGTCCACGCCTCCAGCCCGTCCTTCGTGACGTCGCCGGCGTCGACGGGCGCCTCGGACCCACGATCGGGATGCGGGAGACAGGTGCCGAGCTCGAGGACCTCACCATCGTCGACGACCTCGGCATCCCACTTCTGGCGCCAGTTCTCGAAGGCGTCGCCGGCCGTGCGCTGGTAGGCATCCTTCTCGAGGACGGTATCGGCGCGGCGCATCGCGTGGTCGATCGTCGAGACGAACTGCGTGGCCGTCCGGCCGACGATCTCCTGGAACTGCTCGCGAAGGTTTGCTGAGTGGAACGTGATCACGCCGTTGTCGGACTCGACGGCCTTACCCATCCGCTGGAGCCAGCGATACACCGTCGACGCCGACACCTCGGCGCCATCGGCAAGGTCGTCGTACCGAGCATGACCACCATCGGCGATCAGCTGCTCGGTCAGATCCAGCCCGGAGTTGGTCATGCGCTGCAGGGAGCGAACGATCATCGACTCCTGGGAGCGCTCGATTGCCGGCGTCGGATCATCGGCGAGCTCGGGCGCCAGGTCAGTCGGCTCGGCACGGAAGTGCCAGTCCTCGACGAACGCACCGACGCCCTCCTCGGTCTCGGCACCCAGTGCGTCCGGGTCGATCGGGATGCCGGACCACGCGAGCACGTTCACCAACCGCTCCTCGAGCTCGCGACCAAGCTCGTGACGCTCGGACCACGACGCCGTCGAGTCGTTGAGCGTGACCTGGTTCATCTGCCCGGTGTAGAGCGCGCCGAACTTCGGGTAGTACAGCGGATCCTCTGGATCGCTGTGGACGTTCTCGGGGTGGTAGGACTTCAGCTGGCCACCGTGCTGGTGGCCAGGGATCATCGTCCCGGAACTGGAGGAGTCGTGCAGGAGCCGACTCATGTGGCCCTGCACATCGCGGTTATCCCAGAAGAACGCCCCCTTGGAGCCGGCCTGATCGGAGAGCAACATCGCGAGCGAGTGGAAGGCCCCACCCTGTCGCGTGAGCTTCTCCGAGAGCTTCCGGGAGAGCCGGAGGTAGCGCTCGTACTGGATGATGTTCGACGTCGGGAGCGGCTCGCCGAAGCGATCGTCGCCCCAGTTCTCGTCGACATCCTCCGCGAGCGCCTTGCACGCGTGTTGGAGAACGTGGAGGTACTCGTCGGGCTCGAGGTTCGACCCCTCGACGTGCACGTTGTACCCGCGGTCGGGCTGGTGATCGTGATCGAACGGACTCGCGATGTCGGTGCCCGTATCGACGTGCTCCATCCCGGCGTACCGAGGCCGGACGTGGAAGTCGGCCTTCCGCTCGCCGAAGCCTTCGACGTTGATCCGGGGCTCCCACATCCCGCGATCCTGCGAGAGATCGAACTCGGGATGCGGGGCGATCTTCCCCGCTGGATTGCCGTCGTCATCAGTCCCGTAGTACAGCGAGATCTCGACGGACTCCATCGGCTCTTCGTCGTCGTCGACGGGCGCCGCCGGATGCGGCTCGACGGTCCAGGGAATCTCGGTCTCGACCGTGGTCCCACCGCCGTGCTGGCGCATCAGGCCACAGATGGCCCAGTAGGCAGCCATCGAGTTTGACAGCCCGCGTTCGGAGAAGTTGAGGTTCGCGCGGAGCTCGTGGGGCGCGCTGCCGACGATCGGCGCCTCGGGGTTCGGACGGACAGTCATGCCGAACCACCTCGCGGGCTCTCGAAGCGCCACAGGTCGACTGGCTGCCAGTCGTACTCCTCACTCTCCCCGACGCCGAGAACTTCCTCGCGTTGCTCTTCGAGGACGATTTCGAGGGTGTCGAAATCGAAGTGTTTCGTGAGACGGCGACTGACACGAACCCGAGCGCTGTTGTGGAACTCCGTATACGCCCACTCGGCGAGGACCTCGTCGGTACAGATGCCACGGGCATCAGCCGGCCCGTAGCCTAACTCGACGCTGCCGACGCGAGTCCAGCCATCGCGCCGGCGCTCCTCCAGGCGGACGAAGCGATTGGGACTGTCCTCGAAGGACTGCTCGCGAAGGCGGAGGCTGGGCTCCCGCTCGGCGGTCTCGAAGTGCTTCTCGGTGGTGGCGTCGGTCACGCCGACTCACCTCCGAACCGCGTTTGTGGCGCTGGATCGTGCCGAGCGCCGTCGACGAGCACGGATCCGAGGCCGTCCATTGCGTCGAGCAACGCCTGCGTGACCTCGCCGAAGGCGAACAGTGCCAGGGCGAAACTCGGGTTCCTGTCTTCGCCGATGAAAGAGATCCGCCCAGGGCCGACGAGACAGAGTGCGTCGGCGTCCATAACGTGGTCGTGCCACCAGTGGGCGGACGTATCGGCTGGCAGGACGCCAACGACGACGTCGACGGCCTCACGAGCTGCCTCGTTCCGCGCTTTCCGCAGCCAGGTCTCCTTCGCACTCCCGTCGCCGGTACTGCTCCACGGCGGGTTCAGCCAGACGGCCCCGTGCCACGGCTGGCGGCGGCCGTCATCCTGTTTGGTGAACCGCGTCGACGCAATGGGAACCGGCTCGGCACCGCTGGCGGGATCCACATCGAAGCCGCCGACGGCACGGGCGAGCGGGCGCCAGATTTTGGGTGGTGTTGCGTACTCGTTGTCCTTGGGGTCCTGCTCGTGACCCTGCAACACCTCGCCTGCATCCTGGTCGCTCATTCGCCCGCACCTCCCTCAGCCATCGCGGCCAGCTTCTGACTCGCACTGGTGCCCTCCGTTCGGGACGTGACCTCACCGTCGGGGCCGCGGAAGACGACGTCGCCCTTCTCGACGGCCTCGAACTTCTCGACGCCGAGTTCGCGAAGTTCGTCTTCGGAGAGACCGGGAAGCTGGCGCTCGCCGTTGGCTTCGAGTTCGTCGATTCGGTCCTCAAGGTAGCCGATGACCACGTCACGGCCGCCCTCGGGCGTGCGTTCGAGGCGTCGCTCGATCGCTTTCCACGCGCGGGCGACGGCGATCTCGTCGATGCCGCTGATCCGGTCGCGGATCAGCTCGCCAGGCGCCGAGACATCGGTGTCGCGAACGACGTGCTGACTCGCTTCGTTGTACGCGGGCGCGTCGCGCGCCTCCAGGCGAGTGACGCCGTGGCTGAACAGATCCCGATCGAGCCAGCGGGCGGGATCCTCGCCGAGGTCCGCACGAAGGCCTGGGAACTGCTCGCGACGCCCGGAGCCGGCCGGCTGGTTCTCACTCGGCATCGCGATCACCTCCCAGAGCGCCGGTGACGGCAGCCCCAAGCCGGCCGAGACACTCCTCGCAGTACGGGCGATTACGCGGAACGCCGTCGGCGCCACAGGGACACTGGGAAGAAAGGAAGATCTCCCTCACCGTCCCTCACCTCCGTCGAGCAGCGCCGTCGGCGCCCACGACAGCCGCGCGCGATAGTTCTCGGGGGCGGCGCCGTGGACCTGCTGGACGACGCCCTGGGCTTCGAGCCGCTGGAGCACGCCGTAGACGGTCTTTCGGGTCCGACCGAGCTCTCTCGCGAGCCGCGGCGTGGGAACACCGCCATCCAGCAGGTCGGTCTCGCCACGCTGGTAGAGCCGCCAGAGTGCTTCGAAGACTTCGGGCTCGATGTTCGACGGCCCACGCGGATCGTGTGCCATCGACATCACGCCGACGCACCTCCTTCGAGCAGCGCGGTGGGAACGAACGACCGACGGGCACGCAGGCTCTCGGGCGCGGCGCCATCGCGCGCGGTGATGACGCCTCGCTGTTCCAGTCGCTGGAGCGCACTCCGCGCCGCACTATGACTCGCCTCGAGCTCGTCGGCGATCCGCGCTGAGGCAACGCCGCCGTCGAGGAGATCCGTCTCGCCGCGCCTGTACAGCCGCCAGCAGACCTCGAACACCGCGGGCTCGATCTCCGAGGATCGGATCCGCTCGCGAGACCGCGCGACTTTCGACATCACGCCGACTCACCCCCGTAGAGGGCGGCCAGCGCATCGTCGCTCCACGCGTGCACGCCGAGGCGGTGCTCGACGTCCTGGAGGAACTCGCCGGCGTGCTGGCGGGCGACCTCGGTACTGCTCTGTGTCTCGAGGCCACGGTCGACGGTACGGTACGCGACGAGCTCGCCTGGGTCGGCCTCCTCGTAGAGTGCGTGGCCGCTCGCGAGCAGCGCGATCGCGACGAACTGCTCCTCGAACAGCTGCTCGGGAACCTCCTCGAAGGTGAGGAAGCGTGCCCCGCGCGTCGCGTGCGCGGTCACATCCTCTTCGACGGCCGCCTGTACGCGCTCGAACAGCTCCGGGTGGTGCGCTCGGTAGCGTGCCAGGTGGTAACCGCAGTAGGCGATGTCGCCGCCGACGGAGTGCCACGGGACGCGGAAGACGGCGTCCGCGTTACAGGCACCGACTCCACAGGAAACGGAGGGCCCGACAGGCCCGATTTCTGCCTCGAGGAAGGATTGTGCAGCAGCGTTGAACTGCGGGAAGCGACCGCGGCTCATACGGCCACCTCCGGGGTAGCTACAGCGCTACCGATTTCTCTAAAGGGCTTTGAACAAGCGGTAGAGAGCCGGAGGAGGGATTTGAACCCTCGACCTATTCCTTACGAAGGAATCGCTCTGCCAGCTGAGCTACTCCGGCGCGTCCATCCCCACGTACCGGCAACGCGGACATAAGGGTTCCGAAACCCGGCGCAGTCAGTCGATCCGGTCGAGCCGCGCGTCGAGGCAGACGTTCAGTTCGTGGGGCGCGTACGAGCGCACGACCCGCTCCTCGAGCACCGTCACCGCGTACTCGTCGCCGGCCGCCTCTTCGAGCGCCGTCGTCGCCCGCTCGAACGGCGCGTCCTCGTGCTGGATGTCGTAGAGGTGGACCACACACGACTCCCCCGCGAACGCGACCGCGGCGTCGGCGAACTCCGCCGCGGTGTGCGGGAGGTTCATCACCAGCCGGTCCGCCCAGTCGGCGTACTCCTCGGTCAGCTCGCGCACGTCGCCGACGTGGGTGGTGATCCGGTCGGCGACGCCGTTGCGCTCGGCGTTCTCCTCGAGGTACGCGATCGCCTCGGAGTTGATGTCGCAGGCCACCACTTCCGCGCCCGCGCTCGCCATCGGGATCGCGTACGGCCCCACGCCGGCGAACATGTCCAGGGCGTGCTCGCCGGGCTCGACCTGCTCGACGACGCGGTTGCGCTCGGTGGCGAGCCGCGGCGAGAAGTACACCTCGTCCACGTCGACGGCGAACTCGTGGCCGTACTCGCGGTGGACCGTCTCCGTGGGCGCCCCGTCGTCGCCCTCGTCGGCCAGCACCTCCCAGTCCCGGACGCGGGTCTCGCCTTTCACTTTCGAGTCGCGGTTGAGAACGCTCCGGACCGGGATGTCCGACTCGACGACCGCCTCCGCGATCGCCGCCGCACGGTCGGGGTCGTCCTCGTCGACGAGCACTACGTCGCCGAGTCGCTCGTACGTCGGCTCGTAGCCGAGCAGGTCCGCGGGCGTGCGCTGGGGCGTCCGCGAGGGCACGTCCCGCCGGGTGACCGACAGGTCCGCCGGCACCGCGTCGGGGTCCGTCACGGGGATGTACAGGTCGCCGTCGGCGACCTCGATGCCGAACGACTGGTCGATCAGGTCCGCCTCGGCGAGTCGCTGTCGGGTCGCCTCGCCGTCCGCGCGGGCGACGACGACGCAGGGCCGCTCCATACATGGCTTCGGCGGCCGGCGGGAGTAAGGATGACGGAACTCAGGCGAGGGCGGCCAGCAGCTCCGGCGTCGACGCCGCGACGCCGGCCTCGCCGACCCGGAGCCGGCGGTACGCCTCCGCAGCCGCCTCGTCGCGCGTCCGCTCGTTCGTCGGGCGCTCCTCGATGCAGTACGCCGGCGTCCCGCTCTCGGCGACCGCCGACAGCACCGGCGCCAGCCCCGCGGTGAGCTCCACGTCGGCGACGACGACCGCGTCGGCGCGCTCGACCAGCACCCCCAGGCGCTCCAGCGCCGCGTCGTCGACGCCCTCGAGCGCGCCGACCTCGAGCGTCTCCAACCCCAGCGCGTCGGCGACCGCGGCGTCGCTGTCGCCGGCCGAGAGAGGGCCGACCGTCGCTTCCACGCCGGCGCGGTCGAGCCGGGTCAGCAGCGAGCCCGCACGCCCACCGCCGGCGACGACGTGGACGCGGTCGACCGGCGGGATCTCCGGCTCGGCGTCGGGGTCCAAGTCCGCCAGCGCGGTCACGCGCGGGCGCTCGGTGACGGGGTCCGGCGTCACGACCGCGTCCACGTCGAACGCGTCGCCGACGGTCGCGCCGGTGAGCACCGACTCGGGCGCCCCGTCGGCGACGATCCCGCCGTCGGCGACGACGACGATCCGGTCGCAGTACCGCGCCGCGGTGTCGAGGTCGTGGATCGCCGCGATCGCGGTCCGGCCCTCCTCGACCAGCTCCGCGACCGTCTCGAACGTCCGGAGTCGGTGGTTGGGGTCGAGGCTGGCGGTCGGCTCGTCGAGGAGCAGCAGCGGCGTCTCCTGGGCCAGTGCGCGGGCCAGCAGCACCCGCGAGCGCTCGCCCCCGGAGATCTCGGTCACGGGCCGGTCCGCGAACTCGGCGACCTCGGTCCGCTCCATCGCCCGTTCGACGGTCGCGTGGTCGTCGTCGCCCATCGCGCCGAACCGCGGCACGTGCGGCGTCCGGCCCATCTCGACGATCTCCCGGACCGCGAAGGAGAAGGCGATCGAGGTGTCCTGTGGCACCGTCGCCACCCGGCGGCCGAGCGCCTTCGCCGAGAGGTCGGCGACCGGGTCGCCCGCGACGCGGACCACCCCGCTGTCTGGGGCGAGCGTCCCGCGAGCCGTGCGCAGAAGCGTCGTCTTCCCCGCGCCGTTGGGGCCGACGAGGCCGACGAGCTCGCCGCGACCCACGTCGAGGCTCACGCCGTCGAGCACCTCGGTCGCACCGAGGCTGACCGAGAGCTCGTCGATGGAGAGCACTGGGCCGGCGTCCGCGGTCGATCCCGCCGTGGCGGTGGTGTCGTCGGTCATAGCTCGTGGACCCTCCGTTTGCGCAGCAGGAACAGGAAGAACGGTGCGCCGACCGCGGCCGTCACGATGCCGACCGGGAGCTCCTGGGGCGCGCTCCGGGCGGCCGTGTCCGCGGCGACGAGAAAGGCCGACCCCGTGATCGCCGCCGTGGGGAGCAGGATCCGGTGGTCCGGGCCGACGACGAGGCGCATCACGTGGGGGACGATCAGGCCGACGAAGCCGATGACGCCGGAGACGGCGACGCCGGCGCCGGTGACGACCGCCGACACCGCGAGCAGCAGGCGCTTCGTGCGCTCGACCTCGATCCCGAGGCCGGCGGCCTCCTCCTCCCCCAGCAGCAGGACGTTCAGGTCCCGCGCGTACGCGAGCAGGACGACGAAACAGCCGAGGACGAACAGCGGCAGCACTGGGACACCGGCCACGGGGACGAAGTCCGCCCACCCGGCGTTGTCGAGGTGGCCCATCAGCCAGTAGACGACGCGGCGCATGCTCTCGCCCGACTGCAGCAGGAGGAACGAGGTGACGGCGCCGAGGAACGTCTGCACCGCGACCCCGGCGAGCAGCAGCGTCGCCACCGGCGTCCGACCGTTCTCGGTCGCGATCGCGTAGACGCCGAAGGCGGTGAGCAGCGCGCCGGCGAACGCGGCGGGCTCCAGCCCCAGCCCGAACGGGATCGACGCCGGGACGACGATCGACGCGACGGCGCCGACCGCCGCGCCCGAGGAGACGCCGATGATCGAGGGGTCGGCCATCGGGTTGCGGAAGAACCCCTGCATCACCGTGCCCGCGGCGCCGAGGGCGAAGCCGACCAGCGCGCCCAGCAGGATCCGCGGGAGCCGGACCCGCATCACGATCGCGCGGTGGGAGCTCCGCAACGAGAACTCGAAGGGGTGGTACCAGACGACCTCACCCCCGGAGATGGTCGGCAGCGCGATCGCCCCGAGGACGGCCTTCAGCGCCGTCTCGGCGGGCACCGGAACCGGGCCGATCCCCGCGCTGACGACGACGACGCCGGCGAGCGCGACGGCTAAGCCCGCCGACCAGCCGGTGGCGCGCCTCGCGACGCTCATGTACTCAAACCTGAGTTGCGTTAGACAAATACTTGTTGCACTAGCCGCGAGGTGGAGGCGATGCGAACGCGAACGACGCTACTGATCGTACTGTGTACGCTTCTCGCGGCCGTCGCGCCGGCCGGCGCGGTCGGCGCGCCCGACGCGTCGACGCCGAGCGTCGACGCCGACGCGGCGGTCCAGCAGGAAGTGCCCGACTGCTCGTTCCCCGTCACGTCGACCGACGCCACCGGCACCGAGGTGACCGTCGAGGAGAAGCCCGAGACGGTGACGACCCTCGGCGCTAGCGCGGCCCAGACGATGTGGGAGATCGGCGGCAAGGAGCAGGTCGTCGGGCTCAGCAGTAACGCCCACTACCTCGCCGACGCCGAGAGCCGAACGAACGTCTCCGCCAGCGGCTTCGGCTACAGCACGGAAGCTGTCGTCGGCACCGAGGCGGACCTAGTGCTCGCGGCCAACATCGTGCCGGAGGAGACCGTCACCGCGCTGCGGGACGCCGGCATGACGGTGTACCAGTTCGAGGCCGCGACCTCGATCGAGGACGTGGCGAACAAGACGACGATGATCGGCAAGCTCACCGGGAACTGCGAGGGCGCCGCCGAGGCGAACGCGTGGATGAACGCGAACGTCGTGACCGCACAGGAAGTCACGGCCGACACGGAGTCGCCCGAGCTGCTGGTCCCCCTCAGCGGCGGCTCGCTGGTCGGCGGCGGGACGTTCATCAACGCGATGGTCGAGGCCGCCGGCGGCACGAACCTCGCCGTCGAGGCGTTCAACAGCTCCTACCCCTACCAGGTGTCCGACGAGACGATCCTCGAACTGAACCCCGAGATGCTGGTGCTGCAGGAGGGGCTCGAGGGCCTGATCACGCAGGAGCCGTACGCGTCGACGACCGCCGGCCAGAACAACGCCAGCGTGGTCGTCGACCCGAACTACCTGAGCCAGCCCGCGCCGCGCTCGGTGGTGTACTCCACGCGGAACCTGACCGAAGGGTTCCACCCCGACGCGGCCGCGAGCGCGGAGTGGACCGCCAAGTCCGAGGTGAGCGTCGGGACGGAGACGGCGACCGCGACCCCGACCGAGGCCGTGACCGAGTCGACGCCGACGCCCGAGCAGCCGACGACGACTGAAGGCCCCGGCTTCGGCGGCGTCGCCGCCGTCGCCGCCCTCAGCGCGGGTGCGGCGCTGCTCGCACGACGCGACTGAGCGGCACCAAAACCGCTTTCCGCGACCACGGCTTCTTCTCTCGCATGATCGAGAACGTCGTCTACCCCGCGTACATCGACGCGGCGTACAGCCGTTCGGAGGGCCGGCGGGTGCCGATCGACGAGGCGGTCGAGGAGCCCACGGTCGACGAGATCGCCAAGGCGGTCCAGCAGGTGGGGTACGACGCCGTCGTCGAACGCGACAAGAGCTACTCCCGGGAGTACGAACAGCGCGGCCGCGTGCTCGTCCAGGGGGCCGACGACGCCAGCAAGAACGACCTCGTGCAGGCGATCGCGGCGTACGTCGCGATCCTCCGGGACTGATGGAGCGGGTCGGCACGGTCTCCCGGACCGCACAGGGGCTTGCGATCGTTCGCTGTCCCGGTAGCGACCACCCCCGGATCGGCCAGACGGTCGTCGACGAGAGCCTCGACACGGTCGGGCGCGTCGTCGACGTGTTCGGGCCCGTCTCACAGCCGTACGTCGCGGTGTCGCCGGCGGACCGGGACGGGCTCACGGCGCTGGTGGGACAGAAGCTGTACGCCCGGTAGCGTCGCGCGACCACAACGGCCAAACCTCCCGCGGGAGAACGGCCGGCAATGACCTCCCGTGCGTTCCGCGGCACCGCGTTCGCGGCGCTCGTCTTCCTGCTCGTCCAGCTCGGCGCGCTGGCGCTGGTCCCCTCCTTCGAGGCCAGCGGCTACCAGCAGTTCGAGAACCCCCAGAACCCCACGAACAGCCTGATCTACGTCGTCCTGATCCTCGTGATGACGGCGCTGATGCTCGCCGCGTTCCGGTACGATTTCGACTGGGTGGTGCGGGCGTTCGTCGTGTTCACGAGCGGCCTGCTCGCGTGGTACGTCCTCGGCGTGTTCCTCCCCGACATCGCGGCGATCCCGCTGTCGGCGCTGATCGCCGTCGCGCTCTGGGTGTACCCCGAGTGGTACGTCATCGACGCCGCCGGGGTGGTGATGGGCGCCGGCGCCGCCGGCCTGTTCGGCATCAGCTTCGGCGTCCTGCCGGCGATCCTCCTACTCGCCGTGCTGGCGGTGTACGACGCGATCTCGGTCTACGGCACCGAGCACATGCTCGACCTCGCGGAGGGCGTGATGGATCTCCGCGTCCCGGTGGTACTGGTGATCCCGCTGACGCTGGGGTTCTCGATCCTGCCGGACGAGGACGCGGAAGAGGAGAGCGATGCGGGGGACGACGACGCCGAGGGCAGTAGCGATGGATCGGTCTCCGAGGAGGCCGCGGTCGAGGGCGAGGGGCCCGACGTGGCCGACCGCGACGCGTTCTTCATCGGCCTCGGCGACGCGGTGATGCCGACGGTGCTCGTCGCCAGCGCCGCCCACTTCTCGCCGGCGGCGCCGATCGATCTCGGCGTCGACCTCGCGGTGAACCTCCCCGCGCTGGCGGCGATGGTCGGCACGTTCCTCGGGCTGTTCGTCCTGCTACGGATGGTGTTCGCGGGACGCGCCCACGCCGGGCTGCCGCTGCTCAACGGCGGCGCGATCGGCGGCTACCTCGCGGGGTCGGTCGCCGCCGGCGTCCCGATCCTGACGGCTCTGGGGCTGTAGACCCGAAAACGGCTACTCCGCGGCGTCAACGTACTCGTCGACGCCCTCCCGGACCATCACCGCCATCCCCGTCCCGAAATCCCGCATCCCCTCGGCGGCGAGCTCCGCGCGGCCGACGCCCAGCAGCTCGCCGTCCTCGTGGACCACAAGCACCTCGTCGCCCGGCCGGATCTCCGGCCCGCAGTCGTCGACGAACTTCGCGAACGTGTTCTCGCCCTCGCGGACGAACGGTTCGGACTCGTCGCCGACGTAGACGCGGTAGGCGGGCGCGTCGAGGCGGTCGTGGAGGCGGCGCCCGCCCGCGAAGCCGAGCGTGAAGCGGCCGTCGGTGCCCATCGACGCCAGCCGGCCGTCGGGGGCGTGGATCTGGCTGGGGCGGCCGCCGGTGGAGTAGTCGATCTCGAGGTGGGCCTCCGCGGGGAACAGCGCGTCGCCGGCGCCGCGGCCGAACTGGTAGTCGGCCGTGGTCCGCAGGTCCGCACGCGAGGTCTTGGCCATGCCCGAACGGGTGGACGCGCCGGGGAAAAGCGTCTCGAAGCCCGGGGGCGGCTACACAGAGCCACGGCGTGGGCTCCGGTGCCGCGAGACGGAGCTCGCGGCTGGTCACGCGCCGTTGTTGGTCACACACAGCCACGGCATCAGGTTCGTGCCGTCGACATGGCGTCGACGGTTGGTCACGCGCCGTGGCTGGTCAGAGTAAGAACTCCTCCTCGCGCTCGGCCATGTCGTGGAACGCGTCGGCGGCGTCGATCAGCTCCTCGGCGGTCGAGCTCTCGAAGCAGAACACCTCGACGCGGACGCCCTCGTGGCGCAGGTGTGAGCAGAGCCGCGCGAAGTCGCCGTCGCCTGAGGCGAGCACCAGCGTGTCGACTTTCTCCGCCAGCGTGACCGCGTCGAGCACGATCCCCACGTCCCAGTCGGCCTTCTGGGAGCCGTCGCCGAACGTCTTGATCTCCTTGATCTTGCGCTCGAACCCGATGTCCTCGAGCGCCTCGAAGAACGACTCCTCCTCCGGCGAGTCCGCGCGGATGACGTACGCCAGCGCCCGCACCAGCTCGCGGTCCATCACCGCCTTCTCGAGCAGCGCGGAGTAGTCGATGTTCCGGGAGTAGAGGCTCTGGGCCGTGTGATAGAGGTTCTGCGCGTCGGCGAGCACCGCGACGCGCTGGCCCTCGTGGATCTCGGTCATTATCCGTTCGTTGCCGGGCACCCGTTAAAAAATTCTGTCTCACGCGGATCCCGTGGTGTCGCCGACGGAGAGCGATCCCTCCACGGCGAGGCTGCCTTCGGCGGCGACGTCGAGGGTGAGTTCGGTGTGGATCGACTGGTCCGTCCCCTCGACCGAAAGCTCCTCCTGAACGGTGTAGCTCCCCTGTGGGCAGTCGGCACCCGCGGGGGCGAGGGGGTAGAACTCCGCCTCGACAGTCTCGCCGTCGGAGAGTTCGGCCGCGTCCGCGAGATCCGTCCGGAGAAAGCCGTCGCCGGGGGCACGCCAGCAGCCATCGTACGTCGCGTCTCGGAGCCGCGCCCTCCCTTCAGGGTCGCCGTCTCGCGTCCACGAGTAGTCGTTGATGCGGTCCGATTCTTCGGGGAGCAACAGGAGTGCATCGTTCGAACCGTCGGCGACACCACCGCTGACAGGGATCAGGTGTCCGCCAACGAGACGAACCGCTCTCCCCAACCGATTCGTCAGCGACGCGCGAACCTTCCCGGGCGCGTCCTCGCTCGCCTGGCGAACCACGTTCACTGAGAACGCTAGATCCGACGTCTCGAGCGGCGGTGGCGTCGCTGTCGCCGTCGACGATTCGGTGGTCGTCGAGGAGGGCGATTCCGTCGGCTGCTCACTGTCGGAGGGGGAAACCGTCGACGACGTCTCACCACCGCCACAGCCAGCCAACGTCGTCACACCCGCAACCGCTGCGAGCAGCGTCCTGCGGGACCGATCGACCATACCTCGACGTGTTCCGCCGTGGATAAATGTCTCGTGGCGACGACGGAGCAGAACCGTTATGGGTGTCGCACTCCCGGAACCGAGTATGACGCGACCTTCGGGACTCGCCGGCGAGGCCCTCTGCCGAGCCCCGACTGTCGCACCCCGCTGCGGTAAACGAAGCAAACGCTGATTTTCTCCCGCTGCCGGCCGGTGTCGCGCCCGGTCGCCGGTGGACTCCCGACTGCACCGCGCAGCGACCGCCACACGCGACACCAAAATGACCACACCGTTCAGCGGGGTTTTCCCCGCCATGACCACTCCCTTCCGGGAGGACCGAAGCATCGACCACGACAGACTCGCCGCCGACGCCCAGCGCCTCGAAGCCGCCGGCGTCGACGGGCTCGTCCCCGTCGGCTCGACGGGCGAGTCCGCGACACTGACCCACGACGAACACGCCGCCGTCGTCGAGACGGTCGTCGACGCCGTCGACGACGTGCCGGTGATCGCCGGCGCCGGCTCGAACGCGACCCACGAGGCCGTCAGCCTCGCCGAGGACGCCGAGGCCGCCGGCGCCGACGCCGTGCTGCTGATATCGCCGTACTACAACAAGCCCGAGGCTGCGGGCTACCTCGACCACTACCGCACGATCGCCGACGCGATCGACCTGCCGAGCATCGTCTACAACGTCCCCTCGCGAACGGGCCGGAACGTCCCCGTCGACGTGGTCGCCGAACTGGCCGAACACCCGACCATTCGGGGGTACAAGGCCGCCAGCGGCGACCTCGGCCGCGTCTCCGAGGTGATCGAACGCACGAGCGACGAGCAGTTCTCCGTCCTCTCGGGCGACGACGGGCTCACGCTGCCGATCTGCTCGCTCGGCGGCACCGGGACGATCAGCGTCGTCGCCAACGTCGAGCCCGAGCGCACCGGCGCGATGGTCGGCGCCGCGCTGGCGGGGCACATGGACCGCGCCCGCGACCTGCATTACGAGCTCGCCCCCCTCGTCCGCGAGCTGTTCGTCGAGACCAACCCCATCCCGGTGACGGAGGCGATGGCGATCCGCGAGGACCACCCGCCGCACGTTCGCTCCCCACTCACCCGGCTCTCCACCGAGAAGCGCGCCGACCTGCGCGAGGCGCTCGCGGCAGTCGCCGAGGAGCCGACGCCGGAGGTGCCCGCCTGATGGCGGCCGAGCCGACCCGGATCGTCGTCACCGGCGCCAGCGGCCGGATGGGCGAGGAACTGCTCGAATCCGCCGGCGACCGCGCGGACGTGCAGGTCGTCGCCGCCGTCGCCCGGACGCCCGGATCGGTCACCGTCGAAGCCTCGGTCGGCACCCAACTCGACGCGACGCTGCGCGACGAGGAGAGCGTCGACGCCGTCGTCGACTTCACCGCGCCGGAAGCCACCGCGGAGTACGCCGGAATCGCCGCCGCGCACGGCGCCGCGTTCGTCACCGGAACCACCGGGCTCGAGGGCCACGACACCGACCCGCTCGGTGAGCTCGACGAGGCGAGCGAGTCGGTGCCGGTGCTCCACGCCAGCAACTTCTCCCGGGGGATCGCCGCGCTCCGCGGCGCGATCCGGGAGGCCGCGGCCTCGCTCCGGGGCTACGACGTGGAGGTCACCGAAACGCACCACAACGGGAAGCGCGACGCGCCCAGCGGCACCGCGCTCACGCTGGTCGAGGACGTCGAGGCCGAGCGCCCGGAGCTGACCGAACGCCAGCACGGCCGCGAGGGCGAGCAGCCCCGCGACGCCAGCGAGATCGGCGTCCACGCCCGCCGCGCCGGCGACGTGGCCGGCGCACACGAGGTGCTGTTCGCGGGCAACCGCGAGACCGTCTCGCTCTCACACCGCGCCGGCGACCGCGGTGTGTTCGCCGAAGGCGCGCTGGACGCCGCCGTCGCCGTCGCGGGGCGCGAGCCCGGCCGCTACGCGTTCGCCGACCTCCTGCAGGATTGATTGCCCACCGACCCACCACCAACCACCAATGAGCCTCGAAACCGAGATCTCGGACCTGTGGCACCGCTACCAGAACGGACTTACCGCCGCCGACGCCGGCGGCGACGAAATCGACACCCTCGACGCCTTCCTCGCCGCGCTGGAGGCCGGCGAGCACCGCGCCGCCGAGCAGGTCGGCCCCGCGAAGTGGGAGGCCGTCGAGTGGGTGAAGCGGGGCGTCCTGCTCAACTTCGGCCTGCGCGAGACCCAGCCCCGCAGCTACGGCGACGTCGACTACTACGACGTGCTCCCGCTGCGCTCGACCGACGACCTCGCCGACCGCGGCGCGCGGAACACGCCCGACGGCACCGTCCTCCGCCCGGGCTCCTACCTCGGCGAGGACGTGATCATGATGTCGCCCAGCTTCGTCAACATCGGCGCCCACGTCGGCGCCGACAGCCTCGTCGACTCCAACGACGTGGTCGGCTCCTGCGCCCAGATCGGCGAGGGAGTCAAGCTCGGCGCGAACACGCTGATCGGCGGCGTGCTCGAACCGGTCGAGGACGCGCCGGTCGTCGTCGAGGACGGCGTCTCGCTGGGCGCGGGCTGTCGGGTCACCTCGGGATTCGTCGTCGGCGAGAACTCCGTCGTCGCCGAGGACACCCTTCTCACCCCCAGAATTCCGGTCTACGACCTCGTCGAGGACGAGGTCCACTACGGCCGACTACCGCCGGAGCGCCGCGCGTTCCAGCGCTACGTCGAGTCCTCGGTCTCCGAGGAGGCGTTGATCCCGGGGAAGGCGTACAAGCCCGCCGTCGTCGCCACGAGCCTGGAGCGGGAGACGCTCGAAGCGACCCAGCGCGAGGGCGCGCTCCGGGAATGAGCGCCGACCAGCGCGACGACGAGGCGGGCGCCGACTCGCAGGGCGGGCCCGCAGTCCGACGACTCGCGGACTGGAACCGCGAGCGACTGGCGACGCTCGCCGACGAGTACGGGACGCCGCTGTACGTGTTCGACCCCGCGCGGTCCGCGAGAACTGTCGCCGGCTCCGCGGCGCGTTCCCCGACGCCGAGATCCAGTACGCCGCGAAGGCCCACACCGCCCGCCGGACGCTCGAAACCGTCCACGACGAGGGGCTGGCGATCGAGTGCGCCTCGGCGGGGGAGGTCCGCCGCGCGCTCGACGCCGGAGTCCCCGGCGCCGACGTGACCTACACCGCGGTGAACCCGCCCGCGGGGGATCTCGACCACGTCGTCGACGCTTGGGACGCGGCCCCCGGCCTGACGATCACCGCCGGCGCCGCGGACACGGTCGACCGACTCGCCGACCGCGGCTTCGACGGCCGCCTGCGCCTGCGAGTCAACCCCGGCGTCGGCGCCGGCCACCACGAGAAGGTCGTCACCGGCGGGCACCCGAAGTTCGGCGTCGGTCTCGACCGCGCGCCAGACCTCGCGGCACGCATCGACCGTGAGTTCGAGTTCGCCGGGATCCACGCCCACGCCGGCTCCGGAATCTCCGGCGACGACCTGGCGGACCACCGCGAGCTCATCCGGCGGCTGGGCGAGCTCGCCCGCGACCTCGAGTCCGCGGGCGTCGCGGTCGAGACGGTCGACGTCGGCGGCGGCTTCGGCGTCCCGTACCGCGAGGACGCGCCCCCGCTGGAGCTCGACGCCGTCGCCGACGCGACCCGGGAGGCGCTGGGCGATATCGACGGCCAGCTCGCGATCGAGCCGGGTCGCTACGTCGTCGCCGACGCAGGGGTGCTGCTGACCCGAGTGAACACGGTGAAGGAGGCGCCGGGGACGGTCGTCGCCGGCGTCGACGCCGGTCTGACGACGCTGCTCCGCCCCGCGATGTACGACGCCTACCACGCGGTCCGGAGCCTGGCGCGGGACGCGGGCGACCGCGACCAGGTCGGCGTCACCGTCGCCGGCCCGGTCTGTGAGACCGCGGACCTGCTCTGTGAGAACCGCCCGCTCCCCCGACCCGAGCGCGGCGACCTGCTCGCGGTCGGCAACGCCGGCGCGTACGGCTACGAGATGGCGTCGACGTACAACTCCCGGCCGCGGCCCGCGGAGGTCACCGTCGACGGCGGGCTCCTGCGCCGCCGGGAGTCGCTCGCGGACGTGAGCCGCCTCGACGCGCCGGCAGCGTCAAGTCGCCGGCCCGAGGAGCACGAGCCATGAGCGTCCCGTTCGAGAAGTACGACGGCGCGGGCAACGACTTCGTCGTCGTGGACGCGGGCTCCGCCGTCGAGGACCGCGCGGCGTTCGCCCGCGCGCACTGCGACCGGGAGACGGGCGTGGTCGGCGAGGGGGACGGACGCCGCGGCGCCGACGGCGTGCTGTTCCTCTCGCTCGACGACACCGACCCCGCGAGGGTGACGATGACGCTGGTCCAGCCCGACGGCTCGATCGCCGAGATGTGCGGCAACGGCGCGCGTTGTGTCGCCGCGTGGGCCGCCGACCGCTCGGGGGCGTCGACGGTCGACATCGACACGCCCGCGGGGCGGCGCCGCGCGGTCGTGGACGACGACGCCGTCGCGGTGGAGATGGGGCGACCGACGTTCGACCCCGGGTCGGTCCCGCTCGCGGGCGAGGAGCCACTCGTCGACGCGGCGCTCGACGAACTCGACGGCACCCCCGCGGCCGGACTGCGGATCACCGCGGTGAACACTGGCGTCCCCCACGCGGTCGTGTTCGTCGACGACGTGGACGCGGTCGAGGTCGACGCCGTCGCGCCGCCGATCCGCCACGCCGAAGCGTTCCCCGACGGCGCGAACATGACGTTCGCCGCCCCGGACCGCGACGATGTCGGGTTCCGCCAGCGGACGTTCGAGCGCGGCGTCGAGGGGGAGACGCGAGCCTGCGGCACCGGCGCCGTCGCCGTCGCCGCCGCGGCGAAGCGCCTCGGTCGGCTCCCGGGGAACACAAGCGACTGGGTTTCCGTAACCCCGCCGGGCGGCGAACTCGGCGTCGCCGTCCCCGACGACGGCCCGGCGCGGCTGCGCGGGCCAGCCGAGAAGCGCTTCGCGGGCGAGCTCCCCGTGCCGGTGGGCGAGCCGTGAGCGTCGACCCGATCGAGTTCCTCGCCGACGCGGTCCGGGCCGACTCGACGACGGACGTGCGAGAGGCCCGCGACTTGCTGCTCGACGCGCTGCGGGACGCCGGCCTCGAGCCGCGCGTCGACGCCGCGGGGAACGTCCGCGCCAGTCGCGGCTCGGGGCGGCCCCACCTCGTGTTCAACACCCACCTCGACACCGTCTCGCCGCACGTTCCCTACGAGCGCGACGGCGACACGATCCACGGCCGGGGCGCCTGCGACGCGAAGGGCTCGCTCGCGGCGCTGCTCGCGGCGTTTCTCGACGCCGATATCGACGCCGGGACGCTCACGCTCGCGATCACCCCGGACGAGGAGCTGCTCTCGACGGGCGCCCACGCGCTGCTGACCGGCGAGGTCGCGCCCGGCGGCCCCGGCGAGACGGGGGCCAGCGTCGATCCCCTCGGGGCGGAGTTGCCCGACCCGGACGCGTTCGTCGTCGGCGAGCCGACCGGCCTCGACGTGTGTACCGCCGCTCGCGGGCGGTTCGAGGGGACGATCGCGGTCGAGGGCACCGCCGCCCACGCCGCAAGCCCCGAGTCGGGCGTCAACGCCGTCTCGGCCGCGGGGGCGCTCCTCGGCGCGCTCGAGACGTTCGACGACGTCGACGCCCACCCGCAGCTGGGCGAGGCCACGCTCGTCCCCACCGGGATCGACGGCGGCGAGTCGACGAACCAGGTGCCCGCCGGCTGCGAGATAACGGTCGATCGGCGTAGCGTCCCGCCGGAGACCGCCGCGGGGTTCCGCCGGGCGCTCGAGGCGCATCTCCGGGCGGCGCTCGAGGGCGCGGACGCGTCGGTCTCGTTCTCCCTTACCGAGCGCGAGACCCCGTTCCTCGAGGCGTTCGCCACCGATCCCGACGCGCCGGTCGTCGACGCGCTCGCCGACGCCGCGGCGGCCGCTGGCGAAGGGGCGGGGGTGGGCGAGCGCGGCGCGGTCCGCCCGTTCGGGGCGGCGACGGAGGCGTCGTACTTCGCGCCGGCGCCGACGGTCGTGTTCGGCCCCGGCCGCCTCGCCGACGACGAGGGCGCCGTCGCTCACGCCGAGCGGGAGTACGTCGACGCCGAGTCGGTGCGCGCGGCGGCGACCGCGCTCCGGACGGCGACCGAGCGGCTGCTGGGCGGCGACTGGTCGTCCTCGGACCGAGCTTCATCCCGGTGACTGGAGCCGGGTGTGCCCTGGGCAAGACGGGGTGAAACGCTCGAAATTGGCGGAATTTCCGGGCCGTCCCCCGCGTTCGGGAATTACTGCGGGTCGCTTATGTGGATCGGGAATAGACCAGTTGCGTATGGGTGAGGACGGAACAGTGGCTCGGAACGGGCGACCAGTGCTGGGCACACTGCTCGACCCCACCGAGGACACACAGGCGCGTGAGCTCTCCTTCGCGCTCGCGAGGGAGGCCGACCGACCCGTGCGGCTGCTCTCGCCGGGGCAGGCGCCCGAGACGGGGGGGTCGACGACGGCGGCCAGCGCCGACGGCCCGCCGGTCCAGTTCGCGTGCACCGAGAGCGCGGTCGCGACGGCCCGCTCGCCCGCCGACATCGTCGCCCAGGAGGCCGTCGAGGCTGGCGCGGACGTGGTGGCCGTCGAGCGGCCGTCCACGGAGTCTTCCGGCGCGGGGCTGCGCCGGGAGACGACCGACCGGATCGTCGCCAACAGCCCGATCGACACCGTCGTCGCCAACGGGAACGGCGAGCTGGACGACCTGGCGTCGATCCTCGTGCCGGTCGCGGGCGGCCCCCACACCGAACTTACAGTCCGGGCGGCGCGTGCGCTGGCCGTCCGCGAGAACGCGTGGATCGAACTGTTCACCGTGGTTCCCCCTGATGCCGACGCCGACCGCCGATCCGCGGCCGCCAGCGACCTCGCGGCGGCGCGGCAGTACCTCGGCGAGTTCGAGGAGTTCGACACCTGGCTGTACGAGGCCGAAGACCCGGCGTCGGCGATCGCCGAGCAGTCGGCGTACTACGACGCGATCGTGATGGGCGCGCCGACGAAGGGACGGCTCAAGCGCGTGGTGTTCGGCTCGACGGCCGACAGCGTCGAGGAGTCCGTCGACATCCCCGTGATCACGGCCACCTCGAAGTAGCGAGGGGAGAAGTAGCCGAGTGAGGACGGCCGTCAGTCGAGTTCTCCGACCAGTTCGTCGGCGACGCCGGTGTAGCCCGCGGGCGTGAGTGCCCGGAGTTCCGCGCGCACGTCCTCGTCGACGTCGAGCTCGTCGAACAGCTCGCGGAAATCCGAAAGCGTCACGCGCTGGCCCCGGGTGAGCTCCTTCACGCGCTCGTACGCCTCGGTGTCGCCCTCGCGGCGTAGGATCGTCTGGACCGCCTCGCCGATGATCTCCGGCGTGTTCTCGAGCTCCTCGCGCATCACCTGCTCGTTCGGGACGACCTTCCCCAGCCCGGTCGCCGTCTTGCGGTAGCCGATGAGGCAGTGGGCGAAGGCGGCGCCGACGTTGCGCTTCACCGTGGAGTCGGAGAGGTCACGCTGGAGCCTGGAGGAGGTGACGTAGTCGCGGAGGAACGTGAGGTCCGCGTTGGCCTTCGAGAGGTTCCCCTCGCTGTTCTCGAAGTCGATCGGGTTCACCTTGTGGGGCATCGTCGACGAGCCGGTCTCCGAGGAGGCGCTCTCCTGTCCCAGGTAGCGGTCGGAGACGTAGCGCCACACGTCCCGGTCGAGATCGAGCAGCACGTTGTTGACGCCGGCGAGCGCGTCGAACAGCGCCGCGAGGTCGTCACACGGGTTGACCTGCGTCGCGAGCGGGGTGTGATCGAGGCCGAGGTCGGCGACGAACGCAGCCGAGAACGCTCGCCAGTCCACATCGGGGTAGGCGGCGACGTGGGCGGCGTACGTGCCCGAGGCGCCGGCGAGCTTCCCCGAGAGATCGTCGACGGCCGCCCGCACGCGCGCCGCCGTGCGGCCGAGCCGGGCGGCGAACACCGCCAGCTCCTTGCCGAACGTCGTCGGCGTCGCGGGCTGGCCGTGGGTGCGCGCGAGCATCGGCACGTCGCGGTACTCGCGGGCCATCGCGGTCAGCGTCTCGCGGATCTCCGAGATCGCCGGGAGGAGCACGTCCTCGACCGCCCCCTTCGCGTTCAGTCGGTGGGCGAGGTTGTTCACGTCCTCGCTGGTGAGCCCGAAGTGGATCCACGGGTGGAGTCGCTCGGGCGTCTCGGTCCGGAGGAAGTACTCGACGGCTTTCACGTCGTGGCGCGTCGCCGCGAACTGCTCGGTGCCTTCGGTCTCGATCTGTTTGACCAGCTCGGCGTCGTCGGCGTCGAACCCGTCGACGACCGCGCGGAGGTGCGCGCGCTCGTCGGCGTCGATCTCGCAGTCGACGCCGTCGGCGTCGCCGAGCGCGAGCAGGTACTCGACCTCGACGCGCAGGCGCGCCTCGATCAGCGCGGCCTCGCTCGCGTACGGCACCAGATCAGCGGTCTTGTCCGCGTACCGGCCGTCAAGCGGCGACACCGCCGCCAGCGGCGACGAACGGGGAAGCTCCTTCATGCCCGAGGCTCGCCCGGGCAGTCACAAAACCCTGCCGGACCCTCGCCGGCGACAGCACACACCTGTGCATACGTCGCTGCAGTTGTACCGAAAATACCGGCTTATCTATGCTCGATCGTGCCTATCGACTCCCCCACGATCGCAACGCTCTTTGGGCACTCGCCCGGCAACTCGACCATGAAGATCGCCGGTATCGCGGGCAACCGCGGCCGAAACCTCCTGCACATTGCGGACATTTCGCCCGGCGGCGCCGAGCTCTCGGTCGTCGTCGCGAACGGCGAGGACGCGCCGGTCCTCGAGGGGGCCGACGAGCGCGGGATCCCGAACGTCGCCGTCGAGCGCGGCGACGACGAGTCACGCGCGTCCCACGAGCAGCGCCTCCTCGATGCGCTGGCCGAGTACGAGTTCGACGTGCTCTGTCTGGACGGGTTCATGCGGGTGTTGAGCCCGGAATTTCTGGACAGTGTGGAAACTGTGCTCAACGTCCACCCGTCGATCCTGCCGTCGTTCCCAGGCGCCGACGCCCACGCCCAGGTGCTCGAGGCGAACGTCCGGACGACCGGGGCGACGGTCCACGTCGCGACCGAGGCCGTCGACGACGGCCCGATCGTCACCCAGGAGACGGTCCCGGTGTTCGAGGACGACGACGAGGCGTCGCTGAAGGAGCGCGTGCTCCACGAGGCGGAGTTCGAGGCGTACCCCCGCGCCATCCGGTGGTTCGCCGAGGGCGCCGTCGAGATCGAACGCGACGAGCAGGGCCGCCCCGTGGGCGTCGACCTGGCGACCGACGTGCGCGGCGACCTCCCGGCGCGCCGGACCGTCTCGAACCGCCGCGAGGACGACCTGCGCTACGGCGAGAACCCCCACCAGGACGCCGCGGTGTACGCCAGCGACGCGAGCGAGGAGCCGAGCGTCGTCCACGCGCCCCAACTGAACGAGGGCGCGAAGGCGCTGTCGTACAACAACTACAACGACGCCGACGGCGCGCTGAACCTGATCAAGGAGTTCGAGGCGCCCGCGGCGGCGGTGATCAAGCACACCAACCCCGCCGGCTGTGCGACGGCGGACACGCTCGCCGACGCGTACCGCGACGCCCTCTCCACCGACGCGAAGTCCGCCTTCGGCGGCATCGTCGCGCTCAACCGCGAGTGCGACGCCGAGACCGCGACGGAGATCGTCGACTCGTTCAAGGAGGTCGTCGTCGCGCCAGGGTACACCGACGAGGCGCTCGACACGCTGACGCAGAAGGAGAACCTCCGCGTGCTCGACGTGGGCGACCGAACCGACGACAACACGCTCGGCCCCGCGGACTGCACCGAGCGCTTCACCGAGAAGGCGCTCGTCGGCGGCCGGCTCGTCCAGGAGCGCGACCGCTCCACGATCACCCGCGAGGACCTCGAGGTCGTCACAGAGCGCGAGCCGACCGACGAGCAGCTCGAGTCGATGCTGTTCGCCTGGAAGGTGCTCAAGCACGTGAAGTCCAACGGCATCCTGATCGCCGACGGCACCGAGACCGTCGGCGTCGGCATGGGGCAGGTCTCCCGCGTCGACGCCGTCGAACTGGCGGCGACGAAGGCTGAGAAGGACGCCGAGGGGAAGTCCGCCGAGGGCGCCGTCGTCGCCTCGGACGCCTTCTTCCCGTTCCCGGACGCCGTCGAGGCGGCCGCCGAGGCCGGCGTCGAGGCGGTGATCCAGCCCGGCGGTTCCGTGAACGACGACGACGTCATCGCGGCGGCGAACGAACTGGGGCTGGCGATGGTGCTGACCGGCCAGCGCGCGTTCCGCCACGACTGACCGGATCGACGGGCCGTTTTTTTTTTTTTTTTCCACGCCTTCCACGTTCGTGGATAGCAACCGCCTGGTGACGGAGGATTTATGCCCTTCTGTGCAAGCCTTGCACCCGTTCCATGCGAGAACTACTCACGATGTGGCGTGACACGCGGATGGTAATGTTGGTGGCCGTCGTCGCGGCGGTGTACGCGGCGCTGTTGATCCCGTTCAAGCTGTTCACGATCCTGCCGGGGCTGACCAGCGTCCGGCCGGCGAACGTGCTTCCGGTGTTCTTCGGCATCGCGTTCGGCCCCGCGGCGGCGTGGGGGTCGGCGATCGGGAACCTCATCGGCGACGTGTTCGGCGGCACGTTCGGCCCCGGCAGCGTCGGCGGCTTCGTCGGGAACTTCTTCTTCGGGCTGGTCGGCTACAAGCTCTGGGGGAACCTCGGCCCGCTCTCCAGCGGCGAGGAGCCCGACTTCCGGGACCAGAAACTCCGACAGCTGATCGAGTACGTCGCCGTCGCCGTCGCGGCCGCGGCGGCGTGTGCGGCGATCATCGCGTGGGTCGTCGACGCGCTGGAACTAATACCGTTCTCGGTGCTCGGGCCCATCATCCTCACCAACAACGCGGTGTCGGCCATCGTGCTCGGCCCGCCGCTGTTCTACCTCGCCTACCCCCGCGTGAAGGAGATGGGGCTGCTCTACCCCGACGTGCTCCGAGCGAGGACCTCCCGGGTCGGGCCAACTCCGCCGGCGCCTGGGCGATCCTGGTGGTGCCGCTGGTCTGGATCGGGATCGCGGTGCTGGTGCTCGGGGGCGCGCCCGGGTCGACGGCCCAGATCGGCCTCGGCGCCGTCGGCTTCCTCGTCACCGCTGTCGCGGCGTACATCGCCGGCGAGAACTTCTCTACCATCGTTCGGGACGCGTGAGAAGGGAAACGGCTTTCGGCGGCCGACACGGGTGTCCACGCGATGAGTGACAGCGAGGACGCCGCCGTTCGCCTCCGGGACGTGGTGTTCTCCTACGTCCGGGACGCGACGCTTCCGGAGCCCGAGGAACTGACGGGGGAGACCGACCCGGACGAGCGGGAGGGCCCCGTCCTCCGGGGCGTCGACATGGCGGTGCCCGACGGCTCGTTCACCGTCGTGATGGGCGCCTCCGGCGGCGGCAAGTCGACGCTGCTGCGCACGTTCAACGCGATCATCCCGGACTTCATCGACGGCTCGTTCCGGGGCGAGGTCTACGTGCTCGGCGTCGACGCCACCGAGACGCGGGTCAGCGAGATGGCCCGCGACGTGGGGATGGTGCTGCAGGACTACGAGTCGCAGCTGTTCGGCACCAGCGTCGAGGCCGAGGTCGCCTTCGGCCCGGAGAACCTCGCGGTGCCACCCGCGGAGATCGAGCCCCGGATCGAGCAGTCGCTCGAACTCGTGGGGCTCGACGACCTGGCGCCCCACCGCGAGCCCTCGGGGCTCTCGGGCGGCCAGAAACAGCGCCTGGTGTTCGCCGGCGTCGCCGCGACCCATCCTGAACTGCTCGTGCTCGACGAGCCGACGAGCGACCTCGACCCGAAGGACCCGCGACATCGTCGACGTGGTGAACACGCTCTCGACCGGCGACGCCGCCGGCGGCGACTGGTCGGGGCCGGACACCATCGCGATGGTGACCCACAAGATCGAGGAGGCGCTGCTCGCGGACCACGCGGTGCTGCTGAAGGACGGCAAACCCTACCGCTCGGGCACGGTCCGAGAGGTGTTCACCGACACCGACGCGCTCGCGGCGGCCCGCGTCGCCGTCCCGCCGCTGGTCGAGGCGTTCGACGAACTCGGCTGGCCCGCAGCGGACCTCCCGTTGCTGCCCGCGGAAGCCCGCGCTCGCGTCGAGGCGGCCGACGCCGAGTACGAGGCGCCGGCCGACCTCGGCGTCGCGCCGGGCGGCACCGGCGCGGACCCGGGCGAGCCCCTGTTCGAACTCTCGGACGTCAACTTCGCCTACGAAACCGACCGTGGGCCGGTGACCGCCGTCGACGGCGTCGACCTCACGGTTCGGGAGGGCGAGGTAGTGGCGCTGGTCGGCCACAACGGCAGCGGGAAGACCACGCTGGCCAAGCACTTCAACGGGCTCCACGAGGCGGACACGGGCACGGTGAGCTACCGTGGCCGGCCCGTCCCCGAGTACGGGATGGGCGAGATCGGTCGCGAAGTCGGCTTCGTGTTCCAGAACCCCGACCACCAGATCTTCGCCGAAACCGTGCGGGAGGAGGTCGCCTTCGGCCCGGAGAACTTCGGCCTGGAGGGCGATGAGCTCGACCGGCGGGTCGACCGCGCGCTCGAGACCGTCGAACTCGACGGGCTCGACGACGCCGACCCGTTCGCGTTCTCGAAGGGGCAGCGCCAGCGCGTCGCCCTCGCCGGCATCCTCGCGACCGACCCCGAGGTCATCGTGTTCGACGAGCCGACGACGGGGCTTGACGCCACTCAGCAGCGACAGTTCATGGATCTCGTCGCCGAACTCAACCGCGAGGAGGGGGTGACGGTGGTGATGGTGACCCACGACATGAGCACTGTCGCGCGGTACGCGCCGCGAACCGTGGTGATGCGTGACGGCGCCGTCGCCGACGACCTCCCGACCCGGGAGCTGTTCGGCGACGAGGCGACGCTCGCCGAGTACGACCTCGTGCCGCCGCACCCGGCGGCGTGTGCGAACGCGATCCGGGGGGACGAACCGACCGCGCTCACCGCCGAGGAGCTCGCGACGGCGCTCGGCGGCGCCGACGCGCTGGCCGACGCCGAGCCGGTCGGCGACGGGGCGTCGGCGACGACGGAGGGTGAGGACCGATGAGCAGCACCTCGCTGTACGTCGACGCCGACAGCTTCCTCCACCGGCTCGACCCGCGGGCGAAGCTGGCGCTCCTGGTGGCGATGGCGGTGCCGGCGTACACGTTCGGCCGCCCCGAGTTCATCGCGATCCCGTTCGTCGCGGCGCTGATCGGGCTCTGGATCGGCGACGGGCTGCGCAACCTCCGGCGGGTCTGGTTCATCATCGTCGCGCTGTTCGTCGTCGGCCTCGTCGTCTGGCCGGGGTTCGTCGAGCGCGGCGGCCCGGTCGTCGTCGACGCCGGCCCCATCTTCCTCACCGAGCGACAGACGCTGTTCGCGCTCGGGCGCTCGCTGCGGATCACCTCGTTCATCCTCGGGGGGCTGGTGTACGTCTCGACCACGTCGAACGAGGAGATCGTCCGCGGGATGCGCGGGCTGGGGCTGCCGTACGCGTTCTGTTTCGCCGTCGGCACCGCGCTCCGGCTGTTCCCGACGTTCCTCGACGCCGCGGGGACCGTGCGGCAGGCTCAGGAGGCGCGCGGGCTGGAGATCTCCTCGAAGAACCCGATCGAGCGGGCCCGCAGCTTCATCCCGCTACTGATCCCGGTGTTCATGACCGCGTTCCGGAACATCGAGACGCAGTCGATGGCGCTGGAGGCCCGCGGGTTCGACACGCGGAGCGAGCGGACGTTCTACCGCGAGTCCGCGTTCGCGGCCCGGGACTGGCTCGCGGTCGGGTTCACCGTCGCCGTCTCGGTCGCGTCGATCGCGCTGTCGACGCTGGGCGTCGGGACGTTCTGAGGACGGCCCGAACCGCCCGCCGCTTTTCCGTCAGAACGCGCTGTCCTCGTGTCGCCAGTCGTCGGCGTACTGCTCCTGTGCCTCGGTGACGGCGTCGATGTCGATGTCGAGCGTGTCGAGCTTGCGCTCGGCCACGTCCCGGTCCAGTCGGTCCGGGATGGCGTAGAGCCCCGGACCGAGGCCGTGATCGCGGGTCAGCAGGTCGTAGGCGGTGACGAACATCATCGCGTGAGTGGTGTCGATGATCTCCGCCGGGTGGCCCTCGCTCGCGGGGCCGGTGAGGTTCACCAGCCGGCCGTCGGCGAGCAGGTTGAGGTGCCGGCCGTCCGGGGTGGTGTACCGGGTGATCCCCTCCTTCGGCTCCGTGACAGTCTCCGCGTACGCCTCGAGCCCGTCGAGGTCGATCTCCACGTCGAAGTGGCCGGCGTTGGCGAGCTGGGCGCCGTCGGCCATCTTCTCGAAGTGCTCCCGGCGGATCACGTCGCGCGTGCCCGTGCTGGTGATGAAGATGTCGCCGATCTCGGCGGCCTCGTCCATCGACATCACGCGGTGGCCGTCCATGTGGGCCTCGAGCGCCTTCCGGGGCTCGACCTCGGTGACGACGGTCTGGGCGCCCATCCCGCGGGCCTTCCGGGCGATGCCGCGGCCGCAGTAGCCGTAGCCGGCGACGACGACCGTCTCGCCCGTGATGACGGTGTTGGTGGTGATGGAGACGTTCACCAGCGCGGACTCGCCGGTGCCGTGGACGTTGTCGAAGTAGTGCTTCATCGGCGTGTCGTTGACGCCGTAGACGGGGAACTCGAGCACGCCCTCCTCGTCCATCGCCTCCGCGCGGGTGATCCCGGCGGTGGTCTGCTCGCCGCCGCCGAGTACGGTCTCGGCGACCTCGGGGTGGTCGGCGACACACTTCGAGATGAGCTCGCAGCCGTCGTCGAGCAGGAAGTCCGGTTCCTGTTCGAGCAGTTCGTGCTGGGCCGCGTCGAACTCCTCGTCGGTCATCCCCTCCCAGACGTAGGCGGTGATCCCGGGCTGGGCGTCGAGATACTCGACCACGTCGCCGTGGGTCGACTGGGGTTCTGAGGCGGTGAACAGCACCTCGGCGCCGGCCCGGTTGAGCGCCTCGACCAGACAGCCCGACACCGCCTCCATGTGGGTCGCGAGACCGATCGTGTAGCCGTCGAGCGGTTCGTCGTCCTCGTGTTCGTCGCCGAGGGACTGGAGCACCGGCGTGTACTCCCGCGCCCAGGCGAGCGGATCGTCAGTGGTTGACACGGGTGGGGGATTCGCCCGCGGGGCGATAAACCGACCGGAGACGGCCGGCGTTGCAGGGGCGGCCGCCGTCGACGGGTCCCGATCGGCAGAAACGTCGAACTCCGAACAGTTTTTGACGGCGCCAGCCGGGGCTGTGACTAATGTCCGACCCCGTCGACGCCGAAACCCTTGCGGTGCTCGGCGATCACACCGTACCGCTCTCCACCGACGCCGCGGACTGGGACCTGACGCCCGTCGCCGACGAACTGGCAGACTCAACCGTCGTCGGCATGGGCGAGGCCACCCACGGCACCCACGAACAGTTCCGGCTCAAGGCCGACCTGTTCCGCCGCCTCGTCGCGGACCACGGGTTCCGGCTGTTCGGGTTGGAGGCGAACTACTCCGAGACGTTGGCGGTGGATCGCTACGTCCGGGACGCCTCGGACGCTCCCGACTCGGCGGCCGAGGCGCTGGCGGCGACGTACTTCTGGCCGTGGTACGTGACCGAACTGGCCGATCTGGTGGAGTGGATACGCGAGTTCAACACCGGTCGCCCACGCGAGGATCGGGTCCGCTTCTTCGGCTTCGACGCCCAGTACGCCGTCGGCGGCGCCGACGCCCTCCAGTCGTTCCTCGCTGACGCCGATCCGACCTTACTCGACCGGCACCGCGAGACGCTGGAGAGCCTCGCGGACTGGGGGCTCGATGCGGACGACGACGACCTGTTCGACTCGCGGGTCGCGGACGCCAGTGCGTTCGTCGACGCCTTCGGCGACGCGCTGGACGACCGTCGGGGCGAGTACCTCGACGCGACGAGCGAAGCGCGGGTCGAACGCGCGGAGCTGCACCGCGAGACCATGACGGACGCGATCGAGTACCGGGCGACGGACGCCGAGGTCGAGATGCTCAAACGCCGGGACTGGGCGATGGCCGAGCGCGTGACTCGGCTGCTCGACGCGAGCCACCACGACCGAATCGCGCTCTGGGCGCACAACGCCCACGTCCAGCGCGTTCCCTACGACTTCGAAGGCACGCCGACGCGCACGATGGGGCAGCATCTCGCGGACCGCTACGGCGACGTTTACGCGGCACTGGGGTTCTCCTTCGCGACTGGGTCCTACCAGGCGATGGCCCGTGACGACGACGGAGAGTACGGCCTCCGAGACTGTTTCGTCGGCGGCGCGCCGGAGGGCTCCGTGGGGTTGACACTCGGTCGCGTCGACGGCTCGCCGCTGTTTCTCGACGTTCGTACGGCGGTCGACGAGGACCGCCTGCACGAGTTCCTCCGCGAGGAGCGCCCGGTCCGACAGCCAGGCGGGATGTACGACCCCGAGGAGGACTACGAGTCAGACACCGTGCTCGCAGACGCGTTCGACGCGCTGCTCCACGTCGACGAGAGCACGCGGGCGGTGCCACTGGGCCACCCGAGCGAGATCGACAGCTGGAGCTAGCACCGGTAACCCCCACGCTCGTCCGAAACGGCCAAACGCCCACCGGACACAACGTCGCCCATGCAGTACCACGAGGCCGCGAACTTCCTGTTCGATCTCCGGCGCTTCGGCGTGGAGCCCGGGTTCGAGTCGGTACAGGAGTTGCTCGCGGCGGTCGGCGTCGATCCGGAGTCCGACGACGGGCCCGCGTACGTCCAGGTGGCGGGCACCAACGGGAAGGGCAGCACCGCGCGCATGGTCGAGTCCGCGCTGCGGGAGGCCGGCTTCTCGGTCGGCCTGTACACCTCGCCCCACCTCGAACACCTGACCGAGCGCGTCCGCGTCGACGGCCGGGAGCTGCCCCGCTCGGCGGTCGCGGAGTTCGTCGGGGAAGCGAAGCCGTGGCTGGTCGACCGCGCGGCCGACGGCGCACCGCTCACCTTCTTCGAGGTCGTCACCGGGCTGGGGATCTGGTGGTTCGAGCGCGCCGGCGTCGACGTGGCCGTGCTCGAGGTCGGCCTCGGCGGCGAGTTCGACGCCACCTCGGCGGTCGCCCCCGTCGCCAGCGCGGTGACGAACGTCTCGCTGGAGCACACGAACGTGCTCGGCGACACCGTCGAGGAGATCGCGGAGACGAAAGCCCACGTCACCCCCGAGGGGCGGCCGCTGATCACCGGCACCGAGGGCGCCGCGCTCTCGACCGTTCGCGAGGTCGCCGAGGAACTGGGCGCCAGCGACGTGATCACGGTCGGCGAGGACGACTGGGCGGGCGAGGGGGCGACCGAAGCGGAGGCTCATCCCGACGTGACGGTCGCCTACGAGGGTCGGGTGACCCACCAGCAGGCCGGCGTGAGCGTCGCCGCCGACGACTGGACCGTCGACGCGCGGCTCCCGCTGCTGGGCGAGCACCAGGCGATGAACGCCGGGATCGCCTGCACGCTCGCACGGCAGGTCGGCGACGAGTTCGGCGTCGACGTGGACCGCGGCGCGCTGGAGCGCGGGCTCGCGAAGGCGGACTGGCCCGGGCGGTTCGAGGTGATGAGCCAGTCGCCGCTGACCGTGCTCGACGGCGCCCACAACCCCGAGGCCTGTGGGACGGTGACCGAGACGCTGTCGACGTTCGACTACGACGACTGCCACCTCGTCGTCGCCGCGATGCACGACAAGGACACCGCGGCGATGGCGGCGGCGCTGCCCGACGGCGCGAGGGTGACGACCTGCGCGCCCGTGACCGACCGCGCGGAGGACCCGGAGGTGCTCGCGCGCACGTTCGAGAGCGCCGGCTACGACGACGTGCGCTCGACGGGCTCGGTGGCGAACGCGCTCTCGCTGGCCCGCGAGGACGCCGCGGACGACGACGCGCTGCTCGTCACCGGGTCGCTGTACGCGGTCGCCGAGGCTCGGGCGACGTGGACTCGGGTGCAGATCCCCAAACAGGTCGACTCCATCGACGACGCCGAGACCGTCCTGCGCGGGGCGCAGGTGTCCGAGCCCGGGATCTGGCGGATGCGCGGGAAGGCCGACCACCGCGTGCTCCACACGCGCGTCCAGCAGCGCCAGGCCGAGTACCTCAAACAGGAGATGCTGTCGCTCGACGGCGAGTGCTCGGCGTCGGCGCTGCGGGCCGGCGGCGAGCTCCACGACGTGGTGCTCTCGGGGACGATGGCGCAGTTCAAGCGGCTGGCCGAGAAGCTGCAGGGTCAGCCGTGGGGGCTCTCGGGGCTCGGCGAGGAGATCCGCCAGCAGTTGGGGATCCAGCACAGCCCACCCGAGCGGGAGTTCCCGTGGCCGCAGGACCGGACCGCGGTGATGGGCGTGCTGAACGTCACGCCCGACTCGTTCCACGACGGCGGCGAGTACGAGCGCGTCGAGGACGCCGTCGCGCGCGCGAGGCGATGGTCGACGCCGGCGCCGACCTGATCGACGTGGGACGGCGAGAGCACCCGG
>NZ_BBJN01000019.1 GCF_000739555.1 Halolamina rubra
GCCCGCTCCCGCAGGTCGTCGGCGACGCTCCAGCCCCGCTCGGCGAACAGGTCCGGGTGGCCGACGACGGTCTCGGCGCCGTCGACGACGCCCGAGACGCCGTTCGTGTGGCTCTCGAACGCGTCGACGGGGTCGTCGTCCCAGTCGGCCTCGAACGCGTCGGCGATCGCCGTCGCGACTGGGTGGGAGGAGCGCCGTTCCAGCGCCGCGGCGGCCGCGAGCGCGTCGTCGGGCGCCGCGGCGTCGCTGACCTCGAGGTCGCCCGTGGTGAGCGTCCCCGTCTTGTCGAACACCACGGTGTCGACGCCGCGGAAGCGCTCGAACACCGTCTCGTCGAACACGACGATGCTGCGCTCGATCGCGTCCCGGATGCCCGAGGCGACCGCCAGCGGCGTCGCCAGCCCCAGCGCGCAGGGACAGGAGACGAGCAGCACCGTCAGCGAGATCAGCACCGCCTGCGTCGGCCCGGCGCCCATCGCGAGGTAGCCGACGCCGGCGACGAGCGCCAGCAGCACCACCGTCGGGACGAAGATCACCGCCAGCCGGTCCGCCAGCTTCTGGACGCCGCTGTTGGCGCTCTGGAGGTTCCACAGCAGGTTCGTCACGCGGTCGATGCTGCTGGTCGCCCCTTCGCCCACCGCGACGGTGAGCGAGCCGTCCGACAGCACCGAGCCGCCGACGACCTGATCGCCCGGCTCCTTCGACACCGGGAGCGACTCGCCGGTGACGACCGCCTCGTCGACGGTCCCCGTACCGTCGACGACGGTGCCGTCGACGGGGATGCGGTCGCCGGTCCGGACCAGGACGCGGTCGCCCTCCACGAGGTCGCTCACGTCGACGGTCGTCGTCGAGCCGTCGGCGTCGATGACGGCCGCCTCCGAGACCTGCTCGTCGCCAAGTTCGGAGAGCAGGCCCATCGCGCGCTTCTTGATGGACGACTCGTAGTAGTTCCCCGCGGTGACGACGACGACGATCGCGACGGTCACGTCGTAGTAGATGTCGATCCGCCCCAGCGCGGCGGCGAGCGTGCTGTAGGCGTACGCGCTGACCGCCGCGAGCGCGACCAACAGGTCCATGTTCGGCGATCTCGCGCGGAGGCTCACGACTGCGCCCCGCAGGATCGGCTTCCCGACGCCGAACAGCACCAGCGAGGTCAACAGCAACAGGACGGCGTAGAAGTACGACGCGCCCTGGAGCTGGGCGCGGGCCATCTCCTCGAGCCACGGCGGGTAGAGCCCGAAGTGGACGGGGTAGATGTAGATGAAGTACGGGAGCATCACCGCCATCCCGAGCATCGCGCCCGCGGCGATCCGCCACAGCAGCGTGTCCTCGGCGTGGGCGCCCGCGGTCCCCTCCTCGCGGTCGTCGGCGACGTAGCCCGCGGTCGTCAGCCGGTCCTGCACCTCGTCCTCGCCGACCTGCTCGGGGTCGTGATCGACGCGGACCGTCTCGGTGACGTAGCTGGCCTGGGCGCCGTCGATCCCCGCTTCCTTCCCCGCGACGGACTCCAGGAACGCCTCGCAGGTGGTGCAGTGCATCCCGCTGACGTGGAAGTACGACCGGTCGTACCCCTCGGGCGGCTCCTCGTCGAGAGCGGCGTCCTCGGCGGCCGCCTCGGCCACGTCGTCGGCGTCGACCGCGGCGTCGCCCAGCGCGTCGTGTACGTCCCGACAGCCGGTACAGCAGTACACCGCGTCGTCGCCCTCGACGCGGTTGCGACCCTGCGAGAGCGGGAGGCCACAGAGCGCACACTCCTCCGCCCCGGACGCCTCCACCTCGGTCTCGGCGGCGGTCATCGGCGGCTCACCCGCCGGCGTTCGAGAGTCGGACCAGAACTGAAAACCCCGTGCGGCCCGTAGCCCCGCGTCGTGATCCGTGATCGACCGTCGCCGACGCGCCGAGCCGGCCGGGGGGAGCGATGATACCGACGCCGGCACACGTCGGGCCGCTGCCGACCGGCGAGGTCGAGACCGTCGTGTTCCTCGTCGTCGGCCTCCTCGGCGGCGCCCACTGTCTGGGCATGTGCGGGCCGCTGGTGACGATGTACGCCGACCGGATGGAGAGCGGGAGCGAGAACGTGCTCAGCCTGTACGAGGTCCGGCAACACGCGCTGTTCAACGCGGGCCGGACGGTTAGTTACGCCGTTATCGGTACGCTGTTCGGCGCGCTGGGCTCGGTCGTGTTCGGCGCGGCGTCGACGGTGACGGCGATCGGCGACACGGTCCGGGCGGTCTCCGGGCTGGTCGTCGGCGTCCTGATCCTCGTCGTCGGCGCCCGGTACGTCCTCGGCCAGTTCGGCGGCCACGGGCTGTTCGGCGGCGGTGGCGGCCTGTTCAGCTCGGTGTACGGCCGCCTCACCGCCCACGTCGACCAGTGGGCCAACGGCCCGGGGATCTTCGGGCTCGGCCTCGTCCACGGGCTGTTGCCCTGCCCGATCCTCTACCCCGCCTTCCTCTACGCGTTCGCGCAGGGGTCGCCCGCGGTCGGCGCCGTCTCGCTCACGCTGCTGGGGCTGGGGACGTTCCCGACGCTGTTCCTCTACGGCACCGTGATCCAGACGATCGGGAACCGGCACCGCGAGCGCCTCCACCGCGCCCTCGGCGTCGCCTTCCTCGTCATGGGCTGGATGCCGATCGCGCACTCGCTCAGCCTGTTCGGCGTCGAGATCCCGCACGTCGAGGTCCCGGTGTACCTGCCGTTCTGACGTCGCGGGGCGACGCCCGCGCCGGGTTCCGGGTCGTTTCACGCACGCGGTTGGCGCTCGACACTCCTGACGGTTCTGGTACGGGCGTCGAAGCGCGCCCCTCTCGACGGCCTTCCCGCCGCACTACCGCGGTTCCACACCACCCTGTCCGCTGTTTTCCCGCCCGTCTACCGCGGACACGGTGGTGTGCACTGAGTCGGTTCCGACTGGAGGAGCCAGTGCTCCCTTCACGGCGCGCGAGCGACCGGTACTCGGTGCCTGCGGCCCCTCGGCGGCGGCGCGACGGCGACGGTCGGCGCCACGGAACAGCGGACACGGTGGGGTCGCGCCGGTCGGAACCCGATCGGAACCGTTCGTTTCGCGATTCTGTCGGTCGATTTCCCGGCGACCAGAACCGAACGGAACCCGCCGAGGAGGCTTGATGAGCGTGTGGCGGCGAGAGAGCGTATGGTGAATCAGCCACGATCAGGGACGCGTAACGACCGACCGGACTCCGGCGGTGTCGTCCGCCGGCGCGCCCGCCGTGGGGCCGCGCCGGTCCGGCGTCGACGCCGGGCGGGACCAGCGGCGATCACGAGTCGGCGCCGGCAGCCACGGCGCTACCACTCGGCGCCGTCGCGGCGCGTCTCGCGGGCCGACTCACCGCCACGGGTGGTCACGACGCTCACGCGAACGCTCGGCGGCGACCTGCCGCGCGGGCTGGTGCGACTGCTCGGCGCAGTCACGCTCGCCGACGGGCGCACGCGGGCGATCGCGACCGCGGGGCTGCTCTGGCTCGCGCTCCAGGCCGGCTGGGAGGTCGGCCTCGTCGACGCCGAGGCGGGTATCTGGCTCGCCGCTGGCGTCGTCGCCGCCGCACTCCACGGGCTTGCGGGGTCGACGGGCTCGGGACGACCCGGACCGCCGCCGGATCGGACGGTGGGAGGCCGCCCGCGGCGACGGCGCGAGCAGCTGCGGCGCCGACGACGGCCCCCCGAACGTTCACTTCGGCGCCGGCCGAACGCCGACCCATGAGTGAGGAGCCGGGCGTCGTCGTACTCACCGGCGGCACCAGCGGCATCGGGCGGATCGCGGCGAGGGAGTTGGCCGCGAGGGGGTGGACCGTCGCGGCCGTCGGTCGCGACCAGTCCGCCGGCGAGTCGCTCGCGGCCGAGTCGTCGACGGGGACGATCCGGTTCCACCGGGCGGACCTGGCGACCCAGGCCCGAGTCCGGTCGCTCGCCGACGAACTCCGCGACGGCTACGACGGGATCGACGCCCTCGTCCACAACGCCGGCCTCTCGGGCGGCGACCGCATCGAGACGGCCGACGGGATCGAACGCACGGTCGCGGTCAACTACCTCGCGCCGTATCTCCTCACCCACGAGCTGCTCGAAGACCTGCGGGCGTCGTCGCCCGCCCGGATCGTCACCACGGGGTCGGAGCTGCACCGGCGGGCGACGCTCGACGTCGATGATCTCCAGTTCGAGACCGACTACGACGCACTGGCGGCCTACTCCCGATCGAAGCTCGCGCTGGTGGCGTTCACGATCGAGCTCGCGGCGCGGCTCCCCGCGGACGGCGGCATCACCGCCAACAGCTTCCACCCGGGGTTCGTCCCGTCGACGGGGCTGTTCCGCGACGCGTCGCTCCGGACGCGGCTGCTGGTCCGGCTCGCGGGGCTCGTTCCCGGCGTCGGCAGCTCGCCGCGGACTGGCGCCGATCGACTCGTCCGACTCGTGACCGAGCCGACCTTCGGCGACCGAACGGGCGTGTACGTGACCGGCGAGGGGGTGGCGGAGCCGGCCGCCGCGGCGACCGACCCGGCCCGCCGGGAACGCCTCTGGGAACGCAGCGCGGCTCTCGTCGGCGTCGATCCCGCCTGGCCTTGAGGCCGCTGTCGCCGTGCTAGGTCACGCGTTCGGGGCCGCTACTCCGCCCGCGAGGCCAGCTCGTAGCGCTTCCCCTCGCCGCCCCGCTCGGTCTGGATCAGGTTGTAGTGCTCAAGTTTCGGCAGGTGGTTCTCGCGCAGCGCCCGGAGGGTGATCGGGTCGGGGTGGGTCTCCTGGTAGCGCTCGTACAGCGCCTTCTGGATCAGCGGGCCGTGCTCCTCGATACACTCGTACAGCACGCGCTGGTGGTCGTTGAGCTTCGAGATCGTCTTCCGGCGAACCTCGGCCTCGGCGTCGAGGACGGCGTCGTCGACGAGCCGCGGCGGGATCGCCGAGAGCCCCTCGCGCTCGCTCTTCCGAGCGGCGACGCGCAGCGCCGTGATCGCCTGCCGGGCGTCGCCGTCGACGAGCTCGGCGATGCGGCGCAGCGTCTCGCGCTCGACCGCGCCGGCTTCGAGCCCCTGTGCGGTCCGGCGGTCGAGGATCTCCGTCACGGTGTCGACGGTGTAGCGGTCGAACTGGACGCGGTAGCCGACGGAGATGCGGGAGTGGACCCGCTCGTCCAGCCGCGCGAGCAGGTCCACCTCGCGGTTGGCGATGCAGATCCACGCCAGCCCGGGGACGGAGTGGAGGTCGTACAGCACGTCCGCGTCCTGGAGCTGGTCGACCTCGTCGAGGATGATCACCCCGGGGGCGTCGAGCCCCTCCTGGAGCGTGTCGATCAGCTCCCGCGTCGGCGCGCTCTTCGGCACGGCGGCGTCGGCGAGCGTGTTCGCCGCGCGCTCGAGCACGCTGCTGCGGGTGTAGTCCTTCCAGCAGTTGACGTAGGCGGTCGGCACGTCGAGCACCTCGCGCCGCAGCTCCCGCACGGCGGCGCGGGCGACGGTGGTCTTGCCGGCGCCGCTGGGGCCGAACAGGAAGCAGTTCTCGGCCCGGACGCCGGCCTCGACGGGCGCGAGCGCGTCGGTCACCTCGTTCATCTGGCTGTTGCGCCCGACGATCTCCCGGGGCAGGTGCTCGTCCTCGAACACCGTCGCGTCTCGCAGCATCTACCGGGTCGTGTGCCGACGACGGCATAAGTGGAACCCCTGATGTTCCGATCGGTTCCGGTCGGTTCGGAACGGGTCGTTTCGCCGGGGTTCGCCCGTTCCGTTCACTCCCCCGACGCGGGGTCGCCGTACGGGCGTCGACGGTCCCGGCGCTCGTCCTGGCGCCGGCGGCGCAGGGAGGAGTACAGGTTCGCGGTGACCGCCTCGCGCAGCTCTGCCGCCGTCGCCTCGTCCACGTCGACGGCTTTGGCGTCGTTGCCGACGAGGCTCCGGGCGCCCGCGGTGTCGATCGTCACCGTCGCCAGGCGGCGGCGACGCTGGAACACCGTCGCGGAACTGGCGGCCGTCTGCACCCGGTAGTAGGGGACGATCTTCGTCTGTCGCACCCAGAACCCGTTGCGGGTCAGCACGTGGTTCTCGCCGACGGCGTAGCCCCGGTTGCGCCACTTCAGGTGGGCGGCCGGGGGGACGGCCACGAGCGCCCCGAGAGCCAGCCACGGGGTGAACGGGAGGCCGAGGACGGCGTCGACGCCCCACAGCAGCCCCGTGAGGACGGCGACGACGGCGGCGTAGCGCACCACGTAGCGCAGCCGCGCGCGTTTCGGCGGGCGCTCGAACGCAACGTCGCCGACGGGCTCGATCGTGTTCGTGAGCTCGAGCACGCGCTCCCGGGTCGCGAGCGGGATCGCCGACTGCGAGCTCCCACCCGAGCCGTCCCCGCCGCCGCTCTGGCCGGCGGTCTCGATCTCCAGCGAGGCGTACCCCAGCGCCCGCGCGAGGACGTTCTCCTCGACGGTGAGCGACTGGATCTTCGACAGCGGGATGGTTCCGCTGTACTTCTGGAGGAGGCCGCGCTCGTACCGCAGCTCGTCGGCGGCGCCGCGCAGCGTGAACCCGTAGTACAGCGTCGCGTTCAGCACGCCGTACAGCAGGCCGATGGCGACGATGCCGGCGAGGGTCACCAGCGGGCCGACGATCGCGCCGACGACCGACTGGTAGCCGTACAGCAGCATCTCGGCGTCGAACATCGCCGCCGCCGACGGCGCGAACAGCGAGGCGCCGAGGAACAGCGCCGGGACGATCCGCAGGTCCATCGACACCAGCGCGAGCAGCCCCAGTTCGCGGTCGCTGATCTCGAACAGCGTTTCGAACGTCTCGGGCTCCCCGGTCTCCTCGTCGTCGCGGCTCAGTCGGCTGATCTCGCGCTGGAGCGCGTTCGCCCGCGTCACGCTGACGAACTTGAGGTGGGCCTCGCTGGTGCTCCCGCCGGCGGTCTCGAGGCGGACCTCGGCGATCCCCAGCGCGCGCTGGACGACGTTCTGACTGATGTCGACGTTCTGGATGCGTCGCAGCGGGATCTCCCGGATCCGCCTGGCGAACACGCCCGAGCGGATGTCGAACGTGTCGGCCGTGAGTTCGTACTCGAAGCGGCGGTAGTAGGCGACGCCGTAGCCGACGACCGCCACGACGAGGGCGGCGCCGAGCACGGCCGTCGGCGTCGTCCCGAGCGTGTTCTGCACCATCCCCGTGGCGGGCGCGCCGAAGACTAGCAGCACGAAGGCGAGGCCGAGCCCTTGTTCGAGGACGCGGTACGGGATCGACAGCGGGTGCAGGCGGAACGCGCGGCCGGTGAGGCGCTCCCCGCCCGATCGGTCGCCCCCGTCGGTCATACGGCGTCGGCCTCCTCGGACTCGATCGCGAGCCGTTCGAGGCGGGTCTGCAGCGTCGACGCCCGCTCGGGGGTGAGCCCCGGGATCGTCACGTCGGCGCCCCGCGAGCCCGCGGTGTACACCACGAGCGTCGACAGGCCGAGCAGGCGCTCGAGCGGGCTCCGTGTCGTGTCGATGTGCTGGACGCGGACGTACGGCACGACGGTGCGGACGTGGGTGAACACGCCGCGACGCAGGTACAGCGAGTCCGCCCGGACGACGTACTCCCACGAGCGGTACAGCAGCACGGCCTTCAGCACGCCGTAGATCGCCGACAGCAGAAACGCGCCGCCGCCCGCGGTGACCGCGGTCGAACGCCCGGCGGGCACCACGTCGGTGGCGACCCCGAGAGCGAGGGTGATCCCCGCGACGATGGCGCCGAGGACGACCGCCCCGACCGTCGAGCGGATGATCCACTGGAGGCGGACGATCGACGCCAGCTCGCGCGGGGTGTCGAGCACGTCGTCGTCGATCCCGGCCGCCGCAGCGACTGAGGCCGACTCCTGGCTCGTCGGCTCCTGGTGGTCGTCCTGCTGGCTCTTGCCCTCCCGGTCGTCGTCCGCTCCCGGTTCCCGGTCGCCCGGCGTCGACGCCGTCTCGGCGGTCGACCGCTCGTCGTCCGCCACGCGCTCGTCGTTGCGATCGCTCACTGTCACATCGGTGGGCCAACGGCGGCTTAATCGTACCGCTGCTTCGGGGCGGCGTCGACGCGCGAGCCCGCCTACTGCAGCGGCACGACGTAGGACTCGACGAAGTCGATCAGCTTCGCCTCGAGCTCGGCGCGGTCGACGAAGTACCGGAAGCGGAGGCTGTAGGCGTCGTCCATCTCGTCGATGGAGGCGCTGCTGAACGCGGGGTCGTACGTCTCCTGTGCCGGCGTTCGCCACTCGGCTTCCGAGAAGATACAGAACGTTCGGGGGTCCCGCCGGCGCGTCTCGGGGTCGCGGAGTCGGAAGTACTCGGGGACGGCGCCCGCCTCGGCGCCCGCGCCCGTCGTGAGCCCGGCGTCGGTGAACACGAACGCGCTGCCGGCGCTGGCTTTCGCGAACGCGACCGACTGGTCGATCACCGCCATCCCCGGGCCGTCGACGCCGCTCGAGGCGGCCTCCCGCTTCGTCGGGATCGCCACGTCGCTGGCGATGAACACCGTCGCCGGCGTCGCCGCGGAGACCGACTCGGCCACGTCACGCAGCGTCGCCCGGATCGCGTCGGCCGGCACGTCGTCGCCCGACGGGGCGAGCGGGTCGTCGGGGAGCGGGTACTCCTCGCCTGGCAGGACGTACGCGGGGTCGAGCAGCCGGTACGGGCCCATCAGGAAGACGAGGGCGTCCGTCGCCTCGGCCCAGGGGACGGAGTCGACGACGAGCTCCCGGATCGGTCGCCCGCGGTACGTCTCGAGATCGCCCATCGCTGCGGTCGGCTTCACCCCGTGGTCACAAATCGGTGGTGGCTCCCCGACTTAACGACGATTAAGTATAACCGTCTCGGCGCACAAGCGGCACGTATGAGCGAACGAACGCGGGAGACGGGCGACGAGGAGCGCGCACCCGGGTACGAGCGGGTCGAGTCGGAGCTGCTCGGCGGGACGCTCGATCTCGAGCGCGAGGCCGAGCGGCTCGCGTCGATGGGCGAGCCGACCCGGTTCACGCTGCTGTACCTGATCGCGCAGGCCGACCGGATCGAGAGCGGCGAGCTCGCGGACGCGCTCGACCGCCGGCAGAACGACCTGTACCACCACCTCAACCGGCTCGAGGACGCGGGGCTCGTGGGGAAGTTCCGCGACGGCGACGCCCGCGTCTACGAGCTCTCGCCGCTGGCGGAGACGTTCGTCCCGCAGGTGTTCGAGGCGATCGGCGAGCGCGCCGAGGCGGTCTGAGCGGTCTCACTCCGGCGACACCGGCGGCGGGTTCCGGCGGTCGTCCTCGGCCAGCTCCGCGCTGAGCAGCCGGGCGACGCCGCGGCGGATCCGCTGGGAGATCGCGGTGTCGGAGACGCCGAACTCCCCGGCGAGCTCCTGCAGCGTCGTCGTCCGCGGGACCGCGAAGTAGCCGCCGTCGAGCGCCGCGAGCAGCGTCTCCCGCTGGACGTCGGTGAGCACGTTCCCGTGGCTCCCCTCCACCGACCACGCCGCCGTGTGGATCTGTTCGACCGTGAGGCCGAGCCCGGCGGTCGAACACTCCCGGTAGCAGTCGGCCAGCCGGTCGCGGTCCGGGAACCGGAGCGAGAGTCGCCAGCCGTCGGCGGTGCCGACGCCGCGCAGCCAGCTGGCGTCGGCGGCCGCGAGCGCCGCGAGCAGCGGGTGGTCGTCGGCCCAGTCGACGCCGACGAGGAGGCCGTCGTCGGACGCCGCGAGCGCGTCGGCGGCCGCCACGTCCGGGTCCGTCCGGAGGCGCTCGACCCCGCCGTCGGCGTCGAGCCCGGTGATCCAGAGCGACGACATCACCTGCGAGTCGAGCGGGACGACCCGCTCGGCCTCCACGCGGACGTCCGGCCGCGCAGTGAGCGTCGCTGCGAGCCGGAACTCCGCGGCCGGGAGCGAGACGCTCGCACAGAGACTCATGGCCGTTCCCTGGGGAGCGCCCGCATTAGTTTGGCGGCCCCTTCGGGGCAGTGGCCCGGCTCTAACGCGCCCGCTGGCGCCGGTCGAGGGCGTCAGCCGGTGTTCTGGAGCGTGCCGGGTTCGGGCCGCTCCTCGGCCTTGATCCGGATGCACCCCTCCGTGTCGTCGTGCACCGCCGACTCGTCGAGCGCGAACACGTCCGCGGGGTCCCAACAGCTGGTGACCCGCGAGCCGTAGCCGGCGAGGAGCTCAGGCAGGGCCCGGACGAACGCGGTGCCGTCCTCGGTCCGCACGACCTTGCCGACGACCGCGCCGTCGGGGGCTACGACGCGTTTCCCCTCGTCCGCGGGCGTGAACTCGGCAGTGCTCCGTGGAACCATACCACAATCGTTCGCACCGGCCCGCCGTAGTCGCGGGGGTTCGCCATCGAAGGCCAACGTCGGCGTCACTCGGCGGCCGCGCTCCGGCGACGGAGCGACGACTCGATCTCGTCTAAGTGTTCCATCCCCAGCACCGCGACGACGCTGCCCTCGCTCCGGGCCCGGTCGAGCAGGTCGCTCATCGCCCCCTCGCGGGCGTCGTCGATCACCCGTGTCGACTCCGGGGCCCGAATCGCGCGGAACAGCGCGGCACGGCGGTCGAGGTACGCCCGCTCGTGATCGGCCTGGACGTGGGCGTCGTCGACCAACGAGCAGTCGTGGACGATGGGCTCGTACACCCGGAGCCGCAGCGGCGTGTAGTCGGCGACGACGCTCGCGAGCCGGATCGCGAGCGCGTGGGCGACCGCCGAGCCGAGGTCTCTCCCGACCCGGCCCAGCAGGCCGGACGAGGCGCCTTCCCCCGAGAACTCGCTGCGGAGGTGGCGGAGGTACGTCCACGACGGGGCGTCGATGCCGATCGTCCGGCTCGAGCTAGCCTGGATGGCGGCGCTCATCTCCCCGCCCAGCCGCGGTGGCCGGTGGTCGTCGGCGGCGTACTGCCGGAACAGCGGCATCGCCAGCGGCGGCAGTTCGAGCGCCAGCGTCGCGGGTTCGAACAGCTCCAACACGCGAACGACCCGTGCGATGCTCGCCGGGTGGTCGTGGACGACGCCGACGAGCAGCACGGTGTGGGCACCGTCGCCGCCGGGCAGACACCGCAGGTGGCGCTGATCGAGCCGCGGGTCGTCCGCCGCGGCGAGCTGCTCGGCGACGTGGACACAGTCGAACACGGGCGCTCCCTCTCGTGACCGAGGGATAGTCTCCGGGCTTCGACTGCGAACCCGTTTAGCTGAAAGTAGGCGCTAAGCCCCCTTCCTCAGCGAGCCCCGACCGAACGGGAGGCGCGAGCAGGGAGGGGATACAGCGCCGCACAGTTCTCATACACGATTCGGTGGCAGGCCCACAGGACCACGCAGCAGCAACGTTTTACAGTAGGGTAGTATAGTATTGACTGAACCCAATGGAGTACGACCTCGATTCGGGAGCGCATTCGACGTATTCCCTGCACTACCACCTGATACTCACCACGAAGTATCGGCGCGGAGTGCTAACCGAGGAGCGAACCCAATTCATTCACGAGGTCATCAGCGGGTTCACGGACAACTACGGTGTCGAACTGACCAACCTTGACGGCGAGGACGACCACGTACACATCCTGTTCCGAGCGAAACCAACTACAGACCTCGTAAAGTTCATCAACACGGTCAAGGGCGCGACCGCCCGCCGTATCCGCAACGAATACGCGGATGAACTGAAGACCGAACTGTGGGGCGACTCGTTCTGGAACGATTCGTACTGCCTCATCTCGACGGGGCAGGTGTCGCTGGATGTGCTGAAACAGTACGTCGAGGACCAGCGGGAGAACTGATGTACTACGCCTACAAGTACCGTCTCAAGCCGTCCGACGCCCACCGTGAGGAGTTGGACCGACACCGAGACATTTGTAGGCAACTGTACAACCACACGCGCTACCGTCTCAACGAGTACCAAGAGAACCACGGCGAACTGCCGTCCATGACCACCCTGCGGTCGGAACTGCCCGACCTCAAGAAGTGGTGGGACGGCCTCAACGAGGTGTACTCGAAGGTTCTCCAAACCATCGTGGAACGGCTGTTCGACAACCTCAAAGGACTCTCCAAGCTCAAGAAGAACGGCTACGGCGTCGGTCAACTCAACTGGAAGCCGCCACGGGAGTTCCGCAGTTTCACGTACAGTCAGTCTGGCTTCAAGCTCGACAAGAAGGGCGGTCAGACTGTCCTGTCGCTCTCGAAACTTGCGGACATACCGATTCGACTCCACCGCGCCATCCCCGACGACGCGAAGCTCAAACAGGTCACGGTCAAGAAGGAACCGACGGGCGAGTGGTTCGCCACCTTCGGCGTCCAAATTGACCGTGAACCGCCCGAACCGCCTGAGAACCCCGAGAAGTGCGTCGGCATCGACGTTGGGATTCTCAAGTACGCCCACGACACCGACGGCACGGCTGTCGGGTCGCTCGACCTCTCTGCCGAGCGCGAACGCTTGGAGCGCGAGCAACGAAAGCTCTCGCGGAAGCAACACGGGTCGAACAACTACGAGAAGCAACGGCGTCGGGTTGCGGAGTGTCACGCCAATCTCAGACGGAAGCGCCGCGACTTCCTGCACAAGCTCTCGAACTACTACGCTCGGGAGTATGATCTCGTGGCGGTCGAAGACCTGAACGTGAAAGGGATGATTGAATCGCCGTCGAACAGCCGCAACACGGCGTCTGCGGCGTGGCGAACGTTCCTCACTTTACTCGAATACAAGTGTGAGCGTGAAGGAACGCACTTCGTCGCGGTGAACCCGAGAGGGACGACCAAGGAGTGCGCATCGTGCGGCGTTTCGACCGACAAGCCGTTGTGGGTCCGTGAACACTCCTGTCCAGCCTGCGGGTTTGAGGCGAACAGGGATGCGAACGCGGCGTGGAACATTCTTTCTCGCGGCCTCGAAGATGTAGGAGTGGGACACTCCGAATCAACGCCTGTGGAGACTGCGCTCCCTACGGACACCGATTCGGTGTCTGCAAAGCGCGTCGTAGAATCAGGAAGCCCTACCCTCAAGGAGCGAACGGCGAAAGCCGTGAGCGAGTAGGGTAGGGTAGTTCACGACCGGCCTGTTCGCCGTCGGGGACGGGTCGGCGTCGACGCCCTACGGCGACGCGGACACCGCTGGTGCGCTCAGTAGGCTGCGTCACACCGATCGTAGGCCGAACATGTCCGTGTGAGAGTACGTCTCCCACGTTCGTCGCCGTTCTTCGTAGGTCCGTATTTCGCCGGATCGTAGATCGGCATAATACCGGCTCTACGCGGGTTAGAAGGCTCTATACGCCTGAATCCTGCTGAACTATCGAGCCGGTTTTTCCCCACCCAGAGAGACCGTTCTCCCGTCCGGGCGACCGGACGTGACACCATGACTGAACGACGAAGCCGACAGCGCGACCGGCGGACGCGACGTGAACGCAAAGGACGGGAGACGCGACGCGGACGAGAGCGAACGCAGCGGCGCGAACGGGCCCGGGAACTCGAGTCGAACCCGGGATCGGTCCGGCAGCCCGCCGAGCAGCAAGCACCGCAGGAGGAGCAGGCGGGGATCCGGCAGCAGGAGCAGCCCACGGGCACGTACCAGCAGGAAGCATTCGGGCAAGTCCCGCAGCAGAACCCCCAGCAGGAGCCTGTCACCCAGGTTCCCCAGCAGGGGCCTGCCACTCAGGTTCCCCAGCAGGAACCTGCCACCCAGGTACCTCAGCAGGCCCAGCTCACCCAGGTTCCACAGCAGGAAGCTGCCACTCAGGTTCCTCAGCAGGCCCAGCTCCAGCAGCCCGCGGCGCAGCAGGCGGGCTGGCAACAGCCGACCGCGCAGCCACAGGTCGGCCAGCACCAGGCCGGAGGGCAGTTCGGCGGCGCGGTCCCCCCACAGCAGCAGTTCGGTGGGCAGCCACCCCAGGGGAGCGCACAGCAGCAGATGGGCCAGCAGCCGGCAGCGATGGCGGGCCAGCAGGCGACCCAGTCCGGCGGCTACACCGGACAGCCGCCGCTCGCGATCGGCGTCCCGGCGCAGGCGGGCGCGGCGGGCGGCTCCCACACACAGACCACCGGGTCCGCGGGCCAGATCGGCTCGTTCCAGGGCGGCGCCGAGCAGCTGGCGAGCCAGCCCTCGGAGATCTACCCCGAGGAGTTCGTCGACCACCTCTCGGAGGAGGCGCGGAACTGCCTCGACGACTGTATCGACGTGAGCCAGGTGGCGGCGTGGTGTGCCGACCGCTGTCTCGAGGAGGGCGCGGGGATGGCGCAGTGTAGCCGCCTCTGCAACGAGGCCTCCACACTCGGCTCGGTGACGGCGGAGTTCATCGCCCGCGACTCGATGAACCTCCCGTCGATCGTCGACGCCTACGTCGACACCGCCGAGCGCGCGACCGACGAGCTGAGCAAGTTCGACTCGCCGCACACCAACGAGGCGGAGATGGTGATCGAACGCTCCATCGACTCCAGCATCGACATGCTGGAGACGCGCTGAGGGCGACGCCCCGCGGCCGCCGAGGCCGCGATCGTCGACTCCGGCGTACCATGGGTATCCACCCCCTTCCGGCCGCGTAACGCCGGCCTTCGGCGTGAACGGTCGGGCGGGTTTATGCTGACTTGGGCGCACTGGCGGTGTGATGGCCCCAGACGATTCAGAGATCGACAGTAGCCTCGACGCCGCCGACGCCGCCGAGAGTGACGCGACCCGTGCCGGCGCCGAGCAGGCCGGCGAACCGACGACGGATCTGGCGGCGCGGCTCTCCGCAACGGTCCCCTCACGACGGACGTACGGCGCGGAGCGGATCACCGCCGACAGCGGCCTGCTCACGGCGCGTGAGCGACAGTACCTCCGGCACGCCCACCGGCTGGACGACGACGACCGCGACGCCGTCGAGAGCGTGATCGCCGACCGCGTGGGCGAGTTCGTCGAGACCGACTGGCCCGTGATCCGGGAGAACTGCCCCGAGGTCGCGTCGACGCTCCGGGACGAGCTCTGTGTGAACGAGGACTGAGGAGGGCGCGCTCACCGTGCGTTCTCGTGGCCCCAGGGGTCCGGAGGCTCAGTTGAGCACCCAGAACTCGTAGTTGAGGTAGGCGGCGAAGGAGACCCAGAGCAGGTACGGGACGAGCAGCGCGGCCGCGCGACGATCGACGCGGGCGAACGTCAGGATCGTCGCCGCGATCAGCACCCAGAGGACGGCGATCACCGCGAGCCCGAGGGCGATGTTCTGCGCGCCGAAGAAGGCGGCCGACCACGCGAGGTTGAACACGAACTGCGCGACGAAGGCGCCGAGGGCGACCCGTGCGGCACGCGGCGCGCGGTCGAGGCGGCGCCACACCAGCCAGACGGCGACGCCCATCAGCGCGAACAGCGTCGTCCAGACCGGCGCGAACACCCAGTTCGGCGGTGCCAGTGCGGGCCGCTGGAGCGTGTCGTACCAGGCTGCGAGCCCCTGGGCGGTGAACACGGCGCCGGAGGCGCCGGCGACTTCGACCAGCAGCACCGAGATCGCCAGCGAGAGCAGCGGTCGGTCGTGGGGGAGCTCGCGGAGGCGGGAGCGCGCGTTCATACCGGGCGTTCGTCCGCGTCGGGCAAATACGTACGCCCGGCGGCTGGCGTTTAGCCGGCGCGTTACTTTGCCCGAGGCGCGACCGGAACGGGCCATGCAGACCGTCGTACTCGCGGCCGGGCAGGGGAGTCGCATGGGCGTGTTGACCGACGAGATGCCGAAGCCGTGCCTGCCGGTCGCCGGCCGGCCGCTGGTGAGCCACACGCTCGACGCCGCCGCCGAGGCGGGCGCGTCGCGTTTTCTCGTCGTCGTCGGCTACGGCGCCGACCAGGTGCGCGACGCGCTCGGCGACAGCCACGACGGCGTCCCGATCGAGTACTGCGAGCAGCCCGAACAGCGGGGGACCGCCGACGCCGTCCTGTGCGCCCGCTCTCGGCTCGCCGACGCGCCGTTCGTGGTGCTCAACGGCGACGCGCTGTACGACGCGGCGTCGCTCGCGAGCGTGTACGACCACGTCCCCTCCGTCGGCGCCGCGGTCGTCGACGAGCCCTCGCAGTACGGCGTGCTGTCGCTGGCCGACGACGCGGGCGCCGTCGGGAGCGATGGCCGGGCGGTCTCCGGCGACGGCGGCGTCGCGGGCCGAGTGCTCGGCGTGACCGAGAAGCCCGAGAACCCGAACAGCGACCTCGTCAACGCCGGGGCGTACGCGTTCCCCGCCGCGGCGATCGACGCGCTCGGTGACGTGGCCGAGAGCGAGCGCGGGGAGTTCGAGCTCACGGACCTGCTCGCGGAGCTCTGTGCGACCGAGCACGTCGAGGCGGTCCCGTTCTCGCGCTGGATCGACGTGGGGCGGCCCTGGGAGCTGTTGGCCGCAAACGAGTGGCAGCTCGGCGAGCTCTCCCGGCGCGTCGACGGCGACGTGGCGCCGGGCGCGACTCTCGAGGGCGACGTGGTCGTCGAGGCGGGCGCGACCGTCCGCGACGGCGTGACGATCGAGGGGCCCGCGCTGGTGCAGTCGGGCGCCACCGTCGGCCCGAACGCGTACGTCCGCGGGGCCACCCTGCTCGGGCCGGATGTCCACGTCGGCCACGCGGTCGAGATCAAAAACAGCGTGCTCGCGCGGGGGACGAACGTCGCCCACCTATCCTACGTCGGGGACAGCGTGCTCGGGGAACGCGTGAACTTCGGCGCCGGCACGGTCGTGGCGAACCTGCGCCACGACGGCGAACCGGTGGAGCTGACGGTCCGCGACCGGCGTCGCTCGACGGGCCGACGCAAGTTCGGGGTGGTCGTCGGCCACGGGACGAAAACCGGGATCGACACCAGCATCGACGCCGGGGTGACGCTCTCACCCGACAGTCGTACGACTGTGGGGGAGTCCGTCACCCGTGACCGGTAGCTACGCCTTCTCCGCGACTTCGACGTGGGTCCGGCCGTCGGCGACGACCGTGACCCGGTAGCCGGCGTAGTCGAAGCCGACAGTGAGGCCGCTATCCGGCGCGTTCTCGACAAGCGTCGTCAGCGCGTCCGGATCGATCGCTTCGTACAGGCGAGTGTCCAGGGCCGTCGGTTCGACGCCTTCCCGTTCGGCGACGGCGGTGACGATCTGGGTCGTCACGTCCTCGCCCGCCCTGACCTCGCTCTCGTTCGCTCCCCTTTCACACACGCTCCTCTGACTCGTCATCATCCGCCGTTTGTCAGACCGCCCCAAAAGCGTTGCGACACTTACCAAACGTTCATCGTCGTTCTGGTGTTCCTCCTGACGGTTCCGTCGGCGAATCTCGGCCGCCGAAGGCATCGTGTAGCGTCAGCGAACCGCCAGCTAGCGCGCGGTTCATACGTGTTGACAGTTGACACGTTACAGCCATCTTACCTGTCACTATGAATCGCATTACTATGTCCTCTCCTGTGGTTGGTACGAGGCATGACGGGGATCAGCGAGGCCGACATGAACCGCATCAACGAGTTCATCAAACGCAACAAGTTCGACCGCAGCCCGGATCAGCTCTGTCCGGACGAGGAGGAATCGCCCGACGACGGCGCCGACGATGTGGAAGCCCGTGACGTGGTAATGACTGACGGGGGAGAGTAGGACTTTCACAACTCAGTAGCACCGTGCTATTCTCGGCTGGCTGACTGTCCGACGCGAGCGGCCGCTCATCGGCGGAGACGGCGCCGCCGCCGGCGTCGACGCCGCGTCGCCCGGTTCGCGGGCGGCGGGCCGTTGCCCCATCATAACAATAGCGGCGGCTCCGCAGGCTGTTGGTATGGCCGTCACCGTCCACGAGCTGACCGGGTTCCAGCGCGACCTCCTCCACGTGATCGCCGGCCTCGATCACCCCTCCGGGCAGGTCGTCGGCGAGGAGGTCGAACGGAGCACGGGGCGGGAGATCACCCACGGCCGGCTCTACCCCAACCTCGACGCGCTCGTCGACGCGGGGTTGGTCGAAAAGGGGGCCGCCAACCGCCGCACCAACTTCTACGCGCTCACCGGTAAGGGCGAGACGGCGCTGCTCGAACGCCGCCGCTGGGAGAACGACCTGTACGACCCGCTGGCCGCGGTCCAGAACTGAGCCTCAGGCCCCCACGTCGTCGACGAGATCGGGCCGGGTGAGGCGTTCGACGAACAGTGCGACGACGGCGGCGATCAGGACCACGACGACCCCGAGTAGCTTCCTGCGCATACTCGATCCTTCCCCGAGGAGCCATTTGGTTATAGTCCGGGTATCGGTCGCTCGCCGTGTAGTCGGGTCGACGGCTACTCCTTGGTCAGCCCCTTCCGCTGGATCAGTTCCCACGTGTCCGAGCCCTCGGTGGTGATCCCGTACACGCGTCCCTTCCGGCGGTCCTCGGGGACCAGCAGTTCGACGAGCCCGCGTTCCCGCAGCGAGTTGAGCGCGCGCGAGACGTGCGTCGACGCGATGTCCACGTCCGCGGCGATCTGTGTGGGCGTCGCGGGGCTGTCCGCGAGCCGGCCGAGCACGAGCGTTCGGTGTCGGGAGCTGATCACGTGACCGACAACGTCCCAGTCCGGCGTCATCGGCACCACCTCCCCTCACCGCGGCGGTCGCGTGCAGTTCGACCCGTTCGGTTGCGGCGTGCCATCATCGTCGTTGCTCCATCAGGTAGTGCGCGCCGGCCACGGCGACGAGCGTGGTGAACAGGACGACGTTCACCGCGGTCACCGAGAGCCACGCGAGTGCGTCGGGGAACAGGAACACCCCGCCGTACGTCGCGAGGGCGACGACGGCGATCCCGGCGTAGATCGCCTCCCAGGGGATGCCGTTCTCGCCCTCGTCGGCCTGTTCGGGCAGGTAGCTGTCCAGCTCCGACACCGTCGGCGTCAGTTCGACCTGGCCGCTGTCCTTGTCGTACTCCACGAGCCCGGCCTCGTCGAGCTTCGGGATGTGGATTTGGTACAGCGAGACGTAGACGCGTTTGGTCTGCTTGTCGGTCAGCTCCTCGACCTCGACCCCGTTCTCCCACGCGGCCACCGACTCGGAGAGCTCGTTGACCGACACCGGCCCCTCGGCGCGGCGCAGCTTCGAGATCACGAAGCGCCGGCGCTTGTTACTCAACAGGTCGTAAACCGTGTCCTGCGTCAGCTCGTTCGATTCCTTCGTGGACATTGTGTGGGGCGGGTGTGGGTTCGGGATCCGGCCGTCGTCGTCACTCGACCGTGACGCTCTTCGCGAGGTTGCGCGGTTTGTCGATCGAGCGCCCGAGCAGGTCGGCGACCCGGTAGGAGACGAGCTGGAGCTGGACGTTCGCCAGCAGCCCCGCCGCGACCGGGTGGGTCTCCGGGATCGCGAGGAACTCGTCGGCCGCCTCCGCCACCTCGTGGGCGGACTCGGCGGCGATGGCCACGACCGGCGCGCCGCGGCTCCGGACCTCCTCGACGTTCTTCAGCGTCTTCTCGTCGTGGCGCCCGGTGAACACCGCGAACACCGTCGAGTCCGAAGTCACGAGCGCGAGCGGCCCGTGTTTGAGCTCGCCGGCGGCGAACCCCTCGGCGTGCTCGTAGGTGATCTCCTTGAACTTCAGCGCGGCCTCGAGCGCGACCGGGTAGCCGACGCCGCGGCCGATGAAGAACTGCTCGTCGCGGCCGACGAACTGCGGTGCCAGCGCCTCGGCCGTCGACGTGTTCAGCGTCTCCTGGACGTGTTCAGGGAGGTCCTGAAGCGCCGACAGCAACGCCTCCCTGTCGGGGTCGACCGACCCGGTGACGTCCTCGGCGATGCGCTCGGCCAGCAGCGCGAGCACCGCCACCTGCGAGGAGAACGTCTTCGTCGCGGCGACGCCGATCTCCGGGCCGGCCCGGATGAACAGCGCGTCGTCGCAGTCCCGCGCGGCCGTCGAGCCGATCACGTTCGTCACCGCCAGCGTGCGCGCGCCGCGCTCGGCGGCGATTCGGATCGAGGTGAGCGTGTCGGCCGTCTCCCCGCTCTGGGTGACCGCGACGACGAGCGTGTCGTCGGTCACGGGCGCGGGCGTCGTCGTGTACTCGCCCGCGCTGAACACCTGGGCCGGGATGCCGCGGTCGGCCAGGATCTGCTGGGCGTACAGCGCCGCGTGGTAGGAGGTGCCACAGGCCAGCAGGTGGACGACGCCGACGTCCTCGAACGTCCCCGGGGGGAAGTCCTCGAGGTGCACGTCGCCGTCGTCGGTGATGCGACCCTTGATCGCGCGGTCGAGCGCCGCCGGCTGTTCGTTGATCTCCTTCAGCATGTAGTGGTCGAACCCGCCGCGCTGGGCGTCCTCGGGCTGCCAATCGACGGTCTGGACCGTGCGGTCGACCGGGTTTCCCGCCAGATCGGTGATCTCGTGGTGGTCCGCCGAGATTCGGACCACGTCGCCGTCCTCGAGGAAGGCGACGCGGTCGGTGTGTTCGAGGAACGAGGGCACGTCGCTGGCCAGGAACCGGCGGTCCTCGCCGACGCCGAGCACCAGCGGGGAGCCGTCGCGGGCCGCGAACACGTCGTCCTCGTCGTCGACGACCATCGCGACTGCGAAGCGACCCTCGAGCCGGCCGATCGCCTTCCGGAACGCGTCCTCGGTCGAGAGTCCGCGCTCCCGGTACATCTCCACCAGGTGCGGGACGACCTCGGTGTCGGTCTCGCTGGTGAACGTGTGGCCGAGCTCGATCAGCTCGCCGCGCAGCGCGGTGTAGTTCTCGACGATCCCGTTGTGGACGACCGACACCTCGCCGGAGCAGTCAGTGTGCGGGTGGGCGTTCTCGTCCGTCGGCGCGCCGTGGGTGCTCCACCGCGTGTGGCCGACGCCGACGGCGCCGTTCGGACTGACGGCGCCCAGCGCGTCGGCGAGCGCGTCGATCTCGCCCTCGCGCTTGACGACGGTGACGCCCTCGCCGTTCCGGACGGCGACGCCGCTGGAGTCGTAGCCGCGGTACTCCAGGTTCCGCAGCCCGGCGACCAGCGTGTCGAGCACGTCGTTCTCGGCCGGGGCGGCGCAGGCGGTTATTCCGCACATGGGGTCCCTCCGTCGACGCGTCGACGACGTGGACCACGATGCGATCCAGACGCGGTCTGGGGGGCAGTGGGCGCACGGTTCCGGACGGCCGGTAGGTTCGATCTGTGTCGGGTCATCGGTGGCGTGGCCCGTCTCGCAGGCAACGTGCGGAAGATACACCGTCTATGAATTGTTATTCGGCGCTTGCAGCGGCTCATTCGACATTATGCGGCACTTTCCCGGCTTCGGATCGTCGACGCCACGCCGCCGGATCGGCGCCACCCCTCGCGGACGCTGGCCGCGCGGAGTATGCTACGGCTTCCGCCGGGTATGCGATGGATAACAAACTGTACAGGTCGGTAGTAAACCAGACGGACACTCGTGGCGACAGACCCCGAGCGACTCCGGAACACTATCTATGACCCCCGAAAACGCTACTCAGGCCGGTCGGATGAGCGAAAGAATAATGTCACTCTATACCAAGGAAGAGAGATATGGGCGCTGACAATTCGGGTGAAGCCGTCGCGGGAACCACGACCGCGGAGACGGCTCCGGGCATCGACGACGTGACAGGGGAGGAAGAGGTAGGTTCGGAGGAACGGGGGGCCGCGCGGGACGTCGACGACGAGCCGCTCTCGCTCGACGTGATCTTCGAGATCCTCCGGAACCGACGGCGGCAGTTAGTGCTGGAGTTCCTTCGTGACCGCGAGGAGAGCGTCACCATCGGCGAGCTCGCTGAGCACATCGCCGCCATCGAGAACGACACGACGGTGCGGCAGCTGAACGCCCAGCAGCGGAAACGGGTGTACATCGGTCTCTACCAGTGCCACCTGCCGAAGATGGACGACGTGGACGTGATCGAGTTCAACCAGTCCCGCGGCAACATCGGCCCCGGGTCGAAGATCGACCCGCTCTACGACTACCTCGACGTGGCCAACGGTGAGCACGACGACGGCGACGACGCGCCGCCGTTCGAGCGGAAACACGGCGTCGGCTTCGCGGCGGTCGGTGCGGCCTTCTTCGTCGCCCAGCTCGCCGGCGCGTACCTGGTCGCCAGCGCGTTCGTGCTCGTGCTGCTGATCGGCACGCTGGCGGTCGTCGCCGGCGACTACTGATCTCCCTCCTCTCCCTCTCGGTGCCCGACGAGCGCCGCGGCGTCAGCTCGTGGGCTGTCGCTCGACGCTCCCGGCGTCGATCGTCTCGGTGACCAGCTTCTCGGCCGTCGCGAGCAGCGTCTCCATGCGGTCGTGGTCGCGGGCCTCGGCGGTGATGCGCACCAGCGGCTCGGTGCCGCTGGCGCGGATCAGGAACCAGCCCTCGTCCACGTCGACTCGGGCGCCGTCGACGGTCGTGATCCGGTCGTCGCCGTCCGGCATCGCCTCCACGATCCGCTCGACGATCGCGTCCTTCCGGTCGGTTTCGACGGTGCGCCGGCTGATCGGCACGGTGTGGACGTCGTCGACCAGCGCGTCGAGCGAGCCGTCGGTCGCGACCATCGCCGCCAGTTTCGCCGCCGCGAGCGGGCCGTCCGGCGCCAGCGTCTCCGCGGGCCAGATCCACGCGCCGCTGGGCTCGCCGCCGAACGGGACGTCCGGCTCGGCGGCCCGCCGCGCGACGTAGCCGTCGCCGACCCGGGTGTACGTCACGTCGGCGCCGACGGCCGCGAGTTCGTCACGGATCGCCATGCTGGCGTCGATCGGCACCGCAACCCGGTCGCCCGCCGTCGCTTCCCGGCGGGCGAACAGCGCCAACAGCACGTCGCCGGGGACGAACTCCCCGGACTCCGTCACCGCGAGCATCCGGTCGGCGTCGCCGTCGTGGGCGACGCCCAGGTGGGCGTCGCTCGCGGCGACCAGCGCCCGCAGCGTGCCACAGCTCTCCGCCGTCGGCTCGCTCTCCCGGGCGGGGAACGAGCCGTCGGGCACGCCGTTCAGCGTCGTCACGGCACAGCCCAGCCGGCGCAGCGCGGCCGCAGTCAGCTCGCCGGTGCCGTTGCCCACGTCGACGACGACCCGGAGCGGCGGGTCGATCTCGACCGCCTCGTCGATCGCGTCGATGTGACGGCCACGCGCGCCGTTGAACCGGTGGCGGGAGCCCGTCTCGTCCCACGCCGCGAACGCGTACTCGCCGCGCCGGATCCGGTCGGCGATGGCGGCCTGCTCGTCGCCGACGACCGAGGAGCCGTCGGGGCGCCACAGCTTCAGCCCGTTGTCGCTCGGCGGGTTGTGGGAGGCGGTGACGGCGACGCCCATGTCGGCGTCGTACCAGCCGACCGCCCGCGCGATCGTCGGCGACGGGAGCTCGCCCAGCCGGGCGACGTTCGCGCCGCACTCCCGCAGCCCCGCCGCGAGCGCGTCGACGAGCAGCGGCCCGGTCTCTCGGGGGTCGCGCCCCACGACGACGTGCTCGTTCCCCTCGGAGGCGACCGCGCGACCGACGGCTAGCGCCGTCGCCGCCGTCACGTCCTCGCCGAACTCCCCGCGGATGCCGCTGGTTCCGAACATGGCCCATACAGTCGCGGCTGTGGTGTTTGTTAGCACCCGAATACTGTGCCGGCAGGCGCCGGCAGCACCCGCCGTGGAGGGCGATCCGCCCGCTCAGTCCGAGGCCGTGTTCGGGCCCGTGTGCTCCTCCGGCGCCGGCGCCCCGCCGCGAGCCGGCGGGTCCGGCCCCGCCCGGGGGTGACGACGGTTGCGCGAGTGACGCGTGTCTGACTCGCCGTCGCTCTTCTCTCTCGCGTCCGACTCCGGCAGGGGTTCCGGGCCACGCTCCCGTCGACGTTCGGCGGGCGTGATCACGTCGTCGAGGTGGTCGTTGGCCGCGCGGTCCATCGCCATCGCCCAGGTGAACGCGACCATCGCGAACAGTCCGAACCCCAGTGCGAGCGCGCCGCGGGCCGCGGGCGTGGCGGCGGCGCCGACGCCCGGCAGCGCCCAGACGAGCGCCGCGATCGACGCCAGCGAGGCGACGCCGCCGGCGGCGTAGGCGCCGACCAGCGGGTGGAAGTCGTACGCGAGGTAGTTCGTCTTCAGCCGCCAGAGGAAGTTCCGCAGCAGCATCAGCGACACCCGCGGGACGTACGAGCGGTAGCGGATGTGGCTCTCCTCGTCGCCGTAGACGATCGGGGCGGGCACGTCGACCACCCGGAGCTGGGCGGCGTTCAGCTTCACCAGCAGGTCGTTGCAGTAGCCGTAGAACTCGTACATCTCGTCGACGGCGGCGGTCTCGAGCGCGTGCAGCGAGACGGCGGTGTAGCCGTTCTGCGGGTCGCCGCAGCTCCAGTAGCCGCTGGCGATCTTGGTGAGCGCGCCGAGGGCGGCGTTGCCGACGAACCGGTGGCCCGGCATCGAGCCGCGGCCGGCCCGGTCGAGAAAGCGGTTCCCCTTGGTGTAGTCGGCGTCGCCGTCGACGATGGGGTCGAACAGCTCGTCGAGCATCCCCGGCTCCATCTGCCCGTCGCCGCCCATCACGGCGGTGAGCTCGATCCGGTCCTCGCGGGCCCGCTGGTAGCCGGTTTTGATCGCGCCGCCGACCCCGCGGTTCTGCTCGTGCTGGATCGGGACCACCCGCGCGTCGGCGCCGTCGCCGCCCG
>NZ_BBJN01000018.1 GCF_000739555.1 Halolamina rubra
TCAATTTTCCAATTCTAAAGGCGATTTTGATGGTGTTAGAGATAAAGTGGGAAAAATATACTTATATTTTTGAACAGTTTTAGTCTTCGTAATGCAGATTTTATCATTACTAAGTCAGAGTACCAACAAAAGACATATTGAAAAAAATGTATAGTGTAAATTCAGAAATGGAATCTATACCAACAGGGGTAGACTATTCTAAATTCGATCCAAATATCGAAGATGATAAAGACGGCACTCTGAATGGCATTTTTCAAAATATACCTGAAGATAGGGTAGTTGTTCTTCAGCTTGGGCAAATTGTGTATCGCAAAGGATCAGACCTGTTTGCCGAACGAGCAACATCATACTCTGGGTACCCATGTAGCCATTTCTTACTAGTTGGGGAGTCGCAAACTGAGGAATTCAGTAAAAAAGTCAAAGAAATCTGCCAAAAATCTGGAGATAGAATAACAGTATATGATGGATGGGTTGATTTTGATAAAATTCCACAGCTCATATCATCGGTAGATATTGTGTGCTTATTATCGCGGCCTGGACATGAAGGCGTACCTAGGGTACTCCAAGAAGCATGTGCTATGGAGACGCCAATAATTGCATCTAATGTCGAGGGAATAACCAATATGTTTAATGAAAAGGAGGGGTGTTTTATTATCGATCCGTTCGATCAAGAATCCTTTGATAAAGCTGTTAAGAAATCACTTGAAGAAACCCCCGACAGAGAGAACTTCGCCAAGAGCATAGATATGTCGAAAAATTATGATCGTTACCGAGATATATATGATCAAATAAAATAGAAACATCTACGGTAATTGGGTCTCAATTCTCAAATTCAGGATGACCGTCCAAGAGGAACGGATAGTCATCGCCGAACACCTCTCGAACGATATTACTTCGGACTGATAGGTCGGGCTTCTCCAACGTCGATGTCCTCTATATCGAGCAACATAGCGACCATGAACTCAATGGCTGAGAAAGGGATCGACCCTGGTCCTCCTTCACCGGTCGGTCGTTCTCGACGGCGTACGTCACATTCGACGCCATCCACATCGCGTTGTAGATGAACGCCATGTTAGCCATAAACTCCCGCTTGCTCCACAGCTCGCAGACTTCGCCGTGAAGTCGTGGATTATCAGCCGATAGACGGTCTCTATCGTCCACCGCTGCCGGTACCGCCGCCAGATCTCTAGGCCGCCGAGCTCCTCAGGATCAAGGTTCGTGTAGTTCAGCTTTCAATTTCCCTTGTCCTGTATCCCCGTCTCAAACCGCTCGATCCGCTTCTTCGGCGGCACCGTGATCAGCCACGACTCTGCCTCGCTCTCAGGGACAACTTCACCGAGGCGGACGCCGTACCCTGCCACATTGTAGTCCAGGTTGTAGTGAATGGCGGACTCCTTCAGGTCGTCAATGATGGGCGGCCGAGCACGCAGTCGGCTGATGAACCTTAGGCCGTGCTCTTCGAGGCAGTCCTGCATCCCGCGGCCGTAAAACCAACCGTCCATACAGACGACGTCAGACTCAACGTAGTGCTTCGCCTACGTCAGCATCTCGTCGATCTGGTGCTCGATGCTCCCGCACCGCTGGATGCTCTTCGCCGCCAGCGTCAAGGGCATCACGGCGTTGGCTAGACTGATGCTTGCGATCTGGAACGTGAAGGAACTCCCGGCCCTCTGATTGACGCCTCTCCACGCAGATGGGCTGGTCCTCGTGAGAGATGTCGTTGCGGTCAAGTCGCTTCCCATCTTCGTCTTTCTCCGTCGAGTGGCGGCCACATCAGGTTGTCAGGTCCATGGCGAGGCCGTACCGGTCCGGGAGATAGACGTACTCGTCAAGCACCATGATAATCCGCTCCAGGGCGGCGAGGTAAATCTTTCGTAGTTCGAAGATGTCGTACTTGCGGAGCTGGTTCCAGATTGCTTTGAACCCGGGCGCGTCCCCGTGTAAGAAGTACGACAGAAACCGAAACGAGGCCTCGGCGTCGTTCGGGGGGATGTTGCAGAGTCGGGCGATCTCCATCAGCTTGAACAACTGCCACTTCGAGTACGTACCCAAGACTCGTCACGATCCAACTGGATGAACTATTAGGCGTGCTTCCGCATTTCCCGGGAGATGATCACCAGTTCGGGTTCACCGCGCCCGTCCGCGGTCGCGGCGGGGAGCGTCACGATTTCATCGTTGTCCTCCAGCTGCTCCACTATCTTCCGGAGGCGGTGGCTGACGTCCAGACCGATTTGTGTTTTGACCTCTTCGCTGATTCGCTCGATGGTGTTCTCGGTGATGACATCATTCAGGCCGAGCCGGTCGGCAGCTCCGTCCTTGAGTTCCTGTTCGATGGCGTAGTCCTTGGAGGAACTGAGCGACCGGTAAAGATCAACCGTGCGACATCCTCTTCGTCGAGCTTGGACCAGTTCTTTTCCAGGCTCCAGAAGGAAACGTTTCCGGTGTAGAGGTCGAGTTTTCCGACCGGCTCCTCCGGCCAGAGGCCTTGATCGAGGTAGCGGAGGGGTTGCGTCTCCAAGTCGGGATTGCCCTCAATCTGCGTGATAAGAGACGGTCCGGAACTGGATTCGGAGATGTCGAAGTCGTCGATAGAGAGGTCGTCAAGGTCGCGTCGGAGTCCTCGGGGGGCTCCAGAAAGCGGCCAGGTGTTCGCCCGTCAATGTCCGGTTCCCGCGACATGTTTCCCGGACGATGCATCAGTTTGGTACTTAAAACAGTCCATTAGTGAACCGAGTTCTACACCCATGCGGACTAATTCGATGTAGACTGCGGTAAGTGACAGCACACAATACTTTTTGATTTGTTACGTTGGGTATTGGGGTGGGTCGTACAGCGTCGTTGGTTCGGCGGTGTATTCAGCTTCAAGTCCGACACCGTTCGTGAGGTACCCCTTGTGGATCGAGGTTATTGAGCAATGTCTCGTATCCAGCGGCTGGTGTCGCCACTGCAACGTTGATGGAGAACGTTGTCTTTGCCACCCCACCTTTCCGATTCGTAACTGCTATCTTAGCAGATTGTGCTGGTATAGCTTGCTATACGCTCTAAGAGAATAGAAAATTCAGCCAGTCAAAGCCATAGACCTACGTTTGTCTTGGACCACAGAGAACAGACCAACAACCCGCTACCAAAGAGCGTTATAAATAATCAGCGTCGTGTGATAAATTATTTACCATCGTGTCGATGATGTACAAACGGAACGCAAGTCGGGAACATGACATCGTAGGCGCTGGTCGATTGATTGGAGTATTTGATTCGACACGTCGAATGATTGACTTCGGTAGTCGATTACCTACTTGACGCTTGATTGTATCGAGTGTCAACTTAGATGTTACTTTTTCATATGCGTTTTCGTTTTTCAGATCGCCAAGTACGTACTCAATGAGGTCTTCCCCAAGGACTTTGCGTGCGTGATCTGTGTCCAGTTCACTCTTCAGGAATGCTTGAGCCTCATCGCTCTTGAGGAACTGTTCTTCATTAGGGTTCGCCGATTCCGTCGCCACCGGTACATCTGGACTCCGCCCACGGACATACTCGGCATAAAGTTGCTTTTCGGTTCGCAGTTCGTCAGGTAATCTTCGTACAGTTTCGAGAATTCGTTGGGTGAGAAATGGATTAACAACCTCAATGTACGGCGTCTTGAGTGCCGTTAGAGCTCCCAGAATGACGGGAAGACGATAAGTGTGATACAGGCGATCACGCCAGGTGGCTAAAGACTCACCCGATGTGCGCTCCAGCCGCTTAGGAAATTCCTGTCGGCGTACTCCAGGGACGGACAATGAAGAGAATGCATCGTAGTCTTCAACCATCTGTGCGCCGGTCACCTGTCGAACCCCCATAGGCGACCCAACCGTTTTCCAGCCAAAGCCTTCGTCGCCACGGATGAGCCCGCCGATACCGCGGTTTGCGAGGTCTGCAAATACGCTGAACCCGTCCAAGTATCCAGAGATGTGGTCAATCCGGCCCTCGCCGGCAGTGACAAACCGTTCAAACACAGTTTCGACATCGTCAGACGTCTCCGGAATTGTGTAATATCGGTGATCAACGTCACACGCTGCCGCCAACTCCCGGGCTCGAACTGCGTCACTCTCAGGGTGATCAAGAGCGGCATCGGTGCCCCAGGTAATGGTGCGTAGCCCCTCATAATCACAAAGTCTGAATAGAATCTCGCGGCTGTCGAGGCCCCCCGATAGCGGGAGTTCCCAGTGTTCCGTATCAAGTTCGAGAGCTTCGAACGTGTCGTCAAGCGCGGTTACCAGTCGTTCGTGGTGGACCGACTTCGGCTCGTCGGTCGGTTCGAACGTCGCCGGTTGGGTCGCCTCCGTCAATTCCCATGTCGACCGATTGAGTCGGACGGATCCATGGGGTAGAACTTGTTCCACGCGTTCGTCCCAGGTTTGTTCCGGCCCGAGCCCCCCGGTGGAAATCATCCACGCGATGGCGACATCGTCAAGGACAACCTCATCGGCGAAGTGTTGGATTGCCCGTTGTGAAGTAGACGCAACGAAGAGATCGTCGAATAGTCGGTAGAAAAGCGTCCGCGATGCAGTTACGTCGGCGACCAATTCGACACTGTCAGTGTCGATTCGAGCGATTCCGTAGCTCCCGTCCGGGCGGGGTGACCCCGGTTCGTGCCAATCCTCACGGGGGGGAATCATCTGCCCCAAACAGACACTTGCTCCGTGGATGGGTAAGGAATCCGGCGCGTTGATCGTACAGCTGATGACGCCGTCGTCACGGATGATCTCAACATCGCGTGGTGCATTGCTCGGGAGGATTCGATCCGCGATAGTCTCTAAATCGTCCGTGGTATAACTGTCAGTCGTTCCGTTTCGTCCACAAATGACGAAGAATTCGGCCATAGAGAACAAGTGCCGTAGGAGATATAAATAAGTCAAACATCGGCACTGTCTAGTTCTCAACCACCTCAGCTAGCGTTCGTCCGCTGAGCGCTTGATTCGGTCGTTCATGGTTGTAGTGATGTCTGAACCGCCCTAGCCACCGCTCAGCGCTGGCCCGACTGCCCCGGCAAAACGAGTGAAAGCGGTCGATTCGCATGATGACAGTGTGAAACCAATTTTCGATGTGGTTTCGTTCTCAGTAGTCGAGCTGACCGCTCAATTCATGACGTGCGAGGGCAGTCAGATAACCCAAAGAATCGACGAGAAACCCTGTATCGACGACATCGTGTTTCTTGGTGAGGCGGTGCGGAACGCCGCCGCGGGGTCGGTCCCGCGATGGCTGAAGAAGTCGATTTCGAGCAGTAGCCGTGGTTCTGTGTCGATTGCAGCGTAGATCCACTTTTCTCGCCGTCAACTTCGATTTGGTTTCGTGGACCGCGACCGCAATGGCAACGCCGTCGGCGGGTCGCTCATTGCTTCTGACAGCGGAAGCACCCAATTCCAGACCACGCCGGGAGAATGGTCGACACCCCAGAGTTCTAAGACTGCGACCGTCTCCCTGATCGACAGCCCCGCCGTATGGAGACGCACCCTCAAACCGCCGGACGGGTGTCGGGGGTGTGCTCGTTCTCCCAAATGTCTTGGCTGTCCGTTTCCAACGTTTCGCTGAGCAGGCTGCGAGTGGCATGAGCACCTCTCGCTACGGCCTGCTGACTTCTCAATCCCACAACTAGACAGTGCGCAAACATAACACCCAACGACGAACTGATACATCAAAATCAGAAAATTCCTAGGATCGATCGCCACAAGCGGGCAGCATGAAGGAATCTCAAACGAGGTGAATCTCTGAACAACACGGCTTGGGACACCTATAAACAGCACTGAGAGAGGAATTAACTCATACGAACTTCGTTTATTCAATTCCTGGAGATTATCCCCAAATAAAGTTGGGTTCGGCAATTTAGTGCTTAAAGGATATGGCACACACGCACACACAAATCTCCGCTTTTGCATATAAATACGAATGTTTCACCGACAAAGAGGTACTTTTGATTGTAAATCTTTCTTATCCACGCCATACACGGCATTTAGGTGTATTCCTAACCCATCCTAGAGCAGCATCGCATCCTCAACAAACATCACAACACCCTCGGAGACGAACCATACGCCATCGTTTGTGACGATAGTCAGAATTCATACAAATCGACCTACACGGCGACTGAATTACTCGTTGAAAGCTACCAAAATGAAAGGCCGACTCACAAATCTGAATTTAAGATTTCGTGATTTATTTCAGAGGGCTGGAAATAAATTGTGTGATATCGAATAAATAATGGTATCTATGAGAATAGACAGCCAGATCACGGTTATTTAGATAGAGTTTATTACTTCACTCATACGCCGACCGATATTTTGCCACTTATGTTGGTTTTGGATATAATGAATACCATTCTGTCCTTTTAATTGTCTTTTCTGTTCTTGTTGAAGAATTTCTTGTAACTTTTTGGTAATCTCATCGGGATTGTTCTTTACAACGGAACCCGTATTATATTCCTTAGTTAAGCGCTGTATTTCAAAGGTACCACTAGCGATGTACGGTGTCCCTACAGCCATAGTCTCCAATAACTTCGTCGGGCAAGCATAGTCAAGTTCATGCTCTGTCTTTAGTGTAACGAGGCTCACGTTTGCCCCAGCAAGGAGTGAAGGGATCTCATCACGATCAACATACCCTACAAATGTCACTCGTTCCTCAATTCCAAGTTCAACGATCTTCTGCTCAAGTTCTATTCGACGTTCACCTCCACCGACCAACATTAATTCAGGATTACCATCAACTCCGGCGAATCCGCGGAGGAATGGAACAAACGCCTGACCAGTGCCCAAGTTCCCCGTATAGATGATATCGGCTGAGTCTGCAGGTTCCACGTCAGGAGAGAAAAGCTCCGTGTCGACACCGAAGGGGATGACATGGACATCGAACGAGAGTTCCGGATACTTATCCTCATAGTACTCGCCCATCGTATCAGTGATGACAGTCACAGCGTCTGCACGAGCGTATGAGATACGCTCAAGCCAACTCACGGCCCGATAGAGGATCGAACCCTCGTCGACGTAACCGAGATCTGCTGCGTTGTCTATCCATAGGTCGAAGATATCGATAATCCAATCGCGCCCCGTCAGCTTCCCGACGAGACCAGGTAAAAAAGTCGTATGAGGTGCGGACATCGTGACAATACAGTCGTATCGCCAAAATGTACAGAGCACGTAAAGGGTACTCAACATCGAAAATATTCCGTAATTGAGGATGCGTCCGACGGTGGTGTCCTCTACCGGTTGATACGTGAACAATCGGGTGGTAGGAACGCCGTCAACTGTTTTCCGTTTAATCGGTTGCCAGCACCGATCAAACTCTCCAAAGGGGAATGTCGGGAATGTAGTCAGAACCTGTGGTTCGATAGAATCGTCAAGATGCTGCGAGAGTTTCGCCCACCGATGGGCACCACCCATCGACTCCGGTGGGAAAAACTGCGTCACGACGAGAACGTCAGTCGTGTCCCCGTCAGACATCGCTTTTCGGACGAAGGGGGTTTTCATCGCCGGGACGAAGAATCAACACGTCGGTGTACTCTGGTTCGGCTGATAATGCAGTGAGTTCTTCAGCAGTCTCGCTGTGATTGACGAGCTGAACAAGCGCATCGGGTTCGACTTCTCTAAGGAGCGTTCGTAAATCGTTGTACGCCATCCCGTCGACGTATCGGTCCTTATGAGTGATGTCGTAACCATTAAGGCGTAATTCGTCAACAATGTCCATTGCTGGGCTCTCACGCGTGTCCTGCGTGTCAGGCTTATAGGCTGCACCGAGTGCCAGCACTTTCGGCGAATCTAGATCCGCCAATGCGTGGCGGATCCGTCGAGCCGTTGCTTCGGGCATCATATCGTTAATCCGCCGGGCAGTTGTGATGAGGTTAGTGTGTTCAGGATCAACTTCGTTTAGGAACCAGGGATCTACAGGGAGACAGTGACCACCGACTCCGATGCCAGGATTTAGAATGTCGACCCGGGGGTGCCGGTTCGCAACCTCGATTACCTCCGTCATGTCGACATCTAGTTCTCTGCCGATTAACGCAAACTCGTTCGCAAGTGCGATGTTCACGTCCCTGAACGTGTTTTCAATCAATTTGCAGAGTTCGGCCGAAATGAGATCGGTATAGAACACCTCGCCCTCAAGGAACGGGGTGTAAATCTCTGATGCCGCTCGCGAACCGTTACGTGTGTACCCGCCGATTACTCTATCGTTGTGAACGATCTCTTCAAACACATTACCTGGAAGAATACGTTCTGGGGAATGGGCGAGGTACACATCGTCGCCTGGTTCAAACCCAGCCTCCTGAAGCATTGGGACTATTACTTCATCAGAAGTTAGTGGAGGAATAGTCGACTCAATATTGATTACGTCGTCTTTCTCTAAATAGGGGATTATAGACTCTAATGCTGCTTTGACGAAGCTCAGATCAGGACTCTTCTGGGGCTCTGTTAATGGCGTCGGGACAGAAATGACGTATGCATCCCCGTTCTCCGGAGATGTTCTTGCTACCAGGTTCTCGTCTACCTCCTCGCTTTCGAGTAGCGTTTGTAGCTCCTCTTCGTCGAGGTTGAGTGTCTGATCGTTTATTGCTTGGACCAGATTTTCATCGATATCCACCCCGACGACCTTCTTTCCAGCTTTCGCCAATTGGAGGGCTAATGGAAGCCCAACAAACCCGGTCCCGATAACGACGATTTTGTCAATCGCCGGGCGACTCCTTCCCGTCGAATCTGTTTCCCTACGCATCGACGTCATAGTAATCTCTCATCCATTCGATTGTCTTCGGAATCCCCTCTTCAAGCGAGACACGTGCTTCGTGATCGAGGTCCTGTTTAGCTTTCTCGACACTCGCCCGCTTGTTCAACGTGTTGTGTTCCTCACGGCCTCTGTATTCGACCTTGTCGTCGTCCTTGTCCAAGTAATCCAAAATCAAATCGGAGAGTTCCTTAATGTCGTAGTACTCCTCGCCAGCAATGTTGTAGACCTCCCCAGGCTTGAACAAGTCGACGATGTTCGCGAGTGTTCGAACCGTATCGCCGATATAGGTAAATGACCGATGATGATTTTCGTAGACGTGATAGGGGTTGTCGTGGAGAGCGTGGTAACAGAACTTACACACGACACTCCGGTACTCACTGAATTTCTCACCAGGGCCATACGTGTTGAAAAACCGGACCCGAACAGTTTCGTTCCCATGGCGGTCAGCAGCATTGAGAATTTGCTGTTCGTTGACCCATTTTGAGATCGCGTAATCGTTGAGTTGGCGCGGATTCTCCTCAAGTGGCACAGATTCCTCCATCAAATCGTCATAATCTCCGTATACCTCACTCGACGAGGAGAAGATCATCCGGAATTCATGCTCTTTCTGGAGGCGGAGCATGTTCTTCGTCCCAATAGCGTTCGACTCCCACATCGTTTCGTAGAAGTCTTCACCGTTCTTACGCCCGAACTCTGCCGCAAGATGGTAGACGTACTCGAAGTCGTGTTCCTCAAAAATATTTGCCAGCTGCCGATACTGGCTTACGTCGCATTTAAAATACTTCTCTCGTTCACTCCATGGAAGATCCGCAACCCAGACATCATGTCCTCTAGACTCGAGTTCTTCTGTGAGAGGAGCTCCGACAGCTCCAAGTCCGCCAGTAACTAAGATTTTCGCCATAGGAATGCTGTGTAAGTTTGATTACTTATCCTTTGTTGTTCAGTGAAGCAATCGATCTCGGGCATATCTTGTCAAGAATCCTTTCTGAAGTGTTCCCGTCTCCAAACGGGTTTTCCCAGTTTCCTTCCTTGCTATACATTTTGTTCGCACCTCGTTTGATCGATTCAGATGCGATATCAGACAGAACGTTCCCTCCTACTTCAACAGTCTCAGGTCGCTCTGTCGAATCCCGAAGCGTCACACATGGAACGCCGAGAATGCATGCCTCTTCCTGAACCCCACCTGAGTCTGTGAAGATCAACTCAGTCCCCGACTGGAGTGTGAGGAAATCCAAGTAATCCTGTGGTTCGATTAGCCGAATGTTGTCAGGTGCATCAATCCCAGCTCCGTCCAATGTGTTTCGAGCTCGTGGATGAATCGGATATATCACTTCTCGTTCGAACGATTCAGCAGCCTCACTCACCCCAGAAAGTAGGCTACTAAATCGAGAAGGGTCATCGACATTGTTTGCACGGTGGGCAGTTAGAAGGAAATATTTCCCGCGTTCAACCCCAAGTTCCTCGAGTACATCGGACTTCTCCCTTGCCAAATCAGAGTTCTGCTGCACCGCATCGACGACAGTGTTACCAACTACATGGATTCTCTCTTCAGGGATTCCCTCACTGAGAAGGTGATCCGCCGATTGCTCAGTAGGGGCAAACAAGTAATCCCCAACGTGATCAGTCAGGACACGGTTAGTCTCTTCGGGCATTTCTCGGTCGAAACTCCGAAGACCGGCTTCAACATGTGCGAGCTCCGTATCCAATTTGGAGGCTGCGATCGCCCCCGCAAGTACAGAGTTTGTATCGCCCTGGACGACGAGTACATCAGACTCCTCCTCAAGGAGTTTCTCCTCAATACCCGACATCATCTCACCCGTCTGCTTACCTTGGGACTTCGAACCGACCTCCAAGTTGTAGTCTGGAACTGGCAACTCCAGTTGTTCGAAGAACACCGTGTCAAGACTGTCCGAATAATGCTGGCCCGTATGGAGAAGAGTGTAATCGACTTCGCGTCGCTCACACTCCCGAATAACGGGTGAGAGTTTGATGATCTCTGGACGAGTTCCAAGTACGATTGTTACGTCAGTCATTCGTGAAGTTGCCTGAGTGTATTCGAAATACGATTCAAAATGAGCCCAGAGAAGATCCCGAGGACTCCGATAATGGTCACGAATCCACTAACTAAGGCCTTCGCTGGGTAGAAATTCCCAGTAGCCCTGTAAATCAGGATTCCGTCGATTCCGTATAATGCACCAGCCAAGGTCAGAACCAACCCTGGAACTCCAAAGAACACTAACGGATGTCGGTCCCGAACCAACTCTAGCACAAATTTCACGACAGTCAACCCGTGACGAAGCGGGTGGTATGTCTGCCCGTCAATCCCGTCGTACCGGACATGGATCGGCACTTCCTCAATACCCAGCCCTTGCTGAGCGGCAGAGTCGATCATCTCGGTCTCCACCCCGATCCCGTCCGTTTTGAGCTCTAACTCCCTGACAGCTTGGGGTGAGAACGCCCGGAACCCGCTTTGGGTATCAGTCATGTCAGCCCCACTGGAACCGAGCGTCAACTTGTCCAACACCTGTTGACCGAAACGCCGGTACATCGGCGTCTCGTCATATTCCTCCTGGTCGAGATATCGACTACCGACCACCATATCCGCGTTGCCGTCGACAACCTGCTCAGCGACTTGAGGTATTTCCTGTGGAAGATGTTGTCCGTCGCCGTCGATCAACACCAAAGTCTTGAACGACTCCCTCTCGACGCGATCAAAGAGCGTCTGCACAGCCCCACCCTTACCACGGTTCGTCTCGTGTTCAATGACTTCGGCGCCAGCTGATTCAGCAATTGAAACCGTGGTGTCACTGCTGCCATCGTCGACGACGATCACTTTATCAGCATACTTTTTCGACGCGTGTACGACACTTCCGATTCCGATCTCCTCGTTGTACGCCGGGATACCGACGATGATACCGTACTCTTCGTCCTCGTGAGAGCGAATCGCATACTGATCAGACGATTCAAGTCGTTTCACGCTGGCTTCCAGATCAAGCGGTGACCCAGTATCGTGGAAAACAGCACCCGGGTACCCCTGATCACGTAGGTGCGGGATCAGCTCCTCGAACAGTTCACGCTCGGAGTCGCGATCAGGTAGTGTGGTGACAGACACGCCTAAGCGTGAAACAACATCGACGATCGGTGAGTCGTCTCCCTCAGTCTTCACCACGAGGACCGGGTAGCCAGCGTCCTGAGCATCGACGACCGTTTCGACGAGCGATTCAGTTTCGGTCTGTGTAGTAACACAGATGACTGGGCGGTCGGTTCGATCCCCATCAACGGCTCGGTGGTTGGTTTGGGCCACGTTACATCTCCTCCTTGGTTCCGATCCCGCTCCACACGGTACCGCAGTCGAAGTCTCCGGAAAGCAGAGCGGAGACGGGCCAATACATTAGCTGTATGAAAAACAATCTCCACGAATTAAAAAGGTACTGTTAGCTGAGTAGGGTGATCCTGAATCAAATAGTCTTCTCCTTATCACACCACGCCTGTACATGAACAAGCGAACCGATTCAAACCCTTCACTTGCTACAGTGGAGTGGCTATCAAACGTTGTTCACCGAGGCAAAATCCCGAATCATCCTCCGAATGACACTGCGAACAAGCAGGAGTATTGAGCGTAGCAGTCCACAGTTTCAACTAAATCAGTGACACGTTCGCTCAAGGTATCCATGTCAACCGTACCTGGGATCGGTTCGGGTCCGGTCCATCAGCTCCGGCGTTGTTTCGCTACCCTAGCCTCATGCTGTCTCGAAGCTTCATTTGGAACAGTAAAGTGTCTCTCCATTGGTTCAACTGAGACATCCACCACACGTCTTCGAGCAGTGGAGCCGGCAACGACATCATCACCGTCAACGACTAGTAGCTCCGCACTCCCGACAACTCGACGACGACGTTGAATACGTCAACAAATTCGTGGTGGACGAAGACTCTCCCCACCGACGTCGATGTCGTGTTCCACCTCGCAGCACTCTCGTCCTACCACTTGTTGCCAGTGCGATTTTCTTTATCAACGTGATTAATCACCTGCTACCCCACTCTGGATAACCTCTTAGACGTTCACCGAGTGATCTACCACCTCCTCAGCGGCTCCCTCGTCAGAGTTACCCTTAACTGGCTTCACACGAAGTTCCCCGAAGCCGTACTTCGAGTGGGAACCCAACCGCGTAATAGCGTTCTTCGCCGTCGCAACCGGGCGGTCGCCCGTGTAACCGACAACCTGACCATGATCAACAGTCTCACATCGGTACACGTCCTCCCCCTCGACGATCTTCTCCTCGCGATGGCGGAGTTGGGACTCCTCAGCAACACTCCACCACCACGGTACGTCCACATCGTTCGTCGAGGGGTACTCGGATCGCAGAACGTACGGCGTGACGACCTCAAGAATGTACGCCTCGCTATCCCGAAGCCGGGAGTAGTCAAGCGCCTCCAAGTCGACTACCTGCGTGTCCTTCAGCCGGGTCATCCCGTAACCGTAGTTCCGTTGACCGCCAAACTGTAGCCCGTCGAGTGTCGCCTCGTCAAGCGGCAGTACGTCCGGATCGTCGGGGTGCAGGTAGGCGTGAACGTACCAGTTCGTGGTCTGGGCGTCCTTTCGATGATCTTCCGGCCGCCCCATGATGGTCTCATGGGCCAGCCCTGGCTGGCGATGCTGCGTACGGATCGGGTGGACGTTCAGGGCGTCCCGCGGCCGGGAGTCAAGCAGCCACGAGTGCGATGGATCGCGGAACAGGAACAGGTCGTCATAGGCGTCGACGTCCGCCAGCGAGGACCCGAGGTACGGCATGATGCCGCTCTGCGAGTGTTCTGCAGGGAACGTCCCGAACTGGCCGGGAACGAACATACCGTGGCTCGCGTGGATGGCCTGCGCCGTCTCAGAAGCGAGTTGCTGGCCAACCGCGTGATAGATCGCGTTCCCCGTAACGTAGTACAGGTGACCAATATAGTCCATCTCCAGTTCCCACATCACCTGTTGAATTCGGGTCATGGCCGCCCACCCCAGGTACGAAAGTCCTCGATGTACTGGAGTGCCGTCGACCAGCTCCGGAACCGTCGCAGATTTGCATCGAGCGCTCGGTCCCACTCGTCGTCATCGACGTCGACAGGGGACGCCGTGAGACGCTGCCACGTCGACGCCCACGATCGCCACGGCCTGGAGCCCAGTCGAGCGAACGGCTGACCGTCGCGGTCGTCGGTTGGGGCGATGCGCAGGGCGAACTCGTCGTCCGCGTAGATCGTGCGATGGGGCACGATCGCCTCAGCGGGATCGACGACGAGCGCGAGGTCGGCGAACTCATGCCCGGCGCGGTAGTTGTCGAGCAACGCCGCGACGAGCAGCGTGTGGTACTTCAGCGACGTGTATGGGTAGTAGAAGCTCTCATTGAACGCCGAGGCCACCTCGGTGTCGAGCCACGCCCGATGGATATCCTGGGGGTCGTCCTCAGTCAGGAGTCGCCTCACAGCGGTCTCCACAGTTGATCGTGTGAACGCTTCAGGGTCGTATCGACTGTCCCCGGACAGCAGCGAGAGGCGATAGTGGTTACCGTGAGTAGTGACCGTCTGCTCGGGCTTACCGCTGGGGCGGCTCAGCGCCGATGCATCGCCGTCTGCGCCATACGGAACAGTCTGATTCACCTCGACGCCGGCGAACGTCTCCGGGGCGTACTTGTGCGGTTCCCCATTGAGCTTGTGGGCGTCATGCCGGTACGCGGCGACCATCTCCATCTCGACCTCGTTGTCAGTCGACGTGCTGTCAGCGTGTTTCGCGTTCTCGCTCATTCGTTCTCACCGTCGATGCGGGCTGCGAGCGCGTCCTCGATCTCGTGCCGGTGGTTCGACTCCCACTGCTCGTCCTTCTCGTCCATCTTCGAGGTTGAACGCTTCCCACGGTCGAAGATGCGCTTCAACTCGCACTCCTCATAGAGTGGGTTGATGAGGTCACAGTAGACGATGCCCGCACCGAAGTTCCGCGACCCACCGAGTTGGTGCATGAAGTCGGTGTTGTGAGCGTTGAGGTAGTCGATAGCCGTGGCCAACAGTCCGAGGAATTCGGGCTTCGGTTCACGGAACGAAAGGTGCCAGCAGCCCTCGAGGTTCGATACCGCGTCGACCGCAGTATTCCGGAGCGGTTCGCGGTTGTCCGCTTCGTTCCGAGAGACGACGTTTCGGTTGAGGCGGCGATAGTGTCCCTCGGCTTGCCCACGCCCGTACTTCACCGAAGAGCGGACCGGTGAGAACTTGATGGGGCGGCGCATCAGCTTGCCGGGCACACCGTTGAAGCCACCGAACAGGTCGAAGATCACGCACCCGTCATCTTCCTTCGGTTCGTCGGTGCACGCGCCTTTCTCGTGGTAGCCATCCTCGAGGTCGCGTTCGTACACGTCGGCTTTGCGAAAGTCAGCATTGGACTCCCCAGGGTGACAGGCTGTCGCGCCGTGTTGCTGAACGACAGACTCCATACCGTGGCGAAGCCACCCCGACAGTGGATAGGCGGGGATGATGCCACCAATCTGATTCTGCGGGTCGTCATCTTCGTAGTTGTCGCCCGCTGCGTGGTGGCGATCAGTCATGATCGAGTCACCGACGACAAGTAGATCGCACTCAATCCGGACGTACACGTCCGTGATGTCGTGGATCTCAGTCATGACGTGTTGACCCCCAAATTAGGGTAGTAAGCGTGTGGAACGGAACGCGATGAATGCGAACGATGCCTTCAACTTGGTTTGGAGTTGAGTTCTTCATGGGTTTCCTCGCTTGCAGCGTGTGGAACCCGGCCCGCGTGTCTCCAGCACGCGGGCGTTCCTTCAACTGTCACGCCCCGAAGAGCCGAGCTTCCACAAAACAGGTTACTGCCCACAGTCACTTATAGTTACTGTATATAGTAATCATGACTCCATACAGTCAGTAGTGACTGGACGTAGTAACAGGTACTATGGTACAAGCCAGTCAACAACCAAGCATGGTTGACGACCAGTACCGGGGGATTCTGACTGAGCGAGAGCGCGAAATCATCAGGGGTGAGGCGGAGGTTTCCGAGAACTACCGCTATCGAGTGGTGAGCCGAGTCCGCACGAAAATGGAAAACGTCGGCGAAGATGTGGAGATTCTTTCCGAGAACCGCGACGATCTACTCGAAGAACTCCGTGAGGTGGTTTGTGAGGATAGTGCGTGAAAAAAGACGGTAGGACTGACCCACCTTCTCGCTCATGAAGTGGCGTTCGTTGTTGAGTGATTAGTTTAGCTGTCAGGAGGAAACGAATGACCCTCGTTTCTCGGGGTAGTCCGACCACGTAGAACCCCGCGAAAGGCGCTCGCGTCAACGTCGAGGGGTTCGTCAACACGATCGAACAGGCCCGCAAGGACGGCTGCGACACCGTCGTCTACGCGACCACGTCCTCCATCTACGGCGACCGGACCGAACCCTCTCCCGAAAGCATGGACGTCGAAGCCCGAACCGGGTACGAAGCCTCGAAACTAGCCCGGGAGCGCTACGCCGAGTACTTCCACAACTTCCACGACATGTCCCTCGCCGGCCTGCGCTTCTTCTCGGTCTATCAGGGCTTCGCCGGCGCCGAGGAACACAAAGGCGAGTTCGCCAACACCGTCGCCCAGTTCACCGACAAGACCGCGAACGGCGAACGCCCGGAACTGTTCGGCGACGGCACGCAAACCCGCGACTTCACGCACGTCGACGACGTCGTCCGCGCCTGCGAGCTCGCCGCCGACCATGAACTCCAAGGCATCTACAACGTCGGCACTGAGGAGAGCTACACGTTCAACGAGATGGCCGCCATGATCAACGACGAACTGCGCACCGACGTCGACCCGACGTACATCGAGAACCCGCTGGAGGTGTACGTCCACGACACGATGGCCGACTACTCCAAACTGCACGAGGCGACGGGCTGGGAGCCGACGATCGACTTCGAGGAAGGCCTGAAGCGCGTCTGTGAACCGTACAAGGACTCGGCGGTCACGAAAAACTAAGCCACCACCATGAGCCGCTACCCCCGAACCGTCCGGTCCGCACGCGTGAAGTGCGTCGCCTGCAACGCCCCCGCAGCAGAAACCATCGACGGCGCGTACGTCTGTGTCGAGTGCGGTGACACCGTCGTCGGCGCCCGCGACTAACGCCCATCTCTCCACGACCGCCCCGTATCCCTCCCATCTCGACATGTACGAGTATCTCTTGAGCGCTCACAGGGGGCTGATGGGATGATTAACCAACAGATGTCACCGCCATGGCGCGATGTGTTGGTTAAGGCTGTGCACTCTCGGAGTCTCCACTCAGTGAACCAGTACTGGCTAGCGTGGCCGACACGAAACGCCCGGTCGACAAACTCTCAGCCAATAGTGAACCCGCCAAAACAGCCACCCAGGAGTCCTGACCCGTCACGAGTGCGTGGAGTTAACAAGCAGGAAACAAATTATCCACTCGTGCGCCTCCTCAAACGCCTCCGTAGCGTCGTCGACGACGAGCCCACAGCGATGTGGGAGTGTCGACACTGCGGGGAAACGCTCGCAGCCGACATGGAGGTATGCCCGAACTGTGGGGCCAGCGATATCGTCTGCTACCGATTTGGCTAGCACTGGCCCAAGGCGTTGCGGCATCGCCGCCGAGAGGGCGAGACGATCACAGTGCAGATTAAACCGAAAAGAGGCCCACTGGCTTCGATTTCGCGTCGTTTGTTCAAAGATGCGCCGATGAGGCGTCAGTTCGCCCGCATCCTGCCGTCCAAGCGAACCACGCACCAAAACCACCGAAAAGCTATTCCATACGTTACCACGAGACAGAGTGTGACTGGCTATCAACAGACACTGAAGCCGTTCCTCTGGCGGGCCGAAAACATCACCCCGGAACGCGAGATCGTCGCACGGACACACGAGGGAACGAAGCGGTACACCTACGCCGAGTACGGTGACCGCGTTCGGCAGTTGGCGAACGCCCTCGACGACGCCGGCGTCGAGACTGGCGACCGCGTGGGGACGGTGTGCTGGAACACCGACCGCCACTTCGAGACGTACTTCTCGGTCCCGAACACGGGGGCACAGCTCCACACGATCAACCCGCTGTTGCCCGACGGCCACATCCAGCACATCGTCGACGACGCCGAAGACAAGGTGATCTTCGTCGACCCGTCGCTGGCCGAGAAGCTGGCCACGGCGTACGACCCCGACGCCTTCGAGAGCGTCGAGCAGTTCGTCGTCATGGGCTCGGAGGTGCCCGACCTGCCGCTCGAGCCGCTCACCGACTACGAGTCGTTCATCGGCGACCAGTCGACGAGCTACGAGTTCCCGGAGTTCGACGACGAACAGCCCGCGGGGATGTGCTACACCTCGGGGACGACGGGGATGCCGAAGGGCGTTGAGTACACCCACAAGATGCTCCACGCCCACACGATGGCGACGATGGTCCCCCAGGCGCTGAACATCGACGACTCCGACGTGGTGATGCCGGTGGTGCCGATGTTCCACGTCAACGCGTGGGGGATGCCGTTCTCGGCCGCTGCTGCCGGGGCGAAGCAGGTGTTCCCGGGGCCGTCGCCGGAGCCGGCGGACATCGCCCGACTCATCGAGGAGGAGGGAGTGACGCTGACGGCGGGCGTGCCGACAGTGTGGCTGGGGCTCCTCGAGTACATGGAGGACAACGACGTCGACGTCTCCTCGCTCGACCGGATCGTCGTCGGCGGGGCGGCCGCCCCGCAGGCGCTCATCGAGCAGTTCGACGAACTCGGCGTGGAAGTGCTCCACGCGTGGGGGATGACCGAGATGTCGCCGATCGGGACGGTCGCGAACCTGAAACACGACCTCCTAGACGCCCCGAAGGACCAGCAGTTCAACGTGAAGTCGAAGCAGGGGCTGATCGTGCCCGGCCTCGAGTTCAAGGTGGTCGGCGACGACGGCGACGAGATCGAGTGGGACGGCGAGGACTTCGGCGAGTTGCTCGTCCGCGGGCCCTGGGTGACGATGGAGTACTTCAACAGTCCGGCGGCCAACGAGGAGGACTTCGAGGGGTCCTGGCTCCGGACCGGCGACATCGTCACCGTCGACACGGACGGCTACATCGAGATCGTCGACCGCGCCGACGACGTGATCAAGTCCGGCGGGGAGTGGATCTCCTCACAGGAACTGGAGAACGCGATCATGGCCCACGACAACGTGAGCGAGGCGGCGGTCATCGGCGTGCCACACGAGCGGTGGCAGGAACGGCCCGTGGCGATGGTCGTCGCGCCCGAGGGGACCGACCGCGATCGGTTGAGCGAGGAGCTCCGGGAGATGCTCCGCGAGGAGTACCCGAAGTGGTGGGTGCCGGACGGGTTTGAGTTCATCGACGAGATCCCGAAGACGGCGACGGGGAAGTTCTCGAAGAAGGATCTGCGAGAGCTGTACGAGGGCGAGGAGAGCGAGCTGCTCGAGGAGGAGGCGCCTGAAGAAGCGGCCCCGGAAGGCGAGGACTGACCAGCCTCGCCGATTTTCCGGTCCGGACCGTCGAGCGGGTCGAGGAGGATTTCTCAAACGCGATCGAGATGGGCGTGTCCGCATCACTCATCGGGAGTCCTGTCCGCATCACCGGTCCGCGCTGCAAGCAACTCCCGAATCGCGCGGGTTTCAACAGCCTCCCCTGCATCCCCAGCGCCCGGAAGCGATGACCGAGTTTCTGTCGTTGGGTCGAAATCGATCACTTGCTTCTCCTTCGGCATCGCCTCAACCGTAATCCCGCGCCACTCCCCATCGACGCCGACCAGCGCCTCCGCGAAGCCAGCATCCTCGTTCCCCGGCACGGCATCCTGCACGAACCGCATCTGGGCGTAGTTGAGCCCGAACTCCTGGGCCCACTCCTCGTCCATTCCGTCCAACCGATGGAACTGCTTGACCGCACACTGATCGAGGATCGCCTCACTCTCGGCGTGCTCGAAGAATTCGTCGACGGTCTGGGTCACCAGCCGAATCGACAGATCGTGATGGCGGTGATGTCGGAACACCGTCTCCAAGAAGGCGAGACTCGCGGCGTCCTGCATGATGTAACGGGCTTCGTCGATGTAGAACACCACCTCCTTCTCCGAGACCTTTGCCCGTTCGTACACGAGCGAAATGAGCAGCTGCATCGTCAGCGCCGTACTGCTGTCGACGCTGCCCTCCTGTTGCGCCAGATCCAGATAGATCACCTTCTCGTCCCGGATGTCGAACGCCGACTCAGTTCCGAGATTCGCATGCCGACCGCCCTCGTCGAACGGCCGTAACTGATCGAGCAGCCACGTGGCGTCCTCCTCGAGCTTCGTCGCCTCCTCGTCGGCCCGAACGACGAACGCCTCGGGGTCGTCGACCATGTCCTCGAACACGTCCAGCATGTCCCGGATCGTCGGGCTCGGGTTGTCGTGCGTCGAGATGTCGTCCGTAATCCCCTGGCGCTTGTACGCCCGCTTCAACCCGAGCTCGAGCGTCGTCCGGCGATCGCCTAACGAGATTCCCCGCAGTGCGAAAAAGTTGGTGAGGAAGCTCATCGCGTCGTCGAGCTTCTCGTTGAACGGGCTGGCGTCTTCCCCCATGGCCCGCTGCACGCGTTCAGGCGTTTCCCGGATCTCCAGCGGGTTGAGCCCGAGCGTCCCACCGACCGTGATCCGCTTCGCATCCAGCGCTTCTGCGACGCCGGCCCAGTTGTTCAGCGGTTCGAGGATGACGCCGATCCGGTCGCGCTCCTGCTCCATCGACCGGATGAAGTTCTGCTTGGAACTGAACGACTTCCCGGAGCCCGTATCGCCGACCGTGAACATGGCGTAGCCGTTCTCCCTGTTGAACGGGTCGATCACCACCGGGCTCCGCGTGTCTTTGTGCATCCCGAACTCGACGCCACCCTCCTCGAGAATCGTCGCGTTGTGCGGTGACGCCAGTAGCGCCCCGACAGCCCCACCAAGCGCGATCGACTCCCGCCCAAATTCATTCGCCCCGATGGGGGCCGCCGACTGCAGCGCCACGTCCTGCCGACAGATCGCCGTCTTCGGCGTCAGGTTTGCGGGCTCGTCCCGCAGCGTACTCTTGACCTGCTGCACGTCGTCCTGTAGCGTGTCTCGATCATCGGCGCGCACCGTGACGAATACGCCCTGGTCGAACACACGGGCGCCGTTCTCGACGGCCGTGTACGTCGCCGCCGCCTCGTCCGCTCGCTCCTGCAGGTACGTACTCCGCACACTCTGTTCGAGGTCGGCATCCACCTGCAGGTCGTCGGCGATCTCCTGCAGTTCGTTCCGGGCTCGTTCCTGGTTCTTGGGCGTGATGTGGGCTGTCAGGTCGAACTGCACGTCGGTCAGTTCGAACAAGTCGCTGAGGTAGCCGTCACTCGGGTAATCGGGGTAGTCGGCGATGTACAGCGTCGACGTCCACTGCTCGCCGACGCGGGCAGCGCGGGTCTCCCACTCGATGGCGTCCGGCGCCGTGACCGTCTTGTGGGACTCCGCAATCTCGTCGAGGAGCTGCCCCTCCGCCTGGCCATCAGCGAGCGTCGCCTCGTCGAGCACGTCCGCGAAGTCCACTGTCTCCTCCTCGTCCGCGGCGTACCTGTCCCAGAGGCGTTTCCCACCACCGACGACGCCGACGACGATCACCGCGTAGAGTGTTGCGCCCTCAGGAGTGGTCGGTGCACTGAGCCACTCCACGAGCTGCCGCCCGACCCCACCACCCAACTGGAGGAGTGCACTACGCATCCTGTCTCTCCTCCCGGCGCGAGTGGCCGACAACGGGCTGCTCGCGAACGACGGCCTCGGCGTCGCCGTACTCGTACTCCTGCCCGTTCCAGAACGCCATGTTCAGCACGAACAGTTCGACCGTACTCAGTCGGCGCGCGGACCACCCCGCAGCCTGCTGGATGAACCCCGCCCGTACGTCGGTCACCCGGCTATCCAGTTCTTCAAACATTCGGGCCCGCCGCTCCACCGCGGTGAAGTCCTCACGTCGCGTTACGAACGGCGTGAACAAGATGCCGACCACGGGCAGCTGCGTCAGCTTCTCCACGGGTGTGGCCTCCTGACGGTAGCGATCGTACACGTCCAGCGGCGACACCTCGACGCCGATGTAGTACTGCAGCTGCTGGATTCCCTGTTCACGCATCTCCGTGGGCCGCGTCTCGCGGTACTCCTCGAGCAGTTCCCGGAAGATCGGGTTCGACTCGACGTCCTCGTCGTCGAGCCGCTCCTCGATGGTCTCGGTCAGCTGTTCCACTGGAAACGACCGGGTTGTGGCGTGGAACGTTAGCTTCGCGTCCAACTCCTTGTTCGCGAACTCCGCGCCGGCCGCTTGCAGCTGGGCCCAGTCGTCCGCCATCGCGAAATCCATGTTGGCGGGCTCGACCTCGATGTACGCCTCCATCGTCCCGTCGGCGCGCTGGACGGCGCCGGCACCGGGCCACGCCCGCTCGATGTTGGTGAGGTCTTGCGTCCGTTCGTCCGGCGTGAACGGCGTGTAGTTCGCCAACCCACCCTCGTTTCTGGTGGAGTCGGCGTCGTCCGGCGCACTGAACGTGATCCCCGGCCGCTTGACGTACCGGAACACGTCGGTGGTCCACGTCCAGGCGTTCAGGTGCGCCGGCGTGACGTAGATCAGCGCCGCCCCGAACCCGGCCCCGCCGGCGATCAAGGGTAGGGCGAGTGACTCGACGCCGGTGAGACTGGCGAGGAACAGTCCCACGATCGGGAAGGCGAGCAGGACGCCGACGTCGCCTTCCTCGATGTTGAGGTAGGGGATACGGCTCTCCTCGCCGAACTGGTCCATGATGCGCCGTGACGCTGCGTCATTGTCTGAAGCCATGGATTAGTGGATCCCGCTGTCAAAGTCCATCCCGTAGTCGTTGGAGTCGGCACCGCCTGGCTCGTTCTCGGTTCGTCGGTAGGACGGCTCACCACCATCCTCATCGTCGTCTGCACCGCGAGCAGCCGCTTTCTGGGCGACGGCTTGCCCGGCAGCGGCTTTCGGCCCCCACCGTGCGGCGGTGGTGGCGACGCTGACGTTGCCGGCGTACGCGCCGGCGGCGACGCCGCCGACGATGGCGACCCCTTGGGTGGCACGACGCAGGGCCTTCGCCGTCAGCGGTGTTGCGTAGATGAACGTCTTCCAGGTCGCGTAGAGAGCGACGACGGGCAGGGAGACGGCGACGAGGTACTGCAAGAACGCCGTGTCGGGTGCGAGCCCGCCCGTCGTGTAGACGATGTCGTACCCCTTGAACACGACCGCCGCCGGGAGCGGGAGGACGGCAAGCGGCACGAACCGCTTCGCGAACCCGGTGGCGATCCGCGAGACGATCGGGACGTTGCCGTACGCCAGGGCGATGGCGATCGGCATCCCGTAGAGGTAGACGTAAAGCAGGATCTCGCGGATGTAGAGGAGCGCCTGCAGGGCCCACATGGATATGCCGCCAGCGAGGGCGAAGAGGAGCGAGAGGGCGGGGTTGGAGATGGAGGCCTCCAAAAACCTGGTCATAGCGCTCTTAATGGCTGTGAATTCAGGCAGAAGTGCGATTGTGAACCCATCGACGAGATAGAGCGCCAGGGTTCCGACCCAGTACCACACAATAACCAGGAACGCACCTGTCCAAGCGGCTTTCTTCGTCTTCTGTGCTTCGTATGTGCTCCCCATATCGAATATCCGGATTGCATGCCGCCCTTGGACGCTTATCACAAGAAGAAGTAGAGCGATGACTACTATCTCGCCACCAACTAGTGTGTCTTGTAGTTGCATCCACGGTTGATTCGTCGGATCCCCGAACACAAATGGGCCGTTCGTCTTTGGTGTCGGGGTCCCGAACATCGCCTCCGACAAGGTCCGGTATCCAGAACGGAGACCATCCATGAATAAGCCGACAAACCATTCGACAGTGTCCTTGACTCCCTCAAGGACAACATCGATCAGGTCAACCATCTCTATGCCTCCGAGATTATGATTTCGCAATCATCTATCTCCGTAGAACCGGAGTACCGAACGTTGTACGTCTGAGTGACGGAGGAAGATTTGACACCTGTATCAAGCGTTACTGTAAACTCACCACTGTTCCCTTCTAGTGAGCAACCCATCCCTTCTGAGGACACGGAGCCAAACGGGAACGATCCGCTAAACACATCAACTGTCTTTCCCGGGACGACAACGACTTGCTCTTTTTCGTGAATCCCGCTTCCACGTGGGTTTTCGAGTGGGTTTGGGACGTCTCCAGTGAAAGTTAATTCATGGATTGTTTCAGGGCCGGTTCCAGTATTCTCGACAGTTACGAATGCCTCGCCGTTAATCAGGAAGTTTGAGTCAGAGCTCGACTCCCCGTACACCTCCTCCCACGCCCTGTCCGGGTGGTTCCGATACAACCCGACCTCGCGAATCTCCAAGTTGGGCCGAATCGCGAGCGACTCCTCGACGACCGTCTCCTCCCCATTCAGCCCGAGCACGTCGTACTCCCCCGGCGTGTACGCGGCCCGGAACTCGAAGGACACCTGCTCGGCACCGGCTGCAACCCCACGCGTCCCCCAGAGCTCGCCGTTGGGCTGAATGAGGTTCACCTGGTCGATCTCTGTATCAGGGGCGAGCTCGACGACGAGGGTCGTCCCCTCGACGCCCACGTTCCTGAACGGCCCCTCACTCGTGCCAGTGCCGTCCGTCCCGGGATCCGGCCCGGGGAGTGGCCCGCCCTCGGTGGCGCAGCCGCTGACGCCGACGACGGCGCCGACGGCAAGCGTTCGGAGGGCTGTACGTCGATCAATGGGGACGTTGTCCGAAGTCATGGTTTGTCCGCGAACCTCCGTGTGGGACTGAGCAACAGCAAGACCCGACGCCCGGCGTAGAGTGCGACGACGAACGGGAGCAGCTGCCAGCCGACTTCGACGGCCAGCGCGACCCAGCCATCCAGCGTGGTGAGTGGGTGCCACCTCACCGTCGCCGTGTCGCCGACGTACGCCGAGGCCTGCGACACCCACGAGCCGGGGTGGTACCGGGCCGTGTAGATGCCGGGGCGGTCAAGCGTCACAACGGCGACGCCCGATGCGTTGGTCTCGACGCGCTGGTCGGCGATCGTGAGGTAGCCGTTCCGGTCCGGCCCGTCCGCAGGCACGTCGCGTGCGCTGTCGTTGAGGACGATCGGCTCACCCGAAGCAGCACTCCGCAGCGTCAGGCGAACGCGGGCTCCGGACTGGTTCTGTTCGATGACGACGGCCGTCAGGTTGCTCCTACTGAGCGGGCGCTCGAACCCGTTGTCCGGCTCGGTAATTGAGGCGTTCACGCCGCGGACGATGCCCGCAACCTGGATCGCGGCAGGCGCCACCCGATCTGCCCGCACGGCGACGCCGTGACTCGCCGTGTACGAGCGATTCACGACGTCGACGTGGATGTGCTTCCCGAGTGACGCCGCCGGTGACGATGCGTTCGTCCCCCAGGTCTCCAGGATGTCGGGGCCATCTCGAACTGGCTCCGCTCGCGGGCCGATCCGCGAGGGGTAGGCGTGGACGAACACGGGAATCGCGTCCGACTCGATCCGTTCACTGCCCGTCGCGTTGCTTCGAACGAGCGTGTCCCACCTCATGTCCCGAGCCGTGTAGAACCGCCAGACGCCACGAACTCGCGCAGAGCGGTTCGCGGTGAGGGTGTACCCCTGCCACGGCTGGGACTGGAAGACGGCGACGCCCGCGTCGCCGTTGGGGTAGTTGGCGTAGTAGACAGACGCCGAAAGGTCGTACACCTCGACGGCCAGCGAGTCGCGGACGGTAAGTGTCTCGGCCCGCGTCGTGGTGTTCAGCACCGGGCCGGAACTGTTCGCCCGGGTGGTGCCACGTAGTCGGACGTGGATCTCGGCTTCGAGCGTGAGCGTCACCTGGCCGTCATCGCCGAGCGCGTACGGCAGCGCCGGCGTGTGCGTTCCCTCGCGTTCGACGACCGGCTCGCCGTCGACGAGCAGGCGCACGGTCTCGATCTCGTGGGCGACGAGCGACCAGTCGGTCGTCCGGTTGCCGTTCGGACTCGTGTTCGGCACTCGAACCCGGTAGTCGACGAACCCGCGGAGCGTGCCGTTCGGCGCCACGTAGTGGACGGTCCGGTTCGGCCCCAGGTGGCCACGCGTCGACGGCTGGGCGGCGAAGATCGTCGCGTGGGCGTCGGCGATCAGCGTCCCATCCTTGAGCGTCGCGTTGCGGGGGGAGATCGAGGTGTTCGGCCCGCCGGCGTCGAGGTCGGCGAAATCGTTCCGCGTCCACGTCGCGGCGGTCGACGGCGGCCGAGTGAACGTGATGTCGGTCCCGTTGGCGAGCTGCGCCATTGCCGACCGGGTCTCGCCGTAGCGCTGGCGGTACTCGCGCTCGGCCATGTAGTCGTCGGCGTCGCGGGACCACAGCGTCGCGGACTCGTTCTCTGTGAGGCCGTTGTCCTCGCTGCTCGGCGCTGGTGGCGCGGTCCCGACAGCCGCCACTCCTGCCGCGAGACAGAGCACGGCCGTCAGCACGAGTGGGGCGCGGGACGCCATGGTGCTCGGAGCGGTGGCTCGATTACCAGGGGACAAGATTCACACACTGTGCCAGCGGGAGGCCCATCATCGACCCGGCGACGGTGTACAACGGCCCGAGGACGACGAGGATCACCGCGGACTTCATCGCCGATCGCTTGTGGCGTTTGAGCCCCTTCTTCCGCTCGTGATCGAGGGTGAACATCTCGAGGAGGGACTCCGCCTGCCAGACGACGACCAGCCCGACGATCCCCAGCGCCGTCGTGAGTTGGAAGAACCCCTCGATCATGCTGGGGAGGTTGTCCGCACTGCAGACCGCGTTCTGCTGGGCGGCGACGGGGTCGACGGCGACGAGGCACAGGATGATGACGGAGAGGACCGCCTGACGGGGGAGTCGGTGGATCGTCGATGGCTGGTGGGCGGGGCAGTGGCCTGCGTCAGCGGGGGTGGTGGACTGGGCCATCGAGGTCACTCCGTGGCACTGTCGGCAGTTGGTGGCTGGCGCTGCTCATCGGCGACGAGAGCCTCGAGATCGGCCAAACGGTTGGTTTCAGCCGCGATCTCGTCCAGCGTGTACCCCTGCTCTCGGGCGCGTTCAAGGAGGTCGCGGAGCTCATCACTGTCGACCCCGCGAACGGCCATCTCCTCCCGAATCGCGCGCCGATAGAGGGCTGAAGCGTTGATGTGGTTGTTCCACCGCAGGTACAGTTCGTCGATCGCCTCGACGGTGACCGATCTCGTAATCATACGTGTGGAGGGGGGTGTCTATTGGTTGGGTCTCGGTGCGCGGTAACAATATCCACAGTCGAGGACTTATTCCTTTCGTCGGGATCGAAAATCAACCAGAATCGAAGAATCGTTAAGAGATATGTCTCCGATCGACGGCGCTGTGCCGCGTTTCGGGCAGCCGTGTCGGATAGGGGGCGGGGGTGTCTTAACCAACATAGCCGGCCTTGCCGGACCTATTGTTGGTTAATAGTTCCCGCCGAATCAGGCTACTCTTGTGTGGGTTCCCGGACCAGACGATCTGTTCATCCGCATCAAGCGTTACCAGTCCACCCTACCTATCTCGATTATCGATGATTCAGATACGCATAGCACCCTCGGCAATTCAGAAATATAGGGGTGTTGCAAAGAACTATATTACTCTATCCCGTCCGTTTCTACATGGATAATCGGAATTCGCCAGAGGATTTTGCAGACGTCAACGAAGCGGTCGGAGAGGAATGGGTAGCTGAAACAACGCCGTACGAGCGTATTCGACACGTCATTGCGCATACGTACAGTCCTGTCTCAGCTGATGCGGTAGCTGATGATGCACGGACCGCTCCAAAGACCGCTCGAAAGCACTTGAACACACTTGCTGAGGAAGGATTCGTTGAGACGACTCCTGGCGAGCACGGCGGCACGCTCTATCACCGCTCGCCCGAATCGCTCGTCGTGGAACAGGCTGCCGACATCCTTGAGCACGTCTCGACCGACGAACTCGTCACGCGTATTCGGGAGATGCGTGAACAGCTCACCGAGTATCAGACCGAATTCGGTGTCGAGTCTCCAGAAGAGTTGGCGGTCAACCAGACGAATCAGGCTCTTGCCGAGTCCGGGCCTCCACAGGAAGAAATCGATCCAGAGACGATTCGTGAGTGGAAGACGCTCCGTCGGAACCTCGCGTTTGCGAACGCTGCTCTCTCGATTGGCAACGCCGAGCAGTTTGTCGATAGCGACCGTCGACCGACTGATGACAGCGTTCCCGCTTGATCAATGCAGGATTCTCCTAATCAAGCGGAAACCCATACTCTTCGTGGAGCAACGGATCGGCCGGCGCTACTGACGATTCGTGATGTCGTCGAGGAGATGGAACCGCTTGCGACAGCAGAACTTGATGATTACCTCCATCCATCCACCCTGGAAGTCAAACTTGACGACGGACTGTGTTCAGCTGAAGAAGCCCGGATTGACATCCAGTGGACGACACGAGATGATTACAAGTTCCACTACACGGACACAGAGGCGGTGAATTTCCGGTGGGGAAAGCATCCACATGCGGGTGATTATATCCATGTCTCCGAATTGGAGCACTACCATCCACCGCCCAATGCGAGTTCAGATCCAAACCAGGTCGAAGAGTCCTGTATCACACAATCCCCAGAAGAATTGGTTACTCGCGCCGTCCTCAAACTATGGCGGGTTGCCTATCATTTGGACTCCTATGAACCACTCAACGCCGGCCACAACCCACCGTGAACCGCCTCGGGGTCAAGCCTCGAGGCACTCGCCTTGTTTATCTGTAGAGGAAGAGGCCGGCCAAGATCGAATCTTCTGCGGCGGCGTCCCTCCCTACCGGTGCTTGAGATGATATACATGTGGTACCCGGACACCTGCTGATGCCTTTGGCGAATCCGACGTGGGTCAAACCCGTTCGAAAGGCCGTCTCCTGGTGGACGCGACAACGTACACCCACCACCGACCGTCGGTTTAGCCTGGCCCGGGGATCTCCAATACCGTCTGGTCGCAGTCCGAGCAGCCGGGCGTCGAGGAAGGCCAGCGCGTGGTGCTTCGGAACATGGCTAAGAACTGGTACGAGGGGCGCGTCTCCGTGGCCCAGACAGTGCAGCCGTCGGTCTCGTTCCCCGAGTGGGAGGCATCGTGGGCGGGTTAGGACCGTTGTGACTCTCTTTTGGAGTGACCAGCCACCTCCCCAGCCGTCGTCCTCGTAGGGCTCGGACGCCCCTCGCGGACGCTCGCGGCAGTCGCCGCGCCTCGCACGCGCCACCGTCACCGTGGATGGTCGGTATCAGCTATCGATTCAGTCTATCTGTCGAGCGAGCTGCGGATCGCTCGGATCTCCTCGCGAATCTCCTGCCACTGCGACAGATCACCGGGGATCGCGGATTGTCCCCAATCGCCCCCACTGATCCCATCATCGTTCGATGTCGCTCGATCGACGAGTGCCCGGATCGCCCGCGGATCTTCGATCGCTCGGAACGAGAGGTCGTCCCCACCAGCGAGTTCGAACGTGACTGTCCCGTACCCGAAGATCGATCCCGTGATGTCCTGCTCGAAGGCGCTGTTCTGTACGGTTTCGAGGTTTGCCTGCGTGACAGACCGCGTCAACACGCCGCGTTTCACGTACAGTGCTTCGTCCGTCACGACGTACTGCACGCCTTGTAGCGCGATATACTGCCACACCGGGATCGCCAGCGCAAATGGAACGACGGCGAGGAACAGCAGGGTTTCCCCAGAAACACTCACGGCAATCCCGAAGCCTGCGAGGAGAACCCCGGCCACGACTGCTGGGAGGATGGTCGTGATCCGTGGGCGGCCGGTCCACTCGACGGACTCAGTCGCGTCAAGCGGGATCGCCGAGTCGATTGCCTCCGTCATGCGTGGCTACCGTTCCTCACTCGACTCGTCGTCGACAGTCGCGTTCGAGGCGTGCTGATCGCTCCTGCCACCCACGTTCTGGGTCGTGTCGTCCTCACTAATCGAGGGTTCGTCCGTCCCACTGCCGGTGGTTGTCGTCGTCGCCGACGTGGTCCCCGTGGACTCCTGTTGTGCATCGAGCGTCGACCGAATTTCTCTGAGTTCGACGAGAATATCGTCGAGTACGTCGCCCTTCGTCTCACCCGACTCCGTCGTCCGGTCACCGCGGCTGGCCTTCACCCGCTTGTTGATGAGCTCCTGCACTTCGCGCGGATCGGGGACTGAGCGGAACTGCAGTTCGACACCGGACCCACCAGCCGTCGATACGTCGACGTTGCCGTACCCGAACTGAGAGCCGAAGAACCCCTGGCTGTACGACGTGTTCTGCACTTTCCCGAAATCGATGCGCTGTACGTCCCGCGACAGGACGCCCGTCTTCTTGTACAGTCCATCGGTCGTCACCACGTACTGTGTATTCTCCCGCTGGAGATACGCCCCAGCGATGATGAACAGGCCGACGAGGAGAAGCGAGAGCGGCACTCCGACGACGAGTGCCGGAATCAGACTACTCTCGTGTGGGTTCCCGGACCAGACGATCTCCTCGTCCGCATCAAGCGTCAACCAGTCCACCGTTCCTGCATCGATCGTCGACGATTCTGACATACGGGTACTTCACCAGAGAAGTGTATTAACTTCCCGACACAGACAGTTCACAACTAGTCCGAACACATGCTTGACCTCCTTCCGCACCTAAAGACGCGGGAATCCCACCACGGGATTTCGGGCCGGTCGAACCGCCCCTCTGGTTTCAAGACGCATTCGTTCCAAACGTCTCTTGTTGGGCAGCATCGGCTTGGCTGTCTTGTGGGGGGACACATCCGCCTGGTACTCGCCCATCCAGCAAGCGTCGTTCGGACACGTGAACGTCGCCTGTCGCGGCCGGTATCCTCTCTCTCCGCAGGCGTGATACTCCTGTCGGCCTTCCTACCACGTAGCACGTGTGTTCATGTGGGGCTGCGTAGGCTCCGTGCCGGTCGACCCCGTCTTTTCGGCCCCTCCGTCCGTATCGTCGATCCACACCCTGGCGGTCTCTTCCTTGCGGGCCAACAGTTGTCTGGACTCCGTTCGAGTGTGGCGATAGATTGCACAAACGAGTACATCAACCCGGAGGCGTTAGCTATCTTAGCCAAACAGGAGCGTGGAGCCTCACGTTCCAGTTCTCCGACCACCAAGTCACGGTCGGGCACAATTCACGGATTCTGGTCGATTGGGTTGCGTACTCCCCTGATATGTCGAACAGTTTTGACGCATGAGCTACTCGAGAAGCAGCAGACACATCGGCTGTATCGAACCCTGCTTCAGCCGCCGAACTCCCCCTCGAGGAGCACCCGAATGCGGCGCAGTTCGCTCAACTCTTCGCCGCCCAGCGTCGACGACCGATCGACCGCGGCCCGTTCGTCGTCGAGCGTTTCGTCGTCACCCTCGGTAGCAGCCGGGCGACGTCGTCGCACTTTCGTCAACACCTGATCTTTGATCTCTTCGTAGTCGCTGACACCGGTTATTGTCAGTTCGGCTCCCGTCTGCCCAGCGTAGCCTGCCGTGTGAATACCGACGGAGCCAGCGTCGACGAGTCGCTGAATCGGGCCCTGCGCAGCGTTGACGTTGGTGATTCGGTTGTACGGCACGGTCGTCTTCTGCTGGAAGAACACGCCGCGTCGGTACTCGATCTCGTCGTCAGTGAGTCGGTAGGCGGCCGTCCGGTAGAATGCCGGAATCCACCACGTCAGAAACACGAACACGGCCAGCGGAACGGCAATCACGAGCCCGGAGACCCAGAGGGGAGCGTCGGAAAACGCGCCGACCGACGCGAGGAACCCACCGACGGCGACGAGGATACCGACGCCGATGGCTTCGTACAGAAAGTAGTACACCCGCAGTTTCTCTGGCTTGAACCACTCGTTTTCTGGTCGCATACACGCCCGTACGCGTCGAGGGGTAGTAGATTCGTAAGGTCGTTCTCAGGTCGTGGAATAGCGATATCTGCCGCGGTGACTGTTCGCCCCCAAGTGTTATCGGACAATTGAACGAACATCAATACATGTCAGAACGAGTGCAACTACAACCCTCAATAGACCTTCGAATGGTCTCGGGATTTCTTCTCCTCACGTTCGCCATCTCTTGGGGTGGTCTTGCCGGGCTCGGCTTCGCCGATATCGATCTCGGCAGTAGTAGCGGGCAGGGCCTCGGCACAATCATCTTCATGGGCGGTCCGGCGATCGCGGCGATCACCCTCCTCCGGATCCGCCGATCGTCCATTCGGCAAGGAACTGGACTGTCCCGCGGGCGTCTCCGGTGGATTGTCCTCGCCTGGGTCGCCCCAGCTGGGCTAACCGCGGTGATGATTGGCGTCGGGGCCATGCTCCCGGAGACGGTAGTTACAGCCGACTATTCGGCGTTCTTACTCGAACTCGGGCTCTCAGAGGGGGAGGCCGCTGCCACGATCGCTGATTTGGAGGCGACTGGCGTGCCAGTGGCCGTTCTCCTGCTCGGGCTTGGGCTCGCCCTCGGGGGGACGCTGTTTGCGCTTGCTGCCTTCGGCGAAGAACTCGGCTGGCGGGGGCTGTTACTCACGGAGTTGGCCCCACTCGGCTTTTGGAAGCTATCGATATTGACGGGTTTGGTCTGGGGAATCTGGCACACTCCGCTCGTCCTTCTTGGGCTCCAGTTCCCCGGGGAGCCAGCAGCCGGAATCGTCTCTATGACCGCTGCAACGGTTGCGTGGTCGCCGATTTACACCTACCTGACCGTGCGGGCGCGGTCGGTACTCGCTGCGACGTTTTTCCACGGGTCGTTCATTCTGGGTGTCTTCACGTCGGTGTTCCTCGCCGACGGGAGCGAACTCGTGATATCTCCCTTCGGAATCGTTGGAATCGTGGCCGCGCTGGTCGGCATCACCGCGTGTGTGGCACACGACCGACTTCATGCTGCTGAGCAAATCACGACAGGCGACCCACTGAACCCTTGGTCCCGTAATGAGCTGTGAGGTGGCTGCGGCGACTATCTCCAGGAACCAATCCCCCCACAGCCGCGGGCGCAGCACACCTAGGGAAGAACTTGCTTACCCAACGATGGCCGAAACACGCGCATCTGTGCTGGGTGAGGGTATGTCGGTAGAACCGCCTACTTACTGATTCAGATTCTTGTGGAATATCCTGCCTTACCATCAACGGTGGCGTTTGGAGGAGTTGTCGGATTCACTCCTACCGTAAACGGCGGGATTCTCTCCTCGAAGAAAGATACGCGTCAGAACCGCCCAACTGGTCTCCTCCGTCAGAATGATTAAGCGGGTCACGACGCGTTCCCGTAGTAATGGCTCCCCGAATCGGCTCTCTTGCCCGAGAACTCTCACGCCCGTACTACGAGGATGCCTTCCCCGCACACGACATTTTCCACGCGAAACGAGTGCGTGATGTCTCGCTCCAGCTTGCAGACCAGCATCCCGACACTGTCGACCGAGAAGTTTTGGCTGCGGCTGCGTGGTTTCACGACATCGGCCGACCCCTCGAACGGGTCGGGGAGATCGATGACCACGACGAATGGGCGGCCAACGAAGTTACGACGCTCCTCGAGAGTGAAGAGTTCTCGACGACCCGAATCACCGCCATCGAGCACTGCCTCCGAGCACACAGTATCCGGGCAAGCTCGCCAGAGCCGGAGACACTCGAGGCAAAGCTACTCTTCGACGCCGACAAGCTCGATGCGACTGGCGCTGTCGGACTCGTTCGACTCGCCTGTATCGTCGGTGAGCGTTCCGGACGGACGGGCGAGCAGTACGCGATCATCGACGACGCATCCACACTCGATGTCGACCACGCAGAACTGCCGGACATCGACGTCGTGCGCGAGTGGGCGCGAACACGTCTCGATGCGTTACACACTGACCCGGGCCGACGCCTCGGGGAGTCCCGCTGGGAGTTCATGGAGGAGTTCCTCACGCAGTTCGCTCTCGAGACGAACTGGACCCAAGAAACCGGCTGAACTGGATGGTCTAACTCCCGTGGCCTGAGTGATTGAGACGGTTTGTGACGGACGCGGAGTACGGTGGCTGAGGCGTCGTGTGAAACCGATACGTGTGGCGAGTCACCAGTACGCAAGCCTTTATGTGAATGACCACGCCTTCTCTCGGCTATGGACGCACGGATTCCTGGCTTCTACAAACTGAGCGTTGCCGAACGACGCGAGGCGGTCGCCGACCACTGCGACCTCAGCGAGGAGGCGGTCTCGGCGATCAGTGGCGGCCTCGACGACACGCGGGCGGACGCGATCAGCGAGAACGTCATCGGCACTATCGAGTACCCGCTCGGGATCGCGACGAACTTCCAGATCGACGGCGACGACCGCCTGATTCCGATGGCTGTCGAGGAGACGAGCGTCGTCGCAGCGGCCTCCTACGGGGCGCGGATGGCTCGGCCAACGGGTGGGTTCACCACCAACGTGAGCGGCCCGGTGATGATCGCGCAGATCCAGGCCGTCGACGTCGACGACCCACACGCCGCGAAAGTCCGGATTCTCGAGCACGCCGACGAACTCATCGAGGCCGCGAACGCGGAGGACCCGACGCTCGTCGAACACGGCGGCGGCTGTCGGAACGTCGAAGTCCGGGTCGTCGACACGGCACGCGGCGCGATGGTCGTCACCCACCTGATCGTCGACGTCAGGGACGCGATGGGGGGGAACGCGGTCAACTCGATGGCGGAAGCACTGGCCCCCCGCATCGAGGACCTGACCGGCGGCGATGTGCTTCTGCGGATTCTCTCGAACCTAGCCGACCGACGATTGGCCCGGGCGACGGCGACGATCGAACCGGAATCCCTCACCGACGACGACAGCGAGCTTTCCGGCGAAGAAGTCCGAGACCGTATCGTCGACGCCTGGGCGTTCGCCGCAGCCGATCCGTACCGCGCCGCGACGCACAACAAGGGGATCATGAACGGGATCGACGCCGTCGCCACCGCGACGTTCAACGACTGGCGGGCGATCGAGGCGGGCGCCCACGCCTACGCCTCGATGGGTGGCTACGGCCCGCTCACGAGCTACGAGGTCGACGCCGACGGGAACCTGGCGTGCAGTATCGAGGTCCCGATCCAGGTCGGCACCGTCGGCGGCGCGACCCAACTCCAACCCACGGCGCAGGCTGCGATGGAGATCCTCGACGTCGAGTCGGCTGACGAACTCGCGGGCGTGTTCGCGGCGGTCGGCCTCGCGCAGAACTACGCTGGCCTCCGCGCGCTGGTCAGCGAGGGCATCCAGACCGGTCACATGAACCTTCACGCGAAGAACATCGCCATCCAGGCGGGCGCTTCGGGCGATCTCGTCGACGAGGTCGCCGAGCGCATGGTCGCAGAGGACGCGATCCGGCAGGACCGGGCGGAGGAGCTCATCGACGAACTCTCATGACCGTGCGCATCGCTTCCGGGGCAGGGTTCTGGGGAGATTATCCCGATGCGACAGGCCGCCTGTTGGACCACGGCGAGTTTGACTACCTGCAGCTCGAATACCTCGCGGAGGTGACGATGGGGATCCTCGCGCGACTGCAGGAGTCCGGCCGCCCGGGGTACGCGACGGATTTCGTCGACATCGTCGTCGAGGAGTACGTCGACGCCCTCCTCGACCGAGAGATCACCGTCGTGACGAACGCGGGCGGCGTCGCGCCGACGGCCTGTGCCGACCGCGTCCAGGAACTGGCAGCCGAGCGAGGGCACGACCCGACCATCGCGACCGTCACCGGTGAGGAAGTCACGGCGCAACTCGACGAACTCAGGGCGGATCCAGGCCTGCCCAACATCGAGACGGGAGCGGCCTTCCCCGAGAACGTCGAGCCGCAAGTCGCCGTTGCGTACGCCGGCGCGTTCCCCATCGCCGAGGCGTTGGACCGCGGCGCCGACATCGTCATTACGGGCCGCGTGGCGGACCCGGCACTGACGCTCGGGCCACTCCTCCACGAGTTCGAGTGGGAGGCGGACGATTACGACCGACTGGCGGCGGGCACTGTCGCAGGCCACCTCATCGAGTGCGGGACGCAGGTGACGGGCGGGAACTTCCTCGGTGACTGGCGAGAGCTCTCGTTTGGGAACCTCGGCTATCCGATCGCGGAAGTCGAGCCTCCGGGACGTTCACCGTGACGAAACCGCCGGATACCGGGGGCGCGGTAACAACCGAAACGGTCAGCGAACAGCTCGTCTACGAGATCGGCGACCCGTCGGCGTACCTGACGCCGGACGTCACGGCCGATTTTACCTCCGTGCGACTCGAGGATCTCGGCGACGACGCCGTCCGCGTCCACGGTGTCACGGGAACCGCGCCGCCGGAAGACTACAAAGCGACGGTGCACTACCCGAACGGCTTCAAGCTCGCCGGAGAGCTGCTGTACTCGCGACCGGACGCCCTCGAGAAGGCCCGCCGAGCGGCGTCGATCCTCGAAGACCGGATCGAGACGCTCGGCCTCGACGTCGAGGAGACGCACGCGGACTACATCGGCCACGACGGCGCACACGGGCCAGCGGCACCGGACCGCGAACCGTACAACGAGATCATGCTACGGTTCGCGGCCCGTGGCCCCTCGCGGGACGACCTGCGGCGGCTCGGCATGGAGTTCGCCCCGCTCTCGATGGCCGGCCCGCCGTCGGTTACTGGGCTGACTGACGGGGGGCGGCCGTCGCCGACGCCGATCATCGACACGTGGCCGACACTCGTCTCGCGGGACGCGATCCAGCCCGAGGTGACGGTTCATGAGTGACGACACGGACGACGAGGGAGTGCTGCTCGCCGACATCGCACACGGCCGCTCCGGCGACAAGGGGAACCGGCTGAACATCGGCGTCGTCGCCGACGATCCGGACGCCTACGAGCGGCTCCGCGAGCAACTGACCGCGGCGTTCGTCGCCGAGCAGTTCGACGGCCTCGTCAACGGGTCGGTCACGCGCTACGAACTGCCGAACATCAACGCGCTGAACTTCCTCTGTGAGGACGCGCTCGACGGCGGCGGGCAGCACAGCCTTCGGTACGACACGCAGGGGAAGACGTACGCCGCAGCGCTACTCGAATGCCGACTCCCCCCGCGAGAGGTCGCATGACTGACGCCGATAACGAACCCGAGCCGGCAGCCGACGTGGACCCGGACGAGGACGTGGCCAGGCGGACTGTCGTGGTCACCGATCGAAACGGACAGCAGCGAATCTGGGCGACGGGCTGGTACCGTGTCCGACCCGAGACATTCGTCCACCACGAGCTGTTCTTCGATCCCGACCAGATCAACTGCACGTACGCCGAGCAGTCGTTCAAGTCCTTTCTGCTGCGCCGCGACGGGCGTAACCGGGAGGCTGCTCGCATCGGGCGTGCGCTTCTCGACGAGCCGACCGACGAACTACTCGCTCACGAGCGAAGCTTCGCGATCTCGATCGAAGACGTCGAGGAGATCCGGCTCCGGGCCGGCTCGCTCCTGTTCAAGCCGAAACTCGTCATCGCCACTGCCGACCGCGACGTCGAGTTCTACCACAAGGACCGCTCACAGGATATGGGCTCGCTCGCGGACGCACTCCGGACGCAGTACGACGTCGACGTCGTCGAGTCGTCGCCGTCCATTCTCCCCTGACGAGCGCCCGAGCTGGTGTCGAACCCGCTTTCGACGGTCGAAAAAGATCGACTGCGACCTGAGGTCGCGGAGTCGAGCGTGCCTAGACGGACACCACCTTGCGGATGTCCTCAGTGATCGCGTCGCGCGCGTGTGAGTCAGTTACGAAGCTCACCGCGATGAGGGTGATGCTCGCCAGCACGAGCGTGAACGCGCCGATGACGATGCTGTTGGGCAGCGAGAAGCCGTAGAACTCGCCGGCGATAGCGAGCCCCAGGTTGGAGCCGAGCGCCACCACGGCGGAGGCGATGGCGCCCTCGCGGGACGCACCGTCCCAGTTCAGGCCGATGCCCAGCAGCGGGACGAGCGCGCTCGCGAACAGCGCCCAGCCGACGACGCCGAGCAGGCCGACGAGGATCTCCGCGTAGTACGCGAGTCCGAGCGATCCGACGATGATGACGGCGCTCCCGATGCGGTGGGCCCACAGCTCCTGGCTGTCCGAGGTGTACTCGATGCCGAGGCCGACCGGGATGTCACGCGCGAGGTTCGCCGCACCGATGTTGATGAACGCGTCGCTGGTGCTCATGATGGCGCCGAGCGCCGCGGCGAACACGATCCCTGCCAGCAGCGGTGAGACGAACTCGGTCAGGAAGAACGGCGCCGCGTTGTCGGGGTTTGACAGCGCGTCCAGCGCGCCCGTCTCGACGCTGGCGCGGACGCCGATGCCGATACCGAGCATCATCAGCGACGCCGCGAAGTACGACAGCGCCGCGATGGGCGCGCCCCACTTGAGGAGTTTCACGTCACGCACCATGTACAGCTTGTGCGCCATGTGAGGCTGGCCGGAGTTGCCGATCGTGAACAGGAAGTACCAGCACAGCGCCAGCATCACGGGGAAACTCCCGAACGCCCCCGCGAACGTCGGGTCGTTGACGGCGATGTCACGGCTCATCTGGCCGAGGCCGCCACCCCAGTCGAGGGCGATGAAGAACACGAGGATGCTCCCGGCGACCATCACGCCGCCCTGGATGAGGTCAGTCATCACGCCGGCGATCATCCCGCCACCGACGGTGTAGATCGCGATGATCGCGGTCGCGATGAGCACCGCCGTGAGCTGGGTCGTCCCGAGAATTTCGCCAAGCACGAACCCCATCGCCTTCAGCTGGACGGCGAGATACGAGATGACGCCCAGTAGCACCGAGACTGCGGTGAGGACGCGCACCGTATCGCTGTTGTAGCGGGCGTAGACGGCGTCGGGAATCGTGAGGATGTCACGCACTTCGGCCAACAGCCGCATCTTCTTCCCGAGCACGAACCACGAGATCGGGAACGCGAGCGGGGCGACGATCGCGATCCAGAGGAAGGCGTACCCCCCTGAGTAGAACAGCCCCGGGCCGCCGATGAACCCGAACCCGCTCATGATCGACGCGAACGCCGAGAACGCGACCGCCCACGTGCCGAACCGCTTGCCGCTGATGAGGAAGTCCGAGGTGCTCTTCGTCTCCGCCGTCCCCCAGACGCCGATAGCGAGGACGGCCAAGAGATACAGGACGGTGATGCCGACGATGAGTGGGTCAAGCGCCATCAGTCGTCACCTCCAGTTGCCCCGGGGGCTTCCCGTCGTTCCATTTCGCGGAACTCGGCAGCCTCGTTCGAGTCCCAGATGTACTCTTCGAACAGGTACGGGTACGCGAACATCATGTACAGCGCTGGCGGCATCCAGAGGCCGTACACGAGCACCGCCGTCGCACGGGGCAGGCCGAGCCAGTACACCGGGTCCGTGTACGTCGGGTTCTGGAAGTGGAAGTACCAGAGTGCGGCGAACAGGACGCCGAGAAGAGCGACGAGCCCGCCTGTCAACTTCAGGAACGGCTGCGCGTCGACGTCGCTAGCCTGGCCGCGTGTCCCGATCAGAACGTACAGGCCGAAGAAGGCGATAATCGTGTAGGAGAACAGGATCTGCCCGATCTGCCCTCCTGTGAGCATCGCCCCCAACATCACGATCAATACCCCGAGCGCGAGCGCAATCAACCGATCTTTCGTGTTGGTGATTGCCATGATACGAGCTAGCAACATTATCAGAGGTACATAAATATAACCATAATACAAGAGGGATTCCGTCATAGAAGGTTCAAAGGCTATACGCCGCGGTTTCAGCTGGCTACAATCAGGAAACCAAATAAGTAGTAACCCGTCTCTCGTCGAACGCCACGACGAACATTTCGTCGACAATACCCCCAACGACTTCGATCGGCACCTCAAAACGCCCGAGGGGCGAGCGGTCTCGCCATGGTCGGACACACAGCTCAGGTTGCTCCAACCGGTCTACGACGCCCAGCAACTGCGGGATGACCCGCTGGGGTGCTGACGCTGTCGATGGCACCGCTTCTGTTACCCTATCCGCCGTCTGATTCACGGTGCCTCCGTCGACGTGGCTAGCTCCCGGACGGGTCAGTCTGCAGATTCGGCCGTCGTCGATAATGCGGTTCCCGACATCTCGAGGATTGACAGATCGACGCGCCGAAGCAGTTGCGCATTGATCGCCACGATCACCGTACTCAGCGACATCAGCAGCGCACCAACAGCGGGCGAGAGCAGGATTCCGATCGGCGCCAACACACCGGCTGCGAGCGGGAGCGCGAACACGTTGTAGCCGGCCGCCCAGACGATGTTCTCCTGCATCTTCCGGTAGCTGGCCTTGCTCAGCTTCACCAGCCGAACCACGTCCAATGGGTTGTTCTGAACGAGGATCACGTCGGCCGACTGGACGGCCACGTCGGTCCCACTCCCGATGGCGATACCCACGTCGGCCCGCGTCAGCGCCGGCGCGTCGTTGACGCCGTCGCCGACCATCCCCACGAGCTTCCCCTGGTCCTGGAGCTCCTGCACTTTCTTGTCCTTGTCCTCGGGGAGGACCTCCGCGAACACCGTGTCGATGCCCAGTTCGTCGGCGACGGCGTCGGCGACGTCCCGTGAGTCGCCGGTCAGCATCGCCACCTCGATACCCAGATCGTGCAGGGCGTCGACGACGCGGAAACTCTCCTCGCGGATCACGTCGGCCATCGCGAACGCGGCAACGAGTTCTCCCTCTTGGCTCGCGGCTTCGCCGCTCGTACTGTTCGAGGCCCCGTTTCGCTCGCCCTCGCGAACCAGATACACGACCGTCTGGGCGTTCTCGCCGGCGTCGTCGGCGAATCGCTGGAGGTGATCGGGAACCGCGCTATCGAGTTGGGTCAACAGGTTCGGCCCGCCGACGTACACCTCGTCCCCCTCGACGGTCGCTCGGACGCCCCGCCCCTTGATCGCCTCGAACCCGGACGCCTCAGGCGGGGTGAGCCCCCGCTCGTCGGCGGCTTCGCGGATCGCTCGCGCGATCATGTGTTCGGAGTCGCTCTCGACGGCCGCTGCGAGCGCGAGTGCCTCGTCGGCGTCGACGCCGTCGACGGTCGCCATGTCGACGATGCCGTGCTCGCCCTCCGTGAGCGTCCCCGTCTTGTCGAAGATGATCGCGTCGAGGTTCCGGGCCTCCTCCATCGCGATCCGGTCGCGGACGAGCATCCCGTTCTGCGCGGCGAGTGACGTGTTGATCGCGACGACCAGCGGGATAGCGAGGCCGAGCGCGTGCGGGCAGGCGATGACGAGCACGGTGACGACGCGCTCGATCACCGTCGCGTTGAACGAGACGGCGATCGTCCACGCGATGGCTGTCACGACGGCCGCCCCGACGGCGACGTAGAACAGCCAGCCGGCCGCCCGGTCGGCCAGCACCTGCGTCTTCGACTTGCTCTGCTGGGCTTCCTCGACCAGCCGCATGATGCCCGCGAGCGTCGTCTCCTCGCCTGTCGCCCCGACGCGGACACGGAGGCTCCCGTCACCGTTGATCGTGCCGCCGATGACGTCGTCGCCGGGCTCTTTCGAGACGGGTTTCGACTCGCCAGTGATCATCGACTCCTCGACGGCCGAATCCCCCTCTTCGACGGTCCCGTCGGCGGGGACACTCGCGCCCGGTCGCACGAGCACGAGATCCCCCTCGGCGAGGTCACTGACCGGGACTTCCTCCGTCTCGCCGTCGTCCCGAATACGCTCGGCGGTGTCGGGCATCAGCTTCGCCAACTCGTCAACGGCGCTGGAGGCACGGCGCACCGACCGCATCTCGATCCAGTGGCCGAGCAGCATGATGTCGATCAGCGTGACGAGCTCCCAGAAGAACGCCGACTGCTCGGGGAAGACGACGGTGGCGAGGCTGTAGACGAACGCGACGGTGATCGCCATCGAGATGAGCGTCATCATCCCCGGTGACCGGTCTTTCAACTCCGGAACGGCCATCTGGAGGAACGGCACCCCACCGTAGGCGAAGACGACGACGGCGAACACGGGGTTGATCCACTCACTCCCCGGGAACATGGGGACGGAGAAGCCGAACCAGTCCTGCAGCGCTTCGCTGTAGAGGAGGACGGGGATCGAGAGGACTGTCGAGACGAAGAATCGCCGACGGAACATCTGCTCGTGGCCTTCGTGCATGTTGCCGTTGTCCTCGTGGCCGTCGTGGCTGCCGTGTCCCTCGTGTTCTCCGTGGCCACTATCCGCAGCCTCATCGTGATCCGTATGGTCAGCCCCGTTGGCCTGCCTGTCCGACTCGTCATCCATTAGCAAGCAATTGACACCGGGAGCGCTTCAAGATGGAGGCAACTGCGGTTCGGGACTTGGCCGTGAGTAGTTCGTCATCACCGTCGAACTCGAACCCTGTTCGGTCTATCAACCGAACTCCCCACCGGCCACAATCTTGATACTGGTTCGCCGAAAAAACCGAACTCAACCCCAGTTCGGCACCGGGGGCGAACACATGACCGAGAACCCCGACGACACCGAGTACGTGGCCGTCATCGGCGACATCCGCGGCTCTCGGGAGTTGACCGACCGGAGCGAGGCACAGCAGGAGTTCAAACAGGTCGTGAACTCCCTCAACGACGACCTCCCGGAGGAGGCCATCGCCTCACAGTTCACCGTCACGACGGGCGACGAGTTCCAGGTCCTCCTGACCGACGCGGCCGTCGCCGTCGACGCCGTGGTCTCGGTCAGCGACCGGTTCCACCCGGCCAAGCTCCGGTTCGGGATCGGGCTGGGCGAACTGGACACGGAGCTCAACCCGGAGCAGGCGATCGGGATGGACGGCCCGTGCTTCCACAGAGCCCGCGCGGCGATCAACGACGCCGAGTCCGAGGAGGCGTGGGTCCGCGTCGGCGGCTGGTCGGGCGCCCGCGATAGCCACGTCAACGCGATGTTCGACGTGGTCCAGTGCCTCCGTGAGGACTGGACGGATCGACAGGCCCAGTTCGCTCGGGCCCTCGCGGAGGAGGGAACCCAGAAGGGCGTCGCCGAGCGGTACGACGTCGCGAAGTCGACCGTCAGCGAGTCTCTCAGCGCCGGGCACGTCCACGAGGTCCGCACCGCCGAGGCATCGCTGGGCGAGCTGTTACAGACAACCCGGTCCGGAGGTGAGTCAGCATGAGCGGGTGGTTGACCGGGCTCGGCCCCGCGGGAACCGCCCTCGCGCTACTCCTTCTGGGGCACGTCCTCGGCGACTTCGCCTTCCAGACGGACGAACTCGCGGCGGCCAAGCACCGAGTCCGGCCGCTGCTCACCCACGTCGGCATCGTCTTCGTCGTCCACGTGGTCGCCTTCCTCCCCCTCTTGACGACTCGCTCGGCGCTCACCGTCGTCGCGATCGGCGTCCTGCACCTCCCCATCGACGCCGTCTCGGCACGGCTCCGACAGCAAACGGGGAGTTCGGCGCGGCTGTTCCTCGCCGACCAGGTGGCCCACCTGCTCGTCATCCTCGGTGCGTGGACCTTGGTCGATCCCGGGGCGTGGACGCTCACGCCGGTGCTGGCTGGCGTCGGTGGGCTGGCCACACTCCCCTGGGCGCAGGTGACCACCGGGGCGGTGTACCTCGCGGCGTTCGTGTTCGCCCACGACGGCGGGAACGCCATCGTCCGGGGCGTGCTCCCGGATCCGGACCCGGCGCCCAACTCGGAGGACGAACTGGAGGCGGGGTCGCTCATCGGGAGCCTCGAGCGGTGGGTCATCCTCTTCCTCGGCGTGGCTGGCCTCTGGGGGTCGGTCGGACTCGTCGTGGCGGCGAAGTCGATCGCGCGGTTCGAGGAACTCAAGCAGCAGGCGTTCGCGGAGTACTTCCTCGTCGGCACGCTCTCGAGCGTGCTCGTGGCCATCGCGTTGGCCGGCGCCGTGTCGGTGCTGGTCTGAGGCGGCAGCCTGCGCCGCCTCCCACCCAGTGAGACCCCGGGGCCGGTTTTAAGCGCCGACGGTGCGACGCTATCGACGTGAACGAGGAGGCAGACACAGGTGGCCTGTTCGCGCCCGAGCGCGTCGCCGTGATCGGGGCGACGGAGCGCGAGGGCTCGATCGGCGCCGCCATCATCCAGAACCTCGGCGACTTCACGGGCGACGTGGTCCCGGTGAACCCGAGTCGCGACAGCGTGTTCGGGCGGGAGTGCTACCCGGACGTGGCCTCGGTCCCGGACCCCGTCGATCTCGCGGTGGTCGTCGTGCCGCCGCCGATCGCCGTCGACGCCGTCCGGGAGGCCGGCGAGGCGGGCGTCCGGAACGTCGTCGTGATCACGGCCGGGTTCAGCGAGACCGGCTCGGAGGGCGCACAGCGCGAACAGGAGCTCCGGGCGGTCGCCGCGGAGTACGACCTCAACCTGGTCGGCCCGAACTCGCTGGGGGTGCTCTCGACGCCGGCGGGGCTCAACGCCACGTTCGGCCCGTCGAACGCGCTCCCGGGGTCGCTGTCGTTCATGAGTCAGTCCGGCGCGTTCATCACGGCCGTGCTGGACTGGGCGAACGACCAGGGGATCGGCTTCAAAGACGTCGTCTCGCTCGGCAACAAGGCCGTCCTCGACGAGTCGGACTTCCTCACCCACTGGCGGGACGACCCCGAGACGAACGTGATCCTCGGCTACCTCGAGGGCGTCGCCGACGGCCGGACGTTCATCGACACGGCGCGGGAAGTCACGCAGGACACGCCGGTCGTCGTCGTCAAGTCCGGGCGGACCGAGGCCGGCGCCGACGCCGCCTCCTCGCACACTGGCACCATCGCCGGCAGCGAGGAGGCCTACGAGGCGGCGTTCGAGCAGGCGGGCGTCGTCCGCGCGGAGAACGTCCAGGAGCTGTTCGACTACGCCCGCTCGCTCGACGGGCTCCCGATGCCCGACAGCGACGAGGTGGGGATCGTAACCAACGCGGGCGGCCCGGGCGTGATGGCGACCGACGCCGTCGGCGACTCCGGGCTCTCGATGGCGTCGTTCACCGACGAGACGCTGTCGACGCTCGAGGCGTCGATGCCCGAGGAGGCGAACATCTACAACCCGGTCGACGTGATCGGCGACGCCGACATCGAGCGCTTCGAGACGGCGCTCGACGCCGTGCTCGCCGACGACGAGGTCGGCTGCGCGATCGTCATCTCGGCGCCCACGGCGATCGTCGACTACGAGGAGCTCGCCGCCGTCATCGCCGAGCGGCGAATCGAACACGACAAGCCCGTCGTCGCGTGCCTGATGGGCGGCGAGCGGGCCGAACCCGCGGCCGACGTGCTCGGCGAGGCGGGTATCCCCAACTACTTCGACCCGGCCCGCGCGGTGAGCAGCCTCGACGCGCTGTCGGTCCAGCGTGACGTGGAGGCCCGGAGCTACGAGGAACCCACCTCGTTCGACGTGGACCGGGAGCGCGCCCACGAGATCCTCACTGACGCCGCCGACCGCGGCGCGAGACGGCTCGGCGTCGAGGCGATGGGGCTGCTGGACGCCTACGGCCTGCCGACCCCCGACTCAGAACTCGTGGACGACCCGTCGGAGGCCGTCTGGGCCGCCTCCAACATCGAGGGCGACGTGGTGATGAAGATCGTCAGCCCGGACATCCTCCACAAGTCCGACATCGGCGGCGTCGCCGTCGGCGTCGCCCAGGACGACGTGGCCGAGACTTACGAGACGCTGATGACGCGCGCCCGGAACTACCAGCCGGACGCGAGCATCCTCGGCGTCCAGGTGCAGGAGATGGTCGACGTCGACGCCGGCACGGAGACCATCCTCGGGATGAACCGCGACCCGCAGTTCGGCCCCCTGCTGTTGTTCGGCCTCGGCGGCATCTTCGTCGAGGTGCTCGAGGACACGAGTGTCCGCATCGCCCCGGTCTCCGGGCGCGAGGCGGGCGAGATGGTGGACGAACTCGACTCGGCGCCGCTGCTCCGCGGCGCCCGCGGCCGGCCCTCGGCGGACGAGGCGGCCGTCGAGGAGGCCATCCAGCGGCTGAGCCAACTCGTGACAGACTTCGACGCCATCCTCGAACTCGACGTGAACCCGCTGCTCGCCACCGAAGACGGCGTGCAGGCGCTCGACGTACGACTGACCATCGACCCAGACCAGCTATGAACTCGCTACTCGTAACCTCGACAGACGAAGGCACCGGCAAGACCGCCGTCACGCTCGCGCTCGCGCGCCTCGCCGCGGACCGCGGCGCGACGGTCGGCTACATGAAACCCAAGGGCACCCGCCTGCAGAGCAACGTCGGCAAGACGCTCGACGCCGACCCGATGCTCGCGCGGGAGCTGCTCGGCCTCGACGCCGAGATGCACGAGATGGAGCCCGTCGTCTACTCGCCGACGTTCATCTCGGGCGCCATCCGCGGCGAGGAGGACACCACGGCGCTCCGTGAGCGCGTTCGCGACGCGTACGACGGCCTCGCCGAGGGGAAGGAGACGATGATCCTCGAGGGCGCCGGCGACCCCGCGACCGGCGCCGTCGTCGACCTCACGGACGGCGACATCGCCGACCTGCTGGAGACCGACGCGGTGCTCGTCGCCCGCTACCAGGAGCCCGGCGACGTGGACGGCATCCTCGCGGCCGCCGAAGCGCTGGGCGACCGCTGTCGCGGCGTCGTGTTCAACGCCGTCACCAGCGCCGCCTACGACGAGGTCGAGACCGAGGTGGTCCCGTTCCTCGAGTCCCGCGACGTGCCCGTGCTGGGCGTCCTCCCCTGGGAGCGCTCGATGGCCGGCGTCACGGTCGCGGACCTGACGAAGGAGCTCGGCGCGCAGTCGCACACTGGTGCGCCGACGGACGCCCTGATCGAGCGGGTGCTCGTCGGCGCGATGACTGGCGAGAGCGCGCTGAGCCACTTCCGCCGGACGAAGGACGCCGCGGTCATCACGGGCGGCGACCGCGCGGACGTGCAGGCGGCGGCGCTCGACGCGCCGGGGGTCAACTGTCTCGTGCTCACGGGCGGGCACCGACCGTCCGGGGCGATCCTCGGCGAGGCCGAGGAGCAGGGGATGCCCGTGGTGACGGTCCAGACGGACACGATCACGACGATCGAGCGCATCGAGTCGCTGATCCACGGCGGCCGCGTGCGCGACGAGGCGACCGTCGAGACGATGCAGGAGCTGCTCCACCAGCACGCCGACGTGGACGCGCTGCTGGACTGAGGCGTCGGGTTTTCTCCGTTCGAGGACTGGGTCGGGAACTCACCCCCGGAGCGCACTGCCGACACGCTCGACGACCGCGGGCGCGGCGGTCGCAAAGCGGTTCGCCACGGCATACTGCGCGTAGAGGTCGCGCCCGTCAGCGGCAATCCCGCCCTCCGTGGCCGACCGGTCGGCGTTCCGAATCGGGTAGTACGCGTACTGCGCGAGACGGCGGGCGAGCAACGCGGGATCGGTGTCGACCAGCGAACGGAGCTCCTTGACGGCGGCCGCACGTTCGGCCTCGATCGGATCGACCGACTCGGGCACGCTGTACGCGCCGTCCGAGACGGCCTCCCGGGCGTCGGCGAACGCGCTATCGGCCGCGAGGGCACGCATCGCTGGGAGTATGGCGCCGACGTCGTGCCCGTCCTCATGGTGTTCGACGGCGCCCTGGGCGCCGATCCACCGGCTGCGGGCGAGCTCCTCGAGCAGTCGCTCGGCGGGGGTGTCGGACACGTTACGCTCGAAATCGCTGGTCAACTCCTCCCAGTCGGGCGGAGATGCGTGTGCTTCGACATCGTCGACGAGCGTCGCTGCGACGCTGGCGAACCGCTCCTCGTAGTCCCGTCGGTCGTCCAGCGTCGACACGTAGTGATCGTGCAGATGCCGGGCGTCGGCGGCGTACGCGCGCCCCCACTCGAGGCGCTGGGCGAGTTCGGCGACGTGCAGGACGGTGTTCTCGTACTCGTGATGCGACGCCGGTTCGGTGAGTCGGGCGCCGGCCCGGGCCCAGTCGGTGATCCGGGCGTGTTCGGCGAACGCGGCCACGGGATCGCCAGCGGGACCGACGTGTGAGTAGTCGTCGAGGAACGACGCGGCGTCGCGGTGGTGGCGCTCGCGGCGCGACTCGACCGCAGCTTCCGTGAGTTCGTCGTCGAACGCGGCGAGGCCGGCGTCGACGAACATCGCCTCTCCGCGCGGGTGGGTGAGGCTCGGGAGTACGCGGATCGGAGGCTCGCCGTCGTCATCCGCCGAAAGGGCGCCCCGGGCGGCCTCGCGCTCCCGAGCAAGCACGTCGCGGACGACGGCGTTCGGGATCCGGGAGAGGTCCGTGCCGTCGAGCAGCGTCTGGATCCGCTCACGAGCCGTCTCGACGTGTTCGTCGGTCGGCTGGACCGGGACCGGGGGCGGGATCTCGGGGATGTCGCCGGCGAGGGCGGCGATGGCGTCGTCGTCGTACTCGACGGGCGTCTCCTCCGAGAACGGATCGAGGTCGCCACAGCCCGCGAGCGCGCCGGTGAGCGCGGTGCCGACGGCGGCGAGCAGCGAGCGGCGGGTCTGCCGACTCATGCGGACTCACTCCCGTTGCGGGACTCCTCGGGGATCGGGTCACAACTCCCACCGCTGCCGATACTGAACCCGCTGTACTCGTCGGCGGGGAACGGGAGCCGCACGGCGACGGCGACGTGATCCCGAGCGTTGCGCTCGCAGTCGACCTCGGCGTCACGGATCACCCGACATAGCTGGACGCTCGGATCGCCGTCGGCGTCTCTGGTGACGTAGTTCACCTCCAGTTCGTAACACTCGCCGATCGGTCGCTGGTAGACGAACACGGATTCGCTGTCGTACGCCGTCTCCGCGACGAGTCGCCGAGCGGCGTCGACGTTCGTCGCGTGCTCGGCGAACACGAGTTCCGACGCGTCGTCCTCGCTCTCGAGGACGCTGTTGGAAACCGGGTTTGGCGTCGATGAGGCGTCGTCGTTGTCGCCGTCCCCATCGGCTTCGGTCGGCCTGTGCGTGATCGGCGGCCGGTCGGTGCTCGACCGCGCGATCGCGGCGGTGTAGTCGGTGACGAGCGAGTCCTCGTCGGGCGGGTACTCGCTGGTACTAGTCTCGCTGCCGCTACAGCCGGCGAGTCCGGTCGCGATTCCGGCGCCGACGCCGGCCAGCAGCGCTCGGCGGGAGGGGGTGGAGGGCGGGGCCATCGTGACTCAGCAATCTCCGCAGACGAACAAGAAACCGGTGGTCGGTTGAGCAGGTCTCGGTGCCACGACCTTACTGACGAACGTCGATACTCCCCTCGAAGTGGCCGGCCACGACACGGCAACCGACGACGCCACCCCCACGAGTTGCCAGGTGGGGAACCGGCTATCGACTCCAAAAAAGGGGAATTCCGTGTTTTTCAGGCCAGATGGGCGACTGCCTCGGGCTCGTCGACGTCGTCGAACGCACCACGTTCGACTGGTTCCCACGCCTCCCCCGGTTCGGGGCTCCACCAGTCGACGGTGTAGGCGCCGGGGGCGCCGAGGATCTTCACTCGCGCCGATCCGTCAGGCAGGTCACGACGCAGTTTCTCGTCGACGTGAAGGTTCCACGTCGTCTGCGTGTCGAAGCAGGCCAGGACAGCATCCTCGTAGCCCCGGTCCTCCCGCGACGCTTTGAGTTCGACCTGTGTGTTGCAGTTCCGGCAGAACACCCCTTCGAAGGGGATGTGGCTGAACACCTCGTGTCCACAGACGGGACACCAGAGGAACTCGAACAGTGCCTCACTGTGTCGGTCGATGACTTCCAGGCTCATCGGTAAATCAGCCCGTTTCGAGCCGGGCCACCCACTCAGGCCGGTGAGAAACACTCATGACGCTGAACCTGGCTCGGGAAATCGAAGGGAAAAGCTCCCGAGGCACTGAAGCAGTTAACCAACAATCGAGGGTGAAACCGCACTAGTGTTGGTTAATTGTCGGCTGGTTGGTCCGCCAACGCGTCGATGAGCTCCTGTGCCGTCCGGCTGATTCGCCCCAACCGATCACGCACCACCTCGGGATCGTCCGACTCCCAGGCGGCCAGGTAGAACGCCGAGCCACTGGTGTCGAGCCCGCAGTACCGCCCGACGACGTACGCGACGGCCTCTGCTTCGACCTCGCGCTTCGACCGTTCGGTGTCGTCGTCGACGTCGAAGTGGAGCAGGGCGTGTGCGTACTCATGGATGAGCGTCCGGGCGAGATCGGCGTCGTTCGCCCGATCACGCACTTCGACGAGCGGCTGGCACTCGAACAGACTCAACCGTTCACAGACTCCCTTCGCCTCGCCGTGCTGCCACTCCGCTTCGGAAACCACCGTCGCCGTGACGCCGATGGCGTCCGCGATCGCCAGGAGCCGCGGGACGAGCTCCTCGGCATCGCCAGTCGCCGCCCGATCCAGCTCTGGGAGCGGCTCCCCCTCCGTCTTGGAGACGTCGAACACCGGCGCGGGCCTGAACCCGACCAGCCCCTCGGACCACTCCTCGGGCGGCGTCTCGTCGTACGTACAGTCGCTGTCGTCGTGGTAGCTCGGCGAGTTCTCACACTCGGGACACTGGCTGGTGATGATCGGCGCCCAGATCCAGATGGCCGACTCGCCCTCCATGACGTGGCGGTCGAACTCCTCCTGCCACGTCCGGTAGCCCGCCACCTTCGTCGCCTCGGGACACTGGCGCTTGATGAGGAGCGTGTTCCGGTAGGAGTAGTCGTGGAACCGGCTCTGGACGTCGAGCCACTCCTGAAACTCGTCGCTCGCCTGCGCGTCGTCGACGTCGAGGACGAGATCGTCAACCCACTGTTCGATCGTCCTGTGCATCTCGTCAGATCGTGTGTCGGTCTCGTCGAAGGAGACCGACGTGTCGCTGGGTGTCGCCATCGGAATCACCGAATCAAGTTTGCGGCGGCTCTGTCCGTCTAGAACGCGCCGCACCCCTCTGGGGCGTTCAAAAAACCAGCTCTGTCGGTAAGCGGAGCTCGTGGCGTTCGTCCGCGAAGCCGACCGAGACGAGGTACTCGAGGGAATCCGAGGGGTGGGCAGCACGGATGCTCCGGTCATCACCAGAGGCCACTGAACCAACAAATCGTCGTACTCGGGGGTGCTCTCGGTAGATGGTCGTCACTCAGGATGAATATCGAGAGCACCCGGAGAAAAAATCTGGAGGCTGGAAGGGACGACGGCGCCGATTTAGTCGCCCGTGAGCGGGTCGTTGCTGCGGCGTTCCTCAGCGTCCTCCTCAAGCCAGTGGCAGGCGACCGTATGCTCGGCCTTGGAAGTGTCCCCGGTCACGTCGATGGGGGTTCCATCGGGCGGCCCAATCTCACCGGGTGCATCGACGACCGACTTGAGGGTCGGTGTCTCGGCCTCGCACTCTTCACCCATGTACTCTGGGCAGCGGGTATGGAATGGACAGCCTGACGGCGGGTTCAGAGGACTTGGCGGGTTCCCCTCCAGTAGCACTTCACGCTTACCCTTCGTCCCCTCAACGCTGGGAATCGAACGGAGTAGCGCCCGGGTGTAAGGGTGCTGCGGATTCTTGAAGATAGCCGATGTCGGTCCCTTCTCGACGATGTGACCGAGGTACATCACGGCCACGCGGTCGGCGATATGTTTCACGACGGAGAGATCGTGGGCGATGAATAGGTACGAGAGGCCGTACTCGTCCTGAAGCCGTTTCATGAGGTTGATGATCTGGGCTTGAACGCTCACGTCCAGCGCACTAACTGGCTCGTCGGCGATAATGAGCTCTGGCTCGACCGCCAGCGCGCGGGCAATGCCGATGCGCTGGCGTTGGCCCCCAGAGAACTCGTGGGGGTAGCGGTCGGCGTGGGAAGCCCGCAGCCCGACCTCTTCCAGCAGCTCCTCGACGCGCTCGCGCTTCTCCTGCCCGCTTGCCAGATCGTGTACCTCTAACGGTTTGCCGATTATTTCGCGGGTCGTCTTCCGTGGGTTCAGCGAGGAGAGCGGGTCTTGGAAGATGACCTGGACCTCCTTGCGAAGCGAGCGGAGTTCGCTCCCGGAGATGTCGGTTACGTCCTTGTCACCGAAGTTGATCGTCCCGCCGGTGGGCTCGTAGAGTCGTGAGAGTGTGCGACCGAGCGTTGACTTCCCACAGCCGGACTCGCCGACGAGGCCGACTGTCTCTTCCTGTCCGATGGCGATATCTACCCCATCGACTGCCTTGACGTACTCCTCATTGCCGAACACCGAATCGATCAAGCCCGTGTTCGACTCGAAGTACTTTTCAACTCCCTCTGCACGGAGTAGTGGATCGTCCGGGATACGTCCCGGTTCTTCGACCTCCTCGGAGACCGTCATAGATCGTCACCCCCATTCCCGTCAGCAATGATGCCGCTGTCTCCGCTCGTGATGGAACGGTCTCCAGTTGCTTCGGTGTCGAAGTCGTGTGCCGCCGTGTCGACCTCTGGGCTGTGGAGATGACAGCGAGCAATATGGTCGTCTGATACCCTATGTCGTTCGAGGGGTTTGTCGCACATGTCGAATGAGTAGTTGCAGCGTTGCTGGAACGGACAGCCCTCCGGTTTGTTGATGAGATCCGGGACGTTGCCCTCGATAACATCGAGCCACTCGCGGTCATCTGTGATGCGTGGGATGGACTGCAACAGCCCCCTTGTGTAAGGATGCTGTGGGTTGTTGAACAGTTCCTGGACATTGGATGTCTCCATTAGTTCACCCGCGTACATGACGGCGACGCGGTCACATGTTTCGCGGATAACCGCCAGGTCGTGGGTGATGAGCAGTACGGAAACGTCGAATTCGTCGGCGAGTTCGAGGAGTTCGTTGAGGATCTGTGCCTCGACGCTCACGTCGAGCGCAGTGGTCGGTTCATCGGCGATGATGAGATCCGGATCGCCAGCCAGGGCCTGCGCTATGACGACGCGCTGGCGCATCCCGCCGGAGAGTTGGTGGGGGTACTCGGTGGCGCGCTCCTTTGGATCGGGAATCCCGACGGTATCAAGCAGTTCCACTGCTCGCTGCCAGGAATCGCTTTCCTTGTCGGTACCGGTGACGTACTTTCGGGAAAGTTCTCGCCAGAACCCCGCAGACTCACCGACAGGTGTGTGATGGCGCACAACCTCGGCGATCTGTTCGCCGACGGTCATCACCGGGTTGAGGCTGTTCATCGGATCCTGGAACACCATCGAGATGTTTCCGCCACGGATATCCCGCATCTCAGCGTCGGAATAGCCCGAGATATCCTCGCCCCGGAACTCGATGGCGTCTGCCTCTACGACTCCCGGGCTGTCGATCAGCCCCATGATCGAGAGGGCAGTGACCGACTTGCCGGAGCCGGATTCGCCGACCACTCCGTATACCTCTCCCGGCTTGATGTCGAAGGAGATACCGTCGACCGCCGAGACGACGCCGCGGTCCGTGTCGAACGACGTCCTGAGGTTCCGTACGCGCAGCAGCGGATCAGTCGATTCGATCACGCTTCATCACCTTCCTTGACGTCGAACGCGTCTCGAAGCGCGTCCCCGAACAGGTTGATCCCTAGCACCGTGATCATGATCAGTATGCCTGGGATGATGGATATCCAGGGAGCTTGTGTGAGGAACGTGCGGCCCTGGCCGAGCATCGCCCCCCAGGTCGGCGTCGTCGGCTTGACCCCCAGTCCGAGGAACGAGAGCGTCGATTCAGCGAGCATCGCCCGCGCGACGAGGACGGTGAACTGGACGATGATAGGCGCTACAGTGTTGGGGAACGTCTCCTCGAAGATGATCTCGAAGTCCGACAGCCCGACGTTCTCCGCCGCGAGGATATACTCCTCCTCTCGGACTGAGAGTACTTCTCCGCGGGTGATGCGGGCGAAGTCGTCGATGTAGGCGAACCCCACCGCGAAGATGACGTTCCAGAACCCCTGGCCGAAGATGGCCACCAGCATAATGGCGATCAGCAGCCACGGGAACGCCCACATCACGTCGACGGCCCGCATTAGCACGTCATCGATCCACCCGCCGTAGTATCCCGAGAGCAATCCGATGAGGACGCCGAAAAAGCCGCCAAACAGGACCGCCCCTAGTCCGACGGCCAGACTGATGCGGGCGCCATACATCACACGTGAGAGGATATCACGGCCGTACGAGTCGGTCCCGAGCGGGTGCGCTCCCGACAGCGTTGGTGGCTGAAACACGCCGTACTCCTGTGCCATTGGGTCATAGGGAGTCAGCTCCGGGGCGAAGATAGCCGCAAGGATGAACACCGAGACGATCACCAGTCCGACCTTGGCTTTAAGATCTTGTTGGAGCGTGTCAACGAACTGTTCGATCAGGTCCGTCCGGATCCCGAAAATACGGGCCCGATCGGTCTTGACAATATCACTGAGGGAAGTCGACACAGTTACTCACCCCCTCCGTACTTGATTTTCGGATTGATCATGGTGTAGACGAGGTCAACGAGAAGGTTCATGAACACGAACACGATGGAAATGAGGATTACACCACCCTGTATGACCGGAAAGTCCCGGCGATTGATCGAGTTGATGAGGAGCCGCCCCATCCCCCGGATACCGAAAACGATCTCAACGGAAACAACTCCGCCGAGCAACACCGCGAACAGGATGCCCGAGACCGTCACGACAGGGATTAGGGCGTTCTGTAGCCCGTGCTTGTAAAGCACTAATCGGGGGCTCAGTCCTTTCGAACGGGCAGTACGCATGTAATCCTCGTTCAACACTTCCAGCATTGAAGAACGAGTCATCCTCATGATAATTCCGCCGTATGGTACACCAACAGCCAGCGCTGGCAAGATGACGTGGCTGAACCACGTGACCAATCCTTCCTGTGGTTTGACATAACCGAACGCTGGAAGGAACTCAAATCGGTTGGCGAACACCAGTATCAGGAGAATCCCAATGAAAAAACCCGGGACGCTGATACCGATAAAGGAAAACAGCGTCGCAAGGTAATCCTCAACCTGATAGCGTCTGGTAGCGCTGACAATGCCGGCAGGGATTGCGATGAGGAACGCTATCGCCATGCCGACGAGGCCAATACTCAGCGTTGGACCTGCGACCCCAATGAGCAGATCCAGTACCGGTTGGTTGTTGAAAATGGACTCCCCTAAATCACCGAAGAGAATGTCCCGCATCCAGTAGAAGTACTGGATGTACACCGGTTCGTCTAGGCGGAGTTCTTGCCGCAACGCCTCGATTGCTTCCGGTGGTGCATCGCCCCCGAGCATTAACCGGGCGGGGTCGCCCGGGATGGACCGGACCGCGATGAACACGACGGTTGCAACAAAGTAGATGACGAGGGCGGCGTGCCCGACACGTTTTGCAATATATCTACGCATTCCCATTGTGGAGGGTCTCAGTCCTCAACGTAGGCGCGGTGGAAGTTACTCATCCCGACCTGGATACCGACGTTCTTGAGTCCACCACCCTGTGGTTTCCCTACCTGTGGGAACACCGTCATCGCATAGGGGGCGTCCTCGACGAATATCTCCATTCCTTCCTTTATCAACTCTTCACGTTTGTCCCGATCAGCAGTCCTGAAGTCCTCCTCCATGATTTCGTCGAATTCTTCGTTGCTGTAGAGGCCTTTCTGCCAAGTGCCGCCGACACCCTCCTCCGGTGGTACCGGCGTGTGGAGCTGTTTGTACCAGTCGGCGTATGGGTCAACTGCTGTCGCCCCACCGTACATGGAGGCCATGTGGTCGTACTCGTAGATAGTGGTCCAGTATGAGGAGGACTGCTGAATGTCGAGTTCCGCCTCGATGCCGACCTCACTAAGCTGTGACTGGATCACTGTCAGGCCCCGCTCGTCGTCGGGTGTGCCCAGGATGCGCATCTCGAAACGTGGATCGCCCGTGTAGCCCGCCTCGTCGAGGAGTTCCTTCGCACCCTCGGGGTCGTAATACTGCCCCGGTTCAGGGTTCTCTTCGTAGACGAACATCAGGGGGTTGAACAGCCAATGCGCCGGAACACCCAGCCCGAAGTATGCCTTTTCGATCAGTGCTTCCCGATCAATGGCTTTTGCGATGGCCCGTCTGACCTTTGGATTTTCTGTCGGGATCTCCTTCCCTCCCCACGTGTCAGCACCGGCGAATTCTTCCTCTCCGCTTACCCACTCGGCCCATTTGTTGTATGGGTCCTCAGCCGGATTGTTCGCAAGGAGTGAGAGCCCCTTCCAGTTTCCGGGGGATGTTTGTCGGAGCTGGATGTTCGAAGCGGATCGAGCCTGGTCGGCGAACTGCCCCGGGATTTTACTAGCGAACTGGGCGGACCCCGTCTTGACTGCAGTCCACAGTGTCGACGGCTCCGGGATGAGTTCGATCGTAACCTGATCGAGGTAGGGAAGCTGGTTGCCCTCCTCATCCGTCTCCCAGTAGTCGTCGAACTTCTCCAGTGTCAGCGAGGTCCCCGTGTCACGTTCGGTGAGCTCGAACGGACCGCTTCCAACCGGCATCCGGGTGTACTCGTCGTCTCCCATCTCCTCGACGGCGTCCACGTTGACGATGGCTCCAGCACGACCGGGGACCACCGTCATGAAGGACAGGAACGGCGCTGTCGCCCGTTCGAGGGTGATGACCAGTGTTGTTGAATCGGGTGCCTCGACAGACTCGACCATCGCTACCTTTCCGCCGTGGGGGGATTCCTCCATCTCACGGACGCGATCGATGGAGGCCTTGCACATCTCCGCGTCCAGTGTGTCGCCGTTGTGGAACGTGATCCCTTCGCGGATGGTGAACTCGTAGGTCGTCCCGTCGTCCGAGATGGTCCAATCACTCGCCGCGTCGCCGACGATTTCTCTGTTTGTGTTTATCTTGAGGAGTCCGTTGAACAGGTTCGACATAATCTGCATCTGGACACCCTTGTTCACCATGTGCGGATCCAATCGGGGGATCTGGTTCACAAGCCACGCTGCCGTAATTTCCCCCCCACCGCTCTCGGGTGGTGTCGGCGAATCGGTCGAACCTTGAGACGGTGAATCCCCCTCCGTTTCGTCCGGTTCGCTTTCACCTGTGCACCCGGCCAGCCCCGCACTCACGCCGCTGAATCCCGCCGCACTCAGCAGTTTGAGAGATGTGCGACGATCGATTTTCGGCCCTTCGAGATCGTTATTGTCTAACATACGGTCTGATGAAATGCGAGGGTGTAACACACAAGTACTTGTGGCCAAATATATTGGATACCCCCACAAGGCCATGCGTGAAATCGAAATCGGTATTCGACACAATGGCTGTCCAGTTACCGAGACTAGCAGTCAGTATCCTGAAGTAGAGCTGCGTAACGTTTCAAAATCACAGATAGGCGAAAAAGTCAATAAGCGACTCCTCGGTCTTAGCGGACCGATGGAAGCCGTTCAAGCGTTCGCTGAGACGTTTCGTGATCATGAGAAAGTGAGGGCCTTCAACCGGGTCTCGAATCTTGAAACTAACCCAGTGTTCTACTCTGCGACCATCCGGTACCACAACGGACCGAGTATTGCGGAACTGGTGATGGAACACGGGTGTTACCAGAACAGTACCGTCGTCGTGAAACATGGTGTCGAACACTGGATCGTCTACACCGACGACGAATCGGAAGTAAATGGCCTCACCAATGATATCGAGTCCCACGGCAACGATATCGTCAACTACCGAAGCGTCGATATCGGCACCATCAGCAGCAATAAACTCCACGGTTACGAGACATTGTTCGCACAGCTCACCGACAGCCAGAAGCAGGCGTTCGAGACCGCACTCAAATGTGGCTTCTACGAACACGAGAGCGAGGTAACCGTCGAGGATGTCGCGGACCAACTCAATCGCCATCATACGACCGTCTGGGAACATTTGGACAAGGCTGAGGAAGTCATTCTCCATGAGGTCGGTCAGCGGATATTCGGGGGGTCGGAGGATCTGCATAACGTTCACGAGTTGGAGTCGCAGTCCCAGTCGTAGTCGCTATCTGTCTCCCAAATGGTGGCCGCATACCAGGAGCGTACCTGCCAGGTCCCCCTCTATTCCTTCGATCAACCGTCCAGTTGGTTGAATCCGTATGGAATTTGTCACAAACACCACATCGGGCTGTTAGCCGAGCGCCCACGCGTAGGTAGTAGATGATATAGTTCCGGCCTAAGAAAGTCTGCTCGAATTTCGGACCGTCGACTGCACACAATTTATTGAAGTAAGTCCGTGTAATCTCTGTTTATTCGGAGAATATTTAGAGAAACAGTTAAGTCACAGGATTATGTCCGTATAGTGTCGGCAACGACCATGTCCCACGAATACACATTACAAGGTACGAACGCAGAAATCACGGATCAGTATGACGAGTATCTGATGCCCATTTGGAAGAGTTTGAACGTGCCAATTAAACGGGCAGAGGGCTGTACTGTCGAAGATTTCGAAGGGAACGAGTATCTCGACGTATTCTCAGGCATTTCCGTAACGAACGCAGGGCACCGTAACGAGTCTGTTATTGAAGCAGCCAAAGAGCAACTTGACGAATTCGTTCACGGTTGTACTTATCTTCATCCCCATCAACCAGCAGCGGATCTCGGTGAGCGACTTGCAAAAATAACACCTGGTGACCTCCAAAAGTCGTTCTTTGCTAATTCGGGGACAGAGTCGGTCGAAGGAGCTGTGAAACTGGCCCGCAAGTACACAGAGAGCAAGGAAGTCGTTGCCTTAGAAATGGGGTTCCATGGTCGCACCTTGGGGTCACTCGCGCTCACCGGGAATAAGGCCTACAAGAACGAGATGGGGCCGACCATCAACGACGTTGCTCACACGACTGCACCCTATGGATACCGTTGTCCGCGCTGTGACGGTGACACTTGCACGGCCGAGTGTGCCAACCAGCTTGAACAAGTTATCGAGACCCACACTGCCGGCGATTTAGCGGCGGTAATCATCGAACCTGTGATGGGTGAGGGAGGAATTATCGTCCCATCTGAGGGGTGGCTGAAGCGGGTCGAAGAGATTACCCATGAGCATGACGGACTGCTCATCGTCGATGAAGTCCAGACCGGCTTTGGCCGCACTGGCGAAATGTGGGCCCTCGACCACTTCGATGTCGAGCCCGACATAATGTCGCAAGCCAAAGGAATCGCCAACGGTCTTCCATTAGGGAGTTTCACCGCCAGTGAGGAAATTGCGAACGCATTCGAATCAGGTGATCATCTTTCAACATTCGGTGGTAACCCGGTGGCCTGTGCAGCCGCGCTAGCAACTATCGACCAGCTTCAGGACGGCCTCATCGAACAGTCTCATGAACACGGGAACTGGCTTGGTGACAGGCTGGCCGAGCTCGAAGAAGACTATGATGTGGTCGGTGACACTCGAGGTCTCGGCCTGATGCAAGGGGTCGAAATAGTCGATCCGGAGCAGCCAGGTCCGATGGAGGTCGCACCTGCACCCGATCAAGACCTTGCCAAAGCGGTGGCCAAGAGATTACGTAAGGATGCTAATATAATCATGGGTGTTGGTGGCTTCTACAACAATGTCATGCGGTTCCAGCCACCTCTATCTATTTCTCGTGATCAACTCGAAAGGACAATGAAGGCACTGGAAGATGCTATCGCCGAAGAGGCCGATGTCTAGTTTGAATGTGAATATCATTCCAGAAATCAAAGGACGAATTTGAACACCTACGGATTCATTTCATCGATCACCCGTTTTCGGACGATGGTCGTGGTGAAGTCCTTGACCGGTTGCCAGAGATCGAGCGGTTTATCGAAGATGGCCCTAGCTCGCTCCCCTGGAAATTACGATCGGTGGACGAGGTATTTTGGTACCAACGTTGAGTAGACTAGTTGTGAGACGATGAGTCAGGAAATAACGGTCCGAGCTGTTCAGCGTCGCCCAGAATTGGGCAACGTCGAATATAATGTAGGTATAGCCAAGACAGCAATAGAGGAGGCCGAAGCTGATGGAGTTGACCTCCTAGTCCTGCCCGAACTGTTCCTCTCCGGGTATCATATTGACGAGTTCGATATAGCGGCAATTGTTGGTTCAGCCGCCGATGCGGTTGATCGCCTCGCTGCGGCCACTAGCGAAACGACCGTCGTCATCGGTACACCGGTCGAATTGGATGGGGAATACCGTAACTCAGCGGTTGTAATCGACGAGGGGGAAGTCTTTGGCACTTACCATAAGACTCACCTCTACGGTGACGAGGAATCGGTGTTCGAATCAGGGACGTCACTTCCAGTATTCGAGACGACCGCAGGGAATCTTGGTGTGCAAGTCTGTTACGATATCGAGTTCCCAGAGGTATCCCGACAGTTGACCCTAGCAGGTGCTGAGGTGCTCGTGACCCCGTTAGCTAATATGCGTCCGTTTCAATCCGACCAGCAAATCTACGGGGCCGCACGGGCGCTGGAAAATATCCGACCACATGTCGTCTGCAACCGTATCGGCAAGGAACAAGGAGTTGAGTTCTTCGGTGCGAGCGCTATCTACGACGAGCGTGGGCAACCCGTTGTCTCAGCGGGAGAGGATATCCCAATAGAACTAACAGGAACAATCGAACTAACTGCCGAAGGTGCAGACACACTGCAGTACATCAACGACAGACGTCCAACACTGTATGAAAATTAATCAGGGTTCTGATTAGCCCTTAGGCAGTTGAAGTGACTGAAAAGCAGGTTCATAATAGCCGAAATTACCTGTCCGATCTGGTGCCGTGACTTACGCGACCCTCAAGGGTAATCATGATCGCATCCGAAAGACCTGCGAACGTCTTGAGTCAGGGCTGCTTGGAACGGTGGATGAAATCCCAGTAGCAAACTTGGGTTCCGATTTCCGCCATTTGGTCCGTAACAGCTTTTACCAGTCTCAATCAGGCGCTGACTGATTGGCAGTCGCCAGGGAGGGCGTTGTCAGGTACGACGCCGTCCTCCCAGCCGCGTTCGTCGTAGTACTCATCTAACGCCTGCTGGAAATTCGGGAGATCGTAGGGGAGGGCATCATCGTCCGCACGGTCGAACCCGCGCTGGTTGTTGAAGTGGCGTTCGAGCGTGACGATGCGGTCACCGACGGCCAGTAGCTCCTCGAAGTCGGCGCCAAATAAGGACTCGTACCGCTTCGGAGTCATGTAGTCCCGCGAGAACTTGCAGACAACGCCAGCGTCGTTGAGTGCCATCAGGTTCTCGCGGTGGACCAGCTCGTCAGCCTTCCCGAGAGTACCCAGGGGGTCGACCGCGTCCTCCTCGTCGACAAGGGGGTACTCCACCGAGTAGAAGGTCGCGTACATGTGGTCGGCGCCGCGGTTCGCGACCGCGTAGGAGAGCCCCTGCCCATTGAGCACTCGTCCCTCGTGAGCCGCGAAGTCCATCCCCTTGACCGACCAGTTCTCCACGCCCAATTCGTTGTGAATTCGGTCAATTCCTTCCGCTAGGAGGTCGCCGTCACCCTCGCGGTAGGCGATTTTCTCAATCAAGTCGTGGATACGGTCGACGTTCCCGAACTCGTCGTTGGCCGCCAGATAGGCCGCGACAGTATTGCCAGCGGAGATGGCGTCCAGTCCGAACTGGTCACAGAGTGTGTTGGACTTCATCACCTCGACGATGTCGTTGACGCCCGAGTTCGAGCCGAACGCCATTGCGACCTCGAACTCCGGTCCCTCGGTCTCGACGCCTGCTTCCTCGTCCTTCGTCGGGAGTTTGCAGGCGAAGGCACACTGCGAGCAGGTACCCTTCTTGTACTTTTTCTCCTCGACGGCCGCGCCGTTGATCCCCTCGACGCCGTCGAACTGCTGTTCGGAGAAGTAGTAGGAGGGCAGCCCTTCGACCTCATTGGCGAGGTCCATCACGGCGACGGTGCCCTGCCGCTTCATGATGTGGTCGTCAGTGGCGGCCTCCCGGTGGATTTCCATCTGGGTTGAGGGAATCTCGATTTCGGCAACCGAATCGCCGCCGACCGTGAGCGCCTTCACATTCTTTGCCCCCAACACCGCGCCAAGACCGCCACGACCGAATGCTCGTTCCTCGGAAGTCATGATGGAAGCAAACCGGACCTGATTCTCACCCGCTGGCCCGATGACGGCTGTCTGGTCCGGGGTAACGCTGCGGTCCTCCTCCAGATACTCGACTGTCTCCGAGACAGTCGCACTTTCCAGATTGGGCACTGCTTCGAACTCGACGCCGTCGTCGCGGACATGAACGGCAACCAAGTCGTCGCTCTTGCCAGTGATTTCGACGGCACCATAGCCCGTGTCGGCGAAGTTTCGAGACATGAACCCGCCGGCGTTACTAGAGATCAGGCCGTCTGTCAGGGGTGAGACGCCGGTCACATTCATTCGACCGGTGAAACTCATCGTCGACGCCTGCATCGGACCGGTGGTAAACACCAGTCGATTCTCCGCTCCCAGTGGGTCCGCATCAAAGGGGATCCGCTTGTGTGCCAGCCGAGTCCCGACACCGCGACCGCCAACGTACCGTTGATTGATTTCCTTGATTTCACTTTCTGCCGTTGTCCGCTCACTAAGGTTGATTGTCAGAAGGGGGCCCTTATTGTGTAACATAAAACAATTCTCAGCCCAATAGATGTTAAATATTGGCCTATGTCTATATCTGGGGTAAAAA
>NZ_BBJN01000017.1 GCF_000739555.1 Halolamina rubra
CTTCATGTCCAGGCCGCGATAAATAAGCACATCAATATACTACCGATGATATGAGCTGTCGAATTTTATCAAAATCAACCCATCCATTCATATACTGTATTCTATCTCCAGATTTTGGCAGATTTCTTTGACTTTTTACTGAATTCCTCAGTTTGCGACTCCCCAACTAGTAAGAAATGGCTACATGGGTACCCAGAGTATGATGTTGCTCGTTCGGCAAACAGGTCTGATCCTTTGCGATACACAATTTGCCCAAGCTGAAGAACAACTACCCTATCTTCAGGTATATTTTGAAAAATGCCATTCAGAGTGCCGTCTTTATCATCTTCGATATTTGGATCGAATTTAGAATAGTCTACCCCTGTTGGTATAGATTCCATTTCTGAATTTACACTATACATTTTTTCAATATGTCTTTGTTGGTACTCTGACTTAGTAATGATAAAATCTGCATTACGAAGACTAAAACTGTTCAAAAATATAAGTATATTTTTTCCCACTTTATCTCTAACACCATCAAAATCGCCTTTAGAATTGGAAAATTGACCTATTGGCAATCCTCTAACGGATGCGACCCTCGGTGTAAAGGTCAGCAACGATAATATTCTTGCAGCAATTGCACTAAACGGATAATCAATCGAGTGAATAATGTCCACTCTGTGATTTTTAACTCTATATTTGAGATACACAAAAACCGCCATGAATATCCAAATGGGATACAAAAGAACCCGAGCGCGAGGTTGTAGTACAGGTTTTCTCTTTGGTGGTATATTGAGGACCTCTACATTCTCAGGGGGACATGGTTCATTACTAGCTATTGCATTTCGTGGTTTTATTAGAACTACTTCATCAACTTTGGTCGCAATCGCTTCTAGCCTTTCATTGAACGCATCAGGCCATCCGTTTAGCTTGATCCAACAAACCCGCAAGGTAATAGTGTATGTGACTTGCACATCTTAAAAGTGTATCGGTACCTCCTATCCTTACTTTAACTTTCGCATACAATGACTCTACAAATATTCATTGTTTCACTGCTTGCTGAAACGATATTCCTATTATGTTCCAATTATATACTTTACCCACAATGATGACTCAACACCTCCGAGATATATGCTCGAAATCAGACCGTGTCTTAGATCTTGGTAGCAAAGATGGTAAAGATGTTGACAGACTAGAGGCCGAGACTGTTGCAATCGATATTGATTTCCAGTCTTCTTTAGCTAACACAAATTATATTCTTGGAGATGGTAGGCGAATGCCATTTAGCTCGCACACTTTCGATTATGTTTTGTGTAATCAAGTATTCGAACATATCCCTGATATTTCAGAGTTTGTTGCGGAAATGGCGCGAGTACTTAAGCCTGGAGGTAAGGCCCTTATTACATTTCCAAACCGTGTGGCGCCTATTAAGCCACACATGACACCTTGGTGGTCTTCCTATTTACCTCGGCCAATTGGAAAAAGATTACTTCCATATTTATCTGATTCTAACATTGTGGATTATTATATAAATCATGAATTTATGTTAACTCCGTTAAAAGCCCGATATTTCCTCCACAAATATTTCAAAAAGATAGATTATGTCTCTTTTAGACTATTAGATGAGTATTCTGATCAGCGGCTGAAGAGGCTTGATGATCCGAGAGACCCAGGTTTGATACGAAAGGTTACCTATGGGAGTGCGCCATATATTGCGAAGTTAGAGAACTTTCCGATCCTTGGCTGGGGAATCGAGCTTTCATATCCAGGTGTGAGTTATATCGCCACTAAATAATTGTACTATAGGTTGAAATGATGGCTGGAGGGGAATCGAAGAGACTATATTCTATTGCGATAGTTAAATATCTATGTCAGGAAGAAATAGTATATGTTTTGTAGCATATAATCTTTATTCTTATTTTGCACCTGATTCTAGCCAATCAGCTGGGGGGTCTGAAAGACAACAGCATATTATAGCAACTGAGTTAGCTGATGGTGACTATGATGTGTCAGCTATTGTCGGTGATTTTGGCCAAGATCTGGAGGAATCGTTTGGCGATATATCTGTCTATCGGGCGTACAAGTCTGTAGGTCCTAAGGGATTTCAGTCTATGCGAGGGTCTATGAGAGTACCCATACAGCTATTTAAGTTCTTCAGAGCCATGGAAATATCTAATTCAGATATATATTACACTCGGTGTTCTCTTTACTATCCACTACTGTCTATGTATTCTCGTTTTAGAGATATTTCCTATATCTGTGGAATCTCACATGACCGGGACGTTGATCCTGAATTTATCAAATCACATAACAAATTAGTTAGTAGTGTATATATCTCTTCTTTAAAAAATGCTGATCTAGTCATCTCTCAGACGGATTATCAAAAAAGGGAGCTTAACAAACATTTTGATGTCGATTCTATTGTCATACCTAATTGCTATCGAATCCGAGACTCTTACAATTTAGGTGGGGAGTATTTCCTTTGGGTTGGTAGAGCAGATAAATCCTCTAAATCTCCAGAACAATATCTTCAGCTTGCAACTAATATATCTGATGAGAAGTTCCTAATGATTGTAGCACCTGGTGATAACAGATCTTATTATAATATATTAAAGAAAAAGGCGAAGAAAATCTCTAATGTTGAGTTCTTAGGGTATGTACCTCCAAATAGAATAGATAATTACTACCTGGATGCAAAGGCGTTAGTGAATACATCGAAATCTGAAGGTTTCCCTAATACTTACCTAGAATCTTGGAGTGCCGGCACGCCAGTAGTTGCGACAAATTGTGGATTAAATGGACTGGTCCAGGAGGGTGGTATGGGTCTGGTTTGCGGTAATGTTAATGGACTAGTTCGCGGTTGTAGATCAATCGCCGAAAATCCTGTCATTAGTAGAAAATTCGGAGAGAATGGGAGAAAATACGTAGAAAAAAATCATTCAGTGGATAATGTATTAAATAAATTTGAGAGAAAAGTTTTCTAACTACTTAAATATATCCGAGTTCACTCAATCTTTCTTCCACGGTAGTATCAGTAGTTGGTTGAGAATCAATTGATTTCTTTTCTGGACTTATTTTGGTTTCTTCTATTTCTGCCCAAGGAACGATACGAACATATGGATGTTCAAATCCATGACCATACATGTTGTATTCTCCAAGTGCCTCTCCATGATCTCCAATTATTACGGTACGGTCGAAATTAGTATTGTTAATTAAAATAGCTGCGGATTCCATAACCCGACGAAGATTTGAATCGTACAGTTCTAGTAATTCTTCTCTCGTTAGATCTCCAAATTTCGCCTTTTGCCAGATATGTGACGCTATTGCCCCTCCCTTTATATCTTCATCTATTTCTCCACTATAGGTATCCTTCTTTTTTCCAATATAGGGAGCATGAGGTTGGAAATAATGGACAACCATGTTCTTCTGCCGATTTTTCTCGTGAATATCTATCGCTTTATTTGTAACTGGTTCTGGGGGACAGACACCTAAATCCTCGTCCCAATCTGTGCGCCAGACTTCAACTATATTTTGTATATGCTCTTTTGGAACATACCCCCCATATTTTTCTTCTAATCGTTTTCCAGACGCGGCAACACCTCGTGTATTTGCTATATTATCGGTGTTAAAATCTAGATTGGTATTTGTTATCGGAGCTGCTGCTGTAATATATGGCATCTCGTAGTGGTCGGGCCAAATCTCTCCGACGTAGCGAAAAGTATCAACTGCTGCCGATTTATTTGGTTCTATATCTCCTCTGAAGAATTCCTCGAAGTACTGACTAAATCGGTCAAATCTACATGAGTCTAAAACGATTAATAACCAATTACCATCTGCTTCTCTTAAACACCTGATGTTTTCCTTTTGGTTTTTATATCTTTTACTAGTGGTTTTCGAATGAAGCTCAGCTATCGGGCGTGAGATCTTTGATTTGATATAAAAGGTTGATTTTTTAGGCTCCTTTAAGGCTCGTTTTGATAGAGTTATAATACTACGATTAGTCATAGATATTCTGAAATTGGGAAAGTAGTTGTGATAGGAGCACTTTGTCTTCCTCCTCAATGCCAAATAGGTATAGGAGAGTTAAAAATACTCCCATTCCCGTCATAGAACCGACTACTAACAAAACTGTGTGCGAAAGCACCGATTTTACTAAACCCATTATAATCGCAGAGATCAGACCACTGATTATCGGTTTACTCAATCTATGACTATATGGGGTTATCCCGATAAAGTGATATACTTGCAAGAGTCGGATACCATTTATAAGGGCGAGAGTGGTTGCAGTCGCAATCGCAGCTCCTATAACTCCGAACTCTAATATCAGTACAATATTCAATAATACATTCAAGATCCCTGACGATACCTGATTCACAAATGTTATATATTGGTGGTCTGCCATCATTAATAAATATCCACTAGGGCCGACAATACAATTCACTAGTTGCGAAGCTGAAAAAAGTATCAAGATCATCGATCCTTGTGTAAACTCTTCCCCGAATATATGCAGTACCTCCTGGGAGTACAATATTAGTATGATTGCAGGCACTATTGATATAGTCAATACCAATCTAGTTATTCTTTGATATAATACTGAAAGTTCTTCAATATTCTTATTATGATACAAACGCGATGCAATAGGTGGGAATAATTGATTAAATGCTGTTAATGGGAGAATCAATAGTCCCGCAACTGTTACTGCTATATTATATACTCCAATATCTTCTGCAGATAAAAACCAAGCGATCATGAATATATCTACGCGATTGTATAGAAAATTACCAACTTCATTAAATGTCATTGGAATTGAATAGTTATAGTATTTTTTCACCTCTCTTTTTTCTGGGACTTCGAAGTAAAGTATATCTGTCTTCACACGGAGAAGCCAAATCCCTATTATGAATACAATGATACTAGCAACGACTAGGCCGGCTGTAGCCCCAACTACCGAGAATCCAAGAATTACTGCACTTCCAACGAAAACCAGTCTAAATACTGGATCGAGTACACTAGATATTAAAATATTATATTCCATTCTTCCTATGCTCTGGAATATAGAAATCGTTATATTTGACAAAGTATAAGATGGGATAACAATCGCGATTATGCGTAACGTGTTGATAAAGATCTGGCTCTGTATTGTGTATGAGGCTATCATTGGCGATAATATATATATCAAGAGCGAAAATATTATACTTATAACTAAAGAAGTTCCATAAGCTAGGGTTATAATAGTTCCAGTATCCCGACCTTCGTCCCTGTATTCGGGTAAAAATCGTAATACAGACTGCTTAGACCCTAACTTACAAAATACCCTAACAACTGACAATAGTACCTTTAGATATGCATATACTCCATATAATGTTGCCCCGAGTATATTTGTGATGATGACGTTCGTACAAAGACTGACGGATTGCTTAATGACATGACCGCCTAAAAACCACCCAGCTCCTTCGGAAACGGATAAGATCTCATCATCATCATTATCCATGGACTGATTGATGTGTTATAGCGATTTAGTATTGTTCATACCTTCCTCTTTCGAATTCTCATGGTAAAAGGAGCCATACTCTCAAGATCACAATAGTTATTAGGTTTACCGATCTAGAACCCTCGATGACAATTGCGGCAGGTGTACCTGTATTCCAACGAACTAAGGCTCTTAAGAGATTTCTAGACAGTGTCCCTGCTAACATTGTAGATGAAGTAATCGTGGCTGACAATGGAAATATAGATGAACGATCTCAGTTGTATGAGAGAGGGTTTGATTACGATCTTCAAATACTAAATCTTGATTACGATGTCGGAATTGGCGCCAGTAGAAATGCGATTGCGAACGCGTGTGATCATGACTATCTTCTAGTGGCAGACAATGATATGGAGGTCCCCTGTAATATAGATATATTGGTAGAGATTATGAATAAATCAGATTTAGGTGGCATTAGTGGTATATTGTCTGAGCAGGGTTGTGTTAGATCTGGATGTAGAAACATATTCTTTGATGATTTATTATTCGATAATAAAGTCCTTACAATCGACATTAGGGCAGAACCGGACTCCAGATCTATTGCAGGTCACACTGTGAATATCTTTGACTATATTACAAACGCTTCTATTATACGAAAAGAGTGTTTTGAAGATTACGGTTGGGACGCTGAATTAGTCGACAATGAGCACCTTGATTTTTATACTGGACATTACGTCCATACTGATTGGGATTTTGCAGTTTGCTCAGAAGTCGTTTTTCCGCATCACAAATTCACGTCCACCAATTACCGGAGGTCCCACCGGAAGGATACTGATAAACAAAAGAACGCAAACGAAAAATTCAAAAGAAAGTGGCAGATTGATGAGATTATATGGGGGGCAAGACAAGAGTGGATTGACACACGAGCAGTCCCAGATCATTATATACGTTCAAAACTACGCACTATCAGTCCTACTAGCTTAGTATACCTCTACAATAATTATATTTAATATGGATCAATACCGCATTTTCTCCAAACTTTCGATTGTTATATCTCTTACTGCTATGTCTATTGGGATATATTTTATGAAGGCAGATATGAATCTTTATCCTGCGGTTTCCGCTTCTATTGCAGTAATATCAATAGTTATGCTGAGTTTATCCGTATATTACCAAATACGAAAGTTGTTAGTTTTCGTTTCAGGGATTAGTGTAGGCTGGACTTATCTAATGTTCCAATTCCCAGCCTCTTTGATCGGTATTGACCCTGATTGGTTTGCTTGGCAAATACTCAGAGTGGGTGAATCTGGAGGTATCGACGTAATTCAATCGGAGTTCTACAGCTCTGCCCCACTCTTTATTATCAAAGGAACAGTTTACTACCTTATTTCTGGTCTTGAAGTAGCACCTGGAATGATGATCTATCCGATTACACTTGGAATTACGATCCCGATTCTTACGTATGTGGTTGCTATGAGAGTATGGAGAGATAAACGGGTTTCACTTATTGCAGCAATTCTAATGATATCAGAGCCAACAACAATTAACTGGGCAATATACCCAATCGCCCAGAGTCTAGCGCTTATTTTTGTTATCCTCGCAATATTGTTTGTAGTGATATATGAGACAACAGGTGATCGAAGGATGTTCTTATTACTTTTACTGACTGTAGTCGCTATGGTATTCACACATAAATTACCGCTAGTTTATATTGTTACATTTTGCGGGTTGGCATTATTAATTTTGAACTCTAAAAGAGTATCTTACAAAAAAATGGTATCAAACTTACGTCCGGTTCGGCCTACTCGAGTTCTACTCGTTTTTTTCGCTGCTTTCGGTGATGTTGGCTTCTCAATACACCTTTCTCACAAATTATCTTTCCTTCATTATAGCAATTGATCCGGCTATTGTCGGATCTCCTGATGTTAGCTCTTGGGTATCTACTCAAACACCTAACCCTTCCAACTTTTTAGAATTCATATGGCATCTAAAATATGAGTATCTCTTCTATCCACTGGCATTTGTCGCTGGGCTATCGCCGTTTGTTAAATTTTATTTGAATCGTAGATACCCCCGACGATTAATACTCTTTATTGTAGCTTCTGGTAGTACAATGATTTTCTTCAGTATGAAGTTCATCCTACCCGGGTTATTACCAGGGGGCCACTCTCGCTGGGCTTTATTCGCAGCTCCATTCTGTGTTATCCTCATCGCTAGCCTTTACATTCAATATCCAAAGCAATCTTCCAGAGGGGTGCTCACATTGTTGCTATTCATTATGATAGCTGCACAAATATTTAGTCCGGTCGCCTTGGTAGACGGACCTACAAGACAAACTTATTATTTAGACTCCAGTGAGGTTCAGGGGAAGGAATTTACTACAATGTATGTTGAAGACCCAGTTTATACCGACTCTTTCCTAGCACAGGAAGCAGTCCCTAGCCAGATTCGGTTTGGTGAAAGCAATTATTATCCTTCTTATAATAAAAACTTGTTCAATAATAAAATCAATTCCAATACGTTCAAGTATTTATTATACCGGGTTGATCAACAGTATTATCGATCTGGATTTGGATCGGTACAGCTATCGTACGACCCAACACAAAAACTTAAAAGCAATACACAAACAAATTTGATATATTCTAATTCTGGAACGGAACTATACTACGTAAAACAGAACTAATTCAAAAAATACTAGCGTCTTTGTCTCTTGAATATCAAGACATGCTAGGATCACTAAAAGCAGTCAGTAAAAACCCTATCTTCTTGCCTCTGGCTATACATCACCGCTATCGTCGACTCTTCTCCACTGATGTTTGTGTGAAAGTTATGGAAGAGGATTGGGATAACTTAATTGTGTTAGATTCTTGCCGGTTTGATTTATTTAGGGACTCTTGGGATGGGCCTGGACAACTGTCTTCTGTCCTTTCCATGGGTTCTGACACTACTGAATGGTTAAACAGAAATTTCAATGATGAATATCCGGATACAGTATATGTCGCAGGAAACCCCCAATTACGTGCGAATGATTTGGAAGAACTTTTCTTCAAAGTAAATAACGTATGGGAAACAAATTGGAATGAACGATTCAATACGGTACTTCCCGAAGTAATGGCAAATAACACGATCGAGGCTCAAAAAAATCATTCAGACAAACGTATTATATCCCACTGGGTCCAGCCACATTACCCGTTTATTGGGGAGACCGGTGCTGAGATTGAACATCGTTCCTTATCGGGTGACGGTATTGTTGAAAATGATCAAAGAAACGTTTCTATTTGGGAAAAACTCAGTCAAGGATTGATTGATGAAGAAACTGTTCGCCAAGCTTATCAAGAGAATTTGGAAGTAGCATTACCAGAGGTACGGAGACTTATCAATGAATTAGATGGGAAGACGATTGTTACATCCGACCATGGGAATATTTTTGGGAAGTATGGCCTTTACGGCCACCCAGGAAACAAATTCATCCGTGAACTTCTTGAAGTTCCTTGGTTAACTGTAGAAGGGTCCCGCCGAAATATCACCATGGGCAAAACACTCCACGTGGCCGAAGAAAATGTTGATGTTAATGAAAGATTACAGGATCTAGGTTATAAGTGATTTCGATATTATGTACGCTTTGTTGAAGTGCTGTAAACAATCGACACATTAGACGAAGCGATTTATTCACAACAGACTTTTATCATACCTTCACTCATACAATTTTATGCATATTCTCGTAACAGGGGGCGCCGGCTTCATCGGTGGCTATCTCGCCGAAACCTTCGCAGCAGAAGGCCACAATGTCACAGTCCTCGACAACTACGAACCGTACTATGATCTCGGTATCAAGGAACACAACGTTGAAGCGGCCCGCACTGCCGCCAAAAACTCGGACGGCTCCTACGAAATCGTTGACGGCTCAGTAACCAACGAAGACCTCGTCGACGAACTCACAACTGACATCGACGCCATCTATCACCAGGCCGCCCAGGCAGGCGTGCGCAAGAGCGTCGAAGAACCGGTCAAAGTCAACGACTACAACGTTTCGGGCACGGTGAACATCCTCGATGCGGCGCGACGAAACGACGTCGACCGTGTCGTTTACGCGTCTTCTTCCAGTGTCTACGGCAACCCACAGTACCTCCCATACGACGAGGACCATCCAACCGAACCTGTCTCCCCGTACGGAGTCTCAAAACTCACCGGCGAACACTACGCCCGCGTGTACAACGAAGTGTATGGTCTCCCCACCGTCTCGCTTCGGTACTTCACGGTATACGGTCCGCGAATGCGTCCGAACATGGCCATTTCCAACTTCGTCTCTCGATGTATGCGTGGGAAACCACCAGTGATTTATGGCGATGGGGAACAGACTCGCGACTTCACATACATCGACGATGTCGTTGACGCCAACCAGACACTACTCACTGAGGACAGTGCGGAAGGCGAAGTGATGAACATTGGCTCGACAGACAACGTCGATATTCTCACGCTCGCGAAAGTCGCCCGTGACGAGATCGACCCGAGTCTCGACATCGAGTTCACCGAGGCACGTGAGGCCGATGCCGAACACACGCACGCCGATGTCTCGAAAGCCCGAGAGCTGATAGATTACGAACCGAGCCGCGACATCCGCGAGGGAGTCCGTGAGTTCATCGACTGGTACCGGGACAACCGCGACTGGTACGAACCCCTCGTCGTTCAATCCTGAAAGGAAGAACTCACGTCAAAAACCCGATCCGAGTTACGCCTCCACTTCCCGTCCCTTCAACCGCTCCTCCGCTTCCTCCTGATCCTCGGGATACCCAACGTCGATCCGCCAGCCTTCCAGCCCGATCGCGTCGATCGTCCGTCCACTCTGAATCAGCAGGTCGATCGCCTCGCTGATCTCGTACTCGCCCCGGTTCGATGGCTGAACCAAGTGGCACGCGTGGAAGATGGCCGGACTGAACGTGTAGAACCCGGTCATCACCAAGTTCGACGGCGGATCATCCGGCTTCTCCACGACATCGGTAACCTCGCCGTATTTGTTCGTGTCACAGACACCGTACCGACTCGCTTCGTCCCAGTCCACTTCTTCCACGAGGAACGCCGCGTCGGCGCGATCCTCCTGCTGCCGCCGAACGACGTCCTCCAGGTTCGCCTTGAAGATGTTGTCCCCGAGCATCAGCATGAAGTCGTCGTCGATGTGCTCCTCGACAGTCAACAACGCATGGGCCAGCCCCTTTTGCTCGCGCTGGTGGGTGTAGGTGATCGGTATCCCCTCGAACTCATCACCGTAGTGGTCGATGATGTTCTGCTTCATGTAGCCGACGACGACGACCAGTTCGTCGGCGCCCAACTCCACTAGTTGTTCGAAACAGTGCGTCAGGATGGGTTTCTCGTTGATTTCAACCATCCCCTTCGGCTTGTCTTCGGTAAGCGGACGCAGTCGCGTCCCCTCACCGGCAGCCAGAACGACGGCTTTCATAGCTATCCGATTGGTGGCAGTACTCCGGGTTATGTCTTTTCACTCAACCGATCGGTAGATTCTCAGGTGAACACAGTCAAGCCAAAATTCTGACTTGCTAACCAAACCCTGAATACCCGACCGACAAACCCCTACCTAATGCATCTCTCCGTTATCGGCAGCGGCTACGTCGGCACCACGATCGCCGCCTGCTTCGCCGACCCCGGCCACCAAGTCACTAACATCGATATCGACGAATCAATCGTCGACGCGATCAATGCCGGCGACGCCCCCATCCATGAGGACGGCCTCCCCGAGCTCATTGAGCAGCACGCTGGCGACGACGGCACGGGCCGCTTGCGAGCCACCACGAACTACGACACAGTTCTCGATACCGACGTTACCTTCCTCTGCCTCCCTACCCCCCAGAAAGAAGACGGCAGTATCGATCTCTCGATCATGGAGGCGGGCGCGAAACAGCTGGGTGCCACGCTCGCCGACAAGGACGACTGGCACACGGTTGTCGTGAAGAGTACCGTCGTCCCGGGCACCACCGAGGAGACCATCACTTCCATCCTCGAACGAGAAGCGAACAAGACTGTCGGCGAAAACTTCGGCGTCGGCATGAACCCCGAATTTCTCCGAGAAGGAACTGCAGTTAACGACTTCCGTAACCCAGACAAGGTCGTCCTCGGCGCCGACGATGAGCAGGCACTCGCGGACATGTACGACGTGTTTGATCCCCTTATCGACGACACCGACGCGCCAGTCGTCGAGACCGATACGCGCACGGCGGAAATGATCAAGTACGCCAACAACGGCTTCCTTGCGGCCAAGGTCTCCCTGATCAACGACATTGGGAACATCTGCAAGGAGTACGGCGTCGACGCCTACGAGGTCGCCGACGCGATCGGGCTGGACGACCGCATCAGCGAGCAGTTCCTCCGTAGCGGCATCGGCTGGGGCGGGAGCTGCTTCCCGAAGGACACGGCGGCGATCCGTGCGGCCGCACGTGACGAGGACTACGAACCCCTGATGCTGGACGCCGCGACTGAACTGAACGACCGACAACCTGAACGCCTGCTCTCCTTGATGGACGACCATGTCGACGTCGCGAACGAGCGCGTCGCCGTGCTCGGCCTCGCGTTCAAACCGGGCACCGACGACACGCGAAACTCCCGGGCGATCCCCGCCATCGAAGGACTCATAGAGCGAAACGCGAATATCGCCGCTTACGACCCCGTCGCGACCGAGAACATGCGCGACCACTTCCCCGATATCGAGTACGCCGACACGCCCAAAGCAGCCCTCGGCGGCGCCGTCGCCGCGCTCGTCGTCACCGACTGGCCGGAGATCGAGAATCTTCACGACGAGTTCGACGCGATGGCCACGCCGGTCGTCGTCGACGGCCGACGAGCGATTGATCGCCGAGATGGGATCGTTTACGAAGGACTGACCTGGTAACCCCCACACCCCACAACGAGTGAAGTGAGGACGGACACACCCCGTACCCAGTGAAAAGCAATGATCGTGCTGATACTCGCTACACGTTGAGTTCCTATCCAAACAAACGAGCCACTTTTCACTCGTTGCGGGGTGTGTCCCGCCTACCGACACCGACGACAGCCTAGGGCGAGACCATCAGCTCGAACCGGATGAATGGACCAAGAACCCGAACCACGGTCTCCCCGCGATCTCAACCTCTCAAAGCAATGTGCTCGCTTCGATCCACTACTCCACAGTAACGCTCTTCGCAAGGTTCCGCGGCTTATCGATCGCTCGTCCCTTCAGATCCGCGACGTGGTACGCCAGCAACTGCAGCGCCACGTTTGCAACTACAGGCTCCATCTCACCCATCTCGGGAACCTCGATCAACTCCTCACAGAACTCCGACTTCCCCGAATCACTCGACAATCCGATCACTGGCGCACCACGCGACTGCACCTCCTTCACGTTACTCATCGTCTCCGCAGCCTCAGTCCCCTCTGTCAACAAAGCAATCACCGGCGTCTGTTCAGTCACCAACGCCAGGGGCCCGTGCTTCAACTCACCAGCCGGGAACCCTTCGGCGTGCTCGTAGGAGATCTCTTTCAGCTTCAACGCACTCTCGAGCGCCACCGGATGGCCGTACGCCTTCCCGATGAAGAAGAACGACTCACTATCAGCGTACTTCTCGGCAATCCGCTCGATCACCGCCTCCGAGTTCAACACCTCCTGCACGGCACTCGGCAACTGGTTCACACTCTGCAGGAAACTCGCCGCCTTCGACGCCGAGATCGTCCCGCGTACCCGACCCGCATGGACAGCCACGAGCGCCAGCGTCGCGACCTGCGAGACGAACGTTTTCGTCGCCGCCACGCCGATCTCCGGCCCGGCGCGGATGTACACCGTGTCGTCGACCTCTCGCGTTACGGTACTCCCGACCGTGTTCGTCACGGCAAGCGTCGGCGTCCCGATCGACTTCGCCGTCCGAATCGCTGATAGCGTGTCCGCGGTCTCACCGGACTGGGTGATCGCGACCGCCAGCGTGTTCTCCGGATCATGCCCATCATGAACGCGGTACTCCGAGGCTCGCGACACCTCGACGGACAGCCCGCTGTACGTTTCGAACAGTCGCTTCGCGTAAAGTCCGGCGTGGTAGGACGTCCCGCAGGCGACGATGTGCACGCGATCGATCCCCTCCAACAACTCGTCGCCGAGATCCAACTCCAGATCCACCTTACCCGCAGTCTCGTCGACGCGCCCCGACAGCGTTTGGCGGAGTGCGTGGGGCTGCTCGTGGATCTCCTTGTGCATGTAGTGGTCGTGACCGGCCTTACTTGTATCTTCGGCGTCCCACTTGATCTCTTGGGGCTCCCGGTCCACGACCTCGCCGTCGTTGTACACCGTTGCACCGTCGACGCCGACATCGACGACGTCGCCGTCCTCGAGGTAGGAGACGAACTTCGTCTGCTCGATAAAGGCGGTCACGTCGCTCGCGAGGAAGGTCCCGTCCTCGCCGTGCCCAACCACCAGGGGGCTGTCCTGGCGGGCGCCGATGAGGCGCTCCGAGCCAGCCTGCCCGACCCCGATGGCGAAACTACCCTCCAGCCGATCCAGCACGCGCTGAACGGCTGGTAGCAGATCGACGCCATCGGCGAGTTCCTCCTCGATCAGGTGCGGGATGACCTCCGTGTCCGTGTCGCTCTCGAAGATGTGCCCGTCGAGGTCGGCCTTCAGCTCGTGGTAGTTGCTGATGATGCCGTTGTGAACGACCGCGATGTCACCCGTGCAGTCCGTATGGGGATGCGCATTGCGGTCGGACGGCGGTCCGTGCGTGGACCAGCGGGTGTGCCCGATGCCGTACGCGGTCGGTTCGCTGTCGGGGAGGGTGATTCCGTCGATGGTCCCTTCCTGTTTGTACACGTTGACATCATCGTCGACGACCGCGACACCGGCGGAGTCGTAACCCCGATACTCGAGGTTTTTCAGCCCCTGCGCTATCAGTTCGACACTATCGCCGTCGCCAAGATATCCCGTTATGCCACACATAATTTCTGGTCACGCCCAATGCTGTTGATACGGTGAAATTCTGCTAAGCGGACAAAAGCGTGTTGGAAATCTGGATGGTTTCAGGAAAACACGTGGTCACTACCGAATCGCGATTTTGCTGAGTCCGTTCTAGGCGACAAAGTGAACGATGTCGTAGCAACTGACCGGGTTATCAACGGCGTCGACGACTAACCGCGACGTACCATCGCGTCAAACTCTATCGAACCCTGGAGCGTCGACCCGTTCTGTACCGTCGTTCGGTTCCCAACGATCGTCCCCGGGTCGACAGTCACAGCGTCACCGAGTTCGACCGAATCACCGATCACCCCGCCGAACCGCACGTCGTGATACACACGCTCGTCCAGGGTGATGTCGGTGGTTCCACCACCGACCGTGACGTTCGCGCCGAGGGTTGCACCCTCACCGACGATGCAGTCCTCGAGTGTGGATCCGGGGCCGATATGGACATCGGGGAGGACCACGACGTTCGAAAGCACCGTGTTGGCGCCGATGCGCGCCCCCTTCCCGATCGCACAGTCACGCAGTAGCCGCCCGCCCGGGCCGATGTCCACGTTGGGGGCAACGGCGTTTGCCCCGCTGATCGTTGCCTGCTCGTGGATCGACGCCTGTTTGGACACCTGTGGACCGGTGATATCGAGCATCCCCGCGTTCACCGAGAGAAGGTCCCACGGCTCTGTCAGGTCCAACCACGGACCGTCGTACCTGACGGCGCTCACTGGGTGGCTCTCCAGCTGCTCGGCAAGCACGTCGGTGAGTCCAAGCTCTCCTCGTCGTTCCGTCTGGCGGATCCCCGCGAAGATTTCCGGCCCGAACGCGTAGACGCCGATGTTGGCCAGGCGGGAGGGGATATCGTACGCCGGGGGTTTCTCGACGATATCGGTCACGTTCCCGGAGTCGATCGAGACGACGCCGTAATTCGTCGCGTCGTCGACCCGTGTAACGGCGAGGCAAGCGTTGGTGGTCTCCCGTTGGCGATCTAGCAGTTCCCCGATCAGGGACGACTCGACGATGCGGTCGCCGTTGATGACGATGAACTCGCCCGAGACGAACGGTTCGGCTTGGAGGAGGGCGTCGCCGGTCCCGCGACGCGGTTCTTGGACGACGTAGTCGATATCGACGCCCCAGTCCGACCCGTTCCCGAAGTAGCTCTGGATGCTCTCCCTGTGGTGGCCGACGACGAGCACCACCTCGTCGATCCCCTGGTCCGCGAGACTCGACACAACGTGATCGAGCAGCGGCTTGTTCGCGACTGGCAACATCGGCTTTGGCCGATGTTCCGTGAGTGGGGAAAGCCGACTTCCCTCACCAGCAGCAAGGACGACGGCGACCTGGGCGCTCATTAGGAGGTTGTTAGGCAACGGCTTTGGTAGGTATTCCGGTCAGGCGAACCGACAAAACGGGTGTTACGAACCTGACTGTGGTCGACGAGCAGATACAGCTGTCCGTGAGGTCGACGGGTCTGGACGTACGGCACATTCGGCGACGGCATCAAGACGGTGATCGGGCCGTCTAGTATTAACCAACAATGTGGCGTATTCCGATCTATTTGTTGGTTAAGGCGATGGTTGCGCGCGATCAAGTGCGCAGTCGCCGAGGAAAGAAGTCATGCTCCCCTGCATCGACGTCGATCTCCAAACGGAGCCGTCTAACCGGAATCGTCTCGATCGAGAAGTCCCAGGGCCCCTACTCAGGTGCCGTCACATTGATCCACAGATGCAGCTCCCGGTACGCGTTCTCCGTTGTGGGGTCCGCAGGTGCCTCACCCTTGTACAGGAGGTACGTTAACCGGAGCCGCTCCCCAATCATCGTCGGTGTCACGTTGTGCTGGAGGTGCCACGTTTCGTTGTGCGCGACCTGGGTCTGGAAACGCCGCAACACCTGTTCCCGTTCGACCACGATCGAGATGTTCCCACTCGCCGTTGAGTCGTTCACCTGATTTGCGGAGTCCTTCTCGATCCGCACCTCCTGTAACGCGACCACCACCGAGTAGTTCGTCGGCTGGTGCTCGTGATTGCCGATCCCGACCACGAGCGACTGGCTTTCGCCCTGCGTGAAGTTCGTCGGGTAGTCATCGGCGACCAGCTCGCCGTCCTCGTTCTCCGTCAAGAGGTAGAACTCCGTGAACGCCTCGCCCTGTTGGGGCACAGCGACGGCGTAGCCCACACTCCCGACCGCCAACAGGATGCTCACGACCAACAGCACGTTCAGTACCGCATCCGTCCCCGATTCAGGCTCGAACAACTCCGCCCGCGCATCGGCGACCCAGACACGCCACGGCACCTCGAACCGATCCTCTGGATCGAGTTCCCATCGACGCCGGGCGGCGACGGCCGTCGACGCCAGCGTGAACAGGCTCACCGACACCATGATCGGCACGAGTTGGATCCCCCAGGGCGTAAAGTTCAGCACGAGGCCGATCAGCGGGACGACCGCGATCGAGAGCCCGAACGACAATGCCACGCGCTCGATCCCGTCGATACCCTCGCGATCGTCGACAGCGTCCTCTCTTGCCTCCTCACCATCCGCACTCGGCTCAAACGTCCCGGCTTCGGGGAACAGCGCCGCGATGAACGCATACCCCGGGACGAACAGCACGAACGGAAGGCCGAACACTACCCGGAGCGGCGTCTCGGAGACGACCGGGAGGAAGACGACGGCGGCGGTGATGCCGACCAGCGCGATGACGGCCGCGAGATCGGCGGGCAGTCGCCGGACTGGGGCCGGCAGTAACTGCCACCAGCGTGACCGGTCGGCCATACCCCAGTCAGGTTTGCGGGCGCGGAAAAACCAGTCGGTCCCGGGGCACGCTCACGATCTACGACGCCGACTCGTCGTCGTCACCGAGCAACGACGCCGCATCGGCAACCACATCGGCGGCATCCTGCGTCGCCACGCCGTCGGGGCTGTAGACCACTTGCTCGTAGGCCTCGGTCAGGCGCTCCAGCGCGCCGGCACGATCGGCCTGCAGCTGACCGCTCGCCGTCGCGTAGAACTCCCAGTGGGTTTGAGAATCCTCACCCGCGCTCAGTGAGCGCCGGACGGCACCGTAGAGCGCCTGGATCGCGGCTGCGGAATCCCCGTCGTCGAGCAGGGCGGTGGCCTTTGCGACCCGGTCGGTCCCGCCCTCATCAGTGCTGGAGGCCGATGGTGACACCGCAGGGCTCGAGGGCTGGTCGTCGACATCGGCCTCCCCACGCCGAACGAGCCAGCCGATGGCGAGCACCGAGAGGACGGCGATGCCGCCGCCACCGAGTAGTTCCACCGACAGCGGCCACGCGTCGTTCTCGATGCCGTTTCTGTCCGTCCCGGTACCCGTCTCACTGCGCAACTGGGTCAGATCGAGCTCTGTCCGGGCGGTCGCCCCCGCGAGGTTGCTAGACGGCGCGTCGTACAGAGCACGAACGGGCACGGTCCCCGTCAGCCCGGCCTGGGGCGTAACTGTCGCCGAAAACGTCCCGTCGGCTCGCGTCTCAACAGCGGCGACAGTCGTCCCCGCGATCCGGAGGTCGACCGTTTGGCCGGCGATTGGGGTTCCCTCGGAGGTGGCCAGCTGCCCAGTCAGCCGGACGCGCTCGGTACTCGTCCCCGTCACGTTCAGCGAGAGCGTCGTCGACGTTGTCTCGACCGTTAGGGGCGTCGACGCCACTCCCGACCCGACGGCGCTGTCGGTGGGGACGATCACTGCTTCCACCGACTGATCGCCACTCTCGACCGACGCGGGGAGAGAACTCGCCAATTCATACGTCCCGTTGGCGCCGGTTGTCACCGTTCCGAGCGTGACCCCGTCGACAGTCACTCGGACACGTGCCCCCACCACACCCGTGCCATCGACGTGAGCACGACCCGAAATCGTCACGTTGTCCCCGAAGCTGGCCGGTTCTGACTTGCTTTCGACTGTCAGGGTCGCCGTCGTCTGCACAATCGCCGTGTCGAGTGTCGCGTTCGACCCGAGATACGGCGATTCCGAGGCCGGCAGGTAGGCGACCGAGACGGCGTCCGTCCCGTTCTCGATAGTGACCGGCCGATACGTGACGGTGAACCGACCGTCGCTATCGGTTTCCACCGTCTCGATTTGCTCGCCTATCTGGATCCGTACCGTCTCGTTCCGTAGTGCCGATCCGTTCTCGAGCGTGAGCCGCCCCTCGACGGTCGCCGGGTCGGCAAACGACACCGTCTCTGCACTGGTTTGAACTGACAGGCGCGTCTCGACGAACGTCTCGGCCATGACTGTCTCGTGCTGCTCGGAAATCTCGCTTGAGACGTTCATCGCCTCCTGCTCGGCGTCCGCGAGATCGGCGCCCGTCGTGTTCTCGATCTGGGTGTAGGAATCCGCCAGCTGTCGGGCTGACTCGTTCGCGTCTGTTGCGAGTTGGTTCAATTCGCGCGCCAACTCGCGGGCACGGGCGTCGTTCCCGTTTGCTTTTGCTTCTTGGTACTCCTGGTAGGTCTCGTTGTACGTCTCTGCCGTCTCGGCCAACTCGCGTTGGCTTTCGGCGGCCTGCTCAAACGAGTCGGTACTGTCAGTCTCCCCGGCGACGTCGACGTACTTCTCCAACGTGCTGTCGTACTCGTCGCCGAGGATCGAGCGGCCCTGTTCGTACTCCGACTCGCTGATCCGGATCGCGCTGTCGCCTAACCGCTCGGCGAGCGACTGGGCGAGGTACGACTCCAGTGCCTCGGTGTCGCCCGACTCGTCGACGTCGTCCGGGTTCTCCTGCTGGACAGTCGTGTTGTTCGTCGGCGTCGGAGTCGTCTGGGCCAACTCGGTGGCCGATACCGTCGACGCCCCGGCGACGACGCCCGCCCCAGCGACGGCCTGCAGCACACACAGGAGGGCGACCGTCGCGATCAGGAGCCGATCCGGGGCAGAAGCGCGCACACCTGCGAGATATTCATGCCAGCATAAATGTGTGTTCCATCCCCGAGGGCGAGTTTGAGCCGCCATTGGCCGTAGCGGTCACCGCTGCCGGCGTGCCAGGAGGCCGAACCCGAGCAGTGCCCCAAGCGGGAGTAGGACCGAGAGGCTCCCGGTGGTCGTGGTCGGCGACGAGTCGTTTGGCGTGAGCACGTTCGCCGGTGTCGGTGTCTCCGAGGTCGTCGCCGTCGCCGTATCGGTGGCCGTCGGCTGGTCCGTCGACGTCGAAGTTGCCGTTGCCGTCGCCGTCACTGTCGCGGTCGTGTCGTTACTCGCTGTCGGCGTGACGGTCGCGCTGGCTGTCGGCGTCGCGGTCGCCGTTGCCGGGTCCTGTCCCCCACCGTCCCCGCCATCTCCGGGGGTGGACGTCGGCGTCGCGGTTGCCGTTGTCGTCGCCGTCTGCACCGTGATTTCGTTCGACTGACTCACGCCCACCAGTTCGTGCTCGCCATCGACGGTGTCCGACCCGCGTGCGTTCGCGTAGACGAGGTAGTCGCCGGTCTCGGAGAGCGTCGTCGTCGCGGTGTAGGTCCCGTCGCCTGTCTCGGTCGCTGTCAGCGTTTCCGCCTCGCCGTTGTTGCTCAGGACGATCTGCACGCCCTCGAGATCGGTTGGCGTCCCTTGGACGTTCTCGACGCTGACCGAGAGCTCGATCTCCTCCCCAGCCTCGGCGGTCGCGGGCGCGTCGATAGTGACGTCGTAGGAGCGAACCACGACCGGGTGGACTGTGATGAAGTTGCCGTCCGCGTAGATCGCCACCATGTACGACCCGGAGGGGTAGTCGCCATCGAACGTTTCCGATGTACCTGCGTCGTTGATCCGGTCTTCGCTCCGTCGATCATCGTTGTACAAATAGAGGTCGTACTCCGTGTTGGTGGGCGCCTCAACCGAGACCTGGATGGGCTCGCCCGGGTCGACGACGCCGATCGCGGAGACGGTGTACTCGTTGCCTTCGAGCGTGACGACCCGATCGGGTGTGTCGACGCTCCCGTCGATGGCGAGGTCGTAACTGCTGTCGGCGGCGGCGATGCCGCCGGCCATCAGCGCTGTGCAGCAGAGGAGGGCGACCACTCCAGCGGCGAGCCGACTCATTGTGTTGGTAGCTTACCCGACTGCATATATCGTTGGCGACCTCCTAACCTCGGAATTGTGACTTGACAGGGAATACTCTCTCAGGATGCGTGTAGGGTTGCCTTTCTGCACGAGGTGGCTGCTCCGGATGAATTAGCAGCGCTCCAGGTAATTCCTTCCTAACGCCCTTTGCTGAATTAGTAAAGTTAGCGTAACACTTTTGCACCAATGCTTCCCTTTTTAGCGCATAATGCACTCTCGCTTGGCTGAAACGTCTGTACTGGCAGTCGCCGCGCTGCTAGTGCTCTCCGCTACGGCACCTGGGGCTGTGGCGGGAGTCGGGGCCACTGCGGACGCGCAGAGCGCCTCGTTCAGTACGACTGATGCGGATTTCGTGACGGCTGACTCGTTCGTCAACACGTCAGAAAACGTGTCGGTGTGGGAGCGGGCGGCGCTTCCGCTCCGCGTCGACACGTCGACTGCGACGACAACAGTCGAAGGGCCGACGACTAACCTATACACGGACGAAACGGGTGAGGCGCCGATCAACAAGGACACTGTCGGCGTTTTCGAACCCGGCTCGAAGATCACCCTTGAGTTTGATCGGCGAGTCGGCGCTGGAACGGACCAGTTCGACGGCGAAAACGTCCAGCTCGTCGCCGCCCGCGTTTCCGACAACCCGGATACGTCGAACCTGAACACGTCGGCGACGATGGGGCTCACAGCCAACGAGGCGCTTGATCGACTCCTCGCCCAGAACCGGACCGCGTCGCAGGTGAACCGCAACTTCACCTTCTCGGTCGCCGATACCGGCACCATCGACAACGGTGCTGTCACCACGAGCTTCACGCCAAGCGAACCGGGTGCCTACGCGTTCATGCTCGTCGCGTCTGACTCGGGCCAGGCAGTCAGCGTCTCCAACGGCAACGCCTCGCTCAGCGAGGACGCCCGGATTCTGGGCGTCGACGCCGCGCCGGTGCAAGCCGACTCGGCAACCGCAACGCCGCAACAGGAGACGATCGACCCAGGCGAAAACGTCACGTTCGACGTGAACTCCAATCTCGCTGACGAGCGGACGAGCCACACGGTCGTCCTCGTCAACGAGTCCGTGCTCGCCGGCGAGGAGACGACGATCAACTACGACGGCGATCTCGACACGCTCACCGCGAACGGGTTCGACGTGAACAGCACGGCCGACAACGTCACGATCGAACACAGTATCGACGCCATCGACGGCGTCGCACGCGTCGACAGTGACTCCCAGGTCATGGGCGTCAATCTCGCCGATCGATCACGGAGCGGCACGGTCGGCCTCCCGGCACTGATCGAGTTCCTCGCGAGCGAATCGAACGTCAACGAACCCGCAACCAGTTCGACTGACGACACGGTGCTGAACGCCTCGATCACGTCCGTCGTCACCGAGAGCGGCTCGACGACGGTCGAGGTCGGCACGTCGAAGAACTGGACCAACGGCACGTACGAGTACGTCTACATCGCCTCGACGAACGACACCAACGAGTTCAGCACGGCGAAAGGGAACATCACCGTCGGGAACGTGACTGAGCCGGCGCCCGAGCCCCGCGAGGTCCAACTCGACCTCACGGCGAACCGGACGAACGTGGAGGTCCCGCAGGCGATCCGCTTCACGGTCCGTGGCGACGGGCAGCGGATCGAGAACGCCGAGATCACGCTCGGCAGCCAGACGGTCTCGACGAACGCCAACGGCCGCGCCACCATCCGACCGGGCGAGGTCGGGAACTTCACGGCGACCGTGACCAAGGCCGACACGGCCGAAGTGGAGTACCTCAGCGACACCGTCGACATCACCGTCACGGAAGCGCCCGGTGAGGGCGGCGGCGGCCCGCCTGCCGGCGGTGGTGGCGGCGGTGGCCAGGGCGGCGGTGACGAGGGTGGCGAGGCACGCGCCATCGCCACGAACACCGGCGCGACGGTCAACTTCCGAAGCACCCGTAGTGGGCAGCCCCTGAGCGTCGACGTACCCAACGTCGCCTCGGACAACGCAGCGGTGACCGGGCTTACACTCACGACGCGGTTCAGCGAGAGCAACTTCCGCGTCGAGTTCACGAAGCCCCAGGCCGGCCCGCCGTCGGGGACGCCCGAACTTGATCCCGCGCAGGGGACCGCCGTGAACTACTTCACCGCGGAGGCGATCGGCCTCAGTGACGAGCGGATCGGCAACGTCAAGTTCACCTTCACGCTCTCGGAGAGCGAGCTGGGTGACCGTTCGCCCGACGACGTCCGGCTGTTCCGCTACGTCGACGGTGAGTGGACGACGCTCAAGACGACCCACCTCGGCGGTGACGAGTACCGCGCCCGGTCGCCCGGGTTCACCGCCTACGCGATCGGCTTCGTGAGCCAGCAGGACGCAACTGACACGCCGACGGAGACGATGACGCCGACGCCGTCCGACGACGGAACGGCCACGCCGACCGACACCGCAACGGTCACGCCGACCGATACGCCGGGCGGTGACGGCGGTGGCGGGATCGGGGGGATCGTGATCGGGCTCCTCATCCTGCTCGTGATCGGCGCGGGGGCGTTCCTCTACTTCCGCGGCGACTTCGAGTTGGACGACTATCGCTAACTGACCACCCCCGCGACGCTTCCCCGCTGATCATGTTTGACTCTCGAGGCGACCCATGAGCCGTATCGACCCCGATGACGCTGCCCAGCAGCCCACCCCCGTCGTCAACGCTGTCGGCGTTGGCCGCACGTACAGGCGTGGCCAAGCCGGCCTGTTGGGCCGGAACAGCGACGCGACCGTCGTCACCGCTCTCGACGACGTATCGGCCGCGATCAACCGGGGCGAACTCGTCGGGATCGCGGGCCCGAGTGGGAGCGGCAAGTCGACGCTGCTCCACCTGCTCGCGGCACTCGACACGCCGACAACCGGGCGGATCGAGATCGGCGGGACGAACACGGCCGAGCTGAGCGAGCGGGCCCGAAGTCGACTCCGACGCGACCACATCGGCATCGTGTTTCAGCGGTTCCACCTCCTCCCCGCGCTGACGGCCCAACAGAACGTCGCGCTCCCGTTCATCGAGTGGGGCGTCGGCAAAAGCGAGCGCCGCGACCGGGCCGAACTCCTCCTCCACCGGGTCGGCCTGGGTGATCGACTGACCCACCGGCCTGCAGAACTGAGTGGTGGGGAACAGCAGCGAGTCGCCGTCGCCAGAGCGCTCGCCGGCGAGCCGGAACTGCTGATCGCGGACGAACCCACCGGCGAACTCGACTCCGAGGCGGGGGCGAACGTGCTCGACCTGCTGGCGGACGTGGCCGACGACCGCGCGGTCATCGTCGCCTCGCACGACCAGGCGGTGCTCGAACGCGTGGATCGAATCATCCGACTCCGTGATGGCCAGGTCGTGACCGATGCGTAGGCTGCTCGCCCTCTGCAAGCTCGGGGTGGTTCAGACGCTAGGCCGGTTCCGCACGGCCGAGGCGCGCCGACTCGTGATGACGACCCTCGGCGTCGCCCTCGCCGTGGCGCTCATGGTGAGCGTGACCAGCGTCGCCGTCGGCCTCGCCTCGGGGTCGACCGTGCAGGGTGACGACGTCGACTACTGGATCGTCCCCGAGGGCGGGTCGGCATCGACGATCGCTGTCTCCGTCGAGGGGCCACGGCTCGGTGAGGTCCACCAGACGACCGCGGAGATCGAGGCCGACGATCGCGTGACGTACGCGACGCCGGTGCAACTCCAAATACTGCAAGTCAGCGCTGGCAACACGTCCGAGTACGTCCTCGCAGCCGGGGTCGTCCCGCCCGCGGACGGCCAGCGCGTGCTCGGCCTGCCGACGGAGGCACTCGCGCCGGGCGATCCCCACTACGCCAACGGCACGTACAACGGCACGTGGACTGGCGACGCCGTCCTCAGCTCCGCGGCGGCGGAGGTGCTTGGTGTCGAGACTGGCGCCGAACTGAACGCCGCGGGCACTGACCGCCCGCTCCGCGCCGTCGACGTCGCGGACGCCGACGTGTCAACGGGGCTCGGTCCCGTGCCGGTGATGGTGGTCCACCTGAGCGAACTGCAGACAATCACCGGGACGTCGGCGGGCGATCAGGCGGACCAGATCCTCGTGAGCACGAACGACCCGTCGGTCGAGAGCGAACTGCGAGGGGTCTACCCCCGCACTGACGTGTTGACTCGATCGGGCGTCGGCGGCGCCAGCGTCTCCACGTCGAGCCTCCCGCTTGCGGTCGCCGTCGCCGCGTTCCTGACGGCGGTGAGCATCGGCGCGCTGTTCGTCGCGACGCTGACGGGGCTGGACGTCATCGCCAACCGGGCCACGATCGCTGCCCAGGGCGCGATGGGGTTCTCTCGCCGCTCGCAGACGATCCTCGTCCTGTCGCAGGTGGTGACGATCGCCGGCCTCGGCGGGATCGCCGGGACGCTGCTCGGGCTCGGGGGCGTCGTCGCCATCAACCGGATCAGCCAGGCGTACGTCGGCGTCCAGAACGTCGCCCAGTTCCACCCCGCGCTGCTCGCGTACGGGCCACTGGTCGCGATCGTCATCGGCCTGCTCGCCTCGCCCTACCCGGCGTGGCTGGCCCGCCGGACGAACATTGTGGAGGTGCTCGACCAGTGAGCGGGCGCCTCCGAAATGCGCTGACACGGGTCCGTGCGGTCGTGGGGATCGCGATCGCCCAACTGCGTCACGACCGAACCCGGACGGTGCTGTCGGTGCTGGGGATCACGCTGGCCGTGCTCGCGACCACCCTGCTTGGCGGCGTGGGCATCGGCGTCGTCGAGACCGGCGAGGAGCAGTTCGACGCCTCCGGGCGCGACCTCTGGGTCACTGGTGGCCCCATCACGCTCGCCCCCGGGACTGTGGGTGGGTTCGAGAATACCGTCGTCGACGCCCACGAGATCAGCGCCGCGATCGAGGCCCGGGAGGACGTGAACACAGCGGTGCCGATGGCGTTCCAGACGGTGTACGTCAGTACCGACGGGGAGGACTGGGAGACGCTCGTCGGCACCGGCGCGCCCGGCCGCGGCCCCAGCGTCCAGGTGAGCGAGGGCCAGGCGTTCCAGCATAAGGATATCCACTACGCCGACGGGAACTACTCCGGGCCGATGACCCACGAGGTGATCATCGACCAGCGGACGGCCGACATGTTCAACGTCTCGGTCGGGGACACGCTCCACATCGGCGGCACGATCTCGGACGCCCGCGCCAACGAGTTCACCGTCGTCGGCATCTCGCCGACGTTCTCGCGGTTCCTCGGGACGCCGACAGTCACGCTGCATCTGAGTGAACTCCAGGAGGTAACCGGCACCACCGCAACGGACCGCGCGTCGCTGATCACGGTCGACCTCAAGGACGGCGCCGACCCTGCGACCGTTGCGCAGGAAATCGAGCGCGAGCACCCCGAGTACGAGGTGCGCACCAACCGTGAACAGTTGGAGGCGACGCTGGAACGACAGGCAGTGGTGCTTGCCAGCGGCGGGAGTCTCGTCGTCCTCGCGGTGCTCGCGGGCATCACGCTCACGGCGAACCTGCTCGTGTCGGTGGTGTACCAGCAGCGCCGTGAACTCGCCGCGCTCAAAGCACTCGGCTCCCGGACGCGCACGCTCGTCGGGATCGTCGTCGTTCAGGCGCTTTTCCTCGGCCTCATCGGCGGCCTGCTCGGTGTCGCGGCGACGATCCCGCTCGGGATGGGGCTCGATGCGGTCGCCGCCTCCCTCGTCGGCTTCGAGAACGTCGTCCGGACGCCGCCGTGGGTGCTCGGCGCAGGCGTCGCGATCGCCGTGCCGATCAGCCTGATCGGCGCCGCCGTCGCTGGCTGGCAGGTCTCACGGCTCTCGCCCGTCGACGGACTGCGGTGATTGGAAGTCTGGACCGCAGCCTACACCCGCAGACGAGCATTCACGGCTGCCCCGAGGAGCCGGAGGTAGCAGAGCCAGCAACAGTCGCCCACACGGCCGTAGTAGCAGCCGTTCTGTTCGGCCGGGAAGTGTCTCGCCATGTGCCCTCTCCGCGCGCCACACCCATCGTTAGGCGGTGGATTAGGGCTTTACAGGCTGCTCCTGCCACCCCAACCGCTCCTTCACCAGTCGGAGCAGGTACCACAGGCCGGGCGCCCCATCGAGGACCCAGACCGCGCTCGCGATGGCGGTCAGCACCAACCCGATCAGGGTGCCGGTGGTGAGGTCGGTTGCGAGCAGGTACTCGACGATCGAGCGATCGACCTCCTCGTACGGACAGATGGCGAGTGGCCAGACGAGGTAGTTCACGCAGGTCGGCTGCCCGAGCAGGATCGTGTAGCCGTCAGCGAACACGTGGGCAAGCCAGCCGAACCCGAACGCGAAGACAGCCGTCCGCGTGCGCTCCGAGCGGCCACGACTCACTCGGTAGAGTAGGCCGGCGACGAGTCCAAGCACGAGCAGTGAGTGGGCGAGACTTCGCCCCGAGGGGAGGATCCCGACCGTCCAGGATAGCGGTTTGTCGACCAGGTCGGGGAACTGCGTGCCGATCGCGAGGGCGACCACGGCGATCCCTGTCGGCGGGCGTCGATGGCTGAGAAACGTGTACAGCCGGTAGGAGAGATAGCCAACCGCCGCGTGGCCCCACGGGAGCATTCGCGTGTCAGTCCCCCTAGCGAACGGATAGGGGTGTCGACTTGGGAGCGGCCAACCGGGTGGGACAGCTCCCAGTCCCCGTCTTCACTCCTCTGCGAGCTTCGGGATCTCTGTCGTGGAACTCCCGTTCAGGATGAGTTTCCGGTACTCGTCGGCGATGTACTTCCGCAGGATCCGTTCCGCGTGCTCGTCGATCTCGACCGGCTGGCCATGCTGTTGCTCCAGCTCGTTCAAGATGCGCTCGTAGGCATGTGCGGCGTCGCTGTCGAGGCTGACGCTGATCTCGCGGTGGTCGTTCATGCGAGGATATATTTTCTGTCAACGAAAAACCTTGCGGCAACATCCACCTCGATCTCGGGTTGGCGCCAGCAACGGCTGCAACCTCGACGAGCGTCGCTCGCAATCCGCAGCACTGGTGAAGGCGATACTCTCAAGACGAAGATGGTCCACAACCCGACAATGGCAACGGCTCGGCGCCAGCGGTTCGTCCGGGCGACCCTCGCGTGGTTGCTCGGCGCGACGCTCGTGCTCACGCTCCTGTCGAGCCTCAGCTACGAACTGGTGTTCGTCGTCTCGTTGATCGGGCTGCTCGTCGTCGTTGAGCTCACGGCCCCGTTCCGCGTGACGCCGACGTGGCGCTCGCGACTGAAGTGGCTGATCGCGGCGGGACTCGCCGTGTTCGGCTACATCGTGATCAGGCGCATCCTCGAAATCCTCCCGCCGGGGGTGCTCTGAATGGCCGACTGGCTCCCCGAGGGCTGGTCGGTTCCCCAGCTCCTCCTCGTCGCTCTGGCCCTCACGATCGCGATTACCGGCGTCGTCGCCGCGGGCACGTCACAGACCGCCTTCAGTACGTACAACGCCGCGTGGGACGGCGCCAGCGATCTCCGTGAGGCGGCGAGCGACCAAGGCGCCGACCCCGTCGTCGCACTCAACACGACCGAGTACACCGACGCGGACCCGAACGGGACGATCGCGGTCGTCCTGTCGCCCGACGAGCCTTACTCCCAACAGGATCGCGAGCGACTCGCAGCGTTCGTCGAAGAAGGCGGAACACTCGTCGTCGCCGAGGACTACGGCCCCCACAGCACGCCACTTCTCGAGGCCGTCGGTGCTGAGACGCGATTCGACGGCGCGCCGCTCCGTGACGAGCAGGAGTACTACCGCTCGCCGGCACTCCCGGTCGCGACGAACGTCTCCACCCATCCCGAGACCGAGAACGTCGACCAACTCACGCTGAACCACGGGACGAGCCTGGCAGTCAACGACTCCGGGACCAACACCACGGTGCTCGTCCGTTCGTCGGAGTTCGCCTACCTCGACACCGACCGCGACGGCGAACTCGACGACAACGAGACGCTCGCCAGCCGGCCCGTCGTAGTTCGAGAATCGGCCGGCGCGGGGACGGTGTACGTCGTCTCCGACCCGAGTATCTTCATCAACGCGATGCTTGAGCGGCCCGGGAACGCCCAGTTCGCGGCGAACCTCTTCGCCGATCACGAGGCGGCGATCCTCGACTACTCACACGTCACGGGCCAGCCCCCGCTTGCGGTCGCCCTGTTGACCCTCCAAAAGAGTCCGCTGTGGCAGGTTGTCGTCGCCAGTGTGGGCATCGGCGCGGTCGTTTGGGGGCGTCGCCTTCGACGACTCCAAGACACCGTCCTGGACCGGCTCGGTCATGAGCCACCGGAAGCCCGGCTCGCCCTCGCCGACGCCAGCCCCGACGAGGTCGTCGCGTACCTGCAGCGACGACATCCTGACTGGGACGAGCAGCGACTCCGCCGTGTGATGCGAGGTGTTATACGGACTGACGAATCAACAGAGAGCAATGACTGATCCGGCCGCGTTCCACGACGCCGTGCGGGATGAGGCCAGCGCGGTGTTGATCGGCAACGAGGAGATCCTCGAGGGGCTCTCGATCGCGGCGCTGACACGGGGACACGTCCTGTTGGAGGGCGTCCCCGGCGTCGCGAAGACGACCATCGCGAACCTGTTCGCGCGGGCCTCCGGCCTCGAGTACAACCGCATCCAGATGACGCCGGACATCCTTCCCGCGGACATCACGGGCACCCACATCTACCGGGAGCCCACCGGCGAGTTCGAACTCCAGCGCGGCCCCGTGTTCGCCAACGTCGTCGTCGCCGACGAGATCAACCGCGCGACGCCGAAAACCCAGAGCGCCCTGCTCGAAGCGATGCAGGAGGGGACCGTCACGATCGAGGGGGATACGCTTTCGCTGCCGACGCCGTTCATGGTGATCGCGACCCAGAACCCGATCGAGATGGAGGGGACGTTCGCGCTACCGGAGGCCCAGCGCGACCGCTTCCAGCTCAAACTCACCGTCGACCTGCCCGACCGGGAGATGGAACGCGACCTGTTCGACCGCTTCGACGACCAGCCGGATATCGGCCCGTCGAGCGTCAGCCAGGTCGTCTCTCCCGAGGATCTCGAGGCAGCCCGCGCGGCCGTCGCAGAGACCCACGTCGCCGACCCCGTGCGAGAGTACATCCTCGACCTCGTCCGGGCGACGCGGGACTCCCCGGACATCGAGTACGGTGCGTCACCACGGGCGACGATCGCCTTCCTGAACGCCGGCAAGGCGGCGGCGGCCATCGACGGCCGCTCGTACGTGATCCCGGACGACATCAAGCAACTCGCCCAACCAGTGCTTCGCCACCGACTCGTGCTTAGCACGGACGCCGAACTCGGTGGCGAGAGCGTTGACGACCTGATCTCGGAGCTACTCGACTCCGTCCCGGTTCCCGAGGAAGCAACTCGCGAAGGAGCAGTCGCCGACCAACCCGCGGACAGCTAGCTGTCGGGCTCCTCCCCGTCCGTCTCGACTGTGCCCGTCGCCGCTGTCTCGTCCGTTTCCTCCTCGCCCTCGTCCATGTCCCAGCGACAGGTCAGGACGAGGTCGTCGTCGCTGCGTGTCGTTTCGAGTCGAACCGGCTGGTCGAGCCCGTCTGCTAGCGCGACCGCGAGCAGCGACCCGAGCGGGTTGTCCACTGCCTCAGCATCAGCGTACACCGCACCGGTAAGCGCGACCGTCACGCGGCCGGCGTCGCCGTCGACCGCCACCTCGGCGGTCTCGGCGAGTTCGAACCCTTCGATCAGCGCGTCGGCGACCTGCTCGGCGATTGGTCTCGGAGCCGTCCCGAGCGAACCGGTCAGCGAACGCTCGAACTCGCGGAACAGCGTCCCGCCGGTCGGGACGAACGATGCCCCCCGTTCGGCATCGCGGTCGCCGACGACCAACGGTCGCTCGAGGGCCGCCTCGTCCGGAATCTCGTACTCGCTGTGCTGCGGGACGAACAACCTGGCCGGCGGCTCTCCCTCGACGGGGACGTACACCCACGTCGGTTCGAGGCCCAACTGCCCAGTGAGATCGCCGAGGCTGTCGGCCTGGGCGGCGTAGATCCGCTCGCCGGTTTCGGCGGCGACGAATCGCTCGGGCGTGAGGTAGCGGGTGAGGACGGCGCCGAAGACGCCGATGGCGCCCAGCACGAACAGCACCTCCCGCGCCGCGGGGAACACCAGCCCACCAGCGACGGCGACGGCGCCGACGGCGCCCAGGCCGAGTGCGGTCCGGCGATAGCTCGCCTGCCGGGCACGCGCGTACTCGTGGCGAAGCCGTTCGTTCTCGCTGCGGAGCAGGTCGACCTGGGCGCGGAGGTCCTCGATGCGCTCGGTCGCCTGTTCGTCGTCACCGTCCACTACCGCCTCCCGCGGCTGTGTCTCACTCATCGATCAGCCCCAGCGTGAGTAGTTCGTACCTGTGGATGCCGTACCCGACGAACGCCAGCCCGCCGATACTGACAGCGGCCACTGCCAGCAGCCCGTCGAGTGTCGCTCGGGCGACGACGAACGTCCCGACTGCGGCAGCGACGCTTGCCAGATAGATCCCGGCCGGCCGCGCGCCGTGTGACTCGTACGTGGCTGCGAGCGGGAAACTTGCGAGCACCAGTGCCGACGGCATCGGTGCCAGCCCGACGACGTCGCCAACGCCGAGCAGGCCGATGATCCCGGCGACGAACGCCAACACTGGCCCACCAAGGACGAGCCCGAGTGCCGGAACCACCGCGAGCGCTGCGGCGGTCGGCCCGCCCAGCAGCGCAAACCCGACTGCCGTAACACCGATCGCCGCCGATGTGGGGGAGTTCCCCAGCACCTCGCGACCGCGGGGCGCGACGACGAGCGGTGGTTCTCCCATTGGGCCAACTGTTCGGGTACATCCATTTGAAGATACTGAAACGACCACCCCTCACCGTTTCAGGACTGCCGAGCGCGTCGTCGCGCGGCCAGGAGGGCGTCGAGGCGGTCACCCGGCCCGACTTCGTACACTTCTGTCCGCGGGGTCCGGGCGACCGTGCGGCGGAACGACTCGAAGTCGGCGTAGCGGTCGTAGGCCGCGCTCACGTCGTCCATCGCGCCGGCGTCGAACAGCACCCGCGGGGTGAGAAACAGCGAGAGGTGGCCACCCTCGTTCGCGACCAGCGAGGCGATGTCCTGGAGGCGGTTCCGCCCCGTGTCCGCGGTCAGCAGCACGAGCCAGACGTCCCCGCTCGTCTCGGCGAGGAGTTGCCGAATCGCCCGGAACAGGGGATCCGAGTCGATGCGGTGGACGTACGCATCCGTGTCGGCGAGGAACGGAGCAACCGTCTGCGCGAACGCGGAGTCGTCGTTCGAAAGCGTACGGGCCGCCGACCACGTCGCATCGGGTCGGCTGAGTCGGTCGCTCGTGGCGTCGACGGCGCCACCCTCGGCCTGGGTGGGTGCCAGATCGTGGAGGGCGTTCCGGACGTGGCGATACCCGCGGGCGGAACTCGTCGGGCGGCGACGGACCGTGATCCCGCCGTCTCCGATCGCGTACAAGCCCAGCGGGTCGTCGAAGGATTCGGCGGCTCGCGCGTAACCAAGCCCCACCTCCCGCGCGTAGTCGAGCATCGTCTGGCCGTCTGGCCCGTAATCCATCGTGTGCCGATGGTCGACCGCGATGACGGTCTGCCGGCTGGTCTCGGTCTCGAACTCCCGGATGTGGGGAGCCTGCAGCCGGGCGGTTGCCTTCCAGTCGATCTGGTTCAGGGCGTCGCCCGTGACGTACTGGCGGATCTCTTCCGGGACCAACCCAGCGGCCCCACTCCCGGCCGGATGTTCGCCGTAGGCGTCGATCCGGTCGCCGCCCTGGCCGACGTGGAGGTTGCGCGGCCGGCGTGGGTCGATCCGGACGGACTGGTCGGGATCGTGTGGAACCGATTCGGTCACGGTGTCACGCCTGTTCGCAAGCGTGACTGTGGCCGGGGGGAACGCGAACTCGCCGGCCACGGGAAACGAACACGAGAACGTCGTCGACGCCGCGGTCTCGCCCGGTTCGAGTGTCAGTGTCGGGGACCCATCCCCGTACTCGGCGCCGGGCGGGAGATCGATCGCGACCTCGATGGCCGTGTCGACCGGCCCTGTGAGCGTGGCGTCGACGGTGACCGAGAGCGGTTCGTCGACGATCGCGGCGGTCCGGACCGGACTGACGTCGACGTCGAGCCGCTCGGTCGCTTGCTCGAACGATCGGAGGGCGGTGTACTGCTCCACGAGCAGCCAACAGCCCAGTACGATCCCGCCCAGCACCGCGACCGGGGCTTTGGCGAGGACTCCCACCCCCACGAGCACGGTGCCTGCCGTGCCGATCTGCAGGAATCGCGGGGTGGGACGCATACAACGAGCATGGACGATGCCGCAGTTCAACTTCTGGCTTGATTGAAACGCTCTATCGAAGATGAGCCGAACCACGATAGAACAATTTATGGTAGGTGGTACCAAACGCTCGTGTATCGCAAATGTCACGAGAAGGCCGAATCCTCATGGTCACGTTCGTGTTTCTGGCGATGCTGGGGCTCTCGACGTTCCTGCTGTTCCGGTTCGCGGGCTGAGCCCCCCACGAGCGTGCCACCCGCCGCGGACGCAGGATCGCCGTTCTCGCTAGCGACTGTTCGCCCGCTCCTCCAGCCCGCGCAGCACGTCCGGGCGCCCGATCGCGTACACCGAGTCGCCCGACTCGAGCACGCGCTCGCGATCCGGGAGCGCGTCGATGGCGCCCGTCCCGCGCCGCACCGCGACGACCGCCGACTCCAGGTCGCCGACGGTCGTTCCGACCAGCGGGCTCCCCGCCGGAACCTGCACCACGCCGAGCGTCTCGTCGACGCTCCGCAGCAGCGACGCGAACTCCTGGTCGGCCCGCGCGCTCACGGGCAGCGTCACCAGCCGGTAGCGCTCGTCGGGCGACAGCGCCGCGGCGTCGGTCTCGTCGACGACCAGCGTCACCGACTCGCCCGCGGTCGCGCGCAGCTCCGCGGTCGTCACGCGGCGCGGTGACGACGGCGCCTCTTCGGCATCGCCCTCGGTCGTGGCGGTCGCGTTCGGCGTTGTCCACACCTGCACGATGTCGCCCGGGCCGGCGTCGCTCGCGGGGTCGGCCTCGACGGCGATGGCGCAGGTGCCGGGCCCCAGCGTGGGGCCGATCCCCGCCAGCCGCGAGCCGAGCGCGAGATACGTCACCGTCCCGTCGGCGGCGAGTTCGGCGTCGACGTAGCCGACGCCGTAGTCCTCCTTCAGCCGGGTCACCAGCCGCTCGCGGAGCGTCTCGGGGTTCGAGCGGGGGAACAGTAGCGTCTTCCCGCCGAGCTCGGCTTTCACCTCCGCGGGGACGGGGTCGTGGCTCTGCATGTCCTCGATCGCGTCGGCGGCGGGAAGCTCCACGGCTGAGAGGCGGGCGACGCCCCGCAGCGCGCGCCCGACGCTGGCGTTGACCTCGCGGGCGCCCGTCGCGCTTGCCAGATCCGTCCGGAGCGCGTCGCCGAGCCGGCGGCCGGGGACGGTCGCGACGAACGCTACGAGCAGCGTGAGCAGGTCGACGCCGACCCCGGCCGCGTCGAAGGGGTCGGTCCCGGGCGTGCCGATAACCCGGCCCAGCAGCCCCACGGTGTTGAGGTAGAGCGCGACGGCCGCGACGCCGAACAGCGCGGCCAGCCCCCGCGGGATCGGCTCCCGGAAGTACCAGCGGTAGGCGAGCGCGGCCGTCCCCGACACCAGGAAAGCGAGCACGGAGAGCCCGAACAGCTGGCCCAGCGCCGGGAGGAGCTCGACCTCCCCGAGCAGCATCTGGAGGATCACGCCGCCACCTCCGCGAACGCGTCGAGGTCGGCTGGCGTGCCGACGACGAACAGCTCCTGGCCGGCCGCGGGGGCGTACTTGCTCCCGGGAACGAGCGTCCAGCCGTCGTCCCCGCGGGCCGCGAGGACGACGACGCCGTACTCGGAGTGGACGCCGACCTCGCCCAGCCCGTGGCCGTCGAGCGCGCCGCCCTCCCGGACGGTCACCCGGCGGAGCCGCTTGCCAGAGCGCCGCAGCAGCGCCAGCAGTTCGAACTCCCGGCGCTCGCCCCGGGAGCGCACGGTGAGCCCGGTCACCTCGCGTTCGAGCAGCGCCCCCGCGGCCTCGCGGCTCACGGCGACGGTCACGCGGTCACGCCCGCCCGCGGCGGTTTTGGCGGCGGGCGTCGACGGCGCCTCGGCCTCGGTGCCGCCGTCGGTGACGGCGGGCGTCGCGTCGCCGCCCGCCGTCGCCGGCCGGACGCTGACGACGGTCCCTTCGTACGTCGCGTCTCCCGTGCGGATCGTCACCTCGTCGCCGGCGGCGGTGCCGGTGGGCACCATCGTCGTCACCGACACCGCGCGCTCGCCGGCGGGGACGCGCTTCGAGAGGCCGGCGGTCGGCGGCGCGGCGGCGACGGTCGCGTGGCCGCGCTCGTCGATCCGGACCGAGGCGTCCGCGAGGTCGAACTCGCTGCGGAGGCGGTCCTCGGCGCGGTGTTCGAGCTCGGAGATGGGGAGGTCCGCGGGCAGCGCGATCGACGCCTCCCGGATCGCCCGGCGGAGTTCGCCGGGCAGCGGTGGGTACCCCTCCATATCCCCGACTTCGCCCGTGATCTGCAGGCTCACCTCGCCGCGGCCGCCGACGAGATCGACCACGTCGGCCGAGAGCGTGCGGTCGGCGAGCTTCTTCAGCGTGAGCCGCTTGGGCGTCGCCGCGCCCATCTGGTCGCCCTTCGCGTGGGCGTACATCGACAGCATCAGCACGACGACGATCGCGACGAGCACGGCGACGCCGTTGGCGCCGCCGACGATCGCCCGGTCGTTGAGCGCGAGCAGGCCGCCGTTGACGCCCGCGATCGCGAGCGCCAGCACCACAACCCCGAAGCCGGGGATGGAGACGTTGGTGAAGTACTTGAACGTGAAACCGAGCACCCACGCCACCAGCGCGGGCACGATCCCCGTCACCAGCCCGAGATACACCCCGAGCAGGATCTGGAGCGGGAACGCGGTCATACACGTGGGAGCGTCGGCGACTGTATAGACGTACCGGCGACCGGATCGGTCGGTCCTTTAAGCCCCCGGCGCATCTGCCCCCGTGTATGCAGTGGGACCGGGACTGGATCGGCGTCCGCGCCTCGATCTGGCTGACGTTCGCGGTCGCCGCGCTCTCGGTGGCGACGGGGATCATCAACATCTCCACCACTACCGTCGCCGGCCCGCTCGCGGCGTACGTCCCGCCGATGGTCCAACGGACGGTTGGGTTCACGGGCACGCTGACGGGGTTTCTCACCCTCGCCGGCGCGTTCATGCTCCGCAATCGCCTCCGTGCGGGCTGGTACCTCACGGTGGCGATGCTCCCGATCACGGCCGTCCAGGGGCTGTTGCAGGCCAGCAGCTACTCCTACCCGCTGGTGGTGCTGTCGCTGCTCGCCCTGCCCGTCGTCGCGCTCAACCGCCGGACGTTCGACCACGAACTCGACCTGACGACCACCCAACTCGCGGCGCTGGGGGCGCTCGTCGCCGCGCAGGTGTACGGCACCGTCGGCACCTTCGCGCTCCGGGACGGGTTCCAGGGCGTTAACAGCCTCATAGACGCGTTCTACTACACGCTCGTCACCGGGAGCACCGTTGGCTACGGCGACATCTACGCCCAGACGCAGCAGGCGCGGCTGTTCGCCATGTCGGCGATCCTGCTCTCGGTGGCCTCGTTCGCGATCGCGCTCGGGGTGGTGCTGACGCCGATGATCGAGGCCCGATTCTCCGCGGCACTCGGACGCATGACCGAACAACAACTCGACACGCTCGAGAACCACGTGCTGGTTCTCGGCTACGGCGACCTGACCGAACCGATCCTCGAAGAGCTCGAAGCCCAGACGACGTTCGTCGTCATCACGGAGGACGAGACGGTGACGCGGCGGCTCACCAACCGCGACGTGCACGTGTTGACGGCCAACCCCAGCGACGAGGAACCGCTGAAGAACGCCGGGATCGACCGCGCGCGGGCGGTGATCGCCGCCACCAACGACGACGCCGCCGACGCGCTCGCGATCCTCACCGCTCGGGAGCTCAACCCGGAGATCCACATCGCCGTCGGCGTCACCCAGCGGGAGAACGTGAGCAAGCTCAAACGCGCCGGCGCCGACACGGTGATCAGCCCCGCGGCGATCGGCGGCCACCTGCTCGTCGAGGCGGCGATGGGTCGGGGCGACAGCGAGCGGGAGGCCAGCGACCTGCTTGGCGAGGAGTAGTCACCGCCCGGCGTCGCCGCGATCCACGACCGCCACGTCGCAGTCCACGTCGCGGAGCTGGCGGAACGTCGGCGGCGAGATCAGCCGCGACGCCGTCGACCGGTCGCCGGAGGAGCCGATCATCACGAGGTCGTAGGCGTCCGCGTTCTCCTGGATGTAGTTCGTGATCTCGGCGCGGGCGACGCGGGTCTCCACGGGCGCGTCGAACGCCTCGACGACGTTGGCGAGCCGGTGTTCGGCCCCGCGCCGGGCGTTCTCGTCGCCGATACAGGTACAGACGCTCACGCGGCCGCGGTCGCCGGCGAGCCGGGTCGCGAAGTCGACCATCGCGTGGGCGGTGTCGCCGGGGCGAGCGACGGGCACCATCACGCGGCGCCAGTCGTTCGTCCCGGTCGAGCGGTGGGCCACGGCGTCGATGGGGCCGGAGAGCACCCGCCGGACGTACGGCGAGAGCGCGCCGTCCTCGGTCTCGTACGGCGTCACCACGAGGTCGCAGTTGGCCCGGTCGGCGGTGTCGAGGGTCGTCGGCGCGGGGTCGCCGCTGGCGACGATCACCTCGCAGGGGACGCCGGTCTGTTCTCGGAGCCGGGCTGCGGTCTCGTCCAGCCGCTCGGCGGCCTTCCGGACGCGCTCGGCGCCGGCCTCGTCGACGGCCGCGGGGTCGCCCTCGCCGCGGTGGGCCGCCAGCACGTCCGGGTCCAGCCCCTCCAGCACGTCGAGCAGCACGACCTTCCCGGCGTCGTGGGCGGCGGCGATCCGGGCGGCCATCGTCGCCGTCTCGACGCCGTCCTCGCCGCGCATCGGGACGAGCACGTGGTCGTCGCCGTGGGTGGTGCCGTAGAGGTACGTCGCCCGTCGCTCGTAGAACGTCTTGTCCCAGACGACGAAGGCGGCCGCGACCAGCGCCGTCGAGAGCAGCACGCTGAGGACGTACGCCGAGCGCGGCGAGAGCCGGATCACCAGCCCCGGGAGCGGGCGGAGCGTGATCGCCCCGGTACCCATCTCGACGACCAGCACCAGCAGCGCCGAGGAGAACGCCGACGGCTCCTCGAGGTCGAGCGCCCAGGTCACGATCGCGGTGAGCGCGATGGCGCCGGCGGCCGCCGCCGGCGGGACGGTGAACGTCGGCGCCGCCGGGAACAGGAGCTCGGCGGCGACGAACGCGACCCAGCCACAGAGCGCGCCCAGCGTGATGCCGCCGACGAAGCGCCGGGGCGAGGCGTAGCGGCTCTCCGGGCGGACGAACAGCGTGTACGCTCCCGACGCCAGCGGCGGGAAGAGGAGGTACGGCAGCGCCTCGACCGCGTTCGACAGCAGCGTCACCAGCGCGATCAGCAGCGGGACGAACACCATCGCCGAGAGGTGGACGAGGTTGTCGGTGTTCTCGACCCAGCGGAGGAACTCGCCCACTTCGCGGCGCTCGGCGGACCGCAGTCGGCGAAGCGCCGCGCGCAGTCGCTCCCGGCGCCGACCCATCCTAGAGCGCGGCGACGGCGTCGAGCGCGATACTGATCGCGCGCTCGACGTTGTCCTTCGCCTTCTCGGGCAGCTCCTCGCCCTCGGTCTCACCCTTCTGGGTCCCCTTCACGAGGTTGCCGTCGACGGTGCAGATGGCGCCCGCCTGCATCCCGCGGCGCCGAGCCAGCGAGAACACCGCGGCGGCCTCCATCTCGATACAGAGCAGGCCGGCGTCCTCCCAGTCGGCGACGAACTCGTCGCTCTCGTTGTAGAACGCGTCGTCGGAGACGATCGGGCCCACGTGGACGTCCTCGTCGTTCGCCTCGGCGGCGTCGACGAGCCGGGAGAGCACGTCGTAGTCCGGCACTGCGGGGTAGGTCGCGGACTCGTAGCGCTTGCTCGTCCCCTCCTCCTTCGCGGCGCCGGTGGCGACGACCATGTCGCCGATCTCGATCTCTTCCTGCAGCGCGCCGGTGGTGCCGACCCGGAGGACGGTCTCGACGCCGACGTTGTACAGCTCCTCGATCGCGATCGCGGCGGAGGGGCAGCCGATCCCCGTCGAGCAGATCGTGAGGTCGGTGCCCTCGTACTCGGCGTTGACGACCTTGTACTCGCGGTTCTCGGAGACCTCCTCGACGTTCTCACACTGCTTGGCGATGCGGTCGACGCGCCCGGGGTCGCCCGGGATGAGCGCGATCTCGTTCACGTCACCCTCGCCGACGAGCAGGTGGGGCTGTTTGGCCATACTCGCGGTTGCCGGCGGCGGCGTCAAAAACACCGCGGTCCGGCCGCTCCGGCCGGGCAAGCTTTCTTCCCCCAGGCCAACGTGCCCGGAGCCATGTCGGTTCGCGGCCCGCGTCGCTCCCGCGCGCTGCGGGCGTACTACCGCCCGCGCCTGCCCGACCGCCTCGAGCGCCTGCTGTTCGACTCGGGTCGGCCCGGCCGGCCCAGCCTCGGCGAGCGCCTGCTCGCCCGGCTCGACCGGCTCCTGATCGTCGCCGGCCTGCGGCTGCTCGCGATCGCGCTGTTCGTTGATCTGGTCACGGAGCAGTACCTCGCGCTCACCGCGTTCACCGTCGCGATCAGCCTCCCCGTGTTCGCGCTCGCGACCTACCAGTTCGTCGCCGCCTCGGGCCACGGGATGCTGGAGGGCTCGCTCCGGTCGCGCCTGCGACGCTGGCGACGCGACCGCGAGTGGTACAGCAAGCGCCGCAGGGGCCGGCGCTAACCCATAATCGAGAACAGCAGCAGATTGTGCGCGCCGGGGCCGAGCCCGACGGCGGCGACGAACGCGAGCAGGAGCCGGCCCTGGCGGGGCGCCTCCCGGACGGACTCGGCCAGTAGCGCCGTGATCCCGGCGCCGAGTGCGAGTTTCACGAGCACGAACAGCCACGCGCTCCCCAGCAGCTCCGCGGTCGGCAGCGTCGCGCCGAACTCGATCACCGCTCGGGAGAGCGGCGTGCGCTCGGTCGCGCCGAGCAGGTCGATCCCGATCGCCGTCGAGATGCCGTCGAGGCTGTGGGCGACGACCGCCAGCGCGCCCGCGGCGCCGGCGTCGCCGACGCCCGGGTACGCGCGCCGCAGGCCGAGCCAGACCGCGATCCCGACGGCGACGCCGAGGACGGCCGCGACGGCCGGCCAAGCGGGTGCGAACGTCCCCTCGGCCAGCCCCCACTGGACGCCGACGGCGAGCACCAGCGCCGCGACGACCGCGCCGACGGCGGCGAACGCCCGCTCGGTCGCGACCGCGCCGGCGTCGACGGCCAGCCAGACGGCGCCCGCGAGGATCGCGGTCGTGAGGTAGGCCGCTGGCGTCCCGAGCAGCGGGTCGATCGCCCCGGGCGCGGCGCCGACGACGTGGAGGACGTGGAGCCACGCGCCCGCGAGCATCCACAGGACGAGCGCGAGCACGAGGCGGTCCGAGACGGCCGGGTCGCGGCGCCACAGCGCGACGGCGAGGGCGCCGCCGGCGACGACCAGCGCGAGCAGGTACGGCAGCGGCGGCAGCGCGAAGCCGGCGGGGAGTACCATGCTTCCCGGGGGGAGCGGGCGGGCGGAAAGCGTTTCGGAGCGCGGAGCGGCGGTGTTTTTCACCTCGGCGGGCCCAGAGGCGGGCATGGACCGCGACGAACTCGCCCCCAAGATCGACCACACCGTCCTCGGCCCGGAGACGACCTGGGTCGACACGCAGCGCGTGCTCGACGAGGCCGCCGAGCACGGGATGAACGCCTGCATCCCGCCGTGCTACGTGAGCGACGCTGCCGAATACGCGCCGGAGGTGACGCTGGCGACGGTGATCGGCTTCCCCCACGGCCAGCACGCCGCGGCGGCGAAGCGCGAGGAGGCGGTCGTCGCCGACGCCGACGGCGCCGACGAGCTCGACGTGGTGCTCAACGTCGGCCGGCTCAAGGCGGGCGAGACCGACGCCGTCCAGGAGGAGCTCGCGGGCGTCGTCGCCGCCACGCCGCTGCCGGTGAAGGTGATCATCGAGACCGCGCTGCTCACCCACGACGAAAAACACGCCGCCTGCGAGGCCGCAGAGGCGCGGGCGCCGACATGGTGAAGACCTCGACGGGCTTTGCCGACGGCGGCGCCGCGGTGGCGGACGTGGAGCTGATGAGCGAGTACCTCCCGGTCAAAGCCTCCGGCGGCGTCGGCAGCTACGAGGACGCGATGGCGATGCTCGACGCCGGCGCCGAGCGCATCGGCGCGAGTTCCGGCGTCGAGATCCTCTCGGGCGCCCCCGAGTAGCTACTCCAGCGCGAGCAGGCGCTCCTCCCCGCTGCCCGGGTCGGTCACGCAGGCGAACACCGCGCCGTCGGCCGGCGTCACCCCCATCGCCGCGGCGTCCTCGCCGATACCGTACCGGAACCGCGTCGCGTTCACGCGGCTCCCGCCGACGCCGACCCCGCCCGAGAGCGGCCGGGCGACCACCGCGCCCTCGGCGCCGACGTACAGCGTGTCGCCGGCCGCCGCGAGGGAGTACGTGTCGTCGCCGAGCTCCCAGCCGTGACTCCCGTCGTCGGCGTCGAGCCGGTCGACGCCCGCGAGGTCGCCGCCGAACACGGCGCCGTCGGCCAGCACGAGCGCGCCGTCGGCGACCGGCCCGCGCTCGGCGTGCCAGGCGGTTCGCCCCGCGTGGGCCGCCGTCCGGAGTTTGAGGACGCCGCCGCCGAACGTGGCCACGAACAGGTCGTTGCCGGACTCTCCGGCGATCGCGGTCACCTTCCCCGGGACTTTCTTGCGCCAGAGCCCGCGGCCCTGGTACAGCGTGAACACCTCGCCGCCGCTGGTCGCGCCGGTGACGCCGGCGACGTTCGGCGTCACCAGATGGGTCACCTCGCCGTAGACGGTCGCTCGCCACTCGACCTCGCCGTCGGCCCGGAGCTGGAGCACCTCACCGTGGTCGGTCGCGGCGTAGATCGGCTCCCAGTCGTGGCCGGGCGCCGGCGACGCGGTGACGTTGCCGTCGGTCTCGACGCGCCAGCTCTCCTCGCCGCTCTCGGCGTCGACGGCGACCAGCCCCGCTTCCGTGCCGGCGTAGACGACGCCGTCGTTCGCTGCGGGCGGCGGGTAGTAGCTGGCGCCCCCGTCGTCCTCGGCCCGGTAGGTCCACAGCTTCTCGCCGCTCTCGGCGTCGACCGCCTCGATCCCGGCCCAGGTGGACTGGAACACGCGGCCGCCGGCGACGATCGGCCGCCCGCGCGGCGTGCCGTCGAGCGCCGTCTCGAAGCGCAGTTCGGGCGCCGAGCGCGGGGCCGCGGCGTCGGGCACGAACGCGCTCCCGTAGCGGTCGTAGTTTCGCATCGGCCACTCGGTCGAGTCGTCGGTGCCGGGCGAGGGGGCGGCGCCGGCGGCGCCGTCGAGACAGCCGGCGACGCCGACAGCGGTACCGCTCGCGACTGCAGCCAAGTACGCGCGTCTGGAGGGCATCGCGCCCATTTTCTCGCGACGCGCCCAAGAAACTGCCCCCGGACTACCGCGACCGCGGGTCCAGCCACGCGCTCGCGAGGTCGCAGACGATGCTGCCGCCGATGCCGACCGCCACGAGCACCATCGTCGTCCCGAGGATCAGCGGGATGTCGTTCTCCTGGGTGGCCTCGTAGGTGAGCCAGCCGATCCCCTCGATCCCGATCAGCGACTCCAGCACGACGACCGAGAGCACGAGCACGGAGAACAGCTCCGCGGCGGTCATCGACAGCACGGGGACGAGCACGTTCCGGAACACGCGGCGGTCGATGCCGCGGTCGGTCAGCCCCTTCGCGCGGAGGTAGCGCACGTAGTCGGCGTCGAACTCGTCGACGCTGCGCGAACGCGTGAGGCTCACCTGGCCGGCCAACAGCGCCGCGGCGACGGCGCCGCCGGGGACGATCACGGTGCGGGCGAGCGGGCCGCCGCCGTCGAGGGCGACGAGCGCGACGGCGGCCAGCCAGAACCCCGGCAGCCCGAACAGGGCGTACGTCGCCAGCCGGCCGAGCCGGTCGAACCGACTCCCGCGCTCGCGGGCCGACCGGATGCCGACGGCGATCCCGGTGATCCAGGCCGTCACCGCGCCGGGGACGAGATACTTCGCCGTCTCGAGGGTGGCGCCGCCGACGACCTGGGTCACGGGCTCGCCCATGCTCGCGGAGAGCCCCCAGCGGAACAGGGTGATGTTGACGACCCAGTCGAGGTAGCGCCGGTACAGCGGCCGGTCGCGACCGCGGGCCGCGATGTACGTCTCGCGCATCTGCTCCATCTCGGCGGGCGAGGCGCCGGACCACAGCGCAGTGCCGAGCATCCCGCGGAGGTTAGTGTCCGGCGTGAGCACGACGACGAGGAACGTCAGCGTGATCACGAGGTACACCGCGACGACGGCGAAGCCGAACCGGGCGAGCAACCGCGACCGGAGACTCATGGGTCGCGAACCGGGTGGAGGGGCGACTGGGGTACGGGCACGCCTGGGGCGTAGGGGGACTAGCTGTTAAACGTTACCGACCGTGAAGGTTTATCACGCCCGAACCGGACTACACGTACCGTACATGTCCCCGTCGCTGGACTGGCGGCGTCGCCGGGTCCCGCTCTCCATCGTGGTGCTGGCCGTCGTCGCCGCCCTCGCCCTCTACGACACGCAGGTGAACGACGGCTACACCGTCGGCACCTGGCTCATGTCGCCGCTGGACTGGCTGTTCGTCCTCGCGAACGTCGTGTTGCTGTTCTACGGGGTGCTCCCGATCCTCGCCGACCGCGAGCGCGCGGCGACGCTGTGGCAGCGCTTCCGCGAGAAGCCCGAGGCCATCGCCGGCGCGGCGTGGCTAGCGGCGGTGTACCTGCTCGGCACGGTCGGGCTCGCGCTCGTCCCGGCGCCGAAACTGGACTTCCTCCACGGGAACCAGCCGCCGATCTGGGGGTCGATCCCGACCGATCAGCTCCCGCACAACTGCGCCGGCCCGGTCGCCGACGGCATGTGCCACGGGAGCTGGCAGTACCCGCTCGGCACCGACATCAACGGGTACGCGATGGAGATCCTGCTGCTCCAGGGGCTCCACGTCACGCTGTACGTCGCCGTGATCGCGCTGGCGCTGATCGTGCCCCTGGCGCTGATCGTCGGCACCGTCGCCGGCTACCACGGCGGGCTGATCGACAACGCGTCGATGCGCGCCGTCGAGGTGCAGGACGCGGTGCCGCCGCTGGTGATGTACCTGCTGCTCATCTGGATCACCGGCGAGTCGCTGCTGGTGATCATCCTCCTCTTCGGCTTCCTCGGGTGGGGCGGCGCCGCCCGGGTCGTCCGGAGCGAGGCCCGCCGGCTGCGCGAGACCGAGTTCGTGCAGGCGGCGAAAGTGCTCGGCGGCGACGACCGCCACGTCCTGCGGAAGCACGTCCTCCCCGCGGTGTCGGTCGTGGCGATCCCGACCGCGACCCAGCAGGCGCCCGTGCTGCTGCTGACGGAGGCGGGGCTGGCGTTCCTGGGGCTGGAGGCGTTCGACCTGCAGTCGCTGGGCAACGTGATCGCCCGCGGGCTCGGCGGCGAGGTGCCGATGACGACGAAGTGGTGGGTGTCGGTGTTCCCCGCGGCGGCGCTGGCGGCGACGGTGGTGTCGTTCAAGCTCGTCGGCGACGCGCTGGTCGAGGCGCTGGACCCGCGACTGGGGTAGCCACAGCCCGGAACGGCGGGTGGAACCGTCGCCCTTTTGCGCGACGCTCGCCCAGTTCCGACAGGCATGGCCCGATACCACATCGAGACGTACGGCTGTACGTCGAACCGGGGTGAGAGTCGGTCGATCGAGAGCGCCCTGCGCGACGCCGGCCACTACCGGGTGGACGGGCCCAAAGCGGCGGACGTGTCGATCCTAAACTCCTGTACGGTCGTCGAGAAGACCGAGCGCAACATGCTGCGCCGCGCCGAGGAGCTCGACGAGCAGACCGCCGACCTGATCGTCACGGGCTGCATGGCGCTGGCCCAGAGCGAGGAGTTCCAGCAGGCCGACATCGACGCCCAAGTGCTCCACTGGGACGACGTGCCCGAGGCCGTCACCAACGGCGAGTGCCCCACGCCCGGGCCGGGCACCGAGCCCGTCCTCGACGGCGTCGTCGGCATCCTCCCCATCGCCCGGGGCTGTATGAGCAACTGCTCGTACTGCATCACCAAGCAGGCCACGGGCCGCATCGACTCCCCGAGCGTCGAGGAGAACGTCGAGAAGGCCCGCGCGCTGGTCCACGCCGGCGCGAAGGAGCTCCGCGTCACCGGCCAGGACACCGGCGTCTACGGCTGGGACGAGGGCGAGCGCAAGCTGCCCGAACTGCTCGACCGCATCTGCGACATCGACGGCGAGTTCCGGGTCCGCGTCGGGATGGCCAACCCCGGCGGCGTCCACGGGATCCGCGAGGAGCTGGCCGACGTGTTCGCCCGCAACGAGAAGCTGTACGACTTCCTCCACGCGCCGGTGCAGTCCGGCAGCGACGAGGTGCTCGAGGAGATGCGCCGCCAGCATCGCGTCGACAAGTTCCTCGACATCGTCGAGACGTTCGACGACACGCTCGACCACTGGACGCTCTCGACGGACTTCATCGTCGGCTTCCCCACCGAGACGGAGGCCGACCACGAGCAGTCGATGGCGCTGTTCCGCGAGGTTCGCCCGGAGAAGGTCAACGTCACGCGCTTCTCCAAGCGGCCCGGGACCGACGCCGCCGAAATGAAGGGGCTGGGCGGGCAGACCAAGAAGGACCGCTCCAAGGCGATGAGTGAGCTCAAGCGGGAGGTCGTCGCCGAGGCGTACGAGGAACTGATCGGCACCACCCGCGAGGTGCTGGTCGTCGAGGAGGGCACCGGCGACTCGGTGAAGTGCCGGGACTCCGCCTACCGCCAGATCGTCGTCCAGAACGCCGACGAGCACGGCCTCGAACCCGGCGACTTCGCCGAGGTCGAGGTGACGAGCCACCAGACGGTGTACGCCTTCGGCACGCCGGTCTGATCCCTCGGCGCTTCCGACGCCGCCTTCGCCCTCCCACAAGGCTTGTTACGGTCGCGCCACCGATTTTCGGGTGATGCCCTCCACCAGACGACAGTTCCTGACGAGTAGCCTCGGCGTCGCCGCCGCGCTGGCGACCGCCGGCTGTATCGGCGACTCGCCGGGCGACGACGAATCGCCGACCGACTCCCCCGAACCACCCAACGGGTCCCCGTCCGAGACCGAGGTCCCGCCGCCGGCGTCGTCCGAGCGGACGGTCGGCGGCGACGCCGTCGCAGTGTTCGACATCGTCGCCGAGAAGGCCGTCACCTACGAGTCGATCATGGGCTCCGGCGGCGTCGTTGCCCCCGCGGGGCGGCAGTTCGTCGTCGCCTCGGTCCGCAGCGACGCCGAGCTCGAGGCGGACGCGTTCAGCCTCCGCGCGGGCGGCGAGACGTGGGCCGCCGTCGACCCCGGCGACGAGGGCGCCCAGAACTACGCCGTCGCCGGCCACGAGGGCGGGATCGTCGGCAGCCCCGAACTCGTCGGCGACGACGAACCGCGCTACGTCGCGTTCGAACTCGACTCGCCGCTCGACGCCGAGGATCCCCGGATCGTCCTCGAACGCGGCGGCGAGTCCGGGGAGTGGTCCCTCCCCGAGGACGCCCGCGAGACGCTCGCCGCCTCGGCACCGTCGTTCGAACTCGACTCGCTGGACGCCCCCGACAGCGTCGACCGCGGCGAGACGCTGGACGTGGAGCTCACCGCGACCAACACCACCGAGACCGCGGGCCGGTTCCTCGCCGCGGTGTACTGGCCGACGACCATCGCCGACGACGACGAGTCCCACCTGATCGAGCGAGAGGTCGACGCCGGCGGGACGGTGACCGCCTCGCTCTCGCTCGACACCGAGCACACCGAGGCCGACGACGGGACGGCGACACTCCGGGTCGCCGGCCACGTCGACGCCGAGAGGGAGGTCACCGTCGTCGGCGGGACGACGGCGACCTGATCAGTCCCGGAAGTACTCCCCGTGGAAGCCGAAGGGGACCGCGTGGGGGAGCGGCGCCCGCGCGAGCTCCTCCAGCTCGCCGTCGAGCACCACCAGCAGCGACCGCTCGGCGTCGACGTCGAGACAGAGCGAGAGCACGACGCCGTCGGCCTCCGCGTCGCCGTCGGGGTGCGGGACGAACACCGGTTCGCCTGAGTAGACGCCCGGCTCCTCCCAGCGCCGGGTGATCCCCGCGCCGTCGCCCACGTCGACCCGGACGAGCGCGTTGCCGTCGTCCATGTCGGTCGACTGCGCGAACGCGTGCTCGTACTCGCGGGTGTGGACGTCGGGCGAGAACCGCGGCATCTCCACGTCGTCGGCGAGGTGCTCGAACCCCGGGTCGCCGCCGTCGAGCGGGAGCCGGTAGCGCCGGAGCTCGCCCGAGGGGAAGCCGGCGTCGCCGCCCCGCAGCGCCGC
>NZ_BBJN01000016.1 GCF_000739555.1 Halolamina rubra
CCTTGCCGAGTTTGGCTGACGGGGCGGGTTCGTCGGCTGCAGGGTAGTCGTCTGCGGGGAATATTTCGAGGGCGATCCCGACGTCCGGATCGACGGCGTGGCCGACCATCCGGGCTCCTCGGAGACCCATCTCCTCCTGGACGGTGGCGGCGTAGTGAACCGTTGCGTCCGTCTCGGTTGCTCGAGCCACGGCGACGAGGATCGCCAGGGCGATCCGGTCGTCAAGCGCACGCCCCGTTATCCGGCCGTTCGACAGGTGTTCGTACTCACGGTCCCACGTCGCGAAGTCGCCGGGTTCGACGTTCAACGCTGCGACCGCCTCTCGGGAGTCTGCGCCAACGTCGATCGCGAGTGACTGCTCGTCGACGGTCTCCTTCTCCTCCTCACTCATGTAGTGGCGAGACTTCGGCCCGATGACGCCGAGGACGTCGTCCGGGCCGACCACGACTCGCTGGCCAGGGAAGTTACCCTTGTAGTGGCCAGCGAGTTTCGTGTACTCCAAGAAGCCATCGTCGGTGACGTCGTCCACGAGCAGGGCCAGTTCGTCCGTGTGGGCCGCGAGCATCACTTCGAGGGCGTCGTCGGTTGCTCCCTCACTGGTCGCGACGACGTTGCCCTGCGCGTCGCGGTCGATTGTGTCGACGTAGTCCTCGATTCGCTCAACGAACGCGTCGGCGACATCGTACTCGTTACTCGGCGCCCCCCGCGCCGACACGAACGCTTCCAAGTCGGCCTCGTCGATCTCCATGGGGGCTGATGGGGGACTGCCCGCAAAACAGTCCGGGTCTAAGCAAGCCACAGCGACAGACGCCCCTCGTCGGCAGTACGTCGAGACGACGCCGCACGCTGTCTGGCTATCCGTAGTGTTCGTCCGTCCCTGAGCCACCGGCACGGAGCATTCCGACCGTTGCATCGTACGCATCGGAATAGGCCTCAGCAGTCACGGCTGTCCGACGGCCGTCTAGGCGGTCGACACCCGGTACGCCCGCGGCGCTTCCCGCTTGGTTCGTCGTCGCCCACGAAGCCGTGATCGTCACCGGCCCTTCAGCTTGGGCCGGCGAGAGGGCTCCGTCCGCAGCCCGTTCCACGGCTCGACAACTGGCCGCAGTGATCGCTGGCTGCGTGGCCGCGGCCGGGCGACACCGGGCACTGAAACGGTCAATCCCCTCTTTCACTTGCACCGTCTCGGGGGATGTGAGTTCGTCGTGCGCCTCGGTAACTGTCGCGTCGTCACCAGTAACGAGACCGACCGGGACGCCAAGCGACCCCGCAAGCCGTGCGTTCCACCCGAGTTCACCGACTTCGGTGTCGTCGACCCAGAGCGACTGCAGAGCGTGCCCAAAGAAGGTATGATTGAGGACGGCTTCGGGGGTGCCGGCCTTCGCGTGGTAGCCGACGAACAGTGCGACGCCGAACTCGTCAGTGAGCCCCTCCATCATCGATCGTGGCTTCGTGTTGCCGCGGATCAGATCGGCCCGATCGTCGAGCCGCTCGCGGTCGAGATTCCGCATCGACGAGTGGGAGTCGTTGACCAGTACGTCGTCGGCGCCGGCATCGACTGCACCCTCGACTGCGGCGTTGACATCGCCGTGGAGCAGATCGACGCCGCGCTCGTACTCTGGTTCGCCCTTCACGACGTCTTCGGCCGCGGCGACGCCGGTGATTCCCTCCATGTCCGCCGAGATGAACACCTTCATCGGTACAGTGATGGGATCCTCCTCAAAATAAGTGTACACACCCGCATGCTTGGACGGGGATCAGTTCGTGGTCGCGTTCTCGACTTCCGTCAAGTCGGTAGGGATCCGGTCCAGACCGAGGATGTCGGCACAAGTCTCGCGTTCTCTGATGAGGTCGATACCGCCATCGACACGTCGCATGACTACTGCCGGCTTGGGGTCGGCGTTCGTGTGTGAAGCGTCACCGATCGAGTATGCGCCGACCCGATTCAGCGACACCACGTCGCCCGCGCTGAGCTCAGGGAGGGTGACACCCTCTCGATGTACGTCCCCGGTGTAACACAGCGGGCCGACGATATCGTACTCTCGTTCCGGGCCTTCCGCTGTCAGTGCCTGTACGGGATGGGGCCAGTGACTCGAGACGAGGTTCGTCCCGGCGTCGAGGACTGCGAACGTTGCATACGGCGTCTCCTTTACCGATCCTACTGTCGTTACGAGGCTTGCTGCACTGGCAACGAGCCGACGCCCGGGTTCAAGGAACAGGTGAGGTTCGGGGAGGTCGTGGGTGGCGGCCGCGTCGCGGATGGCTCGGCCGAGCGCCGCCAGTACGTCGGCGGTTTCCGGGACGGCCTCGTCGTAGGCAACGGGGAAGCCGCCACCTAAGTCCAGTACGTCGATCGTTGTACCCGTCTCCGCACGGATATCGGCAGCGAACGCCAGCATTTCGCGAGCGGCGACGACGTACGGCTCTGTACTCCGGAGTTGACTCCCGATGTGTAACTGGATCCCGGCCAGTTCAATCCGATCACATGCGGCCGCCGATCTGGCAACGTCCATTGCTCGCCCGGATGCGACGTCTAACCCGAACTTGCTTTCGTGAGTCGCTGTCGCGATGTCGGGGTGCGTCGGGACATCCATCGACGGATTGGTCCGGACGAGTACACGCGGGTGGGTATTCGTTTCCCCGGCGGCCTCGATAACCCGTTCCAGTTCCGCCGCGTTATCCACGAGTAGATACTCGACTCCCGCCTCGAGCGCACGTTCGATATCATCTGGTCGTCGATTCATGCCGGTGAGGAGAATATCGGCCGGAGCGAATCCAGCGCGGGTACAGGCGTCGAACTCACATCGTGCGTAGGCTTCGGCCGAACAGCCCGCGTCGCGGAGGACCGAAAGAACGGCGAGGTTGTAGTTCGCCTTGGCAGCGAAGTGGACGGTCGTATCTGGATAGTGTTCGTCGAGTGCGTTTCGCAGATCACGGTAGTTCTGCCGGAGTTCAGTTTCGTCGAGCACGAACAGCGGGGATCCGTACTCTGTAAGCAAGCCCTCTCCCTGCCCTTCGAGCCAAGCACCCTGACTCGAACCCACTTCTGGCCTCGCGATGGACCTGTTTCGACCCTTGTCGGTCATGGAACTGTGGTTTCCCAGACCGGGCAAAGGCATTGCCCCTTGCATGCTGGGTCCGCTCATTTCGGCTACCGCCGATTCGTGACAATAACCATTCAAAATTGTTAATCCATGTACTGCATTATGTCGTCACATGAGCATCACGCATGTTAACGAGGAACCCAGCTCCGGGAGGGATTATCAACAGGTCAAAATGAGCCTGTGGCACTCCGGGTGCTGGACCCTCCAAACGACGGACGCCCATCCAAAGACGCACATCATCGAAAAATCACTGTACCCAGCAAACGATATCATCAAGGGTGATTTTATCCTAATCACCAAGGGCGATACGTCGATGGACGAGTTCATCGCCGCGATCGACGAGTCGGCTGTCGTCAACAACGTTGCTGTACTGAAGCAGTCAGATGAACGGGCGCGGGTCGTCGTCAATTACGCCAGTGAGAGTAGTATCGTGCCAGAGATCGTCCGGTCCGAGTTCATGCCAATCGCGCCTGTCCATATTACTGAAGGAAAAGAGCACTGGCGCGTAATGGTCCAGGTGGACGCTCTCAGTGATGTGCTGGAGTCGTTGCGGTCGGAGTACGACGTCGAAGTGGACGCTATCGAACAGGTCGACCCGACTGAGGGATTGATGTTTGCGGATGTGGTTAACAGTATTTCGGAGAACCTCTCACCCAGACAGCGGGAAGTCCTCTTCAACGCACGCGACGAGGGATACTACAACTGGCCTCGTGACGTCTCGGCAAACGATATCGCCGAGAACGCTGGCGTCAGTGGTCCCACGTTCCTCGAACACCTTCGACAGGGAGAGCAAAAGATCATCCACAGGGTGCTTGATGAGATTCAGATCCGACAGAAACGTCTCTGAAGAGACAGCCTCAGTCAGCGTAGTCCGCGAGCCACCGAACAAAGGCGTTCTGTACCGTCCTTGCTTTATCACTCCCCCCCTGAGTAAGTCCGCCGTGTAGTACGCTGAAGATTACGTCCGGTTCCGTCTCCCGGCGAACGACCCCTGAGAGCGCACTCGTTCCCGTGATTGTACCAGTTTTTGCTGCGACGGGAACCCCTTCGAGACGCGAATCCAACGTTCCGGTACCCGGTGTAGGTAGCGAGTCGAAGAAGGCGGACCGCCAAGGTTGGTCGTCAACCCACCTGAGATGGGCGACGATAGCCTTTGCAGGGACGAGGTTGTATCTGGATAATCCCGAGCCGTCACGGATACGGACCGTCTCAGTCCCAAGCGAGTCGAAATGTTTCTCTACCAGTGACTCCCATCCACTCCAAGTACCGTCACCAGTCGCTTCGTGAGCCACCCTTCGGGCAATCTGCTCAGCGATGAAGTTGTCAGAAGGGACGTTCATCTCCCTGACGAGTTCTCGCAATGGAGAGGAATCCACCCGTGCGAAAACGGATGGATCGCTAGCTGCTTGCCTATCGTCAGCCCTATCGCGTACCCGGACTTTCCCCTCGATTTCGACGCCGGCTTCGTCAAGTGCTTCTTGAAAGGCTAGCCCGGTGTGTCGTTCCGGGGAAGGAACGGGAACAGATTCTTCGATCGGTGTGGCTTCAGGTGGAACTGCTCCTTTGACGGTTATCGTTCCTGTATCCGAATCAGTGAATATCTGTAGATCGTCCTCGACAGCTGTTCCATCGACTGTCACGGTGGCAGCTATCTCGATCGTCGGTGTTTCCGGCTGGACAGAAATCGATGGATCACCCGCGTTCGAGGTTACAGTAACGGTGACTTGGTTCCGATTGAGTGCGACTGCACTGCTTCGAGCGCCGTAGTAGTACCGAGTATCACCCCACGTCCACCCTGGTCCGACCTCCCCGTCCGGGAACATGGTTCCGTCAATGACGATGTCTCCTGTAACTCGGGATATCTGCCGAGTAACGTCCGCAGCGAGGTTCGAAAGCACCGACTGATCCAGATCGGGGGCACCGTCTCCGACGAGCACGATATCGCCATCGACGTCACCGTTCTCGGGTTCCGGTCCGAGCACCTGTGTCTCAAACTGCCAGTCTGGGCCGAGGTACTCTAAGGCTAGCCCGGCTGTGACGAGTTTCGTGTTCGAAGCGGGTGCGAGGGCACGATCCGGCGTGTTCTGAACGAGCCGGTCACCGGATGACCGTTCGACTGCGAGGACAGATAGTGACGCTCCGGGGAGTTGCAGATCGCTGACTGCGGAGGGGACGTCCGTCATGCTGCATTCCTCCGCCTCAACTCGGTGTATCGAGCGACTGGCCAAAATCGGTACGCGATCATAGTTGCCCGCTGGGTGAGCGAATGGGTAGTCGTCACAGGCTGTGAATAGTTGGAGTCGTTGTAAATGGCGATCCTAGTATGAGTAAGTGCAATCAGTCGTCGGTTGACGCTCCCTAGTATGCTAGCCACTACCTTCATTGATTCTGTTAGGAACCATTGGGACAGTACCGCATGGTTCCCCCATGTGATTACCCACAATGACCGACGATAACTTCAACCGACGGAAATTCCTCAGTATGACTGGGGCGACAGGTGGTATCGCATTCCTGGCAGGTTGCGGAGGGCAGAACACGGCGGACGATGGAACCCCCGAACCGTCACCAAACCCAGGCACCGGTGACGGCACTGACTCAACAGAGAGTCCAAACTCCCGGGTGGGCGGGACCTTCGTTGGGGCAACTAGCGAGGACGCACCAACGCTCGACCCACGGATGAACGAGCTGGCCTGGGCCAACTCGTTCCTTCACTACGTGTTCGACACGCTGATGACTGTCAGCCCCGATGGGGGTGAGATCGTCCCACACCTGGCAGAATCCGAACCCACGGAAGTTGACGAGACGACGTTCGACTTCAAGCTCCGAGAGGGCGTCATGTTCCATAACGGTACGGAGCTGACCGCGGAGGACGTTGCGTACTCGTTCAATTGGGTCCTGAACCCTGACAATGCCTCGCCAAACCGGGCCGCCGTGTCGTTCATTGACTCCGTGGAGGCGACGGACACCTACACGGTCCGGTTCAACCTGAAGTATCCGTACGCGTTGTTCAAGCTCACGCTCGCCGGAATGAACGCGGCAATCGTCCCGCAAGGGGCGGCCGAGGAAATGGGGCCCGAAGAGTTCGGCAATAACCCCATTGGGACAGGGCCCTTCCAATTCGCCGAGCACGAGTCGGCGTCTCACGTTCTGTTGGAGCGGTATACGGACTACTTCCTCGAAGCGCCAAACATCGAGGAGTACCGAATGCGGATCGTCCCGGAACCCCAAGTGCAGTTCGTCGAGCTGGCGACAGGGGAGCTTCACGAGGCAAGCGTCCCCAAGAACTTGATTCAGAAGGCACGGGACGAGTCCAATATCACCACGAAGACCATCTCACAGCTTGACTACAACGGGCTCATGTTCAACGCGATGCGGGAGCCCTTCAACAACCGGAAGGTCCGGGAGGCGATGCAGTACCTCGTCGACTACGACGATATGCTCCAAACGACGAAGGGCGAACTCGGGAGCCGGTCCTACGGCTTCATGCCCAAATCGGTCAACGAGGGATGGGATCTCCCTTGGGAGGAGTGGGACGACCAATACTACCCCGAACGGGACCCTGAGCGAGCCCAGGAGCTTCTTGAAGAAGCTGGCTACGGTGACGGGTTCGACAAGACCATCCACATGTCCTCGCTGGCGTCGGCACAGTTCAAGAATATGGCGGTGATGTTACAGAACGAACTCAACAACATCGGCATCGACTCCGAAGTGCAGGAGGTGACGATCGGCCAGTGGCTCAACGACCTCGATACGGGCGAGTTCGACGTCACGATCTACGGTTGGGCTGGCGGACAGGACCCGGACGGATTCTTCTACTACCTGTTCCGTGACCTCCGGAATGACGAGGGAGGCCTCTCGGAAGGGATTGCAGGCAATGCCTCCGCCTCGTTCCTCTATCAGAACGACGAGGTCAGTGACTCCCGAATGCAGGAGGTCGACGAGAAGATCCGACGGGCGAGGCGGATCCAAGACCGGGAGGAGCGCCGAGAACTATACATTGATCTCGCCGAATTCTGGCAGGGCCAGTACCCGCACATCCCGGTGTACTCGGAGCAGTCGATGCTCGCGTGGAGAAATAGCGTTGAAAACTACGAACCGACTGCCTTCCTGGAACAACCACTTATCAACCAGTGGAACAACGCGTACCTCTCTGACGGGTAAGACAGCCCTCCACTCCACGTTCAACCAGACAACGAGCCCCCAATGAGTATATACAGATATTCGGCACGACGGATCCTGCAGATCATTCCGGTCCTCCTGGGAGTGTTCTCACTGACGTTCGTCATGGTTCATGCGCTTCCAGGAAATCCGGTACGCATCTACCTAGGGTTGAATCCGAGTCAATCCCTTGAGCAGGAGTTGTTAGCGGAGTATGGCTTCAATCAACCACTCTGGAAGCAGTACCTGGATTACCTGTGGCGACTGCTCCACGGAAACATCGGCGAGTCGTTCGTGCGAAAGGAACCGGTATCGGAACTGATGCTGGCGCGACTGGGGCCGACAGTGACGCTTATGGGGCTCTCGTATGCCATCGCGCTACCCAGCGCGTTACTCCTCGGTGTGTACGCGGCAGCGACGCACAACGAACTGGGGGATCACGTCTCCCGGTTCTTCGGGTTGGCAGGGCTCTCCACGCCGAATTTCTGGCTCGGACTGATGCTCATCTTCATCATGGCGTATCAGTTCGACGTCCTCCCGGCATCAGGGTATGTCCCTTTCACACAGGATCCGGTTGCCTCAATCAAACATCTCATTCTACCCGTAATCACGCTCGCGACCGCACAGACCGCGACACTCATGCGGATGACCCGATCGAGCATGGTCGAAGAGCTTTCGAAGGATTACGTTCAGACGGCCCGCGCATACGGGCTCCCCGAACGCAGAATCCTTCTGAAACACGCCTTCCGGAATGCATTGCTCCCGCTCGTGACGATCATTGGACTTCAACTGTCGTTCCTGTTGGACGGGAGTGTCGTCATTGAGCAAATTTTCGCCATCCCCGGGATGGGACGACTCGGATACAACGGCCTCCTGCAGCAGGATTACGGAGTCATTATCGGGTTAAACATTTTCTTCGCGATTTTGTTCCTGATCGGCGTATTGATCACTGACTTGGCGTACGCGTACATCGATCCGCGGATCCGATACGATTGATATGAGTACGGATACATCCACCAACATTCAGAACAAGGAGTTCGAGACGGAGAGTGGCATTCTGGCGACGATCAAGGAGCTACGCCACAGCGGGACGGCAATGGGCGGGCTCCTGATCGTCAGCCTGTTGCTCGTCATGGCAATCGTCTCGACGGTCGATATCGTCCTGTTAGACAAGGCGATCATCAAGTCGTTGTTTGCGGACCCACACGAGATGAACACGCTCCAGATCTATGCCCCGCCGTCGATGGAGCATCCGATGGGCACTGACCAGTACGGCCGGGACGTCCTGGCTCGCATCATCTACGGCAGTCGGGTTGCGCTTGCGATCGGAATCATCGCGGTAGGCATCGGGTTCTTCGGGGGCGTCACCCTCGGAGCGTTTTCCGCCTACAAGGGTGGCTACGTCGACGACATCATCATGCGGGCACTCGAGACGCTCTACTCGATTCCCGGGCTGGTCCTGGCGATGACGATGATGGCGATTCTGGGACCGAGCATCTACAACCTCTTTTTCGCCTACGGGATCATCGGTATCCCCGCATACGCCCGCGTTATCCGGTCGGAAGTGCTCTCGATTCGTGAGGAGGAGTACATCGACGCAGCAAAGGCTGCCGGACTATCGAACTACAAGATCCTCTTCCGAGAGATCATCCCGAACGGGCTCTCAGCAGTACTGGTCCAGGCAACCCTCTCCATGGGGAGCGTCATCATCGGCGCCGCGGCACTGTCCTTCCTGGGGTTCGGTGTCCAACCCCCGACTGCATCGTGGGGACGGATGCTCAACACCGCCCAGTCGGCGCTGTTGATCGCCCCCTGGGTCGCCATCTTCCCGGGCCTGATGATTTTCATTACCGTGATGGGATTCAATATGCTCGGCGACGGCCTCCGTGATGCGATGGACCCGCGAACGAGCCTTCGGTCGCCGAAGATGGAGGCACTTGAGGAGTACGCCGACCGCGTCGCAGACCCGACGAAGGCCGACCCGGTCGGATCTGACGACTGGCTCGCGGGCACGGCATTGTCCGGGAAGGATGCCCGGAACGACGCAACTGACGGGGGTGAACGCCAGTGAGCCTCCTCGAAGTCTCGGATCTCCGGACGTACTTCTACACGGAGGCCGGGATCGTCCGCGCCGTCGACGGCGTCGACTTCGAGGTCGAGGCCGGCGAGTCCCTGGGTCTCGTTGGAGAAAGCGGGGCCGGCAAGAGCGTGACCGTCAAAAGCCTTCTCGGGCTCATCGACGTCCCGGGGAAGGTCGTCGACGGGGAGATCTACTTCGACGGTCAAGCGCTGCACGAGATGTCAGAGCAAGAGCTTCGACAGAACGTTCGCGGGTCCGATATCTCGTTCGTCTTCCAGGACCCGATGTCGGCGCTCAATCCCGTGCACACGGTCGGGAGTCAGATCGCCGAGGTCGTCGAGTACCACACCGACCGAACGGAGGCGGAAGCATGGGAGCGTGCTGTTACGCTATTGGACGACGTTGGAATTCCGGACGCTGAACAACGTGCGGACCAGTATCCCCACGAGTTCTCCGGCGGGATGCGTCAACGCGTCCTCATCGCGATGGCGCTGTCGTGTGACCCAAAGCTCATCATCGCCGACGAACCAACGACGGCACTGGACGTCACGATCCAGGCACAGATCATCGAACTGTTCGAAGAGATTCAAGAGAAGTACGGTACTGCGATCGTCTACGTCACCCACGACCTCGGGGTCGTTCGGGAGGTGTGTGATCGGGTCGCCGTAATGTATCTCGGCAAGATCGTCGAATCGGCGCCGTACGACGAGCTCTACCAGGATCCACATCACCCCTACACGCAGATGCTGATGCGCTCCGTCGTTACGCCCGATAGAGACGTATCGGAACTGGAACCGATCCAGGGGACGATGCCGAGTGCCGTTGACCCTCCGTCAGGATGCCGGTTCCGAACACGGTGTCCTCGCGAATTCGACGAATGCGGGCGGTATGAACCGCCCCGCATTCAGGTCGGGGAGAACCACGATAGCGCCTGTCTACTCCATGATGAACAGTTCGAGAGAGAGGAGCCCGCGCTCCATCTCGATTCCGGGGCAGCGGAGACCGATTCGACGAGCGGCTCCCGAGGTGCATACGATGAGTAGCCTTCACGATGCGACGACAGGAACGGAGCGGGAATCCCGTGGAGAGAGTCCTGTTGAACAGGACCAACCCCTCCTCAGGGTACGGGGTCTCAAAAAACATTTCCCCGTCAACACGGGTTTCATTTCTTCGGTCAAACTGAACCGTAGCGGTGGATTTCCTCTCACTCTGGATGACACGAAGGTCCGTGCAGTAGACGGCGTCAACTTCGACCTCCATAGTGGAGAGACGTTCGGCGTCGTCGGCGAATCCGGTTGTGGGAAATCAACCCTCGCCCGGACGCTCGTGGGGCTCGAACAGCCAACCGACGGGACGATCGTGTTCGAAGGCGAGGACATCTCGGATTTCGACTCGTCGTCCCTCCAGCAGTTCCGAAAGAACGCCCAGATCGTCTTCCAAGATCCGCAGTCGAGCCTCAACCCGCGTCGGAAGATCGGGAGCATCATCGCTGATCCGCTCGAAGCGGCGGGCTGGGACAAAGACAAGCGGCGTGACCGCGTGCTCGAACTGCTCGAAGATGTCGGGCTCGAAGAGGACTTCTACAACCGCTACCCGCACGAGTTCTCTGGCGGCCAACGCCAACGTATCAACCTCGCCCGAGCGCTTTCGATCAACCCGGATTTGGTCATCGCCGACGAACCCGTAAGCGGGCTCGACATGAGTGTCCAGGCGCAGATCCTTACGCTGATGGATGACCTCCAAGACGAGTACGGGCTCACCTACCTCTTTATCACTCACGACCTCTCGGTGATTCGCCAGGTCGCCGACCGGATCGCCGTCATGTACGTCGGTGACTTCGTGGAAAAAGCGCCGACATCGAAACTATTCGCTGAACCCCACCATCCCTACTCGCGGGCACTACTGGACGCTGTACCCAACCCCGATCCCGCCTCCCGCGATCTGAGTGCGGAACTTCATGGCGACGTCCCAAGCCCCAGTGATCCACCGTCGGGCTGCAAGTTCCACACACGGTGTCCGAAGATCATCCCACCTGACGGATTCTCCCGGGAGGAGTATATCGAGTACGTGACGTTCAAGACGGAGTTCGATGAGCGATCGGTCGATCCGACAGACGACCCCGCCACGTACTTTGATGTCTCACTACCGCGACTCGCACAGTCCACCGTCGAAAAGGCATTCACACTCGCCGAGGACGGTGACTGGGACGCAGCAAAAGCGGAACTCGACACGCACCAGTCCGTCTGTGAAACGGCGGTCCCCGACCTGGAACAGGTCGCCGACGCCTCACGCCATACGTCAGCGTGCCACCTCCCGGATGCCGAGCGCGAGCCCTATACGTGGTGACGGAGTTCGAACCAATCTCGGAAGCCGAACGCGTCAGTCAACGCACGCTACTCGGTGACGACGAGAACCTCGGTCGCTGCTGAAAGGCCGTGTTTCTCGGCGTCGCCGACTGCGAGATAGCCGGTGAGTGTATGTTCTCCCGGCGCGTCGACCCACACTGGTTCGTTGTTCCGTTCCTCACAAATTCGGCCGTCCCACGTTCCTCTGAACACCTTTCGCTCACGCCCTCCGAATCTGACTTGTCGCTGCGTGGCCGGTGGTGTAAAGGTGCGGTTGTCCGCCTCGTCGATGCCATCGACTCCCCATCCCCAGAGTCGGCTTGTCGCCGTCGAAACCACTACCGGGAACGGAATTCGGTTTCTAATAACGACGTGGAAAGCTGTTGGCTCACCGAGTTGGATGGTCTCAGGAGCGTGCACCTCGACGGTGAGTGCGGCAAGACCCAGTCGCTGCGGCACCAACCGGGAGAACCACGCTCCGCTCTGCTCTTTATTGTCAGACTCACGGTCGACCGGGATGGGGGACCGTTTCCGCCCGTCGTTAGGCGATCCGGACATTGATTTGTTTGATGGAAGTTGGTCTGGGGTACTGGAAAAGCAGGTTATGCCAGGGGGTTTCGTCTGATGTGTTACACCGGTCGGGTAATATACCTGCTTATAGACGTGTGATCCTTGCGCTAGGTTCCGACCTTCTATGGAAGGTTGTGGGATTTTTGTGGGGAGTGGCGAAGAGTCGATATGAATCTTCACGACGGCTTCGACACGCCGGTGCCGACTATCGTGCTCGCGGAAGAGGAGTTCGGTGACCCCGGCGGGAAGACCGCCCACGGAGTTTTGCTGCACAGCGAGGTGTTCGATGCCCGCGCGGTCGTCGACTCGGAATCGGCAGGCGAGCACCCGGCGGACGTGCTCGAGCGGGCAGACGCACCGGACGTACCCATCGTGCCGTCAGTCGCCGACGCGCTCGAGGCGGCGCCCGAAGCGGAAGCACTGGTTATCGGCGTCGCACCCGCGGGCGGAGAGCTCCCGGACGCGTGGGTTAGCGACATCGAGGCGGCGATGGCTGCTGGCTGCGACGTGGTCTCCGGGCTCCACACGTTCCTCAGCGAGGACGAACACTGGTCCTCATTGGCCGACGAACACCAGGTCCGCATCTTCGACGTGCGGAAGCCGCCAGGTGAGGACGACCTACGGGTTGGTGACGGAGCTGTCGACGATGTCGACGCGGACGTAGTGCTGACGCTCGGAACGGACTGTGCGGTCGGGAAGCGCACGACAACGTTCGAACTCTACCGTGCCGCGAAGCAATCGGGGCTGGACGCCGGCTGGGTCGCGACGGGGCAGACCGGAATCATGGTCGGTGCACAGGCGGGTGTCGTTGTCGACCGCGTGCCCGCAGACTTCGTCGCCGGCGTCGTCGAAGATCTCGTGCTCTCGGTCGCTGAGGCGCACGACCTCGTCCTAGTCGAGGGACAGGCGTCTTTGACCCACCGGGGCTACTCGGGGGTCACACTCGGCGTACTCCACGGCGCTTGGCCCGACGCGGTGGTCCTCGTTGACGACCCCGACCGAACCCGTCGGACTCACTTCGAACAGTTCCCCGTCGAAGGGGTTGCGACCGAAAAGGCGCTGATCGAGGAGTTATCGGCGGCATCAGTCGCCGCGCTGTCGACCTGGGGTGACCCGTCTACCGAATCTGACCGTCACGGCCTCCCCGCAGTCAATGTTTATGACGAAAACGGTCCCGAGGAACTACTGAGGACCGTTGGGAAGCATCTCGAAGCGGGAGAGAACGCGGCGGGGAGGGAGTGATGAGCGAGATTGTCGACCTCATTGCCGAGCCGCTGGATCTCGAGTTGACGGAACCCTTCGAGATCTCCCTCGGCGTCCAACGCGAGGCAGCTAACGTCCTCGTGCGGGTCGAAACCGCGGATGGCGTCGTCGGCTACGGTGAAGGCTCGCCGCTCGCGCCGGTCACCGGAGAGACGCAGGCCGCCGCACTCGCAACTGCACGTGACGCGGCGACTGTTGTCGAGGGACGTCAGGTAGGCGATTACCGTCGCCTCGTCGACGACATCCGCTCCACATTTCCCGGGGCGGTGTCGGCCAATCTCGCAGTCGAAACGGCGATCCTTGACGCATGCTGTCGCGAGCGCGAGATCCCACTCTCGGTGCTGTTCGGCGGAACTCCCCGGCCGGTCGAGACCGATATGACGATTCCCATTGGATCCGTGGAGGAGACCGTTCGCCGTGCCGAGGCTGCCGTTGAATCGGGGTTCAACAATCTCAAAATCAAGACCGGGACCGACGTGGAGGATGACATCGAGCGCGTTGTAGCCGTTCGGGAGGTTGCCCCGAATACGACACTCAAGGTCGACGCGAACCAGGGGTGGACGCCGAAAGAGACTCGCTCCTTCGCCGACGCTGTTACAGCCCATGAGGTAGATCTCAAACTCATCGAACAGCCGGTTGCTGCCGACGACGTGTGTGGGCTGGCCGATGTACGCCGTCACGTTGACATCCCGATAGCCGCCGACGAGACGGTGTTCACGCCCGCAGACGCGGTTCGGGTCGTCGAGGAAGGGGCAGCCGACGTCATCAATGCCAAACTCGGGAAGTCTGGGCCGTTGGCTGTTGCGGAGATCGCAGCGATCGCCCAGGCAGCCAACCTCGAGTGTATGATCGGCTGCATGCTCGAGAGTTCGATCGGGACTCACACGGCAAGCCACGTCGTGGCCGGAATGGGGGCATTTTCCTACGTTGACCTCGACAGTACGCACCTGCTGGCTGAGGATGTCGTGACGCAGACGGAGGGGCCAGTCCACGAGATTTCCGGACCAGGCCACGGTATCACGCCGGAAAACATTTGAATCGACAAGGTCGATCCTCAGCGCAGGTGGTCCTCGAACGCGGTCTCGATCCTCGAGAACGCCCGTTTCCAGGTACCCCGGTCCGAGAAGACGTGGTTTTCATCTGGGTAGTACTCCCACTCGTGATCGGCGTCTGTCTCGAGGAGCTCGTCGACGACGAGATCTAACTGCTCGAAGTTGACGTATCGATCACCAGTCCCATGGAAGCTGTAGAGGGGGTTTTCGTAGTTCCCGAAGTGCGTCGCAGGGCTGGCTTCGTCCCAATTCTCCTCGGCCTCCCAGGGCTCTCCACCGAGTCGAACCGCCATCGAAGAAGTCGTACTCGGGTACTTCGTTGCCTCGGCCCAGTCTCGGTACAGTTCGAGGTCAGCGAGACCGGCGATATTGACGGCCACGTCGAACGCATATGGGTGGGTTCCGAGCAGTTGTAGCGCCGCGTAGCCCCCGTAAGAGAGCCCCCACATACCGACTGCATCGCCCACGTAGTCGAGGTTGCGGAGGTAATCGGCGCCGGCGACGATGTCTTCCATCTCGTGGTCGCCGCGGTTCCCCATCAGTGCTCTGCGGAAGTCAGTGCCGTAACCGATGCCGCCGCGGTAGTTGATGAACAGCCCGACGTACCCCTGGTGGGCAAGGTACTGGTGGAAGGTATACGCGAGCCCGTACGACCGCGAGGGGTGCCACCCGTCTCGCATCTGGCGCATCGGTCCGCCGTGGACCCAGACGACTGCCGGGAGGTCGTTAGCGTCGTCGGCGATCGCGTCGGAGTTCCGTGGGTCGAGCAGGTACGCCTCGACGTCGAGTCCGCCCACGGAGTCGAAGCTGACTCGTTCAGGTTCGATGGGCTCGACCGGCCACTCGCTCACTTTCGAACGGGTGATACGGTGCATGTCCCCGTCCGAGAGGTTAAGGAGTCGGAGTTCGGGACTCTTTGCCCTCCCGGAGTAGAGAAACGCGAGCCGGTCGCCGTCAGGTGCAGGCCGGGGATGGACGCTGGTTCCCTCGGGTGCGACGAGCATTCGTGTTTCACCGTCGAGATCTACTGCGTAGATGCCGCGGCGACCGAGGTTCTCGCGGTTCGACGCGAAGACGAGTTCCGAGTCGGAAAGCCACCGTGGACGGGAATCGGCGACGCCTTTGTCCTCGAACGCCCCCTCGGTCAGTTGGGATTTCTCGCCTGACGTGACGTCGACGACGTGGATGTGCTCCCAGCCGTCCTCCGGGAGTGCGAGCGCGATACGGTCGCCGTCGGGGGAGATGGCCGGCGCACCGCGTGAGAGGGTACCGTACTCGCGGTTCTCCTCACGGTAAAGCACTTGTTCGGACCCATCATCAACGTCGATGGCGACAACCTCTCGAACAGTTCCCTGTTCCCCCGAGCGATCAACGAGCAGTCGATCCTCCTCGAGCCACTGCGGCGTGCTTGTCGAGTACGCCTGCTCGCGGCTTCGCCATACGAGTTCGTCTGCATCGGTGTCGATGACGCCGACTTGCTTCGTGTCGAAGTCGACGAACCGAAAGGCCAGATACCGGTCGGTAGGGCCCCAAGAGAGCATCTCGCTCTCCCCGAGGAAAGTCCCCCGCTTAGGAACATCGTACCGGTGATCGATATTCCCTTCCAGATCCAAAACCGTCGGCCGTCCGTCCCGGTAGACGGCGAGATACTGACCGTTGCTAGTCCAGGCGAGATCGTCGCTGTCCGCATGGCTAGTCAGCAATTCGACCGTTTCGTCCTCCGCGTCGACGAGCAACAACTCATCGTCGCTCGAGAGCACCGCGAGCCGACTCGGCGTCGGTTCAGGACCCCACGCTATCGTCCCCACGGATCCCTCATCGGGCGTGACTCGCCACGGGTTGGTAGGCTGCTCGACTGGAGCGATGTGTAATTCGGTGTCGCCGTCTGTGTGGACAGTTGTGGCAACGTATCTCCCATCGGCACTCCACTCGGGAGTACTAGGATACTCCAGATTGAGAACGTCCTCCCTGGTAAGTTCTGACATGGGCCGACTTTCGTGGCTCCTATAGAGAAAAACCCCGGGTTGCGGAAGATACTGAATGAGAGAGAACGCACCGTAGAGGCAATGTGTTACTGCTTCTTTTCCCGGTCCACGCTCCGCACGCCGAAGTTATCCCCGACCAGTCTGGCTGATCCGACACAGGACAGGTGGATTCCGATGAGTCCGGATATGGCTTCCACCCAGGGCTGAATCCGTGGGCAGATTTAACTACTGTATCAGTTGGCCGGCCTATCCCTGCCCGACCATCGAGTCCTCGTCCGCCCACTCCTCCTCACGGAGCTCGTACTTCTGGACTTTCCCGGTCGCCGTCGTCGGGAGGCTCTCGACGAACTCGACGCGCCGAATCGCTTTGTACGTGGCGAGGTGCTCGCGGGTGAACGCGACGAGATCGTCCTCGGTGACGCCCGGGTTGTCGGGGTCCCCGGACTCGGGGACGACGAACGCCTTCGGCGTCTCACCCCACTCGTCGTGTGGCGACGGGATGACGGCGACGTCGCTCACCTCGGGGTGGTCGAACAGCGTGTCCTCGAGTTCGATGCTGGAGATGTTCTCGCCCCCGGAGATGATGATGTCCTTCTTCCGGTCCTGGATGGAGAGGAACCCGTTCTCGTCGACGACCGCGAAGTCCCCCATGTGGTAGTACCCCTCGAGTCGCTCGGTGAAGGCTTCCTCCGTGGCCTCGGGCTTGTTCCAGTAGCCCTCCATCACCTGATTCCCGCTGACGACGATCTCGCCGATCGTCTCGTCGTCCCAGGGGACCTCCTCGCCGTTCTCGTCGACGACCCGGACGTCGGTGCCGAGGAAGCCGATCCCCTGCCGTTTCTTCAGCGAGTAGCGGTTCTCGTCGTCGAGCAGCCGGCCGGCCTCCGACGTGGTGATGAGGGGGCCGGTCTCGGTGGCGCCGTAAACGTGCACAAGGTCCCAGCCGAACTCGTCCTCGACGGTGCGGATCGTGGCCTCGGGCGGGGCGCTGCCGGCGGTCGCGGCGCGGACGGGAGCGTCCCCGGTGGTTTCGACGTCGTTGTCCGCGTGGTAGTCCTGGAGCATGTTCAGGACCGTCGGCGCCGCACAGAGGTAGGAGACGTCCTCGGCCCGGATGGTCTCGAAGATGTCGGCGGCGTCGACGCCGCGCGTGCAGACGTGGACGGCGCCGGCGCCGGTGATGGAGAAGATGTGCCCCCAGCCGTTGACGTGGAACATCGGGAGTGTCCAGAGGTACGTGTCGGTGTCCCGGATGTTCTGGTGGTAGGCGACGAGGTAGGAGTGCAGCGTCTCGTTCCGGTGCGTGCGGCAGACGCCCTTCGGATCGCCCGTCGTCCCCGACGTGTAGTTGATCGTGATCACGTCGCTCTCGTCCATCGCCGGCCGGTCGTACGTCGGGTCCGTGTCCGCGAGCTGGGCGTCGACGTCGTCCCAGTCACCCTCGACGGCGTCCGCGTCGTTCGTGATGAACGTCTCGACGGGAACCTCGTCCCGCACCGCCTCGATCTTCTCGGCGTACGCGTAATCCGCGTAGATGGCGGTGACGCCGGCGTCGTTCAGGATGTACGCGAAGTCTCGGGGGTGAGCCGGTAGTTGAGCGGGGTGTGGATGGCGCCGAGCTGCATCGCGCCGTAGGCGGCTTCGAGGTGGTAGTGCGTGTTCGGGTCGAGGACGGCGACGCGGTCGCCCTTCTCGACGCCGCGCTGCTGGAGGAGTGCGGAGAAGCGGTCGACCCGGTCGCCGAACTCGTCGTACGTGTAGCGCTCGCCCGTGGCGGCGACGACGCCGGTCTCGTCGCCGTAGTACTTGCGTGCGCGGTCGAGAAAGTCAGTGACGAGGAGTGGTCGCTCCATCTCTGGCTTATCCAATCAACGTTCGTGTGATAGCTCTTGGGTTGGGCACAAGTTTCGTCCAGGAACAGTGGGTCGACGAGGACGAGTCGAACCACGGCCTGTTCTGAGCGTCACTCGCCGGCGTTCACGGTTCCGGAGTCACGACCACCGTGCACAGAGACTGCGTGGTCCGCGGGTATGATGGTCTTACTACACCTACCCCGCAAGCTTAGTCCGTTTCCGTGATAACGTGCTCCCATGGCTGCCTTCGAGAGCGGCGACAGTTCTCACCCGCCGGGGACCGGCGGATCGGCGGTTTCTGTTCTCCACGTCGACGACCAGTCGGATTTCCTCAGGATGGCCGCCGAATCGCTCGAAGCGGAGCGACCGTCGTTCGACGTGTCGACGGCGACCAGCGGCGACGAGGCGCTCCGTCGACTTGACGAGGAGCGTGTCGACTGCGTGGTCAGCGACTACCAGATGGCCGACATGGACGGGCTGGAGCTGCTGGCGAGCGTCCGCGAGCGGTATCCGGACCTGCCGTTCGTGCTGTTCACCGGCGAGGGGAACGAGGACGTCGCGAGCGAGGCGATATCGGCCGGCGTCACGGAGTACCTCCAGAAGAGCGTCGACGGCGACCAGTTCACGATCCTGGCGAACCGCATCGAGAACGCGGTCGACCGGGTGCGGACGGAGCGCCAGCTCGAGTACCAGTCCTCGCTGCTCGAGGCCCAGATGGAGGCGACGATCGACGGGCTGCTCGTCGTCGACGAGGACCGCAACGTGGTGGCGCACAACGACCGCTTCGTCGAGATGTGGGAGCTCCCGGACGAGATCGTCGAGACGAACTCCGAAGAACCACTGTTGGACTGGGTCGTCGACGAAAAGGTCGCCGACCCCGAGGCGTTCGAGGCGTTCGTCGAACGGCACTACGACCGCCCCGAGGAGACGAGCCGCGACGAGATCCGGCTCACGGACGGCCGCGTGTTCGATCGCTACACCGCGCCGGTCGAGGGCGACGACGGCAGCAGCTACGGCCGGCTGTGGATGTTCCGCGACATCACCGACGAGCGAGGCCGGAAACGGGAGCTCGAACGACAGGAGTTCCTGTTCAGTCGAGTGCAGGACGTCGCCGACATCGGCGTCTGGGAGTACGACCCACGGACCGAGAATATCGTCTGGTCGGACGGGATCCGCCGTATCCACGGCGTCGACGACGAGTACGAGCCCACTCTCGAGGCGGCACTCGACTTCTACCACCCCGACGATCGCGACGAGATCGGCGACGCCGTCAGCCGCGCGATCGAAGCGGGGGAGTCGTACGACATGGAGCTGCGGATCGTGCGTCCCGACGGGGAGGTCCGGGACGTTCGTGCGCGGGGCGAGGTCAGCACGGACGACCAGGGAGAGACGGAACTCGTCAGGGGGGTGTTCCAGGACATCACCCAGCGCAAGGGGCGTGAGCGCGACCTCAAGAAGTTCAAAGCCGCCGTGGAGCACGCCGGCCACGCGATCTACATCGCCGACACCGACGGCACGATCGAGTACGTCAACCCCGCGTTCGAGACGGTGACTGGCTACAGCGCGGACGAGGCCATCGGTGAGACGCCGTCGATCCTCAGCTCCGGCGAGTACGACGACGAGTTCTACGACGAGCTCTGGGACACGATCCGAGCGGGCCGCCAGTGGAAACGCGAGATGATCGACCAGCGCAAGGACGGCGAAGCGGTCATCCTCGACCAGACGATCGCCCCGATCGAGTCCGAGCGCGGGGCCATCGAGGGGTACGTTGCAGTCAACCGCGACGTGACTGAGCGCCGGAAGCACGAAAAACAGCTCCAGATCTACGAGTACGCCTGCCAGTCCGCGCTGAGCGGCATCGCGATCGCGAGCTTCGAGGGGAAGTTGCGGTCGGTGAACACGGCCTTCTGCGACATGTGGGGGTACGACGACAAGGAGGCCGTTCTCGACCGCTCCGTCGCGGAGTTCTGGGCCGATCCGGAGGCCGCCGAACGCGTCGTACAGGCGTTAGAAGCGAGCGGGAGCTGGGAGGGCGAGCTCACGGCCGTTCGAGAGGACGGAACCACCTTCGAGGCGTACTGTTCGGCGAGCTACGTGACCGACGACGAGGGGGAACCGATCGCCCTGATGTCGTCGTTCGTCGACATCACCGACCGGAAACGCCGCGAACAGGAGCTCGCCGAGGAGCGGGAGAAGTACGCGACGCTCGTCGAGCAGAGCCACGACGGCGTCGGCATCATCCAGGGGGGCGAGTTCGTGTTCGCCAACGCCCGGTTGGCGGAGATCACTGGCTACGAGATCGACGAACTCCGGGGGAGGTCCTTCACCGACGTGATCGCCCCCGAGGACCGCCAACTCGTCCAGGAACGGTACGAACGACGGCTCGACCCCGATGCGGACCCGCCGCCGTCGCGCTACCGGCTCACGTTCGAGACCAAAAACGGGGGCGAGCGCGTCGCCGAAGTCAGTGGTGCCGCCGTCCAGTACGAGGGAGCGCCGGCCGACCTCGCGTCGGTCCGCGACGTGACCGAGCGCCAGCGCTACGAGGAGGAGCTGGAACGAGTCAACGAGGAGCTCGAGGTGTTGAACCGCGTCGTCCGTCACGACATCCGCAACGACATGGCGGTCATGCTCGGCTGGGGCGAACTGCTCGAAGACCACGTCGACGACGACGGCGCAGACCACCTCGAGAAGATCCTCCGCAGCGGCGAGCATATCGTCGAACTCACCGAGATCGCCCGCGACTACGTCGAGACGCTGACGAGCGACGAGGCGGTCGACGTGGATCCGACCGGGTTACGTGAGCAGCTCTCCCACGAGGTGACGCTCCGCCGGGAGGCGCATCCGGGGGCGGAGATCCGCGTCGACGAGCCGATCCCGGACGTCGACGTCTGCGCCAACGAGATGCTCCCCTCGGTGTTCCGGAACCTCCTCAACAACGCCGTGCAGCACAACGACAAGGATCAGCCGATCGTCGAGGTCGCCGTCGAGGAGCGTCCGGACGACGTGTGCATCAGTGTCGCGGACAACGGCCCCGGCGTCCCCGCCGAACAGCGGGAGACGATCTTCGGGAAGGGGGAGATGGGCCTCGACAGCAGCGGCACCGGGATCGGCCTGTATCTCGCGCGGACACTCGTCGACCAGTACGGCGGCGACATCCGGGTCGACGACAACGAGCCGGAGGGTGCGGTGTTCACGGTGACGCTCCCGAAAGCGGAGTGAGACGGGATGGGGGTCGAACCCCCCGCCAGTCGCGGGGGTTCCCCAACCGGGCGCCAGTGCCCGCGACGTGACTCGGCGGCCAACTACTGTCGGACCCCCCATCACGACATTCGAGTCGTCGCTCGACGAGCTTCTGGAGCTCCTCGTCGGCCGTGTTCGAGCGGCGTCAGCCGCTGTCGAACCGAGCTGTCCGGGGCGACCCGGGACGTAGTACCGTCTGTCCGTTTCTTGGGGAACGGGTGACTAACGGGAGTATTGTGAATTTTATGCAATAGTGTTTTATCACTCCAACGCGTAGCAGGACTCGTTCAATGACAGAACCCGTGTCTGAGGAGGGAACGATCGACGTCGGGGCCCGTACACGGGTGTGGTCCGTTGGCTGGCAGTGGCCCTGGGCCGTCATTCTCGCGGCAATGTTGGGCGGCAATTTCCTCTTCGCGGCCGACCGGACTGTACTGGGAATCGGCGTGCTGGTCGCCGGTCTGGGAATCGTTGTCGCCGGGGTGCGGGCCGTGAACCGACACGGCGGGGATGCGTTCGCCGACGGTATGAGGAGCGTCCGTCGCGCCGTGGCGGACGAACTCGATCTGGACGATACGTCCACTATTCACCCGCTTGCGGTCGGTTCAGACTCCGTGGTCGGCTTCGACCGTTCGAAGCGCTACGACCTCACCGTCGTCACCCTCGGTGAGGCCGCGCTCACAGTTCACCACGACGGTTCGATGGACATGCTCAGCAGGACCTGGACGGTGGGGGACCAGACGGAGCGGATCCCGTACGACGACGTCAGATCCGTCACGGATGGGGACGGAACGCTCCGGCTGGAGCTCGTCGACGGGGAGACGAAGTCGCTTCCCGTAGACAGTCGACCGGACGACCTTTTGGCGGCCCTCGGTCGCCGACTCGAAGGCACCGACGCCGCCGAATAGGCGCGAGCAGTGGCGCGTTCTCCGTGACAGACGTGAGCCGTCCGTGCCAATCGAGAGCGGAAGTCGATTGCCGGTTTGGGAAGCCAGCGAACGTAGCACAACAACACTGATCCGTCTCACCAATAAGCCCCCAACGGCGCCTGCAGGGAGGAAAACACCCAAGAGCCTGTTCCCGAAAGACGCAACCAATGTCGGCCGAGCCAATCGCGACTTTCGAGTCCTCGCTCGACGACCTCGGCGTCGACCTCGTCCGGACCACGGCCGACGAGTTCGCGTCGACGCTCGAACCGCTCCTTGACGCGCCAGCGGTCGGCGCCCCGCTCCCGTTCGAGGGCGTCTCCCTGCCCGAAACCGTCGAGACCGACCCGACGGTCGCGGAACTCGACGCGGCGGCGACCGGCGTCACCGCCGCCGGCTACGGCATCGCCGACTACGGCTCGGTGGTCGTCCAGGGCGGCGCCGAGGGCGCGGAGCCGGTGAGCCTCTACGCCGACGAGCACGTCGCCGTCGTCGCCGCGAGCGACGTGCTCCCGGACATGGACGCGGCGTTCGACCGGCTCGCCGCGGACGTGCGAAGCGGCACCAGACAGTCCATCGTCGCCACGGGCCCGAGCGCCACCGCGGACATGGGCGCGCTCGTGCAGGGCGCCCACGGCCCGATGGACGTGACCGTCGTGCTGCTGGAGGGCGCGTAGATGAGCGCCGACCGACGGCGGAAGGCCGAACGCATCCGCCACCTGCTCGACACCGAGGGCGACGCCGTCCACGAGAACACCCAGGTGTTCAACGAGGGCCGCTACGAGTCCACCGGCGACCTCGACGACTACGAGGAACTCAAAGCCGAGGCCCGGACGATCAAGGAGGACGCCATCGAGCGCCTCCCCGAACTGATCGACGACGTGACCGCGGCCGTCGAAGCCAACGGCGGCACCGTCTACCTCGCCGACGACGCCGAAGACGCGAACCGGTACGTCCGGAAGGTCGTCGACGGCCGGAGCGTGGTGAAGTCGAAGTCGATGACCAGCGAGGAGATCGACGTGAACGAGTCGCTGGAGGGAAGCGGCGCCGAGGTCTGGGAGACCGACCTCGCGGAGTTCGTCCTGCAGGTCGCCGACGAGGCGCCCTCCCACATCGTCGCGCCGGCGATCCACAAGTCCCGCGAGGAGATCGCGACCCTGTTCAACGAGGTGTTCGAACCCGAGGAACCCCTCGAGACCGCTGAGGAGCTCACGCGCTTCGCCCGCGAGTACCTCGGCGAGAAGATCCTCGACGCCGAGGTCGGGATGACGGGGGCGAACTTCGTTACGGCCGACTCGGGCACGCTCGCGCTCGTCACGAGCGAGGGCAACGCCCGGAAGTGCGTGCAGGCGACGGACACCCACGTCGCGGTCGCGGGCGTCGAGAAGCTCGTGCCGACCGTCGAGGACCTCCAGCCGTTCGTCGAACTCATCGGCCGGTCGGGCACCGGTCAGGACATCACCTCCTACGTCTCGCTGTTGACGCCGCCGGTCGACTCGCCGACGTTCGGCGACGACGGGCTCGAGCCCGGCGACGACCGCGAGTTCCACCTCGTGCTGATCGACAACGGGCGGATGGCGATGCGCGAGGACGACCAGCTCCGGGAGACGCTGTACTGCATCCGCTGCTCGGCGTGTGCCAACTCCTGTGCGAACTTCCAGCACGTCGGCGGCCACGCCTTCGGCGGCGAGACGTACTCCGGGGGGATCGCGACGGGCTGGGAGGCCGGCGTCCACGGTCAGGAGAGCGCCGCCGAGTTCAACGACCTCTGCACGGGCTGTAGCCGCTGCGTGAACCAGTGCCCGGTGAACATCGACATCCCGTGGATCAACACGGTCGTCCGCGACCGCATCAACCGCGGGAACGACGGGGACCTCGACTTCCTCGTCGAGGGCCTCACGCCGGACGACGAGCCCGGCGGCATCGACCCGCAGAAACGCCTGTTCGGCAACTTCGACACGCTCGCGAAGCTCGGCTCGACGTTCGCGCCGGTGTCGAACTGGGTCGGCCGAACCGACACCGCCCGCGCGCTGCTGGAGCGAACGCTCGGCGTCGACAGTCGGCGCGACCTCCCGGAGTTCGAGCGCGAGTCCCTCGTCGCGTGGTTCGAGCGCCGCGGCCCCCGGGTGAGCCGCGAGGCGGCGAGCCGGGAGGTCGCGCTCTACCCTGACGCGTACACGAACTACGTCCGCACCGAGCGCGGGAAGGCCGCCGTTCGGGTGCTCGAAGCGCTCGACGTGCGCGTCGACGTGCCGGCCGCCGGCGAGAGCGGCCGCGCGCCGCTCTCCCAGGGGATGGTGGCGACCGCCCGGTCGAACGCCGAGTCGGTGTTCGACGCCCTCGCGCCGACGCTCGCCGCCGACCACGACGTGGTCGTCATCGAGCCCTCGGACCTCGCGATGTTCCACCGCGAGTACGAACGCCTCCTGCCCGAGGACGACTACACCGCCCTCCGGGACCGCAGCTACGAGCTCATGGAGTACGTCTACGGCTTGCTCGAGAACGGCGCCGGCGTCGACGCGCTCCCCGACGGCGACGGCGAACGCGTCGCTTACCACAGCCACTGCCAGCAGCGCACGCTCGACCTCGAGCCGTACACGGTGGCCGTCCTCGAGGACTGCGGCTTCGACGTGGCGACCTCCGAGGTGGAGTGCTGCGGGATGGCCGGCAGCTTCGGCTACAAGTCCGAGTACTACGACCTCAGCGTCGACGTGGGCGAGACGCTCGCCGAGCAGTTCGAAGCGGACGGGAACGCCGACCGCACTGTCGTCGCCAGCGGCACGTCCTGTCTCGAACAGCTCGACGCGCTGCTCACGCGCCGGCCTGCCCACCCCGTTCGGCTGCTCGATCGAGAGTAGCCGAGCCCCCGAAAGCGACCGATCACGCGCTCTCGAGCGTCTCGACCGTCTCCTCGGCGACGCCCGGCGCAGCCTGCCCCACGGCCGTCGCGACGACGTACTCGGCGACCGTACGGTCGAGTCGCGACGCGGGGATCTCCCCGTCGTACCGCGTCAGCTCCCAGTCGGCCTGTGAGACGCGCCAGCCCGCACTCGTGATCGCGGTCCGCGTCAGCTCCGGGGCGGAGCTCTCGGCGAGTGCCGCCTCGAGGGCGTCGTACGCGCTCGACCGGAGCTCCCCGACGGCGTCCGCACTCTCCGGCCGGGAGAGGTCGCCGTCGTCGATCCGTGCCTGTAGCCGCTCCAGCGCCTCGAACCGCGTGAGCTGGCGGTTCGCGTCGACGACGGCGTTCGCCGGCCCGGCCGCGTCCGCGACCGCCGTCGGTCCGTACTTGACATCCTGCCGGAGCTCGTGGATCACGAGCTCCTGAAGTCCCCAGTCCTCGGCGGTCGACTCCGGCGGCACGTCCGAGGCGCGGGACTGAGCGTCCGCGAACAGCGTCTCGGCGGCCGCCCGCAACGTCCCCTCGACCGTACCGGCCTCTGCGGGCAGCGCGGCGGTGAACTGCTCGTCGAGGTGGCGGGCGTCGTCGAGACGGGCGCGAGCCGACTCGGCAGTCTCGCCCCACTCGGCGACGGCGAGGAGCCGATTGTCGACGCGTCGCGGCCCGTCGCTCTCGATCACGCGAGCCAACTGCTCCTCGATCCGGCCGTGGACGAGCGCCGCTCGCACGGGGTCGTCGCCGACGTACTCGTGGCTCTCCCTGGCGGACTCCGCGTCGGCGACGGTTCCCCGATACTCCTCCCTGAGGGGGTCGACCGAGCGGTCCTCCTCGACGACTGCCCAGCCGGCGGCGGCGTACCGGGCCGCCGCGCGGGCATCTCGGAGCGCTGTGAGCGCGACGAACTCCGTCGGGGCGCCCTGCGCCTCGCTGAGCCCGTCGGCCGCGTCCGTCGCGGCGTCAACGAGCTGCTGGCGCACGTAGCCGTTCGGGATCTCCGCGGGCCCGAGCGGCGTCGGGAGCTCGTCGAGCAGCGACGTGATCCGCTCGCGGGTCGCGGCGAAGTACTCGGGGGCGATCCCGACGGGCACGGACTCGGGCACCACTGGCTCCCGGTCCCAGTCGTCACGGCGACCGGTGTCCGGGAGGTCGTACGCATTGATCGTCGGCTCCGACTCGCCGCCGAACTCGCCGAGGCTGGTACAGCCGGCGAGCGCGGCCGTCCCGGCGACGGCCAGCAGCCCGCGGCGACTCAGCCGACTCCCAGTCGAGGAGGTTGACGACTCCCCGTCCATCACTGCTCACCCCCGTCGTCGCTCGGCGTCGCTGTGTGCGTCGACGGTGTCGACGCTGTCTCGCTGCGATCGCAGGTGCCCGTCCCGATCGAGGAGGAGTATGTCGTCACCTCGTCGGCGTCGATCGGGTCGGGGATCCGGATGAAGCGGGCCTCGACCACCCACTCGTCGACCTCGCAGTGGGCGGTGTACGGCCGGCTCCGGCGGCTGTAGTCCGTCGAGATCTCCGTCGCCGACCACGCGACGTGACAGAGCTCGAGCCGGAAGCACTCCCGCACGTCGCCCATCTCGACGAACACGCTCTCGGCGTCGAACTCCGTCGCGTCGAGGAACGACTCGACCGGCTCGGCGTCGACCCCGTCGGCGAGGCGGATCCGGTCGGCGCGGTCGGCGTCGTCGACGATGATGGAGTCACGCCAGCGATCACGGCGGCTGGCTGTGGGCCGATCGTCGTCGTCCGGTTCGGTGAGCCAGACCGGCGGGCGATCGGTGTCGATTCGGACGAGATGTGTCTCCGGGTCGGTCGTCGATCCCGACATCGGGCCCGAGGGGCCGTCGCCGTCGGCCGGTACTGTTCGCGTCGATCCGGCGGCGCCGTCGCCGCCACACCCGGCGAGGGCGGCGGCGACGCCGGCGACTCCGGAGAGGAGGCTGCGTCGTGTCGTGGGGACCATCGTCACGAAGCCCGTGGGCCACCAGCGTGAAAAATTCACCCGAGACCGCTTCGGACTACGTCACTCTGCCGGCGAGGGGGTCTCGGGTCCGTGGTCGTCGACGGCGTCGTCGGCGTCCTCCTTGTAGAAGATCTTCCAGCCGGTCGCGCCCATCACCACCAGCACGAGCGGCGAGAGGAAGCCGAAGAAGTAGTACGGCGCGTAGGAGAGCACGGGCACCCCGAGCGCGGCGGACATGTACACGCCGCCGGAGTTCCACGGGACGAGCGCGGAGGTCGTCGTCCCGGACGCCTCGATGGCCCGCGAGAGGTTCCGACTCTCGAGGTCGTAGTCGTCGTAGAGGTTCCGGAACGTCATCCCCGGCACGACGAGCGCCATGTACTGCTCGGCGGCGAGCACGTTGATCATGAACGTGCCGACCGCCGTCCCGGCTGTGAGGCCGGCGACGCTGCTGACTGCCTTCCCCGTGTAGTAGGCGATGGCCGCGAGCACGCCGGACTCCTGCAGGATCCCGCCGAGCGAGAGCGCGGCGACGACGATGGAGATGACCCAGATCGACCCGGCGAGCCCGCCGCTCGCCAGCAGGTCGTTCGTGAGCGCGACGCCCGTCTCAGGGCTGGTGCCGTAGTGGACCGTCGACCACGCGGCCGCGAAGCCGACCCCCTGCAGCGTGAGGCTGACGCCGACGGCCGCGAAGATCCCGGCGCCGAGCGAGGGGAGCGCCGGGTAGCCGTAGATCGCCAGCGCGAACGTGATAACGATGGGGAGCAGCGTGATCGGCGAGATCACGTAGACGCTCGAGAGCCCGGCCTGGATCTCCGCGACGCGGTCGACCGGGATCGAGCCGCTGGCGTTCAGCCCGAGCGCGACGAACAGCACGAGCGACACCGTGAACGCGATGAGCGTGCCGGGCCGCATCGCCCGGATGTGGTCCATCAGCTCCGTGTTCGTCACGGCCGCGGCGAGGTTGGTCGTGTCCGACAGCGGTGAGTTCTTGTCGCCGGTGTAGGCGCCGGAGAGCACGGCGCCGGCGGTCATCGGTGCCGGAATCCCGAGCCCGGAGCCGATACCGACCATCGCGACGCCCAGCGTGCCGGCCGTCGTCCAAGACGAGCCGATAGCGAAGGAGGCGACGGCGGCGAGCAGCAGCGTGAACGGGAGGAATATCGCCGGGAAGAGGAACTCCAACCCGTAGTACATGATCGTCGGGATCGTGCCGGCGTCGATCCACGACGCGATCACCATGTAGATCACGAACAGGATGAGGATGGCCTGCAGTCCGGTGAGGATGCTCCGGCTGACGCCGCCGTACAGGTCGGCCCACGAGTAGCCGAGGTGGTAGCGGGCGAACAGACCGGAGAAGACGACGCCCCACAGCAGCGGCATCTGCGGGTCGAGCTCCAGCCAGACGATCCCCACCGCGAGGAACAGCAACATTCCGGCGACGGGGACGATCGCCTCGATCAGTGAGGGCTGCCGGTCTTCCGGTATCTCGTCGTACGTTTTCGGGGTGAAATCCAGTTCCATACGGTGACAACAGGCTTGTCCCGACAGCACCCCCAAGAACGCGCCGATGGAGTCGCGTACTTAAGTAACGTATCGGGGCGTCAACGGGTCCGCGGGGCGTCGCTGCCGACGACGAACCGCCCGCCGGTTCAGACTACTCGCGTTGCCGTTCGGAGACCGCCTGGGCCAGCCGTTCGCCGAGGTCGCCGAAGCGAACCAGATCGGCGACCAGCTCGATATCGTCGTCCAGCGGGCGGTCCTCCTCCCACGGCCGCACTGCCGAACTGAGCAGGTCCCGGACGACGCCCGTCCCGACCCCGTGGGCCAGCGAGTCGTCGACGAACGCGCTCGCCCGGTTGCCGGCGAGCAGTTCGACCGCGACGACCGAGGCCACGTTCTCCACCGCCGTCCTCGCGAGGAGCGCGCTCTGCCCGCTCATGCTCACGTGGTCCTCCTGCCCCCCGCTGACGGGGGTGTTGTCCGTCGACGGCGTCCCCATCGCCCGGAGCTCGTTGACGAGCGCCGCGGCGGTGTACTGGGCGATCATGAACCCCGACTCCTGGCCGGGGTCGTTCGTCAGGTACGGCGTCAGGTGCTCCTCCTGCAGGTTGGGGTCGAGCATCCGGTTCGTCCGGCGCTCCGAGATGGCGGCCAACTCCGTGAGCGCGTTCACGGCGTAGTCGAGCCGCAGCGCGAGCGGTTCGCCGTGGAAGTTGCCGCCCGAGAGGATCGCCGCCGATTCGCCGCCGCTCGACCGGCTGTCGACGCGGTCGGCGTCGAACACGAGTGGGTTGTCCGTCGCGCTGTTCAGTTCCGTCTCGACGGCCGAGCGCAGATGGTCGAGCGCGTCGCGGACGGCGCCGTGGACCTGCGGGATGCACCGCACGGAGTAGGCGTCCTGCACGCGGTCGCAGTTGCGGTGGGACTCGACGATCTCGGAGCTGGCCGTCAGGCGCTTGATCCGCTCGGCCGTCGCCTGCTGGCCCTCGTGGGGCCGAACCGCCTGGATCGCGGCGTCGCAGCTCGCGGTCGTCCCCATCGTCACCTCCGTCGTCAGCGCGCCCGCGGCGTCGGCCGCCTGGAGGGCGCGCTCGGCGTCGACGACGACCAGCGCCGCGAGCCCGGTCGTCAGCTGGGTGCCGTTGATGAGCGCCAGCCCCTCCTTCGGCTCGAGTTCGAGCGGTTCGATCCCGGCCGCTGCCAGCGCCGCCGCAGCGTCGACGCGGTCGCCGTCTTCGAGCACCTCGCCCTCCCCGAGGAGGACGAGCGACATGTGGGCGAGCGGTGCGAGGTCGCCGCTGGCGCCGAGGCTCCCCCGCGAGCGGACGGCGGGGTGGACGCCCTCGTTCAGCATCGTCACCAGGCTGTCGACGACGACCTCGCGGACCCCGGAGTACCCCTTCACCAGCGAGTTCACGCGCGTCACCATCATCGCGCGGACCTCCTCGGCCGACAGGTAGCGGCCGGCGCCGGAGGCGTGACTCCGGAGGAGGTTCGTCTGCAGCGCCCGGATGTCCGCCTCGGGGATGCGCTCGTTGACGAGCGAGCCGAAGCCGGTGTTCAGCCCGTACACCGCCTCGTCGGTCGCCATCACGTCCTCCACCCGAGTCCGAGACTCGCGGAGGCACTCGCGGGCCGACTCCGCGACGCGTACCGTCTCGCCGCCCCGAGCGACCGCCTCCACCGCCGCCGGCGTCAGCGACTCGCCGTCGAGGATTACGTCACTCATGGACGACTCGACCCCCGTTAGCCACCACGCGACCGCCCTTGACCACCGTCTCGACGGTGTTCACGCCGAAGTTGTACGGGACGTGGACCGCCGTCGGCGCGTCGACGACCGCGAGGTCGGCGGGCGCGCCCGGCCGGAGCGTCCCGAGCCCGTCCGACCGGTTCAGCGCGCGGGCCCCGCCGGCGGTCGCGGCGAGCAGCGCGTCCGTCGGCGGCAGCTTCATCCCGACGCAGGCGAGCGTACTCGCGAAGCCCATGCTCTGAGCGTAGCAGTTCGGGTTGAGGTCCGACGCGATCGCGACCGCGGGGGCGTCGACGCCCATCTCGGCGGCGACGTCGCGGAACAGCTCCACGTCGGCGTACTCGGTGTCCAGGCCGAACGCCGTCCCGGGGAGGAGGGTTGGCGTCACGCCCGCTTCGAACAGCGCCTCGGCGTCCTCGCGGGTCGCCAGCAGCAGGTGGTCCGCGCTCGCCGCTCCCACCTCCGCGGCGAGCTGGGCGGCGCCGGTCCGGGCCAGCTCCTCGGCGTGGATCTTCGGCGTCAGCCCGTGCTCCTTCCCGGCTTCGAGCACGCGACGGGACTGCTCGACGGTGAACGCGCCCTCGTCACAGAACACGTCGTTGAACGTCGCGACCCCCTGCTCGGCGACCGCCGGCAGGAACTCGTCGACGACGCGGTCGACGTACGCGTCGGCGTCGGCGTCCCGCGGCACCGCGTGGGCGCCCATGAACGTCGGGACCACCTCGACGGGGTGGCGGTCGTCGGCCTCGCCGATCACGTCGAGCATCAGCAGCTCGGTCTCGAGGTCGAGCCCGTAGCCGGACTTCACCTCGACCGTCGTGGTGCCGTGGGCGAGCAGCACGTCGAGTTCGGCCAGCAGGTTGTCGAGCAGCGTCTCCCGGGAGGCCCCGCGCACGGCGTCGACGGTGCGGTGAATGCCGCCCCCCTCGGCCAGGATCTCCTGGTACGTCTTCCCCCGGAGCTTGGCCGCGAACTCGTCGGAGCGATCGCCGGCGAACAGCGCGTGGGTGTGGGAGTCGACGAACCCCGGGATCACCGCCTGCCCCGCGGCGTCGATCGTCCGGTTCGCCTCCTCGCGGGGGTACTCCCGCTCGATCTCGCTCGCTGGCCCCGTCGCCACGATCTCGCCGTCGTCGACGACGACACTGGCCCCCTCGAGCAGCTGGTCGTCGGGGCCGACGAGCACCTCGCCCGCGTCGTGGACAAGCAGGTCGACCGTCATCGGCGCTCACCCCGGCCGGCGAGGAAGTGGGCGATCGCGCGAGCGGCCGCGGTCACCGTCCGCCCGTCGCGATCCAGCGGCGGGGCACACTCCACGACCTCGAAGCCGGCGACGCGGTCGTCGGCGGCGAGTCGGCCGAGGAGGTCGAACAGCTCTCTGGTGGTGAGCCCGCCGGGCGTCGGCGCGCTCACGCCCGGGGCCGCCGCCGCGTCCAGCACGTCCACGTCCAGGCTCACGTAGACGGTGTCGACCGCCGAGAGCTCCGCCAGCGCCGACGCCGCCGCGCCCGCCGGATCGTCGCCGACCGACGCTGCCGGGTGGATCGCCCCACCCTGCTCGTCGAGGAACTCGTGGTAGCGCGTACTCGTCTCGAAGTGGCGCGCGCCGAGCACGACCAGCGAGTCGAGCCCGCGGTCGAACAGCTGCCGGTACGGCGTCCCGCTCGTCGGGCCGTCGCGGACCTCCCGGCAGTCGAGGTGGGCGTCGAGACTGACGACGCCGACCGAGCCGTCCGAGAGGAGCGGCGCGACGTTGGGCACCGTCAGCGAGTTGTCGCCGCCGAGGAACACCGGCAGCGCGTCGGCGTCGTGCAGCGGTTCGACCGCCGTCTCGACCGTGTCTTGCACCGCCGATACGGAGCTGGTCCAGTCGGCGTCGACGTCCCCTACGTCGCCGATCGCGTCGAGGGGGCCGGCCGCGAAGTGGTGGCTCTTCGTCTCGGCGAGGGCGTCGCGGATCGCCGCCGGCCCCTCACGAGCTCCCTTCCGGCCGATGACGGCGCCGTCGTACGGCTCGCCGACGAGGACTGTGTCGTACGCGCCGGCGTCGTCGACCTCGTCTCTCGAACGACGTCGCCGAACTGCTCGTCGTTCGGATCCGACGAGGGAGCCTGCCACGGGTCGGGGGCGGTGAACTCACTCATGGTCCTCGAGGGGGACGTGGACGTTCGAGCGCTCGGCCTCGTCGATCGCCTCCTCGTACCCGGCGTCGGCGTGGCGGACGACGCCCATCCCCGGATCCGTCGTGAACACGCGCTCGGCCGTCTCGGCGGCGAGGTCGGTCCCGTCCAGCACGACGTGGTTGTTGGCGTGGATCGCGTTGCCGATGCCGACGCCGCCGCCGTCGTGGACGCTGACGATGTCGGCGCCCGCGGCCGTGTTCAGCAGGGCGTTGAGGATCGGCCAGTCGGCGACGGCGTCGGTGCCGTCCCGCATCGCCTCAGTCTCCCGGTTGGGGCTCGCGACGCTGCCTGCGTCGAGGTGGTCACGGGTCACGACGATCGGGCCCGCGATCTCGCCCTCGCGCACCAGCTCGTTGATGCGGAGCGCGAACCGGGCCCGCTCGGTCAGCCCGTCGTCGCCGGCGGTTTCACCGCCACCCTCTCGAGACGCCGCCGGTGTCTCGCCCGTCTCGTAGCCGAGCCAGCAGACCCGGCTCGGGAGCCCCTGGAACTGGACCTGCTCCTGTGCCAGGTCGATCCAGCGGTGGAGCGCATCCTTCTCCGGGAACAGCTCCTTCACCGCCTCGTCCGTGCGGTAGATGTCGTCCTCCTCGCCCGAGAGCGCGAGCCAGCGGAACGGCCCCTTCCCCCGGCAGAACAGCGGGCGGATGTACTCCGGGACGAATCCGGGGAAGTCGAACGGGTCGTGGTCGGTACCCGTCGACGTGGTCACCGAGCCGCGGTGGTCCGCGACCTGCCCGCGGATGTTGTTGCCGTACTCGAACGCGACGGCGCCGCGCTCCTGGAGTTCCAGGATGGCGGCGACGTGGCGAGCCATCGTGTCCACGCTCTCCTCGACGTACGTCTCGGGGTCGCTCGCGCGGAGGTCGTCGGCCTCGTCGACGCTGTAGCCAGACGGGTAGTACCCCTCGAGTTCGTCGTGGGCGGAGGTCTGGTCGGTGACGATGTCGGGGTCGAACCCGCGGTCGAGCATCCCCTCGAGCATGTCTGCGGCGTTCATGTGGACCCCGACGCTGTACGCGTCGCCGCGCTCGGCGGCGTCGACCGCGGCGTCGATGGCCGCGTCGAGGTCGTCGGTCTTCTCCTGGACGTAGCCGGTCTCGAGCCGGCGGTCGATGCGGGCCTCGTCGACCTCGGCGGCGATACAGACGCCGTGGTTCATCGTCACGGCCAGCGGCTGGGCCCCGCCCATGCCCCCGAGACCGCCCGTGACGACGATGGAGCCCTCGAGCGAACCGTCGAAGTGCTCCCGTCCCGCGGCGGCCAGCGTCTCGTAGGTCCCCTGGATGATCCCCTGGGTCCCGATGTACGCCCAGGAGCCGGCGGTCATCTGGCCGTACATGATCTTCCCCTCGGCTTCGAGCTCGTGGAAGTGCTCCCAGTTGTCCCACTTCCCGACCAAGTTCGAGTTCGCGATCAGGACCCGCGGCGCGCGCTCGTGGGTCTCGAACCGGCCGACGGGTTTGCCCGACTGGACGAGCAGCGTCTCCTCGTCGCCGAGATCGCGGAGTTCGTCGAGGATGGCGTCGTACGCGTCCCAGGATCGCGCTGCCCGACCCGTGCCGCCGTAAACGACGAGGTTCTCCGGGTCCTCGGCGACCTCGGGGTCGAGGTTGTTGTTCAGCAGTCGGAACGCCGCTTCCTGACGCCACCCCTGACACTCGAGGTCGGTGCCGGTCGGGGCGCCCTGGTACTGCCGCCACTGGTCGCTCGGGTCGCCGATTCGGCTCTCCCTGTCGGCGGAGTCGTCCATGATTACCAACAGTATGGGTCGCCGGCACAATGGGCCCACTATCTCCGTTCGGAGGTGTCTTTAAGTACACTGGGCCGAGCGAGCGGTGTATGTACGAGGCGATCCTCCGGATCGAGAGCACGGCGCCGTTCGCGGCGGTGACCGAGGGCACCGACGCCTACCTGGAGCTGTACTGCTCCGACCACAGCGACCTCCTCGTCGTCCGCGGCGCCGATCCGGACGCCATGCTCGAACGGGTCCGGGACCGCGTGCCCGTTCGGGACTCCCTCCGCGGTCCGGAGGAGCTGGTCGTGATCACCGAGCGGTGCCTGCAGCCGATCGACGAGCCCGCGATCGAACGCTACCTCGACGAGACCGACAGCCTGCTCCTCTCGCCGATCCGCTACGAGAACGGGCTGAAGATCGGTCGCGTGCTCGCCCTCGACCCGGCGAACCTCACGCAGCTCTACGTCGACCTCGCGGCCGACTACGACGTTACCGTCGAGGCGAAACGCGAGCTGACCAGCCTTGGCGGGTCGGTGCCGTTCGTCTCGCTCGTCGACGCCCTCCCGACGCTAACCGCCCGCCAGCGGGAGGTGCTGCTCGCGGCCCACCGGAACGGCTACTTCGAGATCCCGCGCGGCGTCACGCTCGAGGCGATCGGCGACGACCTGGGGATCGGTCGGCGAACGACGGAGGAGCACCTCCGACGCGCGGTCAACAAGCTCATGGACGCGTTCGTCGAGTACCTGTGACGACCCAGTACGGTCGATGCGGGTGTCAGACCCCCCAGATGACGCCGATCCCGGCGGTCGCGACGACGGCGAGGATGAGCTGTAGCGGCCCGCCGACCCGGAGGAAGTCGGTGAACTCGTAGCCGCCCGGGCCGTACACCATGAGGTTCGTCTGGTAGCCCACCGGCGTCATGAACGAGGTGGCCGACGCGAACATCACCGCCAGCAGGAACGCGAACTCGTTGGCGCCGAGCCGGGCGGCCGCGTCGACGCCGACCGGGATCATCAGGACCGCGGTCGCGACCGGCGTGATGACGCTCGCCAGCAGGTTGGCCACGAGGTACAGGACGAACATGACGCCGAGCAGCGGGAGGACCTCGCCGGCCGCGACGAGCGACGCCGCGACCAGCGCCGCGCCGCCGGTCGACTCCAGCGCGATCCCCAGCGGGATGACGCCCGCCAGCAGGAAGATGACGTTCCACGAGACGGCGTCGTAGGCGTCGGCGGTCGTGAGACAGCCCGTGACGACCATCGCGACGACGCCCGCGAGCGCCGCGATCACGATGGACAGCACGTCCAGCGCCGCGAGGCCGACGACGCCGCCGAGGATCCCGACGGCCAGCGGCATCTTCGGCGAGAGCGGGGCGATCTCGTCGGCACTCCCGTCGACCAGGTGATCGAGCGCCCGCTCGTCGGCGACGACGAGATCGCCGGTGTCCGTGAAGTACCGGATCGACGCCGGCGTCGTCCGGACCAGGAGCAGGTCCCCCGTCTGGAGCGTGCGGTCGGCGAGCTCCGTCCGGATCAGCTCGCCGCCGCGGCGGAGGGCGAGCACGCTCGTCTCGTGGTAGTCGTGGAGCCCGGTCTGGGCGACGGTCTTCCCCACGAACGACGAGTGGTCGGGGACGACCGCCTTCGCGAGCGTGCCGTCGGTCGCCGCCGCGTCGAACGTGTCCTCGGTCACCGCCTCCCGGGCTCGATGGCCGAGCGCGGCGGCCTCCCGGAACCGGTTGACCGCCTGGACGGAGCCGTGGACGACCACCACGTCGCCCGCCTCAAGGACGCGGTCGGAGTGCGGGCCGGCGTACGCCTCGCCGTCGCGCCGGGCCTGCAGGACCCGGATCTCCGGGTGGGCGGCGTCGAACGCCTCGACCGTCTGGCCGACGGCGGCGGACTCCGACCGGACGGACATGAACGTGAGGTAGTTGTCGAGATCGAACTCGGTGACGGGGTCGCTGTCGACGGGGACGCGAGCCGGCGTGAGCCGCCAGCCCACGGTGAGCAGGTACGCGAGTCCGACCGCGAGCAGGACGACGCCGAGCCCGGTGAACTCGAACATCCCGATGCCGTCGCGGCCGTCGACGAGCAGGCGGGCGAAGTCGCTGGCGAGGATGTTCGTCGCCGTGCCGACGAGGGTGAGCGTCCCGCCGAGGATGGCGGCGTAGGACAGCGGCATGAGCAGCTTCGACGGGCTCAGTCCCGCGTTCTCGGCGAGGTCGGTGACCATCGGGATGAACACGGCGACGATGGGCGTGTTGTTCACGAACCCGGCGAGGGGCCCGGTCGTGCAGACGGTCGCGACGAGTGCGCGGAACTCCCGGCCGGCGGTGAACGCCGCGAGGTGGACGCCGATCCGCTCGACGATCCCCGTGTTCTGGACGCCCGCGCTGAGCATGTACATCGCGATGAGGGTCACCGTCGCGGGGTTGGCGAACCCCGAGATCGCGGCCCGGGTGCCGACACCGGTCCACGGTTCGAGCACGACGAGCGCGGCGACGACGCTGATCGCGGTGACGTCGTTCGGCACCACCTCGGTGACGAACGCCACCAGCACGACGAGGATGAGCAGGAACACGACGGTCACGCCCGACACCGGCATACCCGGAAGCACTCGGGTCGGTACCTTGATAGTTCCCCTCGGGTGGGGACGCAAGTTCGCGGCGTCCCCCTACACAGGGCTGTTCATGGTTTCAGTCCTCTCAGCATGTGGAACTCATCCTGTGGTATTTTCGGGGATCTACACGTACGGACAATATGGATACGGGTTCCCGTGCAGTATCCGACGCCGGGGTGTCGGCCGACGACGAGTCGGCGGCCATCCGGACGACGGGGTTGACGAAACGCTACGGCGACGACGTACTGGCCGTCGACGACCTCGACCTGACGGTGTACGAAGGCGAGATATTCGGCTTCCTCGGCCCCAACGGCGCCGGCAAGTCGACGACGATCGACGTGATCATGGACTACGTCCGGCCCACGGCCGGGAGCGCGACGGTGCTCGGGTTCGACGCCCAAACCGAAACCCGCGCCATCCACGAGCGCGTGGGGATCCTTCCGGACGGGTACGGTCTCTACGACCGTCTCTCCGGGCGGAAACATCTCGAGTACGCGATCTCGTTGAAACGGGCCGACGACGACGTGGACGAGCTCCTCGACCGAGTCGGGCTCGACACGGCGGCCGCCGAACGCGTCGTCGGCGGCTACTCGAAGGGGATGACCCAGCGACTGGCGCTCGCGATCGCCCTCGTCGGCGATCCGGAGCTCCTCATCCTCGACGAGCCGTCCTCCGGGCTCGACCCGAACGGAGTTCGACTCGTCCGCGAGATCGCCCGCGACCACGCCGATCGGGGGAAGACGGTGTTCTTCTCCAGCCACATCCTCAGCCAGGTCGAGGCGGTCTGTGACCGCGTCGCGATCCTCAACCGCGGCCGACTCGTCGCCGTCGACACGATCGACGGGCTCCGCGACGCGCTCGGCACGGGATCGACGGTGACGCTCACCGTCGACGCGGTCCCGGAGTCGCTGACGCTGGCGGATATCGTGGGCGTCTCGGAGGTGGCCGTCGACGGTCGAACGGTTCGGGTCCGCGTCGACGAGGCGTCGGCGAAAGTCGACGTGATCGACCAGGTTCGGGAGGACGGCGCAGCGCTGCTCGACGTGGCGATCGAGGAGTCGTCGCTCGAGGACCTGTTCAGCGCCTACACCGGCGACGCGCCACGAGGGGCTGACGCTTCGGCGGGGGACCGATGACGGCAGTCTGGCTGACGATCGCCCGCAAGGAGTTCGCCGACGCCCTCCGGTCGCGTATGATCTGGGGAATCGTCGCGGTCATCGCCGTGATGACCTCGCTGTCGGCGAGCATCTCGCTGCTGGTCCCCGACGTCGAGGGCGGCGCCGAGATGGCGATCGGCGGCGCCTCGCAGTTCGCGGGGCTGCTCGTCCCGATCATGGCGCTGATCGCCGCCTACCTCGCGATCGCCGGCGAGCGGGAGTCGGGAAGCCTGAAGGTGATTCTCGGGCTTCCGCCGTCCCGTGGTGAAGTGCTCCTCGGGAAGTTTCTCGGCCGGTGCGGCGTGGTCGCGATCGGTCTCACCCTGGGGTTCGTCGTCTCCGGCGTCGTCACGACGGCGCTGTACGGCGGCCTCCCCGTGGGCGCGTTCGTCGGGACGACCCTGTTGACCGTCCTCCTCGGCGTCTCGTTCGTCGGCATCGCCATCGGAATCTCCGCCGTCACGAGAACGCGGGCCCCGGCGATGACGCTCGCGATCACCGCCTACCTGGGACTGACGCTGCTCTGGGACCTAGCACCCAACGCGGTCCACCTGCTGGTTACCGGCGAGATGCCCGGGCAGGTCGTACCGGGCTGGTTCCTGCTCCTCCAAGGGCTCAGTCCGACCGGGGCGTACAACGCGCTCGTCCAGCGGCTGTTGCTCGGCGGCGGCACGGCCGTCGAAGCGCGCCTCGGCGGGCCCGAACCGGCCTACCTCGATCCCGTGGTGTTCCTCGGTATCCTCGTCGCGTGGGCCGTGGTGCCGCTCGCCGTCGGCTATGTCGGGTTCAGTCGTGCCGACCTGAGCTAGCGATCCCGCGTCCGCGCTCCCTTTTCGCCCCCTGCCTATATACGGCGTGTCAGCAAACTACGAGTATGTCGTCACCGCCGTTCATCGACCGCGAATCCGGCGAGTTGGACCTCGACCAGATCCGGGCGGAGCTGTTCCCGCTCGCCGCGCTCGTCGTGCTGTTCGGGGCGGCCGCGGTGCTCGTGTTCCTGCTCGGCCTGCTGGTCGGCGGGAGCCCGGTGTTCGCTGGCCTGTTCACCATCCTCTCGCAGTTCATTCTCGCCCTCGGCACCGGGATCGTGCTGATCTACGTCATCGCGCGGGGGATCCAGCTCGCCGACGAGTCGTAGCGTCGACGGCCCGGTTCCCGCCACCTCAGCCGGCGACGCCAGAGATCGCGACCGCCTCGCGGTAGCAGGCGACCGCCAGCAGCAGGTAGCCGCCGACGAGCAGCGCCCACTCCCGGCGCGTCAGCGACCAGTCCCTCGGTGAGCGGACGCGTTCGAACTCCTCCTTCCAGCGCGGCCCGGACGCCTGGTGCCAGAGCATCACCCCCCGCGTCGCGACCACGATCGCGACCATCGCGGTGATCTCCGTCGGCCCGCTGCGTTCGACGAGCACCGCCAGCGACGGCGCGATTCGCTCGCCCGTCCCGATCGCGAGTGAGCCCGTCCCCCAGACTGCGCCGTAGCGCGGCGCCTGCACGACCTGCACCACGTACCCCAGCGGCGTGTTCACCGACCGGAACGTGTTGGCGGCGACGGCAATCAGCGAGACGGCCACGTTCCAGCCGAACAGCGTCAGGAACTCCCGCCACACACTCCCCGCGTACGCTTCGGGCGCGATGGGGTTCCCGCCGCGCAGCAGCCCCTGCGGGAGGAACAGATAGCTGAGCAGCCACGCCGCCGTGAACACGCTCGCGACGACGAGCCAGAGGGCGCCGAACCGGACGAACGCGTCCTCGTGGTTGACGTACCGCCCGACTCGCGCCGAGAGTCCACCGACCGGTCCGGTCCGGGGTTGCGGGGCCATACGTCCGAAACGTGTTCGCTGTTGACAAATAGCTGCCTACGAGCCGCCCGGGATCGTGACGGGCTCGAACCGCTGGAGCCCGAAGTAGGTGTTCAGCACCGCGCCGAAGCCGACGACGGCGACGGCGAGTTGGGCGAGGCCACCGAGGTACGGGACGGCGCCGAGGAGTTCCAGCGCGAGCAGGAACCCCGCGATCCCGGCGACGGTCGCGACGCCGTCGCGCTCGATGGGGAGCCGCGTTCCCAGGAGATACCCGAACACGGTCTGCCCGTAGAGGATCACCAGGAACTCGGCGAGCAGGCCGACGATCGCCAGCGGAAGCAGGATCAGGGTGAACGCCATGTAGACGAAGAGGACGAGCAGGCTCGTCGCCCCCAGGCCCCCGACGACGCCGCTGACGAGTGCGTGCTCGGTGATGGCCGCGCCGACGTTCTCGACGACCCGGGGGTGGCGCTCGACGAGCCACCAGCCGAAGGCACCCAGCACGAGGAACTGGAGGAGCAACCCGCCGACCCGCTGGGCGGGCGAACTCGAGGGGGTCGGCGGCTCGAACCCCGACACGCGCCCGACCGTGGCCTCGGGGCTGACGGCGGCGTCGCCAGAGTACGTCTGGACCGTCCCGGTGACGGTCGCGCCGTCGCCGACCGAGAGGTTGCCGTTCAGCAGCGTCACGTCGCCGTCGACCGCGCCGTCGACGACCGCGGTGCCGCCGATCACGTACACGTCGCCCTCGACGGTCGCGTCGCTCGGGACCGTGGTGGTCCCGCCGGCGACGACGCGCACGTCCGCGAGCGTGTCGGCCTCGGTCTCACCCTCGAACGTGATCGACATCTCGCCAACGTCGCCGCCGCCGATCGAGACCAGCAGGAGGACGACGACGAGCAGCGGGATCGCTTCCGTCGGGCTCACGCGCGCACACCCCCGTTCTCGCGGGCGAGTTCGACCATCCGCCTGGCGTACAGGCCGACCCCGAGCCCGAACAGGAGCAGCAGCGACAGCGCCTGAACCACGTTCAGGTGCGAGAGGAGCGTGAGCTCGGCCGCCTGGAAGTACAGCGCGAGCGCGGTGCTCGAGAACGTGGCGAGCCAGCCGGCGACGCCGATGCCGATCGCCGAGTGGGTCCCGACCGTCTCGGGCGTCGAGAGGTCGGGCCAGAGCGCGAAGTTCAGCGTCGTGTAGAAGCTCCACGGCGAATCGCGTACAGCGCGGGGTTCAAGGGCGAGGTCCCGTCGCCCGCGA
>NZ_BBJN01000015.1 GCF_000739555.1 Halolamina rubra
TCAGACGTACGTAGCTGTACATCGATCGATGCTCAGACGTCGTAGCTGTACATCGATCGATGCTCAGACGTACGTAGCTGTACATCGATCGATGCTCAGACAGTTCGACTTCGAGCCGACGCTCGCGGAGCTCAGGGCGCTCCGTGACGAGATCGAGGCGTTCCGGGAGCGGGCGGAAGCCGGCGAGATCGACGCCGAGACCGCCAACAGTGCGATCACCGACCTCTCGCGCACGCTGACCCGGCTCTACCTCGTAGAGGACGGCCAGTTCGAGCAGGACCCCGCGACGAGCCGGAACCCCGTTCCGCGGTACGACCCGGCCCACGACTTCGCCCGCCTCGACGGCGACGACGCCCGGTTCCTGCAGGTCCAGCTGAAGCGAGCACAGAACGAGACCGTCCACGAGCTCCGGCAGGCACGCGACCGCCTCCCGAACTGACGGCGGCTCCCCGCCGTCGACGGTCCACTCGAGTGAAGTTCTTTTCCGCAGAGCGGAACAACGTGTCGACGCCCTCGGCGCCGCCATCGCTCGCCGCCGGCGAAACTGCTGTCTCGGTCACACGATCGGGATATATTTGTGCCTTGTTTTCCTGTGAACTAACAAGATATCCCGACATCGGGGAATAGATTTCCGGTATACGGGAATTTTGCGATACCCATAACAGGCATACGGTTGTTATGATTAGCCAATACGTAACCGAACACGTCGAAAGAATCTCTCTTACCGGAACGCCGGTTCACTATGGTAGTAATTAACACACTCTCACAGCAGCCGGATCGTGAGCTCGAGCTCCTTCTTCGCGTCGAGGAGGAGTTGGGCGTACTCGCTGCCGCCGTCGTCGTCGACGACGCGGTTGATCGGCCCTGAGATGCCCAGCGCGCCGATCACGTCGCCGTCCGGCCCCTCGATGGGGACCGACACCGCCCCCAACCCTTCCACCGTCTCCTCCTGGTTGGTCGCGTAGCCACGTTCCCGGACCTGTTCCAGCCGCTCGAACAGCGCGTCGGGGCTGGTGATGGTCTGCTCGGTGATCGCCTCGAGCCCGTGGTTGTCGATGTACGCCTCGACCGTCTCGCGGGGCCAGCGCGAGAGGATCGCCTTCCCCCCGGCCGTCGAGTGGAGCGGCCGGAACGTCCGCGCGTCCGATCGCGAGAGCAGCCCGTTGCGGCCCGTCTCCTTGAACAGGTAGACGAGTCGGCCCTCCTCGTCGGTCGTGAACTGGACGAGCTCCTCCGACTCGTCGGCGAGATCGCGGACCTTCCGCTTGATCATCGGGTAGGAGGGATCACGCAGGTGGATGCGGTTGGCGTAGCTGAGGAACTCGAAGGAGACGCGGTAGTCGCCCTCCTCCCGAATTAGGTAGCCCGCTGACACCAGCGTCGAGAGGTGGCGGTGGATCGTGCTCTTCGACACGTCGAGCGTCTCGGCGACCTCCGTGAGCGAGACGGGCTCGTTGTCCCGAACGAACTCCAGGATCCGGAACGAGCGTTCGACCGACTTCAGCGAGGTGGCGTCGTCCGTCATGACCTTGCCGCTTGTTCACACGGAACCGACTTATAAATTCCGTCAGACGGAACGATCGTTCCGCGAATCTGTCCGGCCACGCCCGTCGCCGCGGCGATCGTTCGCCGTCGACGCCCCCGTCAGTCGTCGCCGTACGGGTCGCCGAACCCGATCTCGTCGAAGAACTCCCGGACGCGGGCGAGGTACGCCTCCTGCTGGTCGAGGTTCGGTGAGTGACCGCTCTCCTCGAAGATCTCGAGTCTGGCGTCCGGCAGCAGGTCGGCGATCTCCTCGCTCGCCTCCGGCGGGGTGATCCAGTCGTGCCGCCCGACGGTGACCAGCGCCGGCACGTCGACGCCCGGCAGGTCCTCGGTGTAGTCCATGTTCGGGTAGGCGTTGGTGAACATCTCGTTGTGGGTCTCGTGGTGGAACTCTCGCTCGGCCGTCGCCTCCTTGGCGGCCTCCACGTCGAACTCGTCGAGGTTCGGCGCGTACAGCGGCAGCATCCCCAGCCAGATGCGCTCGAACTCCGCGTCGGACTCGACGTTGCCGTCCATCACCGTCATGAACTCCTCCCAGGTGATGTCGGGCAGCTCGAAGTTTCGGGCCTTCATCGCGTCCCAGGACTCCCGGGCGTTCTCGACGGAGTTGTCTTCGTAGGCGTTCGACGCCGCGGTGTCCCGCAGGACGAACCCCTTGAAGTGGTCGCGGTCGCCGAAGCGGATGGCGTACTCCTGGGTGATGAAGCCGCCGTAGGAGCCGCCGATGAGCACCACCTCCTCGAGGCCGAGATGCTGGATCAGCGCCTCGCAGTCCTTCGCGTACTGCTCGTTCGAGTACGGCTCGGTGAGGCTCGACTGCCCGCAGCCCCTGTGGTCGTACACCACCAGTCGGTAGTTGTCCGTGAGCGCCTCGAACGCCTGCTTCCCCTTCTGGTGGTCGCTGATCCCGGGCCCGCCGTGCAGCGACACGATGGCGGGCGCGTCGTCCGGGCCGTGAACCTCGTAGTACAGTTCGGCCCCGTTGATTGCTGCGTACACGAACTACCGAACCTCCCGCCACGGCAAATAGCTTGTGTCACGTTCCCACGGGACGGTAGCCTCGCCGGACCTGTGTGGGGAGTTGTGACGACCCAAACGGCTAAGTGGCGCTCCGGCGCCTGTTGGACGTATGGGCGCAGAGAAGCAGTACGACGGGTACGAACCGTACGACTACCTCGACGCCGACGAGGACTACCGCGCGTTCCCGCTGGCCGAGAAGACCGCCGGCTTCGAGCCGCGGACGCTCGAACTCACCGACGAAGAGGAGGCTCGCGTCGACGAGCTCACCGCGGACACCGTGCTCTCGCTGCACGACCACGCGTTCCGGTTCCCCGAGAACCTCGACGAGGACCTGTTCGACTACATCCGTGAGGGCCGCATCCACACCGCCTACGAGTACCTCGCGGAGACGAGCCTCGACGCAGTCTTCGACATGCAGCTCGACGGGCTCTCCTCGGTCCACTCGCTGCACGGCTGGAAGTGGGACGACATCAGCCACGAGGTCAGCATGCGGGCCTGCGACCTGATGCACTCCGACTACGCGTTCCAGTGCCGGAGCGTCGACGACATCCACCGCGCCCGCGAGGAGGGGAAGCTGGCGGTCGTCCAGTGCGTCGAGTCGGCGGCGATGATCGAGAACGAGCTCGACCGCATCGAACAGCTGTACGGGATGGGCGTCCGATCGATGGGGATCACGTACAACACCTCGAACGCGCTGGGCACCGGCGGCGGCGACATCCGGGAGCGCGACGGCGGGCTCACGGGGTTCGGCGCCCGCGCGGTCGCCCGGATGAACGACGTGGGGATGGCGATCTCGGTCAGCCACGCCAGCCCGCAGACCTCGCTGGACACCTGTGACGTGAGCGAGAAACCGGTGTTCGACACCCACGCGCTGGCGAAGGGCGCGGGCATGGGCGCCCGCGGCACCGCCGACGAGGTGTTCGAGGCCATCGCCGAAACGGGCGGCGTCGTCGGCCTGCTCTCGTCGACGCATCTCCCCGACATCGAGACGTACATGGAGCACTTCGAGTACGTCGTCGACCTGATCGGCATCGACCACGTCGCGTTCGGCCCGGACGTGCTGTACGGCGACCACACCGAACTGCTGCGGACGCTCTCGGAGTTCCACGGCGTGGAGCTGCCCGAGTCGACGCTCGAGAGCGAGTACGTCGACGGCCTCGAGAACCCCACGGAGGCGTGGATCAACATCCCGCGCTGGCTGGTCGCGAACGGCTACAGCGACGAGGAGATCAGGAAGGTGCTCGGCGGCAACGTGCTCCGCGCGCTCGAACAGGTCTGGTAGCGCCGCCGGGTCAGATCTCCGTGACCCGTTCGTACTCGTCGTCGAGCGCGGCCGCGTCCTCGGGCAGCAGCGCCACGAGGACGTACGGGCTGTACTCGGCGAAGTAGTCGACGAGCGCGGCGATGCGCTCCGAGTCGATCGCCTCCAGCGAGTCGAGGATCATGAACGGCACCGTCTCGTACACCTCGTGGACGAGATAGCCAGCGAGCGCGAACACCAGCCCCGTGACCTCGCGCTCGCTCTCCGAGAGGTGTTCGACGGTGTCCTCGTACGCCGCCCCCGAGTCCGTCGTGCGGACGACGTGGAGTTCCAGCGCGCGCTCGGTCTCCTTGCGCCGCCCCTTCCGGACCTCGCGCTCGACGGCGTCGACCCAGATCCGGTCGAGGTTGTCGTAGTCGAGCCGGTCGAGGATCGCGTCCATGTGCTCGTTGAACGCCTCGACGGCGTCGCGTTCGATGCGCTCGATCCGGGTCCGGAGCTGCTCGATCTGGTCGTTCACGTCGTCGAGCTCCGCCGCCACCTCGCTCTCCTCGGCGATGTGGGCCTCCGCCTCGGCGATCTCGTCCTCCACGTCCTCGAGGTCGCCCTCGAGCCGGCCGAGTTCGTACTCCAACTCGTTCGCCTGCTTGTGGAGGTCGAGCATCTCCTCGTGCTCTTCGTCCTCCAGCTCCTCGACGTCGGCCTCGACCCGTTCGATTTCCTCGGTTAGCTCCTCCCGCCGGTCCCGGTGGTCCTCGACGGCCGCCTCGGTGCGCTCGATCTCGTCGGCGAGCTCGTCCAGCCGGCTCTCGATCCGTTCACGCTCCTGCCGGGCCTGCTCGATCTCGCGTTTCTCGGTCCGGAGCTCCTCGATCTCCCGCTCGAGTCGGTCGACCTCGCCGACTTTCGACTGGCTGCGATCGCGGAGCTGGTCGACGGTCGACTCGATCTGTTCCGGATCGACCGCCGTGCCGCATGTCCAGCAGGTGACCGCGTCGTCGACGAGCTGGTCCGTCACTGCGCCGTCGTCGCCCACTGTGACCGGCGAGGTCGGCCCGTCGTCGTCGAGCATCCCCTCGTTGAACCGGATCACGCTCTGGAGCTCGTCGACCTGCGTTTCCAGCTCCCCCTTCCGCTCGCGGAGTTCGCGGAGCCGGCCCTCGATCTCGTCGGCGTCGGCGTCGGGTTCGTCGAGCTCTTCCAGCGCGGTCTCGCGCTCGCGGCGCTCCTTCCGGAGCTCGTCCAGGCTCTCCTGTTCGGTCTCGAGTTCGTAGCGCACGTCGTCGAGCGCCGAGCGTTTCTCCCGGAGCGTCTCGAGCCGGTCCTCGAGTTCGGACTGCTCCTCGCGGCGCGTCTCGAGATCGGCGTCGGCCGCGTCGAGCGCCGCCTCCGTCTCCTCGAGGTCGGCCTTCGTCGACTCGATCTCCGCCCGGAGCGTCTCCCGGCGGCTCTCCAAATCACGGAGCTCGCCCTTCCGGTCGTCGATGGCGTCGAGCTCCGCCTCGAGGGAGTCGCGCTGGTCCTGCAGGCGGTCGATCTCCGCCTGGATCTCCGCGGTGTCGACGGGGCGCATGATGAGCTCCCGGAGATCCGCGCTGGTCGCGACGGCGCGGCGCGCCTCGTTCGACTCGAGCAGGAACGCGAACAGGTCTGCGACCCCCGGCTCGTCGAGGTACGGGTCGCCGCCCCGGTCGACCCCCTCCGCACGCCGAGAGAACGTCCGCGTGTACGTCTCCTCGCCCGCCTCGAGCGTGACCTCGGCCTCGTCGGCGTCGCCCTTCATCGCGACGTTCTCGCTGCCGAGGGCGGCCATCACGGCCTTGAGGAACGACGTGCGGTTGGTCGCGTTCCGCCCGACGAAGATCGTCACGCCGGGCTCGAACGCCACCTCAGTCTCCCGAATCCCGCCGATGTTGCGGGCGTGTACCGCCGCGTCCGGCGCCGCGGCCTGTTGTCGCTGCATAGCCAGTGTGTCAGTTGAAAAGCGTATAAGGCTGTCGGCGGCGTCCCGTGACCCCTACTCGTTCGTGCAGTCACAGCCGCCCTCGTCGAGCAGCGTCTCCACGTCGTACTGGGTGCCACAGTCCTCACAGAGCACGTTCACGTTGACGAGCGTGCGGAACGAGCCGATGTCGACCTCGTCGTTCCGGCGGAGCTGGGTCAGTTTGCTGTCGGTGACGGTCCGGACGCGGCCCCGGAGCCGCTGGATGCGCTCCTTCTCCTCGTCGACCTGATTCCCCGTGTCCGGGTCGTAGGAGGCGCCGCGGTGGTCTTTGAGGTACGTTCTGACTGCCTGGTAGGTGACGAACTCCCGTCGCAGCTCGTCGACGGCGACGCCCTCCCGGTCGAGGCGGCGCTCGGTTCTTGTCCTGTCGGCGCCGCTGACGTCGTCATCGGTCAGGAGTCGGTACACGTTCGCCACGTCGCCGTCCAGCGGCTGCATCCCGGCGTCGTCCATCGCGGCGCGCAGGAGTTCGCGGTTGAACTCGTCGGCGAGGTCGCGCAGGCTCAGTCGCTCCTCGCCCTCGGCGGTCCAGCGGCGCTCCAGGCGGTCGCCGATCCCGTCGAGCTCCCGCTCCTCGATCAGCCGGACCACCTTCCCGCGTCGCCCGTTCGCCGTTCCGGAGTCGCTCACGGACTCACGGTCTCCCTCCGTCGACATAGGTGTACGGGTCGCTCGTCGTAACACCAGTATGGCTGTTAGCCTGGGTGTCGAACCCGTGTCGATTCCCCGGGAAACTCAAGGATAAACTCTATAGCGCGATACCGAACGATGCTCCGTCGACGCCGTCACTCCCGCCGCTGTTCCTCGAGCGCTTCGGCGATCTCCTCGGGGTGGTCCATCGCGACCTGCAGCACCGCTTCGTGGAGCTCTCGGCCCGTCTCGTTGCGGATCTCCCGATCGCGCAGGTGGCGCTTCACGTCGATGTCGAGGAAGTCCTCGAACGCCTCGTGGGTGGTTTTCCGGGGGTATATCTGGGCCTGGACGGACTCCTCGAACGGGAACGCCGGCTCGTTTTGGTCCCCGCCCGTCGACGCCGCGTCGCCGTCGTTCGTCTCGTCGTCGGGCGATTGACTGTCGGCGGCCGCCTGCTCCTTCCCCGCCTCGTTGAGGTCGTCGAACCCCGTCATCGGTCGATACCTCCCTGCTCGACGATGCGAGCCAGTTCGGCGTAGTTCTCGAGCTGGTCGCAGCTCGCGTCGTAGTCCCGGACCGGAACCCCGGCGTCGTGGGCGGCGTCGATGGCGCCGCGGAACCGGATCCCCGGGAGGCCGCCGTCGTACTCGCCGGCGTCGATCGCCTCCCACTCCGACTCGGTGATGCGGGCGTAGGAGGGGACGATGTCGTCGGAGATCTCGAGGGAGTTGAGCTGTTCGAGCAGCCCGCGGTCGCGGGTGTCCTGGTCGATGCGGCCGTTCAGCGCCGTCGGCGTCACGGCGAGGATGTCGAGCTCGAAGTACTCGCGGGCCTCTTCGACGAGCCGCTGGATCGTGTTCGAGAGCCCCGACTCGTAGCCGCTCTCGGGTTTGAGCGGGATGATGATGTTCTGGGTGGCGTACATGGCGTTGTCGTTGAGTTTGCCGCGGTTCGCCGGGCAGTCGACGACGATGTACTCGTACTCGTCGCCGAGCAGCGGGTCGACGAGATGTTTCCGCAGCCGGGCGCTGCCCATCGTCGCGTTCCGGAGCTCGTTCTCGACGGACTCCAGCTCCGTGTGGGCCGGGAACAGGTCGAGGCCGTCGACGACGGACTCGGTGTACTGCGTCGGGTCGCCGCCGTCGACGAGCACGCGCTGGGTGTGGTTGGTGTCGCTCGAGAAGGCGTCCTCGAAGCCGAGCTGTCGGGTCATGTGCCCGTTGTCGTCGAGGTCGACGACGAGCGCGCTGCCGTTCCGGTGGGCGAGTTCGCGCGCGGTGTTGATCGCGGTCGTGGTCTTCCCGAACCCCCCCTTCAGTACGCCGACGCTGACCGCCCGTGGTGCTGGATCACTCATGGTTTCAAGTTGATGAGGCAGCGACGGCACCGCAGCCCACTCAGAGACGGTCGGCGTCGGTCGGGCCCCGTGGAAGCGAGACCGCCGTCGATCGACGCCGATCGACCTGAGGTAGCTAAGGCACCTGAGGTAGCTACGGTACCTACTTCGCCGACTGTTGCCTCATCTTGCCTACAACGTTTGTACGGGATGCCTTGAATCTACCTACGGGCGACGGAGGAGAAGAACAGGTACCTTAGCTACCTCAGGTGGCTAAGGTGCCTATGCTGTGAAGTGGGTTAATAGGGCTTTACCGGAAGGTTAGGCACAGCCAGTCTCGCTCTCACTACCGTCGCTACCTCAGCTACCTTAGCTACCTGAGTTACCGTAGCTACCTCGTACGGGGTCGGTGCCACCCTGTCCAGCCGCCCGGACGGGCTGACCCGTCTGCGTTGGTGACCGCAAAGCCCTTCGGCGAGTTCCCGTTATTGAGTGGCGATGGGTTCGGAGAGCAAGATCACGAGACGTCGAGCGCTCGTCGCCGGCGGGGGGACGCTCGCGTTCGGCGGCACTGTCGCGTATCTCGCCTCCCGCGGCGGCTCGAGCGAAGGGGCGTACGTCCCCGAAACGTCCCACACCAGCGACGGGACGACGGGCTTCGGCGTCGAACTCGCCGGTCGACCGATCGCGGGACAGGCGGACGCGCCGGTGGACATCTACTACTGGACCGACTACCTCTGCCCGTTCTGCAAGCGCTTCGAGACGGAGACGCTCCCGAAGGTTGGCCGGAACTACATCGACGCCGGCGACGCCCGGCTGGTCGCGCTCGCGCTCCCCGTCATCGGCGAGTACTCGATGCCGGCGGCCGTCTGGGGGCGGAGCGTCTGGGCGACCGTCGCCGCCGACGAGCCCGCCGCGTTCTGGCGATGGCACGGTGCCGCGTTCGACGCCCAGGAGCGGAACGATAACGACTGGGCCACCGAGGAGACGTTCCGGCAGATCACGGAGCGAACGGCTGGGGTGTCCCTCGACGCGGTCGAGGAGCACCGACAGTCTCACGGCGACGACGTTCGGGCGTCGATCACCGCCGACGCCGAGTTCGCCCGATCGGTCCCGTTCCGGGGGACGCCGGGGTTCGTCATCTACAACCGCGAGAGCGACGCCGCGGGCAAGATCGCCGGCGCCCAGCCGTACGAGAACTTCGCCGACGGGATCGACCGGGTGTTGGAGGCGTGACCGAACCCCGTCGCCGGGGCTGGCTCGCCGACCTGCGCGACGGGCTTGCCTACCCCCTCACGTCGAACCGGCGACTGCTGCTCGCCGCGGTTGCGACGGTGGTGACCTACAGCGTGTTGGTGTTGAGCGCGTTCCCGCAGTTCGCCGTCCAGATCCTCACCCGTGATCCGGCCCAGTTCGGCTACGCCGTGACGGCGCTCAGCCGGCAGCTGTACCTCGGAACCGGCTGGCTCGGGGTCGCACTCGTCGCCGCCTACGCGCTCCTGACGGGGGTCGCCGTCACCAACGCCGTCACGCTCCTCCGCCGGGCGCGCCGCGGCGGGGCGTCGACGCTCGCCGGCGTCGTCCCCGGGCTGCTGGCCGCGGGCTGTGCGAGCTGCGGCGCGGGCGTGCTCGGCACGCTGGGGTTGCTCGGCGCGATGGCGGCGCTCCCGTTCGAGGGGAACCTCCTCCGTGTCGGCGGGATCCTGCTGCTGGCGTACTTCCTGGGACGGACCGGCGACCCGCGGACCTGTTCGATCGAGCCGTCGCGCTGAGTCCAGATCCACTGTGCTCGCCGGAGCCACGGCTTGCGAAGCTTCTCCCGTTCTCAGTATTGTGCAACGTGCGAAATTCCTTTACCCCGGTCGGCTGAACCCCGAGGTATGCACAGCGCGCTCGTCGGCGACGGTGGGGGAGGCGCCCGGTCGAACCGGCGTGGCCGTCACGACCGCTCGCGGGGGCGCCGATGACCCAGCGTCCCCCCGTCGATGTCCGGACGCGGCGGGAGGAGCTCGTGGAGCTGCTCCTCGACCTGCTCGCGGTCGATACGGCGAACCCGCCGGGCGACACCCGGGAGATCGTCGACCTGATCGAGTCGTGGCTGGCGCCGCTGGGCGTCGAGACCGAGCGGTTCGCGGCCGATCCGGCGAAGCCGAACCTCATCGTGACGGTGCCGGGCGAGCGCGACCGGACGCTGCTGTTCAACGGCCATCTCGACACCGTCCCCTTCGACGCCGACGAGTGGTCGTTCGACCCGCTGGGCGAGCGCGTCGACGACCGCGTCTACGGCCGCGGGGCGACCGACATGAAGGGCGCGCTGGCGTCGATGCTGGTTGTGCTGCGGGCGTACGCCGAGGGCCCCTCGCCGCCGGTCACGCTGCAGTTCGCGTTCGTCAGCGACGAGGAGGTCGGCGGCGACGCCGGCCTCCCGGCGCTGCTCGAGGCCGGGAAACTCGACGCCGACGCCTGCGTCATCGGCGAGCCGACCTGCGAGGCCGGCCGCCACTCCGTCACGGTGGCGGATCGGGGCAGCATCTGGCTGACGCTTTCCGCCAGCGGTACCGCCGCCCACGGTTCGCGGCCGGTGCTGGGCGACAACGCGATCGACCGACTGTACGGCGCCGTCGAGACGATGCGGGAGCGATTCGGCACGGTCGAACTCGATCTCGACCCAGCGATGGCGGCGATCGTCGACGAGTCGGTGGCGTACTACGCGCCGACGATGGGCGAGGCCACCGCTCGGGAGCTGTTCCGCTACCCCTCGATCAACCTCGGCGTCTTCGAGGGCGGCGAGGCGGTCAACAGCGTCCCCCAGAGGGCCCGGGCCGAGATCGACATCCGGCTGACCGCGGGCGTGGACACGTCGGCGATGCTCGCGGCGATCCGCGACTGCGCCGACGACTGCGAGGGGATCACGGTCGCGGACGTCTCCTGGAGCCTCGGCACCGCGGAACCGATCGACGGGCCGCTGGTTGAGGCGGTCGCGTCGACGGCGGCCGACGTGACTGGCGACCGGATCTACCGCCGGAGCGCGACCGGCGGCGGCGACGCCAAGCTGCTGCGGAACCGCGGCGTGCCGACCGTCGAGTTCGCGCTCGGCACCGACACGGTCCACGCCGTCGACGAGTACACGACCGTCGACGCGCTGCTCGGGAACGCGGCGGTGTACGCGCGGCTCCCGGCCGCGTGGGGCGATCTGGTCGACGGCTGACGGTCGCGGTGGCCGCGTACGAAAAGGTAATGAGCGTGCCGGCAGGATTGTCCCGTATGGAGTATACTCTGCAACAGCAGGTCGACGGCGAGTTCGACGACGTGGTCGATCGGACGGTCGAGGCGCTCGGCGACGAGGGGTTCGGCGTCCTCTGTGACATCGACGTGCAGGCCACCTTCGCCGAGAAGCTCGACGAGGAGTTCCGCCAGTACCGCATCCTCGGCGCGTGCAACCCGGGGCTGGCGTTCGAGGGGCTGGGCGAGGAGATCGAGCTCGGCGCGCTGCTGCCCTGCAACGTCGTCGTCTACGAGGACGAGGACGGGACCGTCGCGGTGCGCGCGGTCGATCCGGAGCGCCTCCTGGACGTGACGGGGAACGACGACCTCGAGGCGATCGGCGCCGAGGTCCACGACCGGTTCGAGCGCGTGCTCGACTCGCTGTAAGCGTCGACGATCCCCCGTTTTCGCGAAGTCGCAGCCGCGCGACTGCGGTATCTCCTGTGTTCCCACAGTCTTGAAACCACTACACATTATTAAGGTCGTTCGCCCCCGAGATTCACCTGTACTTATGACCGACACCGATATCGCCTACGACGACACCGTCGACGCGCGTGGCTCGGCCTGTCCGGGCCCGCTGATGGACCTCATCGGCGAGATGCGCGACGCCGACTCGGGGACCGTGGTGCGGCTCCTGAGCGACAACGACCAGTCGCTCACTGACGTGCGGGAGTGGGTCGAGGAAGCCGGCAACGAGCTCCTCGGGGTCGACGAGGACGACGACTACCACACGTTCTACGTCGAGAAAGCATGACCGTGCACATCGCCATCGTCGGCGGCGGCACCGGGGGCACCGTGCTGGCGAACAAGCTGGCCGAGCGGCTGGGCCCGGAGATCGAGCGCGGCGACGTCCGGGTGACGCTGCTCAACGACGGCCCGGACCACGTGTACAAGCCGGTGTGGCTGTACGTCCCGTTCGGCCAGCGCGAACCCGATGACGGGCGACGGCCGCTCGAGGAGCTCGTCGACGACGCCGTCGACCTGCGGATCGACCGCGTCACCGACCTCGACACCGACGCCCACCAGCTACAGACGCGTGACGGCGGGCCGATGGAGTACGACTACCTCGTGCTCGCCACCGGGTCGACGCTCGAGCCCGAGCGGATCCCGGGGCTGGCGGACGGCGCCCACGACTACTACAGCGAGTCGGGCGCGACCGCGCTGCGGGAGGAGCTGCTCTCGTTCACCGAGGGCCGGATCGTGCTGAGCGTCGTCGGCACGCCGCACATGTGCCCGGCGGCGCCGCTGGAGTTCGTGTTCATGGTCGACGACTGGTTCCGCGAGCGCGGGCTCCGCGAGGACGTCGAGATCACGTACACGTACCCGATCCAGCGGGTCCACGGCAACGCCAACATCGGCGAGTGGGCGCGCCCGATCATGGACGAGCGCGGCATCGAGGTGGAGACGTTCTTCAACGCCGAGTCGGTCGACCCCGATGCGGAGACGATCACCTCGATGGAGGGGACCACCCTCGAGTACGATCTCCTCGTGGGGATCCCGCCCCACAGCAGCATCGACCTGATCGAGGAGGCCGGACTCGGCGAGGACTGGGTCGACGTGGACAAGCACACGCTCGAGGCCGAGGCCGCCGACGACGTGTACGCGCTCGGCGACACCGCCGAAACGGGCGTCCCCAACGCCGGCAGCGTCGCGCACTACCAGGCCGGCGTCGTCGGCCAGCGGCTCGCCAACGAGGTCCGCGGCCGCCCCGCGACGGCGACGTACGACGGCAAGACGCTCTGTTTCATCGAGACCGGGATGGACTCGGCGTCGTTCGTCGAGTTCGACTACGAGAACCCGCCGTCGCCGGCGCCGCCGTCGGAGAAGCTCCACTGGTCGAAGCTGGCGTACAACGAGGCGTACTGGCTGACCGCACGGGGGCTGCTCTGAGATGTCGGGGGAGCAGTCGCCCGAGGCGAGCGAGCTCGAGGCCGCCATCGAGGAGAACCCCGAGGCCGTCGCCGAGTTCGTCCAGCGCCTCGACGCGGTGAACGAGCTGCTCGACGTGCTCTCGCTGGGCGAGAGCGCGCTGAGCGACGAGATGGTGCGCGAGCTGTCGAGCACGGGGGCGACGCTCGCGGAGTCCGCCGACGGGCTCGCGACCGAGGAGACCGTCGGCCTCGCCGGCGCCGTCGGCGACAACGGCGCCGAACTCGAGGCCGCCCTGGAGTCGCTGGTCGAGCTCCAGCGGACGGGCGCGCTCGACGAGCTCGTCGAACTCGCGGGGGTCGTGTCGCTCGGCACGGCCGCGCTGGACGACGAGATGGTCCGCTCGCTGGCCGGCACGGGCGGCTCGGTCGGCGAACTGGCCCAGACGGCCGCGGACGACGACACCCGCGACGGGCTCGAGACGCTGCTCGAGGGCGTCGGCGAGGCCGAAGGTGAGGAGCCCGAACGGGTCGGCGCGCTCGGGCTCGTGCGTGCGACCAGGGACCCGGAGGTCCAGTACGGCCTCGGCTACCTGCTGTCGCTCGCCGCGGCGCTGGGCCGCGCGAAGTCGGGCGACGCCGACGAGTAGCGTCGCTCCCGGTTTTCGGTGTCGACCGACGGAGGGTCGGGAGTGCCTCGGCGGCGAAGGTTCGAGTCGGCGCGGGAGCGCCGGAGAAAACTACTGGACCGCGACGCGTCCGTCGCTGCGGACGACGACCTCGTCGTCCGCGTACTCGAAGCGGACCGCGACGCCGTCGTCGGCGTCCGCCACGAGCTTGTTGAGCGCGTCCGGATCCACGGCCGTCGAGAGCGGCGGCGACAGCTCGGCCGGATCGACGCCCGCGCGTTCGGCGAGCGCCTCGACGACCCGCGTGGCGGGGCGAGCGGTTAGCTGACTCATCAGACGAGGAGTTGGATGTCGGCCTCGGCCATGTCCTGGATGGCGGTGGCCGCACCGACGCCGGTGGTGACACCGTCGTAGAAGTTGTCCTCGTCGTAGTCCATCAGCTCGATGGTCATCTGACAGGCCTGGAACTCGACGCCCATGTCGAGCGAGGTCTCGATCAGCTCCTCGATCGAGGCGGTCTCGTTGTCCTCGATCTTCTTCTCCATCATCTTCGTCGTCATGCGGTCCATCCCGGGGAGCGCGCCGACGACGTTGGGGACCGGCATGTTCGGGTTGCCGACCGAGCTCAGTTTGAGGTCCTTCGAGCGCTCCTCGTGGAGGATGTCGAGCCCCCAGAACGTGTGGAACACCGTGACCTCGTAGCCGAAGGCGGCTGCCGTGCTCGCGAGGATCAGCGGCGGGTACGCCATGTCCAGCGTCCCCTTCGTGGAGATGATGGACATCTTCTTGTTGTCGTCGCCGACCTCGGCTGACACGTCGGCGAGCTCCTCTTCGAGCTCCTCGACGCGCGCGGCGAGTTCCGCACGCGAGGGCGTCTCGTCGGTCGACGCGTCGGGCGTGTCCGTGCTCATCGTTACTCCGTCTTACGGACGTAGTGCTTGAACACGTCGCCGTCCTCGACCTGATCGAGCAGCTCCACGCCGCCCGTGCTGTCGGCCCAGCCCTCGATGTCGCTCATGCTGCCGGAGTCCGTCGCGACCACTTCGAGGACCTCGCCCTCGGCAAGCTCGTCGATGGCGGACTTCGTCTTCACGACCGGCATGGGACACGATGCACCTTTCACGTCGAGCGTCTCCGTGATGTCGAATTGCGAACTCATGGTTGATCTGCTCCGTTGGTCTGTATTGGAGCTAATCCACAATACCAAACCGGCGTGTAAAAGGGTACCGGTTCGGAGTACGACCGCCATACTGGCCGCCGATAGCGCCGGCAATTATACTCTCTTACGCGTGTGAGCGGACGGAATCGACGACGACCCCGCGAAGCGGTCTTGCATGTAGTGTGGATTATTATGCAAACCTTTTTGTCGACCCGGCCGATACGGTGGACTGTACATGGACGCTGATGACTTCCCGACTCCGGACGTCGAGGTCGACTCGATCGCGCCGGAAGCGCTGAAGGACCGCATCGACAACGGCGAACAGGTGACGCTGCTCGACACTCGGATGGAGTCCGAGTACGAGGAGTGGCGCATCGACGGCGAGACCGTCGAGTCGATCAACGTCCCCTACTTCGAGTTCCTCGAGGACGAGATCGACGACGACGTGCTCGAGCAGGTGCCCGACGACCGCGAGATCACCGTGCTCTGTGCGAAGGGCGGCTCCAGCGAGTACGTCGCGGCCGAGCTGGCCCAGCGCGGCTACGAGGTCAACCACCTCGAGGACGGGATGAACGGCTGGGCGCGCATCTACGAGGCCGTCGAGGTCGAGAACTACGACGGCGCCGGCACGCTGCTGCAGTACCAGCGCCCCTCCTCGGGCTGTCTCGGCTACCTCGTCTACGACGACGACGAGGCCGCCATCATCGACCCGCTGCGGGCGTTCACCGACCGCTACCTCGATGACGCCGAGGAGCTCGGCGTCGAGCTGCAGTACGCGATCGACACCCACATCCACGCCGACCACATCTCCGGCGTCCGCGCGCTGGACGAGGAGGGCGTCGAGGGCGTCATCCCCGACGCGGCCGTCGACCGCGGCGTCACCTACGCCGACGAGCTGACGACCGCCGAGGACGGCGACGAGTTCACCGTCGGCGACGCCACCATCGAGACCGTCTACACGCCCGGGCACACGACCGGGATGACCTCCTACCTCGTCGACGACAGCCTGCTCGCGACCGGCGACGGGCTATTCATCGAGAGCGTCGCCCGCCCCGACCTCGAGGAGGGCGACGACGGCGCGCCCGACGCGGCGCGCATGCTGTACGAGTCGCTGCAGGAGCGCGTGCTGACGCTGCCCGACGACACGCTGATCGGCGGCGCCCACTTCAGCGACGCGGCCGAACCCGCCGAGGACGGCACCTACACGGCGCCGATCGGCCAGCTCGTCGACGAGATGGACGCGCTCACGATGGACGAGGACGACTTCGTCGAGCTCATCCTCTCGGACATGCCGCCCCGTCCGGCCAACTACGAGCAGATCATCGGGACGAACCTCGGCCAGAACACCGTCGACGACGACGAGGCGTTCACTCTCGAGCTCGGCCCGAACAACTGCGCAGCGAGCCAGGAGTCGCTCGCGGGTGACTAACTCCGCCGATGGTCGCTGATCCAGTCCCGCTTCAGCTGGCCGCCGAGCTGTTCCCCAACGGGATCAGCCGGTACGCCGTCGGGGGCCTGCTCGTCGGGCTCGGAACCGTCCTGATCTACGTCGGGACGGGGATCCCCGCCGGGGCGAGTACGTTCCTCGAGTCGACGCTGTCGTACGTCTCGGACCAGTCGCGGTTCCAGCAGTACGTCGCCTCGCGGGACTGGCGGCTCGTGTTCACGGCCGGGATCATCCTGGGCGCGTTCGCGTTCGCCGCGACGGTCCAGTCCGGCGTCGTCTCGAGCTCGCTGTACGAGCCTGGGTCGACCGGCCAGCTGTACGAGGTCGCCGGCGTGACGCTGTGGACCACCGATGTCCAGCCCTGGCGGCTGTTCTTCGGTGGCATCCTGGTCGGCATCGGCACCCGGATCGGTAAGGGCTGTACGTCCGGCCACGGCGTCTGCGGCGTCGGCTCGGCGTCGAAGACCTCGCTGGCCGGCGTCGCGACGTTCCTGACCGTGGCGATCGGAACTGCTCAGGTCGTCGCCGCACTGGGGGTGAGCCCGTAATGGCGGACCGACACCCGCTGTTCAAGCCGCTGGTGTTCGTCGGCGGCCTGGTGTTCGGGTTCGGGCTCGGCTTCAGCCACATGGCCCGGCCGGAGGTCGTGCTGAACTTCCTGCAGTTCGACGATCTCGGGCTCCCGTTCGTCATGTTCGGTGCGGCGATCGTCTCCGGGATCGCGTTCGCGCTGCTGCCCCGGATCCGCGACGCCGCACCGCTGACGGGCGACCCGTACGAACGCCGCCTGAAGCCGTTCGACCGGAACGTCCTCGTCGGCGGCGCCGTCTTCGGCGTCGGCTGGGGGCTCTCCGGGATCTGCCCGGGCGCGGCGTACGCCAGCCTCGGGACCGGCAACATCACGATCCTCTGGGCGCTCGCCGGGATGTTCCTCGGCGCCTACGTCCAGGGGTACTGGCGGAGCCAGTCGACGGACAACGAGCCCGCGTTCGCGGGCGCGGACTAACGCTTCAGCCTTTTAACGCCGCTCCCTTTTCAGCTACTCAAATGGAACTAGCCACAGTTGCCCTGTTCCTCGTCGCCGGACTGGCGAGCCTGTTCATGGCGTGGGTGATCGGCGCCGGGTCGAGCGGCGCGACGCCGTTCGCCCCCGCGGTCGGCGCCAACGCCATCTCGACGATGCGTGCGGCGTTCGTCGTCGGGATCCTCGGGCTCGCTGGCGCGGTGACCCAGGGCGCGAACGTCTCGGAAGCGATCGGCAGCGGGCTGGTCGGCGGCGTCAGCCTGCCGGCCAGCGGCGTCATCCTCGTGCTCCTGATCGGCGCCGGGCTCATGGCGATCGGGATCCGGACCGGCTACCCCATCGCGACGGCGTTCACCGTCACCGGCTCGGTGATCGGCGTCGGGCTCGCCCTCGGCGGCAGCCCCGTCTGGCCGAAGTACGTCCAGGTCGGCGCCGTCTGGGTGCTGACCCCGTTCGTCGGCGGCGGCGTCGCCTACGGCATCGCGAGCGTGCTCCCGCGTGAGAACGTGCCGGAGGCGTACAGCATCCCCCTGCTGGGGGCGCTCGTCGGCGCCGTGCTCGCGAACGTCAACTTCACCATGCTCGGCCCGAACGGCACGGCCGGCTCGATCGCCGGCGCCGTCGCGCGGTCGCTGGAGCTCACCGGCCTGCCCGCCACGGTCGCGATCACGCTCGCGGCGGCCGCCGGAATCGCGGTGCTCGTCACGTGGGACGTGCGGCGCGATCAGGCCGGCGGCCTCCGTCGATTCCTGCTCGCGCTGGGCTCGCTCGTGGCGTTCTCCGCCGGCGGGAGCCAGGTCGGCCTCGCGGTCGGCCCGCTCATGCCCCTGCTCGACGACGTGGGGACGATCCCGCCGATCGCCGTCCTCGCGGGCGGCGGACTGGGGATCCTCGTCGGCTCGTGGACCGGCGCGCCACGGATGATCAAGTCCCTCGCGCAGGACTACTCCTCGCTTGGCCCGCGGCGCTCGATCGCGGCGCTGGTGCCCTCGTTCCTGATCGCCCAGGTCGCGGTGCTGCTGGGCGTCCCGGTCTCGTTCAACGAGATCGTCGTGAGCGCGATCATCGGCAGCGGGGCGGCCGTCGGCGGCGGCGGCGCCGTCGACGCCCGGAAGCTCGGCCTCACGGTCGGCGCCTGGGGGGCGTCGTTCGCCCTCGCGTTCGTGCTCGGCTACGGCGCTGTCGTGGTGCTGCCGCTGCCGTAGGCCGCCGCTACAGTAGCTTGTAGCCGGCCGTCCGCGGCGGCGGGACGAGGTAGACGTTCCCCCGCGCGCCGGCGACGATCTCCTCGGAGACGCTCCCGAGCATCAGCCGCCGGAGTCGACTCCGCCCGCGCGAGCCGACCAGCGTCGTCGTCGGCGTCACCGACGCCTCCACGTCGAGGATCTCCTCTGCGGGATCGCCGTCCTTCACGACGGTTCTGGTGTCGATGTCCCACTGCGCGAGCGTGTCGGCGAGCTCGCCGAGCCGTTCGTGGGGGTCCACGTCGAGCTCGTCCTTCGGCGACCGCACGTGGACGAGCGTGGCCTCCTCAGTCGCGTGGCGGAGGTAGTTGAACGCGCCGAACGCGCGCTCGGCGTTCTCCGAGAAGTCGGTCGCGAACAGCAGCCGCTGGAAAAGGTGCTCTCGGACAACCTCGGGGTCGTCCGCCTCGCGCTCGACGCGGTTGACCAGCAGGGGGACGACCGTCGTCCGAGCGAGGTTCCGGGCGGTCGAGCCGATCACCCGGTTCGCGAGCGGGCTCTGCCCCCGCGAGCCGACGACGGCCATGTCCGCCCGCACCGTCTCGGCGACGCCGTTGATGCGGCGGTACGGCGTCCCGCGGACGACGTGAGTCTCGACGTCGAACCCGGCGGCCTCCATTACCGACTTGTACGCTTCGAGACCGCGTTCGCGTCGCTGCTCCAGGTCCATCCCGGGCATCCCCGGGTGGACGTTCGAGGGGACGACCGTCAGCAGGTGGATCTCGTCGACGCCGATCCGCTCGAGACAGTCGAGGCAGGTCTCGTTCTCGATCGCCGCGTCGCTCGCCGCCGAGAGATCCGTCGCGTAGATGGCCCGCATGCGTGCCCGCTGGCGCCCCGGACGCATAGCGTTTTGCCAGCCGACACGTCGCCGGCTCGCCGCCGGCGCGCGCGAGCCTCGCGCCCCCGTTTTCCACCCCCCGTTCGGCGTCCCCGGCGCGAACCGTATATTTAGATAACTTATGGGGATATCCCGGTTCGTTAGCCGTGGCATCCATGGCAGTAATATTGTATTCCAATCCCACAACCGTTAAATGGCATAGCGGATTAGGCACGACTGAGCAGAATCCCATGATCGAAACAATACTGTACGAGGTGACCGACGATGTTCGGGCTTGAGAGCGCCACGGGCGTCGACGGCGCGCTGCTCGTAATCGGTGTCGTACTGCTCGAAGCAATCATCCTGTACGTCGGCTACGGCCTGCTGGAGCGACTGGTTGGCCCGACCCTGGTCGACGCGATCGGTGGTAACTAATGATGGAACTGTTCGGCGTCTCGGTGGCGCTGCTCGCCCTGTTCGCCGGGTTCGGCGTGCTGATCGGCCTCCTGTTCGGGTTCTTCGGGATGGGGGGTTCGTTCCTGGTCACGCCCGCGCTGATGGTGATGGGGTACAAGACCGACGTGGCCGTCGCGTCCGGGCTGGCGTTCGTGTTCGCCACCTCCGTGATCGCGACACTGAAACACCGTGACCTCGGGCAGGTCGACTACAAGCTCGGGGTGCTGATGATCGCGGGGACGACCGCCGGGATCGAGGTGGGGAAGATCGGTCTCCACTACCTCCAGGACATCGGCCTCGCTGACACGGTCGTGAGCGTCATCTACGTCCTGCTGCTGGGCGGGATCGGGGTGTTCATCACCTACACCGCGACGAAAGGCGGCGACGGTGGCGGGCTCAGCCCCGACCACGACGAAGCCGACGGCGAGATCAACGCGGACGACATCCCGGATATCGCCAAGAAGATCCAGTCCTACCGGGTTCCGCCGATGATGAAGCTCCGTGGCGGGATCAGGGTCTCGCTGTGGATGATCCTCCTCGTGGCGTTCGCGACGGGGCTGCTCTCCGGGTTCCTCGGCGTCGGCGGCGGGTTCATCCGCATGCCCGCGCTGTTCTACCTGATCGGCGTCCCCGTCCCGATCGCGGTGGGGACCGACCTGTTCGAGATCGTGTTCTCGGGCGGGATCGGCAGCTTCCTCTACGCGATGGACGGCGCGGTGAACCTCTCGATCGTCGTGCCGCTGCTGGCGGGGAGTGCCGGCGGCGCCCGCATCGGCGCCGCGGCGACCAGCCTCGTCGACGAGGACGAGATCAAGGTGTACTTCGGCGTGATGCTCTTGCTGGGGGCGATCGCCGTCGCACTGCGGAAGATCGGGACGTTCATGGACATCCCCGTGCTCCAGACCGTCTCGCTGGTCGTGATCCTCGGCGCCGCGACGCTCGTCGCCGGCGCGTCGTGGTCAGCTCCGTCCGGGCGCTCCGGGAGGAGTCTGACTCCGCAACGGGCGTGACCAACTAACCCTTCGAACGCGTCGCGACGACGACCGCTGCCGCGTTTTCTCGACCGCCGAATCGACGGACACGAGCCGGCTCCGTCCCGATCGGAAGATTGTACAGTTCACGCACAAGTCTTTTAGGCACTTGCCCGGTAGCTCGGGTACCAATGCCGGATTCGATGGCCGAACAACTGCAGCGGGATATGGTGTGTGAGGGGCTGCTCGAGTGTTTCCACGGGCTGAAGCAGCTCGACCGGGACTGCTTCGAGGCGCTCGTCGGCGCCAGCGAGCCGTTGACCGTCGACGAGATCGCCGACAGGGTCGACCGCGAGCGCTCGACCGCCTACCGGGCGGTTCAGCGGCTGCTACAGACGGGGTTCATCCAGAAGGAGCAGGTCAACTACGACCAGGGCGGCTACTACCACGTCTACTACCCGACCGACCCCACGAAGATCGCCGACGACATGCAGCGGATCCTCAACGACTGGTACGCGAAGATGGGCCAGCTCATCCAGGAGTTCGAGAACAAGTACGACGAGACGTACACGCCGCCGCAGTCCGCCGAGAGCTAACGTCGCCGGCCGAGCTGCGGAGTGTCCACCGCTCGCACCCGCCTCACTCCTCGGCGTAGAACAGCGTCCGGCGACACGCCGGGCAGACGTGCGGCACCGGCTCCAGCACCTCGTCCGCGCGAAGCCCCCCGAGCAGGCCGTCGTCGTCGCCGGCGGCGACGAGCACCACGTCGCCGAGCGAGCTCGACCCCTGTAGCTCCATTGCCTCCAGCGGTTCTCCACAGTCGGGACACTCACGGTCGGTGGCCATGGCCGAACGTTCGACCGCACTGGAAAAACCGTCTTCGCTTTCTCGCTTCCACCCGGCCAAGTGGTATTGTACATATTCCCCACAACCCTTAACAACTACTGGTCCCTACGGTAGCGTGATGTCAGTTGACTCTACACCGGACGGCAGCACCGACACGCCCACCGAACCGATCTACGTCGACGGGGAGGCGGGGCTCGACGAGATCGTCGCGGAGAACGACGTGGTCCTGACGGACTTCTACGCCGACTGGTGTGGCCCGTGTCAGATGCTCGAGCCGGTCGTCGAATCGCTGGCCGAGGACACCGAGGCCGCCGTGGCGAAGGTCGACGTGGACGCGAACCAGACGCTCGCGAGCGCCTACGGCGTCCGCGGCGTCCCCACGCTCGTCCTGTTCGCGGACGGCGAGCAGGTCGAGGAGATCGTCGGCGTCCAGGGCGAGGACCAGCTCCGCTCGCTGATCGAGGCTACGCCGAATAAATGCCTGCGGACACCCGAGAACTCGTCGTCGCCGGCTCCGGCGTCGCCGGGCTGTCGGCGGCGGTGTACGCGGCCCGCGCCGACCTCGACCCCCTCGTCCTCGAGGGCGACGAGCCCGGCGGCCAGCTGACGCTGACGACCGACGTGGAGAACTTCCTCGGCTTCCCCGAGGGCGTCGGCGGGATGGAGCTGATCCAGCGCGGGCGCGAGCAGGCCGAGCGCTTCGGCGCCGAGTTCCAGCACGGCAGCGTCGAGGCCGCCGACGTGGACGGCCAGCCGCTCGAACTCTCGCTCTCGACGGGCGAGACGGTCCGGACGCGCGCGCTGATCGTCGCGACCGGCGCGAGCGCCCGCTGGGTCGGCGCCGACGGCGAGGACGAGCTCATGGGCTACGGGCTCTCGACGTGTGCGACCTGTGACGGCGCGTTCCACCGCGGCGACGACGTGCTCGTCGTCGGCGGCGGCGACAGCGCGATGGAGGAGGCGCTGTTCCTCGCGAAGTTCGCCGACAGCGTCACGGTCGTCCACCGCCGCGAGGCGCTCCGGGCCTCGGAGATCATGGCCGACCGCGCTCGCGACCACGACGACATCGAGTTCCGCTGGAACACGGAACTGCTGGCGATCGACGGCTCCCAGGAGTCGGGCGTCACCGGCGCGACGCTGGTCTCTCACCCCGAGGGCTACCCCAGCGAGCGCTACGAGGACGGCGAGGACGTGACCGTCGAGGAGGTCGACGTCGGCGGCGTGTTCTACGCCATCGGCCACGAGCCCAACACCGCGTTCCTCGAGGACACGCCCGTCGAACTCGACTCGGACGGCTACGTCCGGACGGCCGACGGCGACTCGTGGGCCACGACCGCGACGGCGGCCGAGGGAGTCTTTGCGGCGGGCGACGTGATGGACCGTGCGTACCAGCAGGCGGTCACCGCCGCCGGCACGGGCAGCATGGCCGCTCTCGACACCGAGGAGTGGCTGGAGTCGACGCCCGCACCGGCGGCCGAGGCCGCCGCGGCGTCGATGGAGGCTGACGACTGATGGGAACTACTGACACGATCGACCCGGCGACCGTCGAGGACCAGGCCGAGCGCCTCGTCCTCTCGTTCCGGTCGCCGGAGGCCGACCCGGACGACGACGGCACCTGGTGGGTCGCCGACAGCGACTGGCTCCAGGAGAACATGAACGACAGCACCTACCTCCAGTACCTCCAGCGGGCCCACGCCGGCCCGGTTTCCGTGGGGGAGGAGTGGGAGGAGTTCGTCAACTGCGGCTGTGCGAGCCCGCAGGACGTGGTGCTCCGCGTCGAGGCGATCGAGGGCGGCAGCGCCATCGGGTTCGAGACGACGATCGAGCTCGTCTCCCGGAAGTCCGTGCTCGAGGGCGAGGCGGCCGTCGGCGATGCGTACTGATTTTTCGGCGTCGTCCTACTCCTCCAGCAGCGGCCGCGAGGAGTTCGTCACCACCAGGATGCTGCTCGCGGCCATCGCGACCGCGGCGAACAGCGGGTTGAGCAGCCCCGACAGCGCGAGCGGGATCGCGACCGCGTTGTAGAGGAACGCCCAGCCGATGTTCTGTTTCACGCGCGTCCCGGTCGCCTTCGAGAGGTCGAACACCGTGTCCAGCGAGCGCAGGTCGTCGTCGATGATCGCCACGTCGGCGGCGTCGACGGCGATCGCGGTGCCGCTGCCCAGCGCGATCCCGAGGTCGGCGCTGGCCAGCGCGGGCCCGTCGTTGGTGCCGTCGCCGACCATCGCGAGCGTCCGCCCGGCGCCGAGTCGGCGCACGGTCTCGGCCTTCCCCTCCGGCGGCACGCCGGCGAACACCTGGTCGATCGCGGGGTGGTCGCGGTACGTCGCCGTCGCCTCGTTCTCGTCGCCGGTGAGGACGACCACGTCGACGCCGCGGTCGGCGAGCGCGGTCACTGTTTCCTCCCAGCCCTCACGGGGCTGGTCGCCGAGGACGATCAGGCCCTCCGCCTCGCCGTCCCGGCCGACGAGGATCGGGAGGTTCCCCCGCTCGCGGATCGACGCTGCCCGCTCCCGCAGGTCGTCGGCGACGCTCCAGCCCCGCTCGGCGAACAGGTCCGGGTGGCCGACGACGGTCTCGGCGCCGTCGACGACGCCCGAGACGCCGTTCGTGTGGCTCTCGAACGCGTCGACGGGGTCGTCGTCCCAGTCGGCCTCGAACGCGTC
>NZ_BBJN01000014.1 GCF_000739555.1 Halolamina rubra
CGATGGCCCAGTACATCCACAGGAACACCGGGATGGTGAGGAACATGATCCACGCCATCGGGCGGAACTGCTCTTTGAACATGCCGAGCTGGTCGCCCATCGCCTCCATCTGCTCCTCCTGGATCTTCTGCATCGCGGCGTCGTCGCCGCGCTCCTTCGCCTCCTTCCGGCGCTCCTGGATGTCCTTCATCCGGTCCTGGTACATGCTCATCTTGTCCATGTCCATCAGCAGCGCGCGCAGCACCGTCGAGTAGAGCCCGGTCGTCATCGCCAGCAGCAGCACGACCGCGTAGAACGGCAGCACCTCGAGCAGCGGCCCGAGCACCACGTCGATGGCGCCGCCGACGACGTTCCGGACCGGGGCGTAGGCGTAGCCGACCATGAACAGCACCGTGCCGCCGCCGGCCATCTTGTCCCACTTCGACCACGACGTGCTCTCGACGTCGTCGAGGTCGACCGACGAGCTGGTGAGGTCGTCGTCGGACTCGAGCGCCTCGCGGGCGGCCTCTGGGTCCTCGATCCGGAACCCCGTTTCGCCCTCGACGAGCACCTCCTTCTCGATCAGTCGGCCCCACTGGCCGCTCTCGATCTCGCCTTTCACGTCCGTCCAGCCGACCTCGCCGTCGTCGGCGCGGTCGAGCACCGTCTCGACGACCTCCCGCATCGCGGGGTCCTCCGAGACGAGTTCGCGGACGCGCTTCTCGGTCCGTACCATTGAGACTCCCTTCGCTACCGGGCGTAAAGAACCTTTTACTTGCCGCTCTCGTCGGCGGCGAGGCTCGGAGAAGCGAGGTGGCCGCTCAGCCGTCGATAGCGTCGGTGAGACGCTCGAACACGTCCTCGGGCGTCCCCTCGCCGTCGATCTCGACCAGCTCGCCGGTCTCCCGGTAGTGTTCGATCACGGGCTCGGTGTTCTCCTCGTACACCTCGAGCCGCTCGCGGACCACGTCCTCCTCGTCGTCGTCGCGCTGGACGAGCCGTTCGCGCACTTCCTCGTCCTCGGGCATGTCGAACTCGACGTGGTAGTTCTCGCCGGTCTCGGGGTCGACGCGGCGGCCGGTCAGGCGCTCGACGAGCACGTCGCGGTCCACGTCGAGGAAGAACACGTAGTCCAGCTCCGTCGCGTCGTCGAGGTACTCGACCTGATCCAGGTTGCGCGGATAGCCGTCCAGCACGTAGCCGTCGGCGTCCTCGAGCGCGGCCGCGAGCACCTCGTTGACGACCTCGTCCGGGACGAGCTCGCCGGCCTCCATGAAGCTCCGCGGGGTGCCGTACTCCGTCTCCATGTCCTTGTTCGCTCGCAGCGCGTCTCCCGTGGAGACGTGGTCGAGATCGTACGTCTCACACAGCTCTTTCGCCTGCGTGCCTTTGCCGGCGCCGGGCGGACCCAGCAGTAGGATGTGGTGGTCGGCCATATCGGAAGAGACTCGGGCCGTGCATAAAGGCTTGAAGAAAGCGGTCGGCGTCCGGGACTGATTAGTCGCCGGCCCTCACAGAGCCCGTATGACCCGCTTCGACGCCGACACGCCCACCGACCGCCGGAAGCTGTTCGCCGACGCCGTCACCGCCCACCGCACCCGGGGCAGCGCCTTCCTCACCATCGAGGCCGCGCCGCCCGAGGAGCCGGCGTTCGACCCCGATGGCGACGACGGCGAGGACGAGGAGGAGGAGCCCCAGCCCTGGCTCCAGTTCGCCGAGAAGACGTTCAACCTGGACGTCACCGACGAGGAGCTCGACCGCGTCAAGGCGCTGGTCGACGAGTTCCCCGAGTTCCGCATCGACGAGCTCGAGTCGCCCGACGAGGCCGAGGGGACCAACGTCCGGATCACCGCCCGATCGGACGCCAACCGGCTCGCCGACTTCGCGGACCGCGTGTTCCGGGAGGTGTACGAGCGCGAGGAGAGCTACCGGGCCTGGGTCGTCGCCGTCTGAGCCGGGGCGCTACGCCCAGTGGCGCTTCGTCAGGTCCGCCCGCATCACGAAGTCGGGGTCCTCGCCGATCTCCGCGCCCGCCAGCGCCGCGTCGCTCACCCACGTCGCCGACTCAGGGATCAGCACCCGCGTCGTGGCGGCGCCGGCCGCGGCCGCGTCGCGACTGATCGCCGCCAGCAGCGCGTCACAGGACTGGGCGCCTGCCCAGGCCGCGACGCCGTACTCCGCCCGAACCTGTGACTCGCCGTCGTCACCCTCCCGCTCGCTCGTCCGGACGCGGTAGGCGAACCCGCCGAGGCCGCCGTCGGGCGCCGAGACCACGAGCAGTCGGTCCTCCTCTGCGGCCCGCCGGAGTCGGTCGCGTGTCAGCTCCGACAGCGCCCACGACTCCCCCGAGTCGAGGCCCAGCCCGTCGAGCGCGTCACGCGCCGCCGAGTCGCTCCAGAACCCCCACGCAGCGTCCGGGTCGGCGTCGATCACTGCGGCGTCGTCGGTCCGCGCGGCCGCCTCGGCGTCCGGCTCCGGCTGGACCCACCGGAACTCGGTGCCGGGCTCGAACCCGTTGACCCGGGAGGCGCCGAGCCCTTCGGTGTTCCACGAGAACACCATGTTCCGCGCGACGCGCCGGCCCGTCTCGTGGAGCCAGTGGAAGCCGGCGTCGTTCAGCGCCCGCGAGAGGCGCCGGCCGCGGTAGTCGGGGTCGACGCGCATCGCCTGCATCCACCCCTCGTGCTCGCTGAGCCCGACGGCCTGACAGATCCCGACCGCGCGGTCCGCGGCGACCCCGTCGACCTCGTCGGCGTCGACGGCGTCGACGCGCTCGGGGTCTGGCGGCGACTCCGTGGTGTCGACGGCGACGAACGTCCGGGTGTCGGGGTCGTCGTCGGCCATCCACCGCGGGAACGCGTCGGGGATGTAGTCGCCGCTCTCCCACGTGTCGGCGGTGAACGCCGCGACCGCGGGGTAGTCGCCGGGGACCGCCTCCCGGACCTCGATCTCGTCGTCGTCGGCGTACTCGGTCTCCCGCGTCAGCGCCATGGCTGGGACTCCTCGGTGAGCTCACCCGCGAGCTCCCGACCCATCGCGTCCGCGGGCGATTTCGTGTTCTCGAGCGCCCACATCAGCTTCACCTTCGCCGTCCCGGGCAGCGTGTCGCCGCACTCCACGACGCCGGCGTCGAGCAGGTCCCGTCCGGTGTCGTAGACGCGATCACAGACCCGCCCTTCGATACACTGCGAGGTCATCGCGACGGTCGTGCCGTCCTCGACCAGCTCCTCGAGTCGCGGGATCAGGTCGGTGTGGACGTGGCCGAGCCCCGTCCCCTCGACGATCACGCCGGACTTCCCGTCGAGGTACTCCCAGGCCGCCGGGTCCATCCCGGGCGTCGGCTTCACCAGCTCCACGTCGGTCGCGAGGTCGGGGTGGATCGCGAGCTCCGCCGCGCCGCGCTCGGCGTACTCGCCGGCGAACTCGACGCCCGCGGCGTCGCCCTGCCCCTCCTTCGCGGCGTCGTAGTCGACCGTCCCGAGCGGCTCGCCGCCGACGGTCTCGAAGGCGTCGCGCCGGGAGGTGTGGTTCTTCCGGACGCGCGTGCCGCGGTGGAGCGCGCAGTCGTCGTCGGAGGGGGTGGCGTGCATGCAGACCATCACCTCGGCGGCGTCGGCCGTCGCCGCCTCGACGGCACAGACCGCGTTCATCACGTTGTCCGAGGAGGGTCGGTCGGCCGAGCGCTGGCTCCCGGTGAACACGATCGGGACCGGCGTGTCGAGCATGTACGACAGCGCGGCCGCGGAGTACTGCATCGTGTCGGTGCCGTGCATCACGACGACGCCGTCGGCGCCGGCCTCGATCTCCTCCTTCACGGCGCGAGCGAGCTCCTGCCAGATCGACGGCTCCATGTTCTCGCTCAGGATGTCGGCGACGACGCGGCCGCGGTAGTTCGCCCGGCCGGCGAGTTCCGGCACGGCCCGCAGCACGTCCTCGGCGTCGAAGCGGGCGGTGACCGCGCCGGTGCGGTAGTCGACGGTCGAGGCGATGGTGCCGCCGGTCGAGACCAGCGCGACCGTCGGCAGCGCCTCGTCGAACTCGATCTCGGAGGCCTCGCCGCCGCCGGCCTCGCCCTCCTCGATGTCGTACACGTCCGACTCCAGCAGCTCCACGTCGGCGCCGTCGCGGGCGATCCCGACGTTGTAGCCGCCGTCGAGCTTGAGCACGAGGTGGTCCTCGTCGGTCGTCGGCATCAGGACGCCTTCGTCGGTCGCGCCGTCGTGGTCGACGCGGACGCGGTCCCCGGGGTTCATACCCGCAGCTTCCGGTCGCCCGGACTTGAAACTGCCTTCTCGAAGCGCCCTCCGGGGGCTGTCGGCGCAAGACCCATACTGCCGGCTCCCCCAGCTACGGGCATGCAGCGATCGCGCGAGCGGGAGACGGAAACCGAGGCGGAGCTCGCCGCCGACGCCGACGAGGAGGCTGGATCGAGCGGTGGTCGCCTCTCGGGCGTCCGTCGCCGCGTGGGCCGGCTGTTCTCCCCCCGAGCGTTCCTGCTGGCGCTCGGCGTCGTCGTCGCGGGCGTCGTCGCCGGCGGCGCGATCGGCGGACTCGTCCCGTTCATGGGGACCGTCGGCCGGGTCGTCGGCGTGTTCGCGGCGACGTTCCTCCTCGGGCTGGGTCGCTCGCGCCGGCAGTATCTCGAGGTCGGCGTCGCGGGCGCGGCGGTGGCGGCGGTGCTGGCGGTGACGCAGGTGTTCAGCGGCGTGTTCCTCCCGATCGGCGTCGAGTGGCTCCAGCAGTACGGGCTGGCGCTGGGCGCCATCGGCGCCGGGAGCGGCGCGGTGGCGTCGCTGCTGGGCTACTACTTCGGGCGGGATCTCCGAGCCGGGCTGACGAAGTCGATCTAGGCCAGCTCCCAGGCGTCGGCGTCCTCGGCGCGCCGGAGCAGCCCGTGCTCGGTGAGCTGCTCCAGCGCGTCCGCGACGGCGCTTTCGTCGGCGTCCACTTCCTCGACGATCTCGCGACGCGAGCCGTCGGTGGTGACGACCGCCGACAGCACCGCGGCGTAGAACCGCGAGTCGGCCTCGGCGCCGATGTGGCCGTTGAGTCGGTCGAGCACCTCGTTCAGCCGGCCGTCGACCCAGCGCTGGGCCAGCGAGAGCTCGCGTTCGAGGCTCTGCAGCCGGTCGAACTCCTTCGCCAGCCCCGCCAGCCCGTCGTCGCTGGGCTGGTCGTCGATGTCGATGTCGAGGTACGTACAGCAGCCGGTCATGTCGAGGCCGCGGCTCGCGGGGTAGGCGCTCTTGGCGCCGAAGCTGTGCGGCGAGACGCTGACCTCCAGCCTGACCGCGCGGGCGATGTGGAAGTACTTCCGTCGCTGGTCGTCGGTGTGGCTCTCGACCAGCCCGGCCTCCTCCAGTTTGCGCAGGTGGTCGATCACCGCCTTCGGGCTCACGCCGAGGTACTCGCTGATCTCCGTGACGTAACAGGACTTGTGCGAGAGCAGCCGCAGGATGCGCCGGCGGTTCTCGTTGCCCAGGAGGTTCAACAGTACCGCCGAGTCCATACTCGGGCTTGGCGGCAGGGAGCAAAAAGGCTGTCTCACTCCGCGACCCCGGTCGCTCCCGCGCCGGCGGGCGTTTCCGGGGGCCAAAGGGCTATCCCTGCGGGCCCGCCATCTCGGCCCCATGTACCGACGCGATCTCCGGGACACGTCCCACGACGGCCTGCTCGCCGACATGGCGAGCGCCGACGCCGCCGTGCAGGCGGCCACGGCCCCCGACGACGGCCGCATCGCCTACGCCCTGAACCGCGAGGACCAGACCGACCTCTGGCTCCGCGAGGACGGCGCCGACGCCCGGCTCACCAGCGAGGGCGTCTCCGCGATGCGCCGGGGCCGCGGCGACACCCAGTGGCTCGCCTGGGGGCCCGACGGCGACCGGATCGCCTTCGTCGACGCCGAGGGGACGCTCTCCACGGTCGACGCCGACACCGGCGAGGTCGAGCAACTGACTCACCACGACGGCCCGGAGATCGGCCTCGCGTGGGGCGACCACGGCGTCGCCGCCGTCACGAACGCGGTCTCCCGCGCGGCCCTCGTCCTCGTCGACCCCGACACCGGGAGTCAGCGGGTGCTCGCTGACGACGACCACCTCTACAACGATCCGCGCTGGGGCGACGACGGGCTCTACGCGGTCCGGGCACCCCACCGGAGCCTGTTCGACTACGAGGCCGAACTGGTGCGGTTCCCGATCGAGGACGGCGGCGTCGCCGCCGAGCCCGAGGTCGTGTTCGCCGCGGACGCCGTGCGCGTCCAGACGCCGCGCCCCCACCCCGACGGCGACGGCGTGGCGTTCGTCCACGACGCCGGCGGGTTCGACGCGATCCACTACGCCGACGGCGAGGCGGTCGCCGCGGCGGCCGGGCGCGACGAGTCGGCCGAGACGACGGCCGTCCACGCCGTCGAGGACACCGAGGTCGGCGCGCCCGCGTGGCACCCCGACGGCGACCGACTCGCGTTCACCGCGACCCGCGAGGGGCGCGCCCACGTCGGCGTCGCGGCGCTGGACGGCGCCGACGCCGACCTGCTGAGCGAGGGCGACGCGTTCCACACCGGCCCGGTCTGGATCGACGGCGAGGTGTACACGGTCCGCGGCGACCCGACGACGCCGCCGCAGCTCTGGAACGCCAGCGCGGGCGAGCCGGCGATCGAGACCGGCGCTGTCGGCTTCGCGGAACGCCTCGCCGAGCCGACCGAGTTCACGTTCCGGTCGGGCGGCACCGAGATCCACACGCTCGTCTACCCGCCGGTCGGTGGCTTCCCGGAGGAGCCCGACTCGGTGCCGGTGCTGGTCCACCCCCACGGCGGCCCGACCGCGTTCGACGACTTCGGCTGGGACTACCGCTCGCAGTACTTCGCGGCGCTGGGGTACGCGGTCGCGATGCCGAACTACCGCGGCTCGGACGGCTACGGCCGGGCCCACCGCATGGCCAACGACGACGACTGGGGCGGCGGCGACCTCGACGACGTGATCGACGCCGCCGCGGCGACCGCCGAGGCGTTCCCCGCCGTCGACGGCGACCGCGCGGGGATCTTCGGCGGCTCCGGCGGCGGCCTGATGACGGTGAACGCGCTGGGCAACACCGACGCGTACGACGCCGGCGCGGCGTTCTACGGCGTGTACGACTACGAGACGTTCGTCGACGACACCGACGACGTGGGCTGGCAGCTGATGAAGCGCGAACTGGGCGACCTCGCGACCGACCTCGCGAACTACCGCGAGGCCAGCCCGATCCGGGACGTGCCCGACATCGAGGACCCAGTGCTGGTGCTCCACGGCGAGGAGGACACACGGGTCCCGCTCAGCCAGTCCGAACAGCTCTGTGACGAACTCGAGAAACACGGCAAGCGCCACGAGCTCCAGACCTACGAGGAGGAGCCCCACGGGTTCAGCCGGCGCGAGAACGTCGTCGACGCGTACACCCGGGTGGCGGACCTGTTCGCGAAGTACCTCCGCCTCGATCCAGACGACGGGAGCAGCCGCCCCCACCGCCCCGAGGAGTAGTCGGCGACCGGGGGCGGACGGCTACGAGTCCGCGTCGAGTTCGGCGTCGACGGCGGCGTCGATCCGCGGCCGGATCCGGCCCGTCCGGCCGGTGACGAACCCCGCGAGTTCGCCGGGGAGCCCCTCCCCGTCGACGCTGTCGTCGACGTTCGAGAGCCGGGTCCTGAGCCCCTCGAGCCGGCGGTTGGCGTCGTCGCCCCGCCCGTCGCGGGCGGCCGCCCGGGCGGCGACGGCGACCAGCACTGCGGCGTCGACGGCCCGGACGACGCCCGCGACGCCGCCGCCGATGCTGCCGTTGCCGCCGCCGTTGTCGCCGTCGTCGCTGTCCTCACCGAGGAGTTCGCCGACCGCGTCGTCGACGCCGTCCACGAGGTCGCCCGCGTTCTCGTCCGCCGCGGCGACGACCTCCCGTAGGGTCTCGTCGCCGATGTTCTGGCCCGTCGGCACGCCGTCGACGTCCTCGTCGTCCCGGATCGCCGCCACCTGCAGGCGCGTCTCCACCAGGAACCGGAGCAGGAACTCCGTCAGCGCGACCTTCCCCGTCTCGATCCCCGAGAGCTCGACCGTCTCGTCGTCCGCGTTCGGGTTGACCCGGAGCGCGCCCGTCCCGCCGGACTCGTCGCGAATCTCGGCGGTGTAGGCGCCCTCGCGGTGGGCGTAGATCCCGAACTGCCCGTCCTCGCCCGGCGGGCGGCCGTCGTACACCGTGCCGGCGAAGTCGTCGTCGAGCGCGACCGACGCCAGCCCGGTTCCATCGCCAGTCTCGCCGCGAACTTTCACGGCGTCCTCGTTGGCGCTCATCGGGATCGCGCCCTCGACGCCGGCGCGGGTCGTCCCGCCCTCGTGGGTCAGTTTCTCGCTGTAGGGGGCCATCCCGGCGCCGTTGACGGTGAGCCGGTGGTCGCCCTCGCCGGGGTTCTCCAGCGTCACCACGCCGGAGAACGTCGGGACGCCCTCGGGGTCGCTCTCGAGCAGCGCGACCGTCTCGATCGAGGGTGCGAGCAGCGAGACGCCGTTGCTCCCCGGCGCCTCGTCGGCGCCGGTTGCCTCCCGGACGGCGCCGAGGATGCGGCTCACGTCGCCGCCGGCGTCGATCGGCTCGTAGCGGTCGGCCAGCGCCGCGCGGTGCTGGGGGTCGCTGATGTCGGTCTCGGGGTTGGTGAACCGTGGCTGGTCCCACGGCACCCCGACGGTCGTGATGTGGCCCGAGACCGCGTCCTCGACGAACTGCGGCACCGTGAAGCTGAAGCTCAGCTGCGGCCCGGTGAAGTCGTCGATGTGCCGGATCGCCTCCATCTCGACCAGCTCGTAGCGCGCCTCGGCGTCGACCGACGCTTCGGCGGTCGCGTCGGGGACGAACGCCACGTCGCCCTCGCGCTGGGGGATCCCCTCCGGGGGGTTCGCCAGCGCCTCGTACGTGTCGACGGTGAGCTCGTCGGGCGTCAGGTCCCCGGGCCGGACGTTCGGCAGGCGGTCGTGCTCCGGCAGGCGCTCGCCCTCGTACTCGGGGATCGCGTACGGCAGCGTCAGCCCCTCGTCCCGGGGGAGCCCGTACGCCAGCGGGAGCGACGCCTCGCCGGAGATCACCTCCACGGGGTCGTTGCTGATGTCGGGCGCCAGTCCGTCGACGGCGGTGCGCTGGAACGTCGTCGGCCGCGCGTTCACCCCGAGCGTACTGGAGTGTGAGCCCACCTCGCTGATGATCGACGCCCGCGTCACCTCCGGGTCGAGATGCTCGTTGTTCGGTACTTTGCGGGAGTGGGCGGAGGCGACGAACAGCACCGGCTCGCCCGTCCCGGCCGGCGTCGACGCCTCGGCGGTCGTCGCGGACTCCGTGGCCGAATCGGTCCCCCCGCCGTCCGCCGAGCGATCGACGAACACGTGCAGCACCTCCCAGTCGTGCCAGTGGAAGTTGGTCGAGAACTGGTCGAACGCCGAGTAGATCCAGAACTGCACGCAGCAAAGCGGCGAGTCCGGGTAGTCGACGGCGTTGTAGAACACCGTCGGGTGCGGGTAGTCGGTGTCGCGGGCGTCGGCGCTGTAGCCGTCGAGCGCGTCGAACCCGTCGACGACGGTGTCGCCGTCCCGCTCTGACTCGTACTCCCGGGGGTCGGTGGCGGGCCACTGCTCGCGGGCGCCGTAGTACAGCGTCGGCGCGTGGGCCTCGGCCAGCCGCCGGGACTCCTCGTCGCCGAGTTCGTCGGTCGTGGCCGGGTCGGGGCTGTCGGAGAGGACGTAGGCGCCGCTGGCGGTGGCGCCGCCCCCGGCCAACAGCGCGAGCATGTGGCGTCTCTCGATCCCGTCCCAGTCCATCAGGTCTGCCTCACGTTTCGCGCGAAACGGTATGGGTCTTTGGCTGCACCGAAGGCGTGATACGCCGGCCACCCATCCCCTCCCGCATGGACGCTGCACTCGTGATTCTCGACGGCTGGGGGCTCGCGCCCGACGATCAGCCCGGCCGGGACGCGGTCGGCGCGGCGGCGACGCCGAACTTCGACGCGCTCCGCGAGGCCGGGGCGTTCGGGACGATGACCGCCCACGGCCGCCGGGTCGGCCTGCCGGAGGGACAGATGGGCAACAGCGAGGTCGGCCACATGCACCTCGGCGCGGGCCGGGTCGTCAAACAGCCGTTCACGCGGATCAACGACGCCATCGCCGCCGGCGAACTGGGCGAGATCGACGCGATCGGCGACGCGTTCGCACACGCCGCCGACACCGGCGGGCGGGTCCACTTCGCCGGCCTGGTCAGCGACGGCGGCGTCCACGCCGACCAGTCACACCTCCACGCGCTGATCGAACTCGCGGCCGAGCGCGGCGTCGACGCCGTCACCCACGCGTTCACCGACGGCCGCGACACGCCGCCGAAAAGCGGCGTCGACTACCTCGAGGAGCTCCAGCAGGTCGTCCGAGACCACGGAACCGGCCGCGTTGCCACCGTCACGGGGCGGTACTACGCCATGGATCGGGACCGCAACTGGGAGCGAACACGGGCGGCGTACGACGCCATCGTAAACCGCGACGCGCGATACGAAACCGACTCCGCGGTGGCCGCGGTCCGGGAGAGCTACGAGCGCGGGGAGACCGACGAGTTCGTCGAGCCGACGCTGGTTTCGGGCGCGCCGGCGCTCGAGGACGGCGATTCGCTGATCACGTTCAACTTCCGTGCCGACCGGACTCGCCAGCTCTGCCGGCTTCTCGGCGGGATCGACACGGACGAGTGGCCGTTCAGCCTCGACCGACCCGAGATCCGGCTGACGACGATGACCCGTTACGAGGAGACGTACCCGTTCCCGGTCGCCTTCCCGCCGAACGAGCCCGAGCGGACGCTGGGGGAACTGTGGGCCGACGCCGGGATGAGCCAGCTCCGGGTCGCCGAGAGCGAGAAGGAGCCCCACGTCACCTACTTCTTCAACGGCGGCCGGGACCGCCCGTTCGAGGGCGAGCAGCGCCGGATCCTCGCCTCGCCGGACGTGCCGACGTACGAACTCCAGCCCGAGATGTCGGCGGCGGAGGTGACCGACGCCGCCGTGGCGGCCGTCGACGAGGGCGACCCGGAGCCGGACGCGCTCGTGCTCAACTACGCCAACCCGGACATGGTGGGCCACACCGGCGACTACGACGCCGCCGTCGCCGCGGTCGAGGCCGTCGATCGCGAGCTGGGCCGGCTCGCGGCCGTGCTCGCGGACGCGGGCGCACACCTGCTCGTGACCGCCGACCACGGCAACGCCGACGACATGGGGACGCCCGAGTCGCCCCACACCGCGCACACGTTCAACCCCGTGCCCGTGATCTACGTCTCGCCCGACGGCGACGCCGACGGGCGGACGATCCGCGAGGGCGGCTCGCTGCCCGACGTGGCGCCGACGATCCTCTCGCTGCTCGGGATGGCCCAGCCCGACGTGATGACCGGCGAGTCGCTGTTCGAGTGAGCTAGCTCGCCTCCGGCCCCCGGAACTGGCGGTAGGCGGGGCCGGCGAGCAGGAGGAGGGCGGCGACCGCCGCGGCGAGGAGTAGCTCCGGCTCGATCACCGCGCCGAGCCCCTCCCGGCGCAGACGCTGGACCGAGCCCCCGGCGACGACGCCCGCCAGCGCCCACGGGAGCTCGCCGATCGCCGTGCCGAGGAGGAAGGGCCGGAGCGGGACGCCCGAGAGCCCGATACCGACCGAGACCACGTCCGAGGGCGCCGGGAACAGGCGGCTGACGATCACGCCCCGGAGGTCGCCCGTGGCGTCGACGGCCCGCGCGCCGGCGCTCGCCACGGGGCCGCCGTCGGCCGAGCGCCGGGCGAGCAGGTACGGCGGGACGCTGGTGAGCGCGATCAGCGCGAGCGCGACCGGCAGCCCGGGGAGCCCCCAGCCGTAGCCGACGACGACGGCGATCAGCGTCGTCGGCCACGCGAGCGCCGGCCGGAGCAGCGCCAGCGCGACCAGCGCGGCGCCGAACCGCAGGGGCTCGGCGGCCAGCCAGTCCAGCCGCGAGAGCACCCACCGGGGCGAGGTGAGGGCGGCGCCGAGGCCGACGATCAGCAGGATCGCGAGCCCGAGCGCCGCACGAGTCCGTCGCTGCACAGCGGTCGTCGCCGTCGCAGGGCGATGGAGCTTGTGGTCGGCTGCCGGCGCGACGAAACCGGTTTCGGGCTCACCAGTAGATATTTGCAACTTCAGACGGTTGTTCCACCATGGACAGGCGGGCCCTCCTCCGCGCGGTCGGCGTCGGCGGGACGCTGGCGCTCGCGGGCTGTGGCGGCGACCCCGACGCCGTGAACGCGCAGGGGTTCGACGGCGCGGGGACGCTCACCCTCGCGACGGCGACGACGGCGTACGACAGCGGCCTGCTGGACGCTGTCACCCCCGGGTTCGAGGACGCCTTCGGCGCCACAGTGCGGACGCTGCCGCGGGGGACCGGCGGCTCGCTGGAGACCGCCCGCAACGGCGACTGCGACGCCGTGCTGGTCCACGCCCGCCCGCTGGAGGACGCGTTCCTCCGCGCCGGCCACGGCGTCAACCGCCGGGCGCTGATGGTCAACGACTTCCTCGTGGTCGGACCGCCGGACGACCCCGCCGGCGTCGCCGGCCGCGACCCCCTGCCGGCGTTCCGCGCTATCGCCGACAGCGAGGCGCCGTTCGTCTCCCGCGGCGACCGCTCGGGCACCCACATCCGCGAACAGGCGCTCTGGGCGCAGGCCGGCGTCGAGCCCGGGGGCGACTGGTACCGCGAGACGGGCCAGGGGATGGGCAACACGCTCACGACTGCAGAGCAGATGGGCGCGTACACGCTGACCGACCGCGGCACGTTCCTCACGGTGCGGGAGGGGTCGCTGACGCCCCACGTCGACCGCGGGATCGACGACCCGCCGGCGCTGCTGCGCAACGAGTACGCGGTGATCCCGACCAACCCGGCCCGGTACAATGTCGCCTACGCGCTGGCGATGGCGTACCTGGGCTACCTGACCGGGCCCGGGCGCGCGGCGATCGAGGAGTTCCGCGTCGACGGCGAGCGCGCGTTCCGGCCGCTGGGCGCGAGCCCGGAGCCCGACTTCTCGCAGTACGTCCCGCGTGACTGGGAGGGCTGAGTCGTCCCCGGACCGAGAGACACACAAGCCCGCGGCGCCCAGAGCCGCCAATGAGCGAAATCGACGTGGAGCCGGTCGACTCGGTCGAGGACGAGGACGACGAGTCGGTCGAGGTGGAGTCCGGCGCCCACGACTCGCCCGAAACGCTCGACGTAGCCACGACCCTCCCGGAGCGCGTCGACGCGCCGGAGTACGTGCTCTACGGCGGGAAAGGCGGCGTCGGCAAGACCACCTGCGCGGCGGCGACGGCGCTCGCCTCCGCCGCGGCCGGCACGAAGACGCTCGTCGTCTCCACCGACCCGGCCCACTCGCTGTCGGACACGCTGGACGTGGAGATCCCCGCCCACCCCAGTCGCCTCCGCGAGGACGTGCCGCTGTGGGGCGTCGAGATCGACCCCGACGCCGCGATGGAGGAGGGGTTCTTCGCGGCTCAGCAGGAGGAGGGCCCCGTCGGCGACCTCGCGGGGATGCTCGGCGAGGGGGCGGGGATGGAGTCGCTGCTCGGCGGCACGATGCCCGGCGCCGACGAGGCGGCGGCGATGCAGAAGCTGATCGAGCACATGGACGACCCGCGGTTCGACCGCGTCGTCGTCGACACGGCGCCGACGGGCCACACGCTGCGCCTGCTCCAGCTGCCGGAGATGCTGGACACGATGGTCGGCCGGATGGTGAAGCTCCGCCAGCAGTTCTCCGGGATGATGGACGGGCTGAAGGGGATGTTCGGCGGCGGCGAGGGGGAGGACGCCGCCGGCCAGCAGGACCTCGACGAGCTCAAGGAGCGCATCGAGCGCCTGCGAACCGTCCTCCGGGACCCCGAGCGAACGGACTTCCGGGTCGTGATGGTGCCGGAGACGATGAGCGTCACCGAGTCCGAGCGGCTCGTCGGCCGGCTGGACGAGTTCGACATCCCCGTCGAGACGCTGGTGGTCAACCGCGTGATGGAGGACCCGGCCGACGTGGCCGATCTAGAGGGCGTCGACGACGACTGGATCGTCACGCCGAACCTCGAGGACTGTGAGTTCTGTCAGCGCCGGTGGAACGTCCAGCAGGACGCGCTGGGTCGGGCGAGCGACCTCTACCGCGGTCGCGACGTGAAACGGGTGCCGCTACTGGCCGACGACGTGCGCGGGGAGGCGGCGCTGCGAGTCGTGGCGGCCTGTCTGGACTGAGGGCGTCGACGGCCTACGCGAACCGCTTGCGGGCGAACCGGATCGCCAGATCCCGGACCGAGTCCGGGAGGAACCGACTCTTGAGCAGCAGGTCCGCGAGCGTGCCCACGGGCATCCGCGCGGGCGGGTCCGTCAGGTTGGCGGCGTCGACGATCGCGGTCGCGACGCGCTCGGGTTCGACGGCGCCGGTGCCGCCGCCGCCCACGGCCTCGGTGTCCTCGAACATCGACCAGAACCAGTCGTAGGCGCCGGTGCGCTCCGTCCGGTCGGACTCCTCCTCGGCGCGCTCGGTGAACTGGGTCTCGACCGGGCCGGGCTCGACGAGCACGGCGTCGATCCCGTGCTCCTCGACCTCCCAGCGCAGCGCGTCGGTCATCGCCTCGAGCGCGAACTTCGAGCCCGCGTAGGCGCCGCCGCCGGGCATCGACAGCCGGCCGGCGACGGAGGAGACGTTCACGACGGTCCCCTCGCCCGCCTCGCGCATGTGCGGGAGCACCGCGCGCGTGAGCCGGTGGGGGCCGTACACGTTCACCTCGAACTGGTCCTCGACGGCGTCGACGGGGAGCTCCTCGGTCGGCCCGAACTGGGCGTAGCCGGCGTTGTTGACCAGGCAGTCGATCCGGTCCTCGTTGCGGAGTATCCGGTTGACGACGTTCCGCACGTCGCTGTCGTCGGTCACGTCGAGCTCGTCGACGACGCAGTGCTCGTGGTCCTCGAGGGCGCCCAGATCGTCGGTGTCGCGTGCCGTCGCGTACACCGTCCACCCGTCGTCGAGGAACGCCGCGGCGGTGGCGCGGCCGATGCCGGACGAACAGCCAGTGATCAGCACCGTCTCCGGTCGCATAGCTACGTGCTGGACCGGCCGCGGGTTAAGTGTGAGCAAACGCGGCCGCGGGTCGAGCGACCGCGCGGCGCCGACTCACTCGTACTCGGCTTTCGCGTCGTCGGCGTAGCGATCCGCGAGCCGCGTGGGTTCGGGGAGCTTGTACCCCGCTGACAGCGCGTCGACGAGATCGCGCGTCGTCGCCGCCGAGACGCGGTGGCCCGGCGAGACGTACAGCGGGTTGATCGACTGGTCGCGGTCCCACTGCCGGGACTGGTAGGCGTGGCCGATCGTGGTCCACTCGGGGGCTTCCACGTCCGGCCCGGCCTCGATCGGCGTCGACCAGCCCGCGGGGCGGTCGTCGACCGGCTCGACCGGCTCCCCGCAGAGCAGCCGCTTCGCGACGCCGACGCTCGGCAGGTCCAGCGCGACGCCGACGTGGGTCGCGATCCCGGCCTGCCGGAAGTGGATCCGGCCGGAGCCGTCGAAGACGGCGAGGTCTGGCTCGACCGACAGTTCCTCGAACGCGGCGAGGATCGGCCCGCCCTCGCGGAACGCGAGCAGCCCCGGGACGTACGGGATCGAGAGCGGCGTCACCGCGTGGGTTCGCTCGATCACCGCGCCGTCCTGTACCGCGACGATCGCCGACACCGCGCGCTCGTCGAGGAACGCCTGATCGACGCCGACGATCACCGGCGCGTCGCTGTTCGCGCCGAGGCGTTCGGTCCCGCTCGCGTCCGCCTCGACCGGGTCGTCGACGCCCACCGCGTCCGGATCGAACGGCAGGTCGTCCGCGAACGTGGCGGCGTCGGCGATCTCGCGCTGCAGCGACTCCATCTCCGCGCGGGAGAGCGCGGGGTCGGGCCGGAACTCGGGGCGGGCGAGCAACACGGCTCAGAACCCGCCGCCGCGGCGCCCGGGACCACCCGGGCCGCCGGGGCCGCCGCCCCCGAACTGGAGCTGGCGGGGCGGCTCGATCTGGTCCTGCACGTACAGCCCGTACGCCAGCCCGATCGCCAGCCCGGCGAGGTGGGCCCAGTGGGCGATGCCGGCGCCGCCGCCGACCTGGCCGAACCCCTGCAGCAGGCTCAGCGCGGCGAAGCCGATAGTGAGCGCCCAGATGGGGACGGGCAGGAAGAAGTAGAGGTACACCGTGAGCCCCGGGTTCAGGATGGTCAGCACGCCCATGATCGCCAGCAGCGCGCCGGAGGCGCCGACGACGCCCGTCGCGATCCCCGGCGTGAGAAGGATGCTCGCGCCGATCTGGGCGAGCCCGGCGGCGGCGCCCGAGAGCAGGAACAGCCCGACGTAGCGCTTCGTGCCGATCCGGCGCTCGACCACCTGGCCGAAGAAGAAGATCCCGATGCTGTTGGCCGCGATGTGGAAGATCCCGCCGTGGGCGAACACCGAGGTGATCCACGTCCAGACGTACTCGGGGTGCTCCGAGCGCAGGACGAACAGCGTCGCCTCGAGCTCGGGGGAGACCAGGATCCGGATCGCCAGCTGGCTCACCCAGGTCACCCACATCAACAGCAGGAACACGAACGTCGCGTTGTTCCGGACGTAGCTCCGCCAGATCGACCGGGCACGGCGTCGGAGGCCGGCACGGCCGCCCCGACTCGTCCCGGCGTCACGCTCCTCGGCCTGGTTGAACACGCCGACTGGGTCGTCCCACTCCAGCCCCGGGCAGTCGTGGTTCTCCGGGAGCCGGTGGTCCGCACAGAACGTGCCGCCGCAGCGGCGGCACTCGTACGGCATGTTCTCTTGCTTGCCACACTCGTCGCAGGTCGCCATTACGCCGGGGTTGGCGGCGCCGGCTAATAGGTCTGGGGCTCTCGGTCGCTACAGGTGTTTCCGGAGATACCGGTACGGCGCGAACAGCGCCTCGCTCAGCCGCCCCCGGTAGCCGCCGGCCGCCGCGGTCGCGTAGACGATCACCGGCACGCCGCGGTTCTCCGCCAGCGACACCGCGCGGTCGGTCGTCGAACCGAACACCCACTGCCGCAGGAACCGCGTCCGGGTCGCGCCGATGATCAGCGTCGCCTCGTGTTCGGCGGCCTGATCGACCAGCGTCGCCGCGATGTTCTCGCCGGTGAGGCTGTGGACGTGCACGTCCTCGTCGTCGTCGAACACCGCCAGCGTCGGCTCCACGTCCTCGGCGATCCCGCTCTCGCCCTCGGGGTCGACGCTGACCACGTCGATCCGGCTCCCCACGTCGCCCAGCCGCTCCGCGAGGTCGAGCAGCGCGGTGTGGTGGGGGCCGCCGCCGGCGCCGATAGTGACCCGCGAGAGGTCGCGGGGCCGGTCGCCGCCGCCGACGAACAGCGTGTCACACGGCGCCTCGTACTCCACTTTCTCGGTGATGTGGGGGTGCTCCTCGGGGATCCCCATCAGGATCCGGTCGACGTCGTCCTCGCGGGCGGTCTGGAGGATGTCGAACGCCACGTCCCGGGAGACGTGCCCCTCCGCGAGCAGGTCGGCGGTCACCTCGCCCTCGATCTCCGCGAGGTCGCTCTCCAGCCGGCTCATGCGCTCCTCGGCCGTGTCGAGAAACGCCGCCGAGTCGGCCTGGTCGGGGACGTTCACCGTGTTGAGAACCTTCACGACCGGGGCGCCGTCGTGGAGCTCGCCGATCCGGGAGGCGAGCCGCGCGTGGTCGACCGCCCGCTCCAGCCGGTTCACCGGCACCAGCACGGTGAACCGGTCGTCGACGCTCGGCAGCGCGTGGTCGCCGCCCCCGCCGACCAGGCTGACCACCTGGCGTTCGCCGGCGGCCTCCCGGACCAGCTCGTCGGCCTCGAGCGCGCCGCCCCAGAGGAGGTAGGCGCCGACGACGAGCAGCGTCAGCCCGACGCCGATGACCACGCCGACCGTCGGCAGCTTGTACACCAGCGCGAGGTTGGCGATCACGCCGAGGATCGGGAGGTACGGCACGAGCGGCATCTCGAAGCCGCGGGTGAGCTCGGGCTTGTTGCGCCGGGAGTAGATCAGCGTGACGTTCACCACCGAGAGCGGCACGAGCAGGTTGAACGTCGCGAACCCGGTCAGCGGCTCGAGCCCGAGCGACGGCGCCGCCGCCAGCGCGCCGAGCACGCCGTGGTGGCCGAACAGGGTGATGAACACGAAGATGAGGCCGGCGATGACGGCGGTCGCGGCGCTCACCGAGTAGAACGGCGTGCCGTAGTCGGGGTGGATGCGGGAGAACTTCCGGGGGGCGTCGCCCTGCCGACCCATCAGCGAGCCGATCCCGGAGGCCGCGAGGATCGACGCGTTCGACGCCGACACCATCGAGAACACCGCGCCGGCGACGATCAGCAGCTGGCCGACCGGGCCCAGGAAGGCGGCGGCGACTTTCCCCATGGCGGTCTCGCCGGCCTGCAGGATCTCGCCGCGCGGCTGGCCCGCGATCGTCTCCGGCGTGTTGACCATCGCGACGATGACGAACGTGTACAGCACGGTGACCGTGACGATCGAGGCGGCGATCGCCTTCGGCACCGTGTTCTTCGGGTCGATGATCTCGCCCGCGGAGGCCGCGATCGCCGAGAAGCCGAAGAAGGTGATGAACGCGAGCGCGGCGACGGAGAGGATATCCGTCGACTGGCCGACGACGCTCCCGAAGCTGCCGGTGAACGTCGTCGTCGCCTGGCCGGCGCCCGCGAACCTGATCGCGCCGGCGATGAACACGAGCAGCACCGCCACCTTCGCCGCGGTGACGATCACCTGGAACGCGCCCGACTCCTCGGTCCCGCGGGCGTTCAGCGTCCCGAGCAGCACCGCGGCGGCGATGCCGACGGTGCCCCGCGGGAGCACGCCGCCGACGGACTCGGGCAGGATGAACAGGAAGAACCACTCGTCCATCGTCGCGAGGTAGAACGCCGTCGTCCCCGTGTACCCCAGGAACAGCGAGGCGCCGATGGCGTACGTCAGCAGGTCCTGCTCCTCGAACGTGCGGGAGGTGAACAGGTACCCCCCGCCGTTCTCGGAGTAGATCGAGGCGAACTCCGAGTACGCCGCGGCGGTGATGCTCGCGACCAGCGCCGCGATGACGAACGAGATGACGGCGCTCGAGCCGATCCGGTACACCGCGGTGCCGGACAGCGAGAAGATCCCCGCCGCGATCATCGTCCCCAGCCCCAGCGCGAACGCGACGCGGAAGCCGAGGGTGCGTGTGCGCTCTACCACGTTAGACCACCCGTCGCCGTGGCGCGGGCGGCGGCATGACCCACGTGGCGTGGTGTCACAGACATACCCGGACACTCCACGAGAGGTAGGAAAAAAGGCATCGAGTGACGGACGGCGGCCCGGATGTCTGACCCGTACGCCGCCGTTTCTCGCGTTCTGTGCGTTCTACGGCCGGATCAGTGGCTTACTGGTACTCCGTGACCGTCAGCGTGTAGCTCCCCGACCCGCTGTAGGAGTCCACGTCGATCTGCATCGCCGTGGAGTCGTCGGGGCTGTCGATGGTGATCGACTCCTGGCTGTCGGTGGAGTAGGAGCCGTAGTCGTAGTCGCTGGGCGTCGCGTCCTCGGTGGTGCCCGTGTTGACGTAGAGGTCGAAGTCGGCGTCGCTGGGGCCGTCGAGCTCCACCACGACCTGCGAGGGGCTGTCGTAGTTCCAGCCGTAGCTGTAGTCGTCGTAGTCCCAGTACCCCTCGAGGCTCCCGTCGACCGAGGAGGTGGTGGAGTCGCCCGACCCGCCGTCGTCGCCGCCGTCGTCGCCACCGCCGCTGCCGGGTTCGGTGCCCACCGCCGCCCCGGCGTCGACCTGCCCGCTGCCCTGCTGGCTGTCGGGGAGGCCGATGTCCTCGGCCGTGTTCTTGAGGTGGTTCCGCAGGTCGCTGTTCGAGAGATCCCACTGCGCGAGCGCGAGCCCGGCGACGCCGGAGACCACCGGGCAGGCCATGGAGGTGCCCGAGAGCCGTTCGTACCCCCCGCGGGTCTCGGTCGTCGTCGAGAGCACGTCGACGCCCGGCGCGGCGAGCTCGACCGAGTCGCCGTACTGGGAGAAGGAGGCGAGCTCCTCGTTGTCGTCGACGGCTGAGACGGCGACGCACTCGGAGTACGCCGCAGGGTAGGAGACCGACGAGGAGCCGTCGTTCCCGGCCGCCGCGATCACGAGCGCGCCGTTGTTCGTGGCGTAGCTCACCGCGTTCTTCATCGTGTCCGTGTACCCGCCGCCGCCGAGGCTGAGGTTGATCACGTCGGCGCCCTGGTCGGCGGCCCACTCGATCGCGTCGGCGATGTCCGAGGTGGAGCCGCTGCCGTTCTCGTCCAGCGCGCGGCCGTTGATCAGCGTGGAGTTCCCCTGGCCGGCGACGCCGGTGTCGTTGTCGACGACCGCGGCGGCACAGCCCGAGACGTGGGTCGCGTGGTACTCGTCCTGCGGGGCGTCCGGGTACGGGTCGGAGTCGCTGTCCACGAAGTCGTAGCCGGGGTTCGACGCGTAGTTGCCCGCGAGGTCGGGGTGGTCGTACTGCGCGCCGGTGTCGACGACGGCGATGGTGACCGACGAGTCGCCGAACGTCGTGTCCCACGCGCCCGGCGCGTCGACCTGCTGGGGCGCGTACTGGTCGCCGAACTGCGGGTCGTTCGGCGTCGCCAGCGCCTCGTGGGTCGCGTTCGCCTCGGCGTACTTGACGTGCTCCTTCTTCGTGACCGCCTCGACGAAGTTCTCCCGGGCGGCGTCGCTGGCCGTCGCCGGGAACCGCACCGCGACGTAGCGCAGCGTCTCGTTCTCGTGGACGAGCTCGGCGTCGCCCGGCACGTACTGTTCGACGGTCGTGGCGACGCCGTCTGCCGTCGCCGAGACGCCGACGAGCACCTCGTTCTCCTTCGCGCCCGGGTCCCGGCCCGGCGTCGCGGCGCCGACGCCCGCGAAGGCCGCCGCCGCGCCCAGCGCGCCGATCCCTTGCAGAACGCCACGTCGCTGCCAACCGTGTTCGGTATCCTCTGGCATAGCCAGGAGCACAACGAGGAAGCGGACATATATTTGTACTGATTTAGCCTAAATATTCTCTGTAGAACTTTCAACTAACTCGCTACGAAAGTTCGTTTACTAGTTTGCGTGCCGATCCTCGACGCTTCCCGGAAGCGATAACCCGGGGCGACCGCAGGGGTGGGTATGGACCTGGTGCGGCGGCTGCTGGGCGACCGGCGCGAGGGGGTCGCGCTGTTCGTCGACGGGCCGAACGTGTTGCGCGAGGAGTTCGACGTGGATCTGGACGACGTGCGTGCGGCCGCGGCCGCCTCCGGCCGGGTCGTCGCCGCGCGGCTCTACCTCAACGAGGACGCGCCCGGGAGCCTGATCCGGGCGGCGGAGGCCCACGGGTTCGAGGTGATCACCACCAGCGGCGACGTGGACGTGAAACTCGCCGTCGACGCCGCCGAGTTCGTGCTCCGGAACCGCGTCGCCACGATCGCGGTGGCCTCCCGGGACACGGACTTCAAGCCCGCCTTCGAGCTCGCGGGGCGGGAGGGCGTCCGGACGCTCGCGATCGCGCCCGGGAGCTACGGGCGCTCGGACGCGCTGCGGTCGGCGGCCGACGACAGCGTCACCCTCGGCGAGTAGGGGGAACCGCACCGACACGCCTATCTCGCGGGGGCGCCGACGCCGACGCGTGACCGAGAACGCTGAGCGCCGACTCGCCCGCCGGATCGCCGGCGAAGTGGTGCTCTCGGACGACCCCGGCGCGACGCTGCGGAAGTGGCGCACCGACTTCGAGGTGTCCCAGACGGCGCTGGCCGAGGAGATCGACGTCTCCTCGTCGGTGATCTCGGACTACGAGAGCGGCCGCCGCGAGAGCCCCGGGATCGGCGTCGTCCGGCGGCTGGTCGAGGGGCTGCTCGCGATCGACACCGCCCGCGGCGGCGCCCACGTCCGCCAGTACGCCCGGGTGGTGACCGCGGGGTTCGAGAGCGACATCGTCCACGACCTCCGGGAGTACTCCCGGGCGGTGCCGCTCGCGGAGTTCTACGAGGCCACGGGCGCGACCGAACTCGCCGGCAGCGACTCCACGCACGTCAACGGCCACACCGTGATCGACAGCATCGAGGCGATCACTCGCCTCTCGAGCGAGGAGTTCTACCGGCTGTACGGCGAGAGCACCGACCGCGCGCTCGTGTTCACCGAGGTGACGCGCGGCGAGTCGCCGCTGGTCGCCCTCCGGGTGCTGACGCCAACGCCGAACGCCGTCGTGCTCCACGGGATCGAACCCGAGGACGTGTGGGACCACGCGCCCGCCCTCGCGAAGCGGGACGGGTTCTCGCTCGCGGCGTCGACGAAGGATCTCGACGAGATGCTCGCCGACCTGCGGGCGCTCCCCTGACCGACCGCGACGAACCGCGCGCCTCCCTCTCACGGCGCCCCCCGAACAGGCGCTTTTAACCCGCTCGACCGGCAATCGACCGTATGAGCGAGTCCGCAGATCGCCTGCCGCTACCCTGTCCCTCCTGTTCGCCCCGCGAGGAGACGGTCCACGAGGTGCTGAGTCCCGGCGGGCAGACGACGGTTCGGTGTACGGAGTGTGGCCACGTCCACAAGGAGAAGATCGAGACGCCCGACGAGGTCACCGTCGACGTGGTGGTCTCCCAGGACGGCGACTCCTACAAGGCGACGCTGAACGCGGTCGCCGACGAGGAGATCGAGGCCGGCGACGAGTTCGTCGTCGAGACCGAGCAGGCGATCCAGCAGGTCGAGGTCACGAGCATCGAGATCGGTCCCGAGCGCCGCACGGAGCACGCCGACATGGACGAGGTCGAGACGGTGTGGACCCGCGTCGTCGACAACGTCGGCGTGAACATCACGATCCACCCCAAGGAGGGCGACGGCCGCAACGAGCAGTCCCGCAGCACCAAGGCGTTCCTGCCGGGCGACTTCGAGTTCGTCGTCGGCGACACCTACGAGTTCGGCGACGACGAGTTCGCGGTCGACAGCATCCAGCTCCGCGACGCCGTCGCCGACGACTACCGCCACAAGAAGCTCGACCACGAGGGCGACCTGGCGTTCGCGAAGGACGTCAAGCGCGTGTTCGGCCGCGACGAGAAGACGAGCGCCTGGTCGGCCTGGTAACGGAACGGCTTTTCTCGCCCCGGCCGGTTCGTCGACCCGTGACCGAGGACGACCCAGCGACGCGCTTCGCGTCGACCGCCGAGCAGTACGCCGTCTACCGCCCGGAGTACGACGACGCCGCCCTCGACTATCTCCGCGAGCGGTTCGACCTCGACGGCACGGGCCGGCTGCTCGATCTCGGCTGCGGCACCGGCCGACTCGGCGTCGCGCTGGCGCCCCACGTCGACGCGGTCGTCGGCGTCGACCCGAACGGAGCGATGATCGACCACGCCCGCGAGCGCGCCCGCGTCGCCGACGCGTCGAACACCGAGTGGCTGGTCGGGAGCGACGCCGACCTCCCCGACCTGGCCGACGAGCTCGACCCGCTCCGCCTGACCGTGATGGGTCGATCGTTCCACTGGATGGCTCAGGAGCGAACGCTCGACACCCTTCAGGAAATCACCGAACCCGGGGGCGGCGTCGCCCTCCTGAGCGACACCGAGTGGCTGGCTCGCGGCACCGCGGACTGGCAGGACGCGGTGTACGAGGTCGTCGCCGAGTTCCTCGAGGACCCGCCCGAGCGGACCGGGCCGATCGAGTACGACGACCCGTGGGCCGAGACGCTCGCCGACCACGGGTTCGACACCGCACGGCGCGCCTTCGCGGTCGATCGCGAGTGGGACGCCGACGGCGTCGTCGGCTACCTGCTCTCGCTCTCGTTCTGCTCGCCCGCGGTGCTCGGCGACGACCGCGAGCGCTTCGAGGAGGCGGTCCGGGACCGGTTGGAGGGGTTCGAGGCACCGTTCGAGGAGGACGCCACGGTCGAGGTCGTCGTCGGCCAGCAGTGAGTCGTTCGGCTACTCCCGGCCGAGCACCTTTCTGACGCAGGAGGGCCCGAACGGCCCCAGCTCCCCGGCCTCGAACTGCACGAAGTGCCCCGTCGAGATGCTCGCCCCGCAGCGCCGGCATTCGTACTCGCCCTCACGTTCGACGACCTCGCTCTCGAAGCGCACGAACGTCCCGCCCGTCTGCGTGCGCAGGCGGCCGTCCTCGCGCTCGATCAGCCCGCGCTTCTCGGCGTCGTCGAGGATCTCCCGCGTCAGCGAGGGGCTGGTGGTGACCGCCTCCAGTCGGTCGATCGTCTCGGCCAGCGACAGCTCCTCGTCCTCCAGGTGGGCGAGCAGTTCGAGGCCGAGCTCGCGCTTCTCCTCGCGGGTCGACACGGGCGGGCGTTCTCGCCGGGGGCGCTTGAGCGTTGTGTGGCGGCGCCGACCGCAGTTCGCTATCCCGGAATACGGTTTATTGGTGCTGAGCGGCGTCGATGCTGCGCTCACGGGACTGGAAGAGAAACGGCGAAAGAGAGCTTCTACGCGAAGAACTCGGCCAGCCGGTCGGCCGCCTCCTCGACCCGCGGCGTCACCAGCGCGAAGCGGAGCCAGTCGCTGTACGCGTCGCCGAACCCCTCGCCGGGCATCCCGGCGACGCCGGCCTCGTCGACGAGCCGTTTCACGTTCGCCATCGTCCCGGGGTAGCCGTCGAAGCGCGCCATCACGTAGAACGCGCCGTCGGGGCGGGTGTACTCCGCGCCGGCGGCGTCGAGGGCGTCGGTGAACGTGTCGACGCGCTCGCGGATCAGCTCGCGGGCGGCCTCGTAGTAGGCGGCGTCGGCGCCCTCGAGCCCCCGGAGGACCGCGTGCTGGCCCGGGCGGGTCGTGGCGACGTTGACCAGCATGTGCCGGGCCTTCGCGTTCTCGACGAGCCACTCCGGGAAGATCGCGTACCCCACTCGGAACCCCGTGATCGCGAGCGACTTCGAGAACCCCGAGGTGACGATCCGGCGGTCGGAGTCGATCGTGAGCGCCGACTCGAACCCCCCGGAGAGGTCGAAGTGGTCGTACACCTCGTCGACGACCGCGAGCGCGTCGTGGGCCTCACAGAGGCGGACGATCTCCTCGACGTTCGCGTGGTCGTAGACGGCGCCGGTGGGGTTGTTCGGCGTGTTGAGCACCACCAGCGCGGTGTCGTCGCTGATGGCGTCGCGGTAGGCGTCGACGTCGAGGCTGCCGTCGCGGTTGGCGGGGACGAAGGTGGGGTCGCCGCCGAGCATCTTCGTCTTCCCGGGGTAGTACGGGTAGACGGGGTCGGTCAGCAGCACCTCCTCGCCCATGTCGCGCTCCAGCGCCGCGGCCATCCCGAGGTAGTTCGCCTCGCCGGTGCCGTTGGTGACGACGACCCGCGCGGGGGCGACGCCGCGGCGCTCGGCGATCTCGGCTTTGAGCGCCGCGGTGCCGTCGCTGGGCGGGTACTGGAAGCGATCCGCCGGGAACTCCGCGTACTCCGTCAACCCGTCCCGCAGGGCCTGGGGGGGCTCCCAGTCAGGGTTGCCGCTGACCATGTCGATCACGTCGCCGTCGGCGTCGCCGACGTAGCCCATCACTTCGAAGAACTTGGGCTCCTCGTACTCCATGGGGGAGCGTGTGGCGGCAGGGGTATGCCGCTTTCGGGACCCTTCGGGGGGTTAGCTCCGGACCAGACTGGCGCCGTCGAACTCCGTCCGGGAGAACTCCAGCTCCATCAGGTCCAGGATCGTCGGCGCGATGTCCAGCAGGTCGCTGTCCTCGATGTCGGCGTCGGGCGTGTCGACGAACAGCGAGGCGTTGTCGAAGCTGTGCATCCCGTTCCGGGGGCCGTCGGCGAACACGTCGCTGCCGCCGGTGAAGCCGGCCTTGAGGTCGAACCCGTGGTTCGGGATCGCGACCAGATCCGGCGCGATGTCGTCGTGGTCGCCACGGAACGCCTGCTCCTTCTCGACGACGCGCTCACAGACTTTCCGGCCGTCGGGCCCCTCGAGCGCCTCGAGTTCGGCCTTGAGCTCGTCGCGGACCTCGTCGTACTCCTCCTCGGGAACGCTCCCGCGGGGCTCGCGCCCCTCGAGGTTGACGTAGAACCGGCCGGGGATCAGCGAGTACGCGCGGGTGTCGTCGGCGATGTCGCCGAGCTCCTCGTGGTCGTCGTCCTCGTAGGAGAGCCAGCCCGCCTGCTCGAGCCACTCGTTCAGGTGGACCTCGTAGTCGAGGCTGGTGAACCCGTGGTCGGAGGCGACCACGAGCGTCGTGTCGTCGGCCAGCATCTCGCGGATCTCGCCGATGTACTCGTCGAGCTGGCGGTAGAACGCCATGAACGCCTCCTTGTTCGGCCCGTCGCGCTCGTAATCCTCGAACAGGAAGTGGTTGACGCGGTCGGTCGTCATGAACACGCCGAAGAAGAGGTCCCAGTCGTCCTGCTCGAGGTAGTGGGTGAACGCCTCGTAGCGCCGGTCGAGCGTCTCGTGGGCGTCCTCCATGAACGGCCCCTTGTCGTCGTCGTGGCCCTGCTTCACGTCGGCGTCGATCTTGTAGTCGATCGACTCCAGATACTCCCGGAGCTCGTCGGGGTAGGCGGCCTTCTCGACGCTGGGCGAGAGGAAGCCCGACACCATGCGCTGGACGTTGCGCTGGGGCGGGAACGTCACGGGGACGTTCATCACCGTCGCGTCGCGGCCGTCGTTGGCGACGCGGTCCCAGAGCCGCGTGGCCTGCACGTCACGCCCCATCGGGACGTACGTGTCGTACGTGCCGATCTCGCGGTCCTGGAAGCCGTAGACGCCGGTCTCGCCGGGGTTGACGCCGGTCGTCAGCGACGGCCAGCAGGCGCTCGACTCGGGGGGGACGATGCTGTCGATCGGGCCGGCGCTGCCCTCGTCGGCGAGCGCGGCGAAGTTGGGGAACTCGTCAGGGTGCTCGTCGAGCAAGCTAAACGGCACGCCGTCGATACCGAGGAAGACGACTCGGGGGTCGCTCTCGCCCCGGAGTCGGTCGAACAGTCCCATGGGTTGCCGTACCGTCGAACACCTTAAGAACCTTCCCTCTACGGAGCGATCCCGCGACCGCTGGCCGTCGTCTGATTCATCCCGACTCGCTCCCGGTCGGCCGGGACCATCGGCGCCGGCGAGGCGTCGACGGCGCGAGCTCGTCGGCCGTCGGCAGGGGGGTGTGGCACGGGGGCACAAGACTTACTTAGGTGTGTGGCATACTGTGACATGCATGGCGACGTCAGAGCAGCACTCCGCCGACGAACTGTTCGACGAGTTCCTCGAAGACCGTGGGCACGAGACACGGGGATGGGAGGAGTCCTATAACAAGAAACAGTGTCCGGACTGCGGCGGCCTTCACGAAGCGTCTGCGGTGGAGTGTTCGGTCTGTGGCTGGCGGCCCTGAGCCACGGACACCCGCGTATCGCCGTCTCGCGAACCCACTTCCTTATTGGGCACCGGCCCCTGTAACCGGTAATGACCGAGTCGGACGTTCACGTCACGCGCCTGTTCGGTGGGCCCGGGAGCGGGAAGACGACCGCGCTCCTCGACCGGGTGGAGGAGCTGCTCGAGGACCCGGACGTGACTGTCCGGGACGTGCTGGTGGTGTCCTACACCCGCGCCGCCGCCGCCGAGATCCGCGAACGCCTCGCCGAGCGGCTCGACACGACGCCGCGGGCGCTGCAGGGTAACGTGTGTACGATGCACGCGAAGGCGTACGAGCTGCTCGACCTCTCGCGGGGCGACGTGGTCGGCGAGAGCGACAAGGAGGAGTTCTGCGAGGAGTACGGCGTCGAGTACGAGGACGAGAAGTCCGGCGCCGGCCGGCGGACCGCCCGATCGACGACGCTCGGGAACAAGGTGATCGCCACCTCCCAGTGGCTCCAGCGGACCGACCGCGAGGTCGCCGACTGGTACGACGTGCCGTTCCAGTGGAACGTGGAGGAGGTCCGGCTCCCGCCCGAGATCGACCCCAACGCCCAGGAGGGGAACAAGTACACCCCGACGTGGCCGTCCGACGACGACCGCCTCGACGTGCCCGAGGCGATCCGCGCGTGGCGCAGCTACAAGGGCGAGAACGGGATCGTCGGCTTCGCCGACATGCTCGAGCGCGTCGCCCAGCGGTCCCTCCAGCCCAACGTCGACTACCTCATCATCGACGAGTTCCAGGACATCACGACGCTGCAGTCGAAGGTGTACGAGGAGTGGAAACCCCACCTGGAGAAGGCGCTCATCGCCGGCGACGACGACCAGGTCGTCTACGCCTGGCAGGGCGCCGACCCCGACCTGCTGCTGGACGAGGACGTGGACGAGGACGTGGTGCTGCCGAACTCCTACCGGCTCCCCTCCCGCGTGCTCAACGTGGTGAACAAGGAGATCCGCCACATCGACAAGCGCCAGGAGAAGGATCTCCGACCGCGGAAGGAGGGCGGCCGCGTCGAGGCCGCCGAGTCGCCGTCGATGCTCGAACTCGTCCGGAACGTCCGCCACACCGTCGAACAGGAGGACAGAAGCGAGGACGGCGACGGCACGATCATGCTGCTGTTCCGGGCGCGCTACCAGATGTTCGACTTCGTCGACGAGTTCATCGACGAGGGGATGCCGTTCTCCTCGCTCACGGACCAGCGGCTCTGGACCGACCGACTCACTGACTACGTCCGCGCGATCGAGGCCGTCGACGCCGGCGAGCGCCTCACCGCGCTGCAGGCCCGGCGGCTGGCCGACATCCTGCAGGAGTCGGCGTTCGGCAGCAGCGAGCGCGACGACCTGTACGACCTGATCGACGAGGTCGAGGAGCAGTCCGCGAAGGAGGATCTCGCGGAGATCCCGGTCGCGCCCGACGCCGTCGAGGACGTGGTGCCGTTCATGCCCGGCCCGCGGAGCGCCGGCGACATGGCCCGGAAGATCACCTCGTTCCAGCGCAAGTCGATGAAGGCGTACTTCGAGGGCGACTACCGCGGGATGGATCCCGACCGCATCCGCGTCGGCACGATCCACTCTGCGAAGGGTCGCGAGGCCGACCACGTGTTCGTCGCGACCGACCTGACCGAGAAGGTCGTCGAGCAGATGGCGGCCCAGGCCGCCCAGCAGGGGCTCGAGACGCCCGGCGACGAGGAGTTCACCAAGACCACCGACCCCGTGCCGGTGCTCACCGACAACGAGCGCCGCGTGTTCTACGTCGGGATGTCCCGCGCCCGGGAGCGGCTGGTGCTGATGGAGAACCTCGTCACCGGCGCGCCGACGCTGCCGATCAGCGTCGTGCTGTTCAACGAACTCCGTGACGACCCACCCGCGGAGCTGATCGACGAGGTGCAGGAGTCGCTGGAGGCGCCCGAACCGGAGCCGTGAGCCGGGAACTCGCCCCCGGGGCGCCCGAGGTCGACTCGGACCACCCCGACGCCCCCGCGACCGACCTGCGGCCGATCGCCGACGCCGTCGAGAACGCGGGCGCCGCCGGCTTCGTCGCCGTCGGCGATCGGTTCGCCGACGACCTGCGCTACCTCTCGCGGTTCGGCGGCCCCGACCGCGACTACGCCGTCGTCGTCACGCCCGACCGCGCCGCGCTGACGGCGCCGGGGCTGTTCGACGAGCAGGCCCACCGGGAGTTCGTGGACGGCGCGCCCGACGACGGGATCGCCCGCGAGGCCCGGACCGAGAACCAGAGCGATCCGGCGGGCGTCCGCGCGGCGACAGTGCTCGACGACCTCGGCGATAGCGACGACGACGCGTCGACCGTGCTCACGCCGGCCAGCGTCCCCCACGACGCCGCGCTCTACCTCGAAGCGGCCGGCTACGAGCTCGCGTCGACGACCGCCGTCGCCGACGCCCGGGAGCGGAAGACGGAGGCCGAACTCGCCTGCCTCCGCCGAGTACAGGCCGTCACCTGCCGCGGGATGGCCCGCGCCGAGGCAGTGCTCGCGACCGCTGAGCCGGCCGACGACGACCTGCTGTACGAGGGCGAACCGCTCACGACCGAGCGCCTGCGCCGGGAGGTCGACGCCGAGATGGCCAGCCACGGGGTCCGCAGCGCGGGCAACACCGTCGTCGGCGCCGGGCCGACGGCCGCGGACCTCCACTACACCGGGATCGACCAGATCGCCCCGGGTGAGACGGTGCTGCTCGACGTCTCGCCGCGCGGGCCCCACGGCTACTACGGCGACCTCACCAGGACGTTCGCCGTCGACAGCGACGGCGGCTGGGAGCGCCGCGCGTTCGTCGCGGTCGAACAGGCCCACGAGACCGCGCTGGAACACGTCGAGGCGGGCGTCACCGCCGGCAGCGTCCACGAGGAGGCCGCGGCCGAGCTCACGGCCCACGGGTTCCGGATCGACTCCTCCGAGGTCGGCTTCACCCACGGCGTCGGCCACGGCGTCGGCGTCAGCCTGCACGAGGGACCCTCACTCCGGGCCGACGCGCCGCTCGAACCCGGCAACGTGGTCACGATCGAACCGGGCGTCTACGACCCCGATACCGGCGGCGTCCGGATCGAGGACCTCGTCGCCGTCACCGAGAAGGGCTACGAGCGATTGGCGAGCTATCCCGTCCGGTTCTCGCCGGTCGCACCCGAGTAGCTCGCCCCCGACTTTTTGAAGGAGAACGCGGCCAGCCACCCCGTGGTCTGAACCGGGCCGCGGGGCGGTCGAGGCGGGAGCACGGCGCACCCCCCGCGGCGGCGACGGCGCGCCGTCTGTTCGCCACGGGCGGCGGCGCCGCCGGCTCGCCGGCCTACTCCTCCTCGGACTCCTCGGTGTCGGCGACGGCGCCCTCGACCGCCCGCTCGGCGGCCATCCCCGGCAGGTCGCCGGGCGTGGTCAGGTACTTCGGGAGCAGTACCATCAGCACCGCGACCGCGAGGAAGGCGCCGCCGACGACGGTCTCCCCGCCGAGCATTCGCTCGACGGCGTAGATCCCCAGCGGGATCGCGAACACGAGGCTGCCCGCGACGCCGACGGTCTCCAGCAGGCCGAGTCGCATCACCGCGGGGTAGGCGCCCGACCGGCAAAACCTTCCCGTAACGGAATCGAGAGTGGAAACGCTCTTGAGACGCGACCGCCGAGCCCCGGACGTGTTCACCGGCATCGTCGAGCGGACGGGCGAGATCACCGACGTGAGCGAGACCGAGGACGGGCGCCGCCTCACCGTCGCGGCGTCGGGGCTGGACGATCTCCACCACGGGCAGTCGATCAGCGTCAGCGGCGTCTGTCTCACGGTCGAGGCGTTCGGGGAGGACTGGTTCGAGGTGTTCCTCGCGAGCGAGACGGTCGCGAAGACGTATCTGGGCGAGCTGTCGGTCGGGGATCCCGTCAACGTCGAGCGCGCGCTCCCGGCGGACGGGCGCTTCGACGGCCACGTCGTGCAGGGCCACGTCGACACCACCGCGACCGTGGAGTCGATCGAACAGGTCGGCGAGGACTGGCGCTACACGTTCTCGCTGCCCGCCGAACTGAGCCAGTACGTGGTCGAGAAGGGCTCGATCGCCGTCGACGGCATCAGCCTCACCGTCGCCGCGCGCGACGAGGAGCGCTTCGAGGTGGCGATCATCCCCGCCACCCGCGAGATCACGACGCTGTCGGAGAAAGCCGTCGGCGACCCGATCCACCTGGAGGTCGACGTGATGGCGAAGTACGTCGAGCGGATGACGGACGGCTACCGCTGAGTCGGCGTCTCGATCAGTCGGCCTGCCCGGAGCAGGCTTCGGCGCCGCCGTCGGCCTGCACCGGCTCCGGCGGGTTGAGCTGGTAGAGGTTCTGTCGCGCGTCGGCGAAGTAGACGTCCTCGTCGACGACGCCGATCCCTTCCAGTCGTTCGAGCGCGTAGCGAACCGTCCGCGCGGAGAGCATCGACTCCTCGACGATCCCCTTCTGGGTCAGCGGACCGTCGTACTCGAGCACTTTGAACACGAGCTTGGCGCTTGGTGGGAGGTCGTCGAGGGCCTCCTCGTCAGTCTCGGTCATCATTTCGGATCGAAACCCTCCACTGCCATAAATCTTCGTGGACTGGTGTCGTGGCCCAACACGTCCGCCGGCCAAGCGAACTCCTTTTGTCGGCGCGTCACGGAGTCCTCCGCATGGCTACGGAGAGTTCTCGCGGGCTTTCGGACCACGTCCGCGGGGTGACCGTCACGACCCTCGCCTGTCTGGCCGGCGTTAGCGCGGCCGTCGTGAGCGCGATCGTGTTCGGCACCGACCCGTCGACGGTGTCGACGACGACGCCGCTGGCGGTGGTCGCGGGGTTCGTCATCGCCCAGTACCCGATCCTCTACGCCCTCCGCGTCGACGTGTCGGAGTTCGGCATCAAGGACAACCTCTACGTCGCGTTCATGACGTTCGCGCTCTGGTTCCTGAGCTACACCGTCGTGCTCTCGACCGGAGTGAGTTTCTGATGTCGAGCGACAGTATCGCGGTCGTGGACCTGGATCGCTGCCAGCCCGACCGATGCAACTACGAGTGTCAGAACTTCTGCCCGCCGAACCGGACGGGCAAGGAGTGTATCACGCTCCGCGGCGAGGACGCGATGGAGGGCGACCCCGACCAGATCCACATCTCCGAGGAGATCTGTCTGGGCGAGTCCTGCGGGATCTGCGTCGAGAAGTGCCCCTTCGACGCGATCGAGATCATCAACCTCCCCTCGGAGCTCGACGAGGAGCCCGTCCACCGCTACGGCGACAACGCGTTCGCCCTCTACGGGCTCCCCACCCCCGAACCGGGGAAGGTGACCGGTATCCTCGGCCCGAACGGGATCGGGAAGTCGACCGCCGTCCACGCGCTGGCCGGCGAGACGACGCCCAACCTCGGCGAGTACGAGGGCGATCCGACTGGGAGGCGGTGCTCGACCGCTACCGCGGCACCGAGCTCCAGAACTACCTCGAACAGCTCATCGACGGCGAGATCGAGGTCGCACGCAAGCCCCAGTACGTCGACCAGATCCCCAAGCAGTTCGACGGGAAGGTGCGCCAGCTGCTCGAACAGACCGACGAGCGCGGCGACCTCGACTACCTCGTCGACGAGCTGTCGATCCGGCCGGTGATGGATCAGGCGATCGACTCCATCTCCGGCGGGGAGCTCCAGCGCGTCGCGCTCGCGGCGACGCTGGCCCGCGACGTCGACTTCTACTTCCTCGACGAGATCACGCCGTACCTCGACATCAGCCAGCGGATGACCGCCGCTCAGCTGATCCAGGAGCTCTCCGAGGACGGCGACCGCTCGATGCTGGTCGTCGAACACGACCTCGCGATCCTCGACCTGCTGGCGGACACGCTCCACATCACCTACGGGGAGCCGGGGGCCTACGGTGTCGTCACCGACCCCAAATCGGTCCGTAACGGGATCAACGAGTACCTCTCGGGCTACCTCGACAACGAGAACATGCGGATCCGGCCGGAGGCGATCACGTTCGAGGAGCACGCGCCGCGTGCCGCCACGAAGGGGCAGCCGCTCGTGGAGTACCCCGACCTGCAGAAGTCCTACGGCGAGGGCGAGTTCTCGCTGGACGTGGAGGCCGGCACCATCTACGAGTCGGAAGTGCTGGGCGTCGTCGGCCCGAACGGGATCGGGAAGTCGACGCTCGCGAAGCTGTTCACCGGCGCGCTGGAGCCCGACGAGGGCGAACTCGACACGCAGCTCGACATCGCCTACAAGCCCCAGTACATCGAGATCGACCAGCCGATGCGCGTCGACGCGTTCCTCTCGTCGATCACCGACCAGTTCGGCTCCTCCTACTGGAACACCGAGATCGCCCAGCCGCTCCAGCTGGAGCGGATCATGGAGCAGAACCTCGACGACCTCTCGGGCGGGGAGCGCCAGCGCGTCGCCATCGCCGCCTGCCTCTCGGAGGACGCCGACCTCTACCTGCTCGACGAGCCCTCCGCCCACCTCGACGTGGAGCAGCGCGTGCAGGCCACCTCCGCCATCCGGCGGTACACCGAGAACCACGACGCGACGGCGATGGTGATCGACCACGACATCTACATGATCGACCTGCTGTCGGACCGCCTGATGGTGTTCGACGGCGAGCCCGCCGACCACGGGACCGCCCGGCCGGCCCAAGAGATGCGCGCCGGGATGAACGACTTCCTCGCGGACCTGGACATCACGTTCCGCCGCGACGAGCGGACCGGCCGCCCGCGGATCAACAAGCCCGGCAGCCAGAAGGACCGCGAGCAGAAGCGCGACGGCGAGTACTACTACGCCAACTGAGCGCCCCCCGTTTTCCGGAACCGCCCGGCTATAACTCCGCCCGCCCGTACCCACGAGTATGCTCCGTCTCGCCGTCGCCACCCAACAGGAGACGTTCGAGCGCGTCCGCGAGCCGCTCGCCGACCGCGGGATCGAGGTCGTCGCCGTCAGAGCCAGCGAGCGCACGCTGTCGCTCTCGGCGCCCGACCTCCCGAGCGTCGACGCCGGCCTCGTGTTCCCCTCCCGCCCCATGGAGGGCGGCGCCGTCTCGGCCGCGCTCGACGTTCCCTGGGTGAACGACCGCGAGGCGATCCTCACCTCCCGCAACAAAGCGGAGGTGCTCGCCGCCCTCTCGGCGGCCGATCTCCCCGTCCCCGAGACGACGCTCGTCTCCAACCCCGTCGACGACGACGCCGTCGCCGCGGCGGCCGACGACCTCCGGCGCCGCACGGACACCGACTCGCTCGTGATCAAGCCCAACTCCACCACCCGCGGCGTCGGCGTCGCCCGCGTCGGCGACCCGGACTCGCTGCTGGGCGTCACCGACTACCTCGACCTCGTCCACGACTTCCGCGCGACGGGGGACCGCTCCTACCTGCTGCAGGAGTACCTCCCAGACGCGCGGGACTACCGGGCGATGATCGTCGACGGCGAGTACGCCGGCGCCGTCGAGCGCCGGTTGCCCGCCGAGGAGACCGAGGCCGGGAAGTGGAAACACAACGTCCACCGCGGCGCGGTCGCCGAGGGCGTCTCGCTCCCGCCGGAGGCTCGGGAACTCGCCGAACAGGCGGCCGACGTGCTGGGGATCGACTACCTCGGCGTCGACCTGCTGGAGACCGACGACCGACTCGTGGTGAACGAGACCAACGCGCGGCCGACGGTGGACGACGCGACGAAGTACGAGCCGGACTTTTACGACCGACTCGCCGGACTGATCCGGAAGACGGCCGAGAGCCGCTAGGAGAGGTCGATGTCCGCGGCGTCGTCGAGCTTCTCGAAGCCGACCTCGAGCACGCCGTTGTTGAACGTCGCCTCGGCGCTGTGCTCGTCGACGCGGGTCGGGAGGCGCACCCGCTCGCGGTACTCGCCGGCCTCGATGGTCAGCGTCTCGCCGTCGCACTGCAGCGAGATCTCCTCCTTGCTCGCGCCGGGAAGGTCCGCGACGAGGCGGAGCCGGTCGCCCTCGTCGAAGGCGTCGACGTGGGCGTCGCCGTCGGCCCCCTCCCGACTACCCCCCATCATCCGCTCGATCTCGTCGAAGATGTCGCCGAACGGGTCTTCGCGGTCATCCCTACGCATGGGTGGGCGTAGACCAGCACCGCTCAAAAGCCTTCTGTCGACGGCTATCTCGGTCCCCTCCCGGCATCTCGTCGGTCGGCGCCGACGGAACCGGTCGGTTTGAAGTGCGACTGGCACAAACCGCGCGACGATGGCTTCTTTCGCGACGCTCGACGCGCTCGCCGAGCGGTTCTCCGGGGCGCGGGTGCTCGTCCGCCTCGACCTCAACTCCCCGATCGAGGGCGGAACCGTCCGGGACAACCGCCGGTTCGAGCGCCACGCCCGCACCGTCTCGGAGCTGGCCGACGCCGGCCACCGGGTGATCTGTCTGGCCCACCAGGGTCGCCCCGGCCGCGACGACTTCACCCACCTCGACCAGCACGCCGGGATCCTGAGCGACCACCTCGACCGCGAGGTCCAGTACGTCGACGACATCTGCGGCGCGACGGCGATCGACGCGATCGGCGACGCCGACCCCGGCGAGGTGCTGCTGCTCGACAACGTCCGGATGCACGACGACGAGCTCGCCGACCGCGAGCCCGAAGCCCACGGCGAGTCGGAGCTCGTCACCTCGCTCGCCGACGCCGCGGACGCGTACGTCAACGACGCCTACTCCGCGGCCCACCGCGGTCACGCGTCGCTGGTCGGCTTCCCGTACGTCCTGCCCGCCTACGCCGGCCGGGTGATGGAGACCGAGTACGAGGCCAACTCCGCGATCGCCACCCGGGAGTTCGACGGCCAGGTGACGATGGTCGTCGGCGGCACGAAGGCGACCGACGTGATCCAGGTGATGGACGCCATCGGCGACAAGGTCGACGCGTTCTGCCTGGGCGGGGTTGCGGGCGAACTGTTCCTCCGCGCCGCGGGCCACCCCGTCGGCCACGACGTGGGCGGCTCGGACCGCTTCGACGAGCAGTGGGAGCGCAACGAGGAGACGATCCGCGCCGTGCTCGACGAGCGCGGCGACCAGATCCACCTGCCGCTGGATCTCGCCTACGAGGACGAGTACGACCAGCGCGCCGAGATCGCGCTCTGGCAGATCGACGAGAAGACAACGTCGTTCCTCGACGTGGGGTCGGCGTCGATCGACAGCTACCGCGAGATCGTCGGCGACAGCGAGGCCGTGTTCGTGAAGGGCGCGCTGGGCGTGTTCGAGGACGAGCGCTTCGCCGACGGCACGGTGGGGCTGCTCGAAGCGATCGCGGAGACCGACTGCTTCTCGGTCGTCGGCGGCGGCGACACCTCCCGCGCGATCGGGATGTACGGGCTGGACGAGGCCGACTTCTCGCACGTCTCGATCGCCGGCGGCGCGTACATCCGCGCGCTCACGGGCGAGCCGCTGGTCGCCGTCGAGACGCTGGAGCGCTGTCGGCCGAAAACGGAGGCGTAGCGCCGGCTTACAGGTCGCGGCCGAGCCCCATCCCGAGGGTCTCGTTGGTGGTCGCGATGCTCTCGGCCTTCCCGGCGGAGTCCGTGATCGCGCGGATCGCGTCGACGTTCTCCGGCACCACGTCGGACTCCTGGTGAATCGCCTGGAACAGGTAGAGGTCGTCGCCCCGGACCGCGATGGACTCCTCCCAGATGCAGTTCTCCCACACGTCGCCCCGGGAGCGCCCGGAGTCGAGCGCGAACTCCTTGAGTTTGCCCGAGCCGTCGATGCCCGCCGAGCCCGGGACGAGGAACGTGCGGGACTCCTCGGCGAGCAGGTCGCGGACCGCCTCGGCGTCGGCGTCGTCCTCGAGGGTGACGTTCACCGAGTGCATGTGCATCAGCGTCGCCGGCACCTTCAGCCCGAGCGTGTCGATGTCGACGTCGGGGAAGATCGTCTTCACGTCCGGGCCGTGGTGGCTCGGCAGCGAGACGGGGTCGGGGAGGATGTCGTCGATGGGGCCGCGGCCGGTCTGGCCGGGGTCGCCGCCGCGGCGGACCAGCGTCACGCGGGCCTTCTCGACGCCGTACTCCTCGCGGAGCGGCGCGAGCAGGCGGGAGAGCCCGGTCGTGTTACAGGAGACGACGCGCACGTGGTCGGCGCCGACGGCGTCCTCGAAGTTCGCGCGGGCGTTGAACGACGTGTCCGCCACGTCGGCGTCCTCGCCGCCCTGGTAGATCGCGGGCGTGTCGTGTGCCTCGTACGTTTCCTTGTTCTGGGCGCCGATCCCGCTGGGGGTAGCGTCGACGATCACGTCGGCGGCGTCGACGAGGGCGTCGAGGTCGCCGGCGACGGGGATGCCCGCCTCGTCGAACAGCTCGCGGCGCTCCTCGACGGCGGCGTACAGTTCGAACCCCTTCGAGACGGCGGTCTCGGCCTCGAAGTTGGGCGAGGTCTTGGCGACCCCGACGACCTCCATGTCCCGCTGTGCGACGACCGCGTCGGCGACGCGTTTCCCGATCGTGCCGTAGCCGACAACTCCGACCTGGATCATGCCCGTAGATGGGGGCGCTGACTGATAAGTAGGCGGCGGTTCACTCGCGACGCGCTCCCGTCCGGGGTTAGGCGCCCGTGTGGGAGTCGATAAGCTGCCGGAGCTGCGACTCGTCCTGCATCCCGACCAGCCGTTCGACGGGCTCGCCGTCGGCGAACAGCACCATCGTCGGCACGCCGCGGACGCCGTACTCGGCGGCTAACTGCTGGTTGGCGTCGACGTCGACCTTCGCGACCGCCGCCTCGGTCTCGGCGGCGATCGTCTCGACGACCGGTTCGAGCATCTGACACGGCCCGCACCAGTCGGCGTAGAAGTCGACCAGCACGACGTCGTGCTCGTCGGTCGTCGATCCGAGCTCGTCGGCGCCGGCGACCGGGATGGGTTCTTCGGGGCTCCCGGCCGCTTCCTCCCGGGCTCGTTCCTGCAGCTGTTCGAGTTTCTGCTCGCGGATCTCCTCGATGTCGTCCGCCATACCCACCGGTTCGGGCTCGACCGATATAGGCGTTTTGTAGCTATCGCCCAATACTCTCCTCGCAGAAACACCCTGTGACGGCGGAGCCAACTTACGCCGTCGCGACCGTCCCCGCCGTCGCGGCGTCCCAGTTGTCGATCCCGCCGCGCATCGCCTTCGCGTCGAACCCGAGTTCGCGGAGGCGCTCGGCGGCCACGTCGGCGGTCGAACCGCTGAAACAGACCACGGCGATCTCCTCGTCCTCGGGGAGTTCGTCCGCCGAGACTTCGAGGCCGATGAAGTTCTCTCCCTTCAGCTGGTCGTAGATCGGGAGGCTGTGGCTCCCCTCGATGTGGGCCTCCTCGTAGCTGTAGGTCGGCCGGATGTCGAGGACGTACAGGTCGTCGCCGGCGCGGTCGCGAACGGATTCCGCGTCGATCACGGTATTGCTCATTATGTCCAATACCAGTAACTCACGGGTTATGAATCCATCGTGGAACGGGCTACCACGGACCGAGAACCCGTGAGCCGTCGTCGCAAGACCTATTCGGATCTCCGCTGAACCCCGATCCATGACCGATCTCAGAACTGCCGCGGAGACGGCGATCCACCAGTGTCTCGATCTCGGCGCCGAGGAGTCGATCGCGATCGTCACCGACGACGAGCGGCGCGCGATCGCGGCGGCGCTGTACGAGGTGGCCAGCGAGGTCACCGACGACGCGACGTTCGTCCAGTACCCGCCGGGCGACCAGCACGGCGAGGAGCCGCCCGAGCCGGTCGCGGCGGCGATGCAAGCCGCCGACGCCTTCCTCGCGCCGACGACGCGCAGCCTCTCACACACCCGCGCCCGCTCGGCCGCCTGCGAGGCGGGCGCCCGCGGCGCGACGCTGCCGGGCATCACCGAGGAGGTGATGACCGCCGGTCTCGACGCCGACTACGAGGCGATCGCGAGCCACTGCTCCGACGTGCTCGACCAGGTGGCGGACGCCGACGAGATTCGGGTCACCAGCCCCGCCGGCACCGACATCACCTTCGCAGTCGGCGACCGCGAGTGGCACGAGGACACGGGGATGATCCGCGAGCCGGGGAGCTTCTCGAACCTCCCGGCGGGCGAGGTGTTTCTGGCACCCGCGGACGCGAACGGGACGTTCGTCGTCGACGGGACGATGATGCCCCACGGGCTGCTGGAGGAGGATCAGCACCTCAGCTTCGAGGTCGAAGACGGCCACGTCACCGACATCTCGGACGAGGAGATCAGTGAGGACGTGGAGGCGGCCCGCGAGTCGGTCGGCGACGCGGCGAGCAACCTCGCGGAGCTCGGTATCGGGACCAACGTCGGCGTCACCGAACTCGTCGGCTCGGTGCTGCTCGACGAGAAGGCGGCGGGGACGGTCCACATCGCGATCGGCGACAACGCCTCGATCGGCGGCGACACCGAGGCGCCGATCCACCTCGACGGGATCCTCCGATCGCCGACGGTGTACGCGGACGGCGACGAGATCAGTCTGCCCGAGTGAGCACGGAGCGGTCGCTGGCCGTTTTGGGTTCGACACAGTCACGGCATAAGCTCCGTTGCTGCGACACGGAGATCGTCGTCGGTCGCGCGTCGTGGTTGGTTCTACACAGTCACGGCATGGGCTCCGGTGCTGCGACACGGAGGTCGCAGCAGTTCGCGCGCCGTGACTGGTGTTACTCTACGTACTCGTACAGCCGCTCGTTCATCCGGCCGCGCCCGGCGAACACGAACTCGTTCTCCGGCGTCGTGAACTCCTCCACGTCGACGGTCATGTCGTGGTTGTGGGCGTCGTGGATCTGCTCGTACTCCTCGAACTCGAGGTCGTAGCGGTCCTCGAGCTGGGCGTCGATGTTCAGGTTCTCGATCTCCTCGAGCCAGCCGTCGGCGACGGTCTCGGCGTGGATCTCCGCCTGCGCGCCCGAGCCGTAGGAGCCGACGAGCAGCTTCTCGCCGGCGAGGTCCCGGCCCTCCTCGGCGGCGGCCTTCAGGGCGCTCGCGCGGGCGACGTGGACCGAGCCGGTGTACCAGTTCCCGACCTCGCGGGCGATCGACAGCGTCGGCTCGATCGTGTCGGCGTACCACGACTGGTACTTCTCGGTGCGCTTGAGCTCGTCCATGTACTCCTGGATCGCCTCCTCGTAGGCGTCCCAGTCCTCGTACTCGCCCTCGCGGGGCTGGCGCCCGATCTCGTCGGCGAGCTCGTCCTCGATCTCGGTGTCGCGAATCATGTGCCGGTAGCCCAGCAGGCCGGCCTTCCGGACCATCCCCGGGAACGGGGTGTGGAACGGGATGTACGCGAAGTCGTCGGGGTGCATGTCCCACGCGACGGACTCGAAGTCCTCGACGGCCTCGCGCATCCGCGCGAGGTACACCTGCATCGAGCGCTTGCCGTCGACGCTCGGGAACTGCTGGTTCGGCTTGAGGAAGTCGGTCTCGTCGGCGCTGCCGTACCCCTGCTCCGTCGAGAGCTCGACGAGGCTCGGCTCCTCGGTGATCAGCATCGCGACCGCGCCGGCGCCCTGGGTCGCCTCGCCGCTGGAGCCCCGCGCGTACAGCGCGGTGTCGGTGGCGATCACGAGCGCGGACCGCCCGCGGTTGCGCCCGGCCTTGATCCAGTTGTACGCGTCGTCGATCGACTGCGTGCCGGAGATGCACGCGAACTTCCGCTCGCCCTTGTTGGCGTGGTGGAAGTCGCCGTCGTACACGTCCTCGAGACAGCCCGCGATGTACGTCGAGACGGGTTTGGAGTTGTCGAACGCGGACTCGGTGGCCACGTCGATGCGCCCGATGTCGTCGGGCTCCAGCCCCTCGCGGTCCATCAGGCGCTTGGCCGCGTTGGCGCCCATGGTGACGATGTCCTCGTACGCGTCCGGGAACGAGGAGTTCACCAGCCCCAGCCCCTTCCGGTACTTGTCCGGGTCTTCGTCCTTCTCCGGGGCGAACGTGCCCGGGAGGTCGAGTTTACACTTCCCCGCCCAGATCTCGACGGCGTCGATGCCCACCGTGGTCATGGCTCTGAATGAGGTGGGTCGCTATTTGGGTTTGTCGATGAGGGTTACGTCGTGTGTCGAAAACCTACTTCTGAATAGTGAGTCGGAGTTTCGCCCCCGGTACTCAATTGTTCCCATTCCCTTTGCCTTCCTGAAGGGAGACTTCTTTTTGACTCCTGTCCGACAAACCAACGCTGTCGTTGACGATAACGACAACTGTGTACTCTTCGTTCTTCGGTACATCACTGAACGTCGTCTCGCCCGAGGCGGCCGTCCCCGAGAGCGTCTGATTCACGGTTCTTTGGGACAACCCGTTCTGGCGTAGTTCAACAGTGACGTTACTGAGTCGGATCTCGTCTGAAACCGACCAGTCGACGGTGAGATTCTTTGTTTTCCCTTTGCTCCCGCTCGTGGTCGTCGTCGTCACCGACTCTACTGTCGGCGGCGCGCTGTCGACAGTGAACGTAGCGTTGCTGGTGTCGTTCGCGGTGTTCCCCGCGCTGTCGGTCGCGCTGACCCGAATCACCGCGTCGGTCGTGTTGTCCGTCGGCACGGTCCAGTCGTAGCGCCCGTCGTTCGCCGTACTCGTGACGACCGTACTCCAGTTGGCCCCGCCGTCGCTGGAGTAGGCGATGTCGACGCTGTCCACGCCGGACTCGGCATCCGTTGCGGACCACTGGATCGTGGTCGTACTCCCTCCCCGGAAGCTTTCGCCGCCGTTCGGCGCGTCGACGGTCACGCTCGGCGGCGTGGTGTCCGGTCCGGGTGTGGGCGTCGGCGTCGAAGTGGAAGTACTGGTCGCGGTGGCAGTCGCGGTCGCAGTTCCGGTCGGCGTCGCGGTTGCTGTCGCGGTCGGCGTCGCGGTTTCGACCGGCGTCGATGTCTCTGTCGACGGGGTTGCGGCAGTGCTCGTTGCTGTCGGGGTCAGCCCCACCTCCGCTGTCGGGTAGCGCCGCGCTTCAGCCAGCAGCTCCCCCGTCCGCTGGTCGAACACTCGGACAGTCGTGACCTCGCCCGTGTCGAGTGACTGTCGCCACACCCACCGCTCGCTGGGTTGGAACCGGTCGTCGCCATCACCCCTGACCACCCCGCTCTCGTTCATCGGCGGCCGCCACGTCTCGTCGCCGCTCCGGACGACGACCTCGAGATCGGCGAACGCGATCGGCTCGCCGCCGTTGTGGGTCACGGCGACGCCGTCGTCGGCGACGCTCACCGCGAGATCCGCGCGGGTGGTCTCGGCCGTGTTGACTTCCGTGAATACGACGGCGCCGACCGTCCCAACGGTGAGGACGACGACTGCGGTGAGGAGGATGACGCCGACCGTCTCGGACTGGGCGCGGGCAGTCATCTCGGTGCGACGAAGTACGTCTCCCGGTACGTCTGGCCGTCGTACTCGAACACGAGGCTGAGGACGAAGAAGTCCTCCTGTTTGGGGTTGCCATCGAAGGCGAACGTAATCGTCGACTCGGAATCAGCTGCGATCTCTATCGGGTCGTCATCGAAGAACTGGTAGTCCCCTCCAATCTCCACGTTGGTCGCCTTGACCTCACTACCCACTCGAACCTCTTGTGCCTCAGTCGGTGGGTTATCCGGACCACCGCCACCCGACCCTGGGTAGAAGTAGAAGTTCAGTCGGACGCCGGTGACGTTCACCTGTTCACCGAGCGTGTTCTCGAAGGTAACGTCTACTTCGTCGTTACTGTAGAGTGTTGCATCCCGCTGAATCAGGTCCCCGGTCGTCCCCGGATTGAGCTCCCCGCCGTCGCCGTCACCGCCGCCGAGGTCGACTTCGGGGACCTCGATCCCGGTCACGTTCCGGTACTCGTAGCCAGCACTCGCACCCGACAGGCTCGCGTTCAGCCACGCGGTCTCGCTCCCGCTCGTGTTGTTGATCCCCCGGTAGTTGATCGTCGCCTGTCCGTCGGCATCGGTTCGGAACGTCACCTCGCTCCCTGCGGTGGTGTCGTTGAATGTTTCCAGGTGATCGTCGTCGACCCGGACGCCGACATCGGCCCCGGTCACGGGGTTGTTGAACCGGTCCCGGACCTCGACAGTCATCGTCCCGTTCGTCTCGTTCGCGACCGGTTCGTACTCCTCGGTCACCACCAGGTACGCCGGCTCGGTCGCGCTCTCTCGCTCCGGGTCGCTGACAGCGCCGACGCCGACGGAGGCGCCCCGGAGCCGGTACTTGCCGGGATCGAGCTCGATCGCGATCCGGTAGTAGGTCTCGCCGTTGATCGTCGGCGTCCCGACGGTCGACGCCTGCGCGTTGCTCCCCAGCAGGTCGTCGTTCCACACTGACGCCGAGAGCCGCGAGGTGACGTTGACGTACAGCGGGTCGTCGGCGTCGCTCTCGACGGTCACCGTCCGCGCCTGCTCGCTGAGTGTCTCCACGTCCACCGTCTCGGCGTCGGTGCCGGACGCGTCGAGGTCGCCCCGGAGCGCGAGCAGGTTGATCGTGTTCCCCTGCACCAGCCGCTGGCCGGTGAGGGTCCTGTTGGCGCCGTTGTCGAACGTGTTGAACAGCACGCTGTTGCCGTACCGCGTCGTCGGCGCGCCGTCGTACTGGCTGTAGTCGGGCGTGTAGGCGATCCCGGCGGTGTCGTACTCGCCGGCGTCGGGCGCGCTCGCCCAGTACTCGCGGGCGTTCTCGTACTCGCTGTCGACGCTGACGCTCCCGCCGGCGCCGGCGATCGTGACGTTCATCGCCGGGTCGTCGGCGCCGACGGTGCGGAGCCGGCCGTCGGCTGGCGGCGGGTTGACGAAGAACACGCGGTTCGTGTACGTGGTGCCGAGCGTCACGCGCGTCGGCGTCGCGTCGCCGTCGGCGGCGCCGAGCAGCGCGTTCCGGAGGTCCTGGAGGTCAGACTGCACGGCGCGGCTGTGGTCGAACTCGACGGCGGCGTTCCCGTCCGGGACGACGGTCGCCTGCACCGTCGCCAGCCCGATGATGAGGATGCCGAACAGCAGTATCGCGCCCACCTGCAGCGACTGCGCTCGGTCCGCGTCCCGGAACGTCATACACCCACCCAACCCCCGCGGCCGCAAAAAGGTGCGCGGTGATCAGTCCTCTTCCTCGACCGTCTCGGGGGAGGCCAGCGCGTTCTGCAGCGACTCCAGCCCGTTGACCCACTCCGCGACGAGCCCGTACTCCATCTCCTCGACCAGCGCGGGGTCGATCTCCTCGCCGTCGATCACGAGCGTGCCGGCCTGGACGATGTAGCCGACCGCCGTGTCGATGTCATCGTCGGCCTCGGCGTCGGCGGCGGCGTCGATGTACTCCTCGACGCTCGCCTCCTCGGCCGCGCCGGCGGCGACGTACTCCTGGGCCGCGTAGAACACGACCTCGAGGCTCATCTGGACGCTCTCGATCAGCATCGCCTTCTCCTCGTCCTCGAGGGGCGCCTCCGCGAGCACGATCTCCTGCATCTCCGTGAGCTCCTCGTGGGCGCGCTCCTCGTCGACGCTGCCGTCGTCGTAGGACTCGAGCACCTTCGCCACCGCGATGGCGGTGTCCTCCTGGAGGTTCATCAGCAGCCGCGCCGAGTCCTCGTCCTCCAGGTCGAGATCCTCCTCGCGGAGTCGGTCGATCCAGTTCTGCCAGCGCTCCTCGGTGTAGAACGTCTCCACGGGCTCGTCGTCGTCGGTCATGTCCCCATGTCCACCCCGACGACGCAAAGGGTTTTCCTATCCGTCCCCGCGGGCGATTCCGGCGAGAACGCGTGCAGGCGGGCTATTCGCCGGAATCGAGGGTTCCCACGGTGTCGATCCCGTACACGCGCTCGGGCGTCTCGACGTGGGCGTTCGCCACGGCGTCGTCGTGGCCGGCGTCCAGGAGCCACCGCACGCGCCGCGGGACGGTTTTCGGCCCCAGCACCGCGCCCGGCCGGTCGGGGTCGTCGACGAAGTCCGTCTCCATCAGGAACGGCTCGCCCGCGTCGGCCGCGACGCGCAGGCGGTCCTTCTCGCTCATCACGCTCGGCGTCGGCCCCGCGAGCTCGCCGCCGGCGTAGTGCTTGACCACCTTCTCGGCCGCCAGCCCGCGGTCCTCCGCCCACTCTGCGACCTCGGTCAGATCGTCGGTGCCCTCCGTGTGGAGCTGGACCGCGCAGTCGTGCTCGGCACCGAGCGCGAGCCCATGTTTGAGCACGGCGTTCGAGGCGTCCCAGACCGCGTCGCTCACCTCGTAGTGCGGGCGCCCGGTTTTGAGCGCCAGCGCGCGCCCGTCCGCGAGGTACTCGGCGGCGAGATCCAGCCCGGACTGCATCAGCTCCCGCGCCGCCTCTGGCTCGTGCCCCTCGTCGACGAGGTGGCTGATCAGCCCCGGATGCACGCCCAGCACGGGCCACGCCTCCCCCGGCAAGATCTCGTTCGCGTCGGCGACGGCGTCGACGGTCGCCTCGAACGCGGTCCGGAAGTCGGCCCGCTCGCTCGGCACCGGGCCGAGGTGCCACGACGGCTTGTTCACGACGAGCAGGTGGGTGCCGCCGAGCCGCACGAAGTCCCTGACGGCGTCCATCCCGCGCCCGTGTTCGGGGTCGAGGTGGAGGTGGTTGTCCAGCACCGGCGTGTCGAGTTCGTCCATACCGGGCGTGGGGAGCGAGCGACCCTTCAACGCTGCCCTCCGCTCTCGACCGCGGCGTCCGCGACGGCCGGCACAAGCGCTATAGCCGTGTGTGTCTCACCCCCACGCGTGCCCTCGACGCTGGTCCACGTCGCGGTCGGCGGCCTCGTCGGCGCCGCGCTGCTGGGCGATCGATTCACGCCCAGAGCGATCGCGGTCGTGCTCGTCGTCGCCGCCATCCCGGATCTGGACTCCTTCCTCGCGCCGGCGATCGCCGGCGCGCACCGCTCGGCGCTGCACACGCTGCTCCTGCCGGCGCTGCTCGGCGCGCTGGTGTACGTGGACGCGCGCGTGCTCGACCGCTCGCGGCTCCGCGAGCGCTGGGGCCCGGGCGCGCCGTACGTCGCGGGCGTCGCGGTCGCGGCGCTGCTCGCGGGCGGGGTGCTCCCGGACATGGTCACCAACGGCGTGAACGCGCTCTGGCCGCTGCACGACCAGTTCTACACCGTCGACGGCGAGCTCAAACTCTCGACGACGGAGGGGCTCGTCCAGACGTTCGTCGATCTCTCGCCGGAGGCGACCTCGCGGGCGTCGACGACCGACAACACGCGGTACAGCACCGGCGCGAACCCGACCCCCTGGAAGGAGGACGACGCCCCTGTCGAGCGCGTGTTCCCGGTCGTGACCGCGGGCTGGCAGCTCATGCTCGTCGGCCTCTCGGCGGCGACGGTGAGCGTGCGCTCCTGGCAGAGCTGGGAGCACTGAGCCGCCGCCCCCAGCGACAGTCTCAACACCGCCCGGGGTTCACTCGACCCATGGAGATCCGTCCGTACGAACCCGGCGACGAGGAGGGGCTGTGGCACTGCAAGCGCGCGTTCGAGCTCGGCCTCGGCAGCGGCACCGGCGGCGACGAGAAGCGGGACAAGTACGAGGGGAAACTCGACCGCGACTACCGCGAGGCGTGGTTCGAGTGGGTCGAGCGCTGCGTCGACGCCGACCCGCGCTGCGTGACCGTCGCCGTCGACGACGCGGGCGACGACGGCGGCGCCGACGCCGATCCGGACGACGCCGACGCAGGGGGCGAGGTCGTCGGCTACGTGTTCGTCCTCCCCGAGAGCCACCGATTCATCTGGGACGCGGCCGTCCTGAACGAGCTCTACCTCGCGCCCGAACACCGCGGAACGGGCGTCGCCGACGACCTGATGGCCGCGGCCGTCGAGCTCGCGCGCGACCAGGACCTGCCGCTCGACCGGCTCGTGCTCGACGTGGACCGCGAGAACGACCGCGCGAAGGCGTTCTACGACCGCCACGGGTTCGACCACTGGGGCGAGATGGTCGCCCGGGAGGTCTGAGTCAGTCCCGGAGCTGCACCGCGGTTCCGGCGGCGTCGGCGTCGCGCCACTCCGACTGGCCCAACGAGTACTCGACGGTGTCGTGGACCGAGCCGTCCTCGAAGGCGATCCGGTTTCGGAACAGCCCCTCCCGGCGGCCGCCGTGTCGCTCGACGTACTTCGTGATCGCGCGCTCGGAGTTCCCGTTCTCGGGGACGTGTGAGACCCGGACGGCGTCGAGGTCCAGCCGCCTGAACGCTAGTTCGAACATCGCGTCCGCCCGTTCGCCGGAGTAGCCCCGCCCCCAGAACGGCTTGCGGAGCCACATCCCGAATACGGCGATCCGTCGGTCCCAGTCGAGGAACAGGCCGGTCGTCCCGGCGATCTCACCGGCCTTCGGCTCCCCCTCGCGTGGCCGTATCAGGAACATCGCGCCGCCACCGTCCTCGGCGCGCTCGACCCCTCGATCCAGCGTCTCGGCGACGCTCGCCGGATGCGGGTGAGGGTCCCACGAGACGTGTTCGGTCGTCGCTTCGATGTCCGGGGCTCGCTCGCCCCAGTGCTCGTAGAGGTCGAGTGGGCCGGCGTCGACGCCCTCGGCGCCGACTCGCGAGAACTGCAGGCGATCGGTCTCGATGGCGTCCGGGAACAGGCTCGCGCTCACGGCCACGCCTCTCCGTCCTCGCCCCGGAACGCCACCTCGTGGTCGGGGTCGGCGTCGCGGTACTCAGACTGCGTGACGCTGTAGCGGACGGCGTCGACGGGCGGATCGCCAGCGTGAAAGTTCCGCAGCGTGCCCTCGCGGCGACCGCCCATGCGCTCGATGTACCTCTCGATGGCGCGTTCGGAGTTCTCGTTACCGGCGTCGTGGGTCACCGTCACCACCTCGAGATCGAGGTGTTCGAACGCGAGTTCGGCCAGCGCCAGCGCGCGCTCGCCGGAGTAGCCGCGCCCCCAGAACGGCTTGCGCAGCCACGTGCCGAGCTCAGCGCTGTCGGTGTCCCAGTCCAGGGTGAGGCCGCCGAAGCCGGCGATCTCGCCCGCTCCTTCCTCGCCCTCGCGCGGGCGGATCACGTAGTCGATACCCTCGCGTTCCTCGCGGCCCTCGGCACCGCGTTCGAGGAACTCGGCGGTCTCGTCCGGCGTCGCGTGGGGCTCCCAGGGCAGGTACTCGGTTACCTCGTCGATGTGGGGCGCGCCCTGCCTGCAGTGCTCGTACACCTCGAGGGCGTCGACGTACTCGGGCGTCCGGGGCTCGAGTCGGAGCCGGTCGGTCTCGATGATCGCGGGGAACATACCCGAACGGATGTGAGCGATCTGAAAAAGCTTACCTCGGCTGTGGTGGGCGCTCGCACACGCCGGACCACCGAACGATTCATCCGCCAGCCGCCGAACCGGCCGACGATGGAGACGCCCGACGCACTCGCGATCGACGCCGACCGGGCCCTGGCCGGCACGGTCACCAGCCTCGACGACGACGCCCTCCGCAGGCTCGCCCACCACCCACTCGAGGCCATCGAGCAGGCGTACCCCCACCACGGCGGCGCCGTGGACGGCCCCGACGACACCGTCCGACCCCGGGAGAACCATCCAGTCTTCTTCGGCTGCTACGACTGGCACTCCGCGGTCCACAGCCACTGGGCGCTGATCCGCCAGCTCCGACTGTTCGACGACCACCCCGACGAGGCAGCGATCGTCGACAGCGTCGACGCCCGACTGACGCCGGAGAACGTCGACGGGGAGGTGACGTACTTCGTGGACAACCCGGGCTTCGAGCAGCCCTACGGCTGGGCGTGGCTGCTGCGCCTCGCCGCCGAACTCCACCGCTGGGACGACCCGCGCGCCGACCGCTGGGCCGAGGTGCTCGCGCCGCTGGAGCAGTGGATCCGCGACCGCACGAGCGAGGCGTTCCTCACTCAGTCTCGTCCGTTCCGGGTCGGCACCCACGGCAACAGCGCGTTCGCGCTCTCGGCGGTGCTGGAGTACGCGAGTACGGTCGGCGACGAGGACCTCCGCGAGGAGGCCGCCGGGACTGCGAGGCGGTTCTACGTGGACGACGTTGACGCGCCGGTCGCGTACGAGCCGCTGGGCTGGGACTTCCTCTCGCCGACGCTGGCCGAGGCGAACCTGATGCAGCGCGTGCTGGCCGAGGGAGAGTACGCGGAGTGGCTCGACGGATTCCTCCCGGACCTGACCGACTCGCGGAACGAGGCGTTCCTCGATCCCGTCGACGCGGGCGCCGACGGCGACGGCGGCGTCGCGCTCCACCTCGTCGGGCTGAACCTGGCGAAGGCGTGGGGGCTGGACGAGGTAGCAGCGGCCGTCGACGGGGAGACTGCGGACCTGCTCAACGCGAGCGCCGAACGCCACCTCGACGCCGGCCTCGACGGTGCGTTCACCGACGACTATGCCGGATCGCACTGGCTCTCCTCGTTCGTGCTGTACGCGCTGACGCGGAACGTGGACGAGCCGTAACCCTGGTTGGTAGCGGCGCGAATCCGTGGCGTCCTCGTGACGCCGCGCAGCGCGAGGGATGAGCGACTGAACGGAGTGAAGGAGCGAATCGGCTGGGGAGGGTGTGGGCTGTGCGTGGCGGTGCGGTCGCAAGTGGTCTACGAACGAGATGCCGCCGCTGTTACCGCCGTGCAGGCAGTGGTCGTCGCGGAAGCTATCACCCACTCCGACCGACTCCGAACACCCACGCTCCGGAACCACTAAACGCCACAGCGCCCTGGTGTCGGTAATGGCTGACTGGACCGAGTCCTACCGGCCCGACACGCTCTCGGCGGTCCGGGGGAACGACAAGGCCCGCGACGCCTTCGAGGAGTGGGGGCGGACGTGGGGCGACCACCGGGAGGCGGTGATCCTCCACGGCAGCCCCGGCGTCGGCAAGACCTCGGCGGCCCACGCGCTCGCCGCCGACATGGGCTGGGAGACGGTCGAGCTCAACGCGTCCGACCAGCGCACCGCCGACAAGATCGAGCGCTTCGCCGGTCGCGCGGCGCGCAACGAGACCCTCGGCGGCGACGCGACCGACGAGGGCGGGCGCCAGCTCGTCATCGTCGACGAGGCCGACAACATCCACGGCAACTACGACCGCGGCGGCGCGGGAGCGATCACGGAGCTGGTGAAGGAGGCGAACCAGCCGATCGTCCTCATCGCCAACGAGTTCTACGAGATGAGCCGCGGGCTCCGGAACGCCTGCCAGGAGATCGAGTTCCGGGACGTGTCCGCGCGCTCGATCGTCCCCGTCCTCAGGGACATCTGCCGGAAGGAGGAGATCGAGTTCGATTCCGACGCGCTCCAGCGCATCGCCGACGCCAACTCCGGCGACCTCCGGGGCGCGGTGAAGGACCTGCAGGCGACCGCCGAGGGGAAGGAGCACCTCACCGTCGAGGACGTGGTCACCGGCGACCGCGACACGACGGCGGACATCTTCACCGTCCTCGACGCGATCCTGAAGGAGGAGGAGAGCGCGCAGGACGCGCTGCACGTCGCCTACGACGCCGACGAGACGCCGGACGACCTCACGGCGTGGGTCGAGGACAAGGTGATGAAGGTGTACGACCCCCAGGAGACCGTCCGGGCCTACGAGTTCATCGCCAACGCCGACCGCTGGCTCGGCCGCGTGCAGGCGACACAGGAGTACTCCTACTGGCGCTACGTCACCGACAACGTCGCCGCTGGCGTCGCCGCCTCCCGCGACGGCACCTCCGGCGGCTGGACCCAGTACGGCGGCCGCCCGCAGATGTGGCCATCCTCGGACGCCACGATCGACGAGATCTGCCGGAAGATCGCCGTCTCGGGCGGGCTGAGCATCGAGACCGCCCGCCGGGAGGTGCTCCCGTTCCTCTCGGCGATGATCCACCACTGCAAGCCCCGCGAGCTCACCGTCGCCGTGACGGCGTACTTCGAGTTCGACGAGGAGGAGCTCGCGGCCGTCTCGGGCAGCGGCGAGTCGACCAACAAGGTGCAGGGGATCGTCGAGGACGCTCAGGAGCTCCGGGAGGCGGAACTCGAGGAGCACGCCGGCGGCGCCTTCGCCGGCGACCTCCCCGAGCGCGACGACGACGCGCCGGCGGGCGACGCCGACGCCGACGCGACGGACGCGGAAGCGGGCGCCGACGCTGAGGCCGCCGAAGGGGCAGCGCCCGAGGAGGAGGAGGAGGCGGACGACTCCCAGGCCGGGCTCTCGGACTTCGTCTAACCCTTCTCAGTCGTCGACGGTCGTCGCCCGCGCGGTCACGCCCCAATCACGGACGGTGACCAGCATCGTGTCCGCACCCGTCGGGCCCGGGAACGCGGCGTGGAGTTCGATCCGGCTCCGGTCGCCGTCGGCGTCGACGACCGCCTCGAACGCCCACCGGCCGGGCGAGGGGAAGAACTTCGCGACGGCGCGGTCGTCGCCGGGCGAAACGCGGTACTCCCCGGTCACGTCCGGATCGGTAAGCGACTCGTCCGTCGGCGTCGCGGGCGTGGCGATCGGGCCCTCGGCGTCCGGATCGGGCACCTTCGCTGCCCGGACCGAGACGGTGACGGCGTCGCCCCGACGGTTCCGGAGCGAGAGTCCGCCCGGGACGCTGTTCTCGCGGAACGCCTGCCCACAGCCGGCCAGGGCGACCGGGAGGCTGGCGAGCACGGCGCGGCGGGACCGGCGCATGGCCGGTAGCTACGGGGGCGGGGGGAAGAACGTTTGGACCGATTGACAGCTCGCTACGCCGGGGAGGGGCGCTCCTCGTTCGCCCCGCCGCGGGCCGCGTAGGCGACGACGGCCGCGGCGGCGAAGCCGACGAGGTAGAGCAGCCCGTTGACGAGCCGGGCCTCGTCGGTGTACACCACCAGATCCCGGCCGAGCAGCGTCACGAGGAACACGGCGGCGCCGGCGACGACGACGCCGGGGCGGTAGCGCGCCAGGTCGGTGCCGGGCAGCCACACCGCGGCGGCGACCAGCGCGGCGAACGCCGCGAGCGCGGTCAGCGCGAACGCGCCCTGGGCGGCCGGGCCGTAGTCGAACACCGGGCTCACGCGGCTGACGAGGAAGTTCGCGACGATCAGGGTGAGCGCCGCGCCGACGGCGAGGCGGCTCCGCTCGTGGGCCGAGCGACGGTAGTGGCCGCGCATCGCCGAGATCGTCGTCAGCGTCAGCGCGGTGAAGATCGACAGCGCGAACAGCAGGTGGGCGGCGTGGGTCGGCACCGAGTACCCCCACGGGATCGCGCCGTTGAGCGTCACCGTGATCGCGCCGATGGAGATCTGGAACGGCAGCAGGACGAGCGCCGCCGTCGCGAACAGCGCGGTCTGCCGGTCCTGATCGCCGCGCCAGGCGGCGGCGACGACGCCGACGATCACGAACCCGGTGATCATCGCCACGAGGCGGTGGAACCACTCGATGAAGCTCGGGATCGTCTGCGGCAGCACGCCGCCGTCACACAGCGGCCACTGCTGGGAGCAGGCGAGCCCCGCGCCCGTCGCCGCGGTGTACACGCCGAGCGCGACGAGGACCCCGGTCAGGGCCGTGGTGAACAGGGCGAACCGTCGGTAGCTGGGGCGCTTCATTGGCCGGAACTCGGGCACGAGTCCACTTGGACGTTCCGTTACAGGCGCGCTCGCGCGCGAGGCACGGAGCGGCGCGTTGAAGTCGGCGGCGACGCCAGCGCGGGTATGGTCGATCTCGACGCCCGCGCCGATCGCCTCGACGCGTATCTGGCGGGGACTGACGCCGACGCCGTCTGGTTCGCTCGCCCGAACGCGTTCGCGTGGCTCACCGGCGGCGACAACGCCGGGAGCGCGACCGACGACCCCGGCGTCGCCGCCGCGGGCTACGCCCCCGACCGCTCGCCCTCGTTCCGCGCCGTCGCGCTCGCGGGCGAGGCCGACCGCATCGCCGCCGAGGAGCTCCCCGACGCGTTCGCCGTCGAGACGATCCCGTGGCACGAGTCGCTGGGCGGGGCCGTCGCCGCCGAGACGGACGGCGCCGGGCTCGCGGACTTCGACGCGCCCGGGCTGGAGCGCGTCGACGCCGGCCCGCTCCGGCAGCCGCTCGCCGGGGACGACGTGGAACGCTACCGCGCGCTGGCCGAGGAGACGGCCGCGGCCGTCGAGCGCGTCTGCCGCGAGCTCGAGGCCGACGACGCCGAGTACGAGGCTGCGTCGGCGCTGCGCATCGCACTCTCCTCCGGCGAAATGTCGGCGCCGGTCGTCCGCGTCGCCGGCAGCGAGCGCGCCGAGGCGTACCGCTCGCCCCCGGCGGGCGCCGACGAGCTCGGCGAGTACGCGGTGATCACCGTCACCACGGAGCGCCGCGGGCTGCACGCCTCGCTCACCCGGACCGTCGCGTTCGACCCGCCCGAGCGCTTCGAGGCCGAGTTCCGCGCCGCGGCCCGGGTCGAAGCCACCGCGCTGGCGGCGACCCGCGAGGCCGCCGACGCCGGCGGCGACGCGAGCGACGTGTTCGAGGCGATCCGGACGGCGTACGAGGAGGTCGGCTTCCCGGACGCGGCCGAGGCTGGCGAGCAGGGCGGCGCCGCGGGGTTCGCCCGGCGGGAGTGGCTGGCGGCGCCGGACGCGACCGCGGACGTGCCGGCGCCGATGGGGTACGCGTACAACCCCGTCGTCGGCGGCGCGCGCAGCGAGGACACGTACCTCCTCGAGGCCGACGGGGCGGGGTTCGAGTGTCTGACCGCGACGCCGAACTGGCCGACGTTCGACGCGGACGCCGTGGGGTACGACCTGACGCTGGAGCGACACGCGCCGTACGCACCCTGAGTCGGGGGCTCGTCGCCGCGGCGATCCGGCGCGCGAGTCGGCGACGACCGCACCGACGCCGTCTGCGAGGAACCTGCGAGTTGTTCGACAGGTGTCGAACGAGGTTACGACGCGGGTGGATAGATTTTTGGCGCCCCCGATTGACCCCGAGCGTATGGGACTCGACGACGACGCCCGGGAGTATCACCGGTCCGATCCGCCCGGCAAGATCGAGATATCGACGACGAAGCCGACGAACACCCAGCGCGACCTCTCGCTGGCGTACTCGCCCGGCGTCGCGGCGCCGTGTCGCGACATCGACGCCGACGAGGAGCGCGCCTACGAGTACACCGCGAAGGGGAACATGGTGGGCGTCGTCTCCAACGGGACGGCCGTGCTCGGCCTCGGCGACATCGGCGCCCAGGCCTCGAAACCAGTGATGGAGGGGAAGGGGGTGCTGTTCAAGCGCTTCGCCGACATCGACGTGTTCGACATCGAGCTCGACGAGACCGACGTGGACGCGTTCTGCCAGTCGGTCGAGGCGATGGAGCCGACGTTCGGCGGGATCAACCTCGAGGACATCGCCGGCCCCGAGTGCTTCGAGATCGAGCAGCGCCTCCGGGAGTCGATGGACATCCCCGTGTTCCACGACGACCAGCACGGCACCGCGATCATCAGCGGCGCGGGCCTGCTCAACGCGGTCGACGTGCTCGACAAGGACATCTCCGAGATGGAGATCACGTTCTCCGGCGCCGGCGCGTCGGCGATCGCGACCGCGAAGTTCTACGTCGAGCTCGGCGCCGACCCCGACAACATCACGATGTGTGACTCCTCGGGGATCATCACCGAGCAGCGTGCCGCGAACGGCGACGTGAACGAGTACAAGAAGGAGTTCGCCCGCGACCTGCCGGAGGGCGACCTGGCGGACGCGATGGACGGCGCCGACATGTTCGTCGGGCTCTCCGTCGGCGGCATCGTCTCCCCCGACATGGTGGCGTCGATGGCCGAGGACCCCATCGTCTTCGCGATGGCCAACCCCGAGCCCGAGATCGGCTACGAGGCGGCCCGCGCGGCCCGCGACGACACGGTGATCATGGCCACCGGGCGCTCGGACTACCCGAACCAGGTGAACAACGTGCTCGGGTTCCCGTTCCTGTTCCGCGGCGCGCTCGACGTGCGCGCGACGAGCATCACCGAGAACATGAAGATGGCCGCCGCGGAGGCGCTGGCGGAGCTCGCCCGGAAGGACGTGCCCGACGCCGTCGTGAAAGCCTACGGCGACCAGCCGCTCCAGTACGGGCCGGAGTACGTCATCCCGAAGCCGGTCGACCCGCGCGTGCTGTTCGAGGTCGCGCCGGCCGTCGCCGAGGCGGCGATGGAGGAGGGCGTCGCCCGCACCGAGATCGACATCGACGCCTACTCCGAGAAGCTCGAGGCGCGGCTGGGCAAGTCCCGCGAGATGATGCGGGTCGTGCTCAACAAGGCGAAGAACACCGACCAGCGCATCGCACTGGCGGAGGGGACCGACGAGAAGATGGTCCGCGCCGCCGCCCAGATCCAGGAGCAGGGGATCGGCGACCCCGTGCTGCTGGGTAACAGCGACGAGATCGAGGGGATCGCCGCCGACCTCGGCCTCGACTTCACCCCGGAGATCGTCGACCCGCGCGTCGACGACACCGAGGCGTACGCCGAGCGACTGTACGAGCTCCGCCAGCGCAAGGGCGTCACCCGGAGCGAGGCGACCGAACTCGTCCGACGTGACACCAACTACCTCGGGAGCGCGATGGTCGAGACCGGCGACGCCGACGCGCTGCTGACGGGGCTGACCCACCACTACCCGTCGGCGCTCCGGCCGCCGCTCGAGGTGATCGGCACCGCCGAGGACGCCGAGTACGCCGCGGGCGTGTACATGCTGACGTTCAAGAACCGCGTCGTGTTCGTCGCGGACGCCACGGTGAACCAGGACCCCAGCGAGGCGGTGCTGGAGGAGATCACCAAACACACCGCCGAACTCGCCCGGAGCTTCAACGTCGAGCCGCGTGCGGCGCTGCTGTCGTACTCCAACTTCGGCTCGGTGGAGAACGAGGGGACCGCCAAACCCCGCGACGCCGCCGCGGCCCTGCGTGCGGACCCCGAGGCCGACTTCCCCGTCGACGGGGAGATGCAGGCCGACACCGCGGTCGTCGAGGACATCTTGACAGACACCTACGAGTTCTCGGCGCTGGACGAGCCCGCGAACGTGCTGGTGTTCCCGAACCTCGAGGCCGGCAACATCGCGTACAAGCTGCTCCAGCGCCTCGGCGGCGCCGAGGCGATCGGCCCGATGCTCGTGGGGATGGACAAGCCCGTCCACGTGATGCAGCGCGGCGACGAGGTGAAGGACATCGTCAACCTCGCCGGCGTCGCGGCCGTCGACGCCCAGGGCGAGTAAGCCGGGGGCCCGGGAAACCGGCAATCCCGGCCACTGAAGGGTCGTTTATTACCGATTACCCCCGTAGTTTTCCGGCCGCTGTTCTTCGGTTTCTGATGTATTCACCCGAAGCGAAAGGGGTGAGATGTGCGCCCGCGGCGCAGGGTATAAGTTAATCCGCCTCGACCGACTGTCTATGTCTGACAAAGACAGTCCGGACGTGAGTCGACGGAAGTTCCTCGGCTTCGCGGGCGCAGCCACGGCGACGGCCGTCGCCGGCTGTGGCGGCAACGGCGGCACGGACACCGAAACCGAGCCCAGCGGCGACGGCACGGACGAGCCGACCGACACGCCCGCCGGCGACGACACGCCGACGGAGCGTCCGGAGCCGGAGACCCGCGACGGCTACCTCCAGCGCGCGAACCGGGTCGCCCACGAGCAGGCGCCGTGGGTGTTCCTCAACCGCCAGTACTCCGTCTACGGCAAGAGCGACGACATCGAGTGGGAGGCACGGGCCGACGAGTTCATCGACGCCTACGCCATCTCGCCCGCGACCGACAGCGGGGACGACGTGGTGATCAACCAGTCCCAGATGGACAGCGGGCTCGACCCGCAGGACCACCGCGCGACGCCGACGGACAACATCGTGATGCAGGCGTACGAAAAGCTGCTCGACCGCGACCGCGAGGGCGGTATCCTCGACTCGCTGGCCGACGACTACAGCCGGCAGGAGGACGGTCGCGTGCGGTTCCACATCCGCGACGGCGTCTCGTTCCACTCCGGTGACAACCTCACCCCCGAGGACGTGGCGTACTCGATCAACCGGATCGTGGACCCCGAGACCGGGATCGCCAGCCCCCAGCAGGACCAGCTGGCGGGCGTCACCGGCGCGGAGGTCGTCGACGGCGAGCGCGCGGTCGACGTGATGAGCGACGGGCTCAACCCAATCGTGTTCTCGCTGTTCGCGAGCTACGGGCCCATCATGAACAAGTCGTGGGTCCAGTCCAACGAGAACTCCTACATCAACCAGAACATCGACGGAACCGGTCCGTTCGTGCTGGAGACGTACGAGCAGGGCGTCCAGGTCGTGTTCAACCGCAACGACAACTACTGGAAGGAGGCCGCGGAGATCAGCAGCCTCACGATCGAGTCCGCCAGCGAGTCCAGCACGCGCGTGAACTCGCTGCTCTCCGACGAGTCGGACATCATCGTCAACGTGCCGCCCCAGGAAGTGAGCCGGGTCGAGGAGAACGACGGCAGCAGCATCGCGGCGGCGCCGTCGACGCGGGTCATCTTCAACGCGATGCGCTACGACGTGGAGCCGTTCGACTCCCCCGAGTTCCGCCAGGCGGTCAACTACGCGATCGACCTCGAGAGCATCATCCAGAACGTGCTGAGCACGTTCGGCGACCAGACCGCCCAGCCGACGCTCGACGGCTACTTCGGCTACAACGAGGATCTCGACCCGTACCCGCACGACCCCGAGCAGGCCGAGGCGCTGGTCGAGGAGTCCGGCTACGCGGGCGTAGAGGTCGAACTCCACACCCCGGTGGGTCGCTACCTCAACGACGTGGAGATCGCCCAGGCGGTCGCGGGCTACCTCGACGAGCTCGAGAACGTCACCGCGAGCGTCAACCAGCGTGACTTCCAGGCGCTCGCCAGCGAGGTCGTCGACGGCAACATCGAGACCAGCCCGCACTGGTACCTGCTCGGTTGGGGGAACACCACCTTCGACGCGAGCCAGACGCTCATCCCGCTGCTCACCAGCGACGGGAACCTCACGAGCTGGTCCAACGACGAGTTCGACCGACTCATCGAGGAGGCACAGAGCCTGCCCAGCGAAGAATAGATGTCGTACGGACGGTTCCTGCTGAAGCGGGGGCTTCAGGGAATCGTGGTGGTCTGGGGCGTGGTCACCATCGTGTTCATGCTCCGGTTCATCACACCAGGCAGCGCCGTGGACGCCGTGGCGCCGCTGGACGCCAGCCCCGAGCTTCGCCAACGGATCGCCGAGGAACTGGGGCTGGACGAGCCGCTGTACGTCCAGTATCTCGACTACCTCTGGGAGCTGCTCAACGGCGACATGGGGTACTCCTACATCTCCGGGATCGAGGCCAGCCAGATGGTGTTCTCGAAGCTGCCGGCGACGATCGAACTCGCTGTCGCCAGCAGCATCATCGCCATCGGGCTGTCGATCCCGCTGGGCGTGATCAGCGCGACCCGGCGCCACCAGCCCGCGGACTACGCGGCGACGACGTTCTCGCTGGTGGGGATCTCCACGCCGAACTTCTGGCTGGGGATCATGCTGATCCTGCTGCTGTCGGTGCAGTTCGGGATCTTCCCGACCAGCGGCCGCGCCTTCGGCTTCGTCCAGGCGTTCGAGATCGCCGTGAACCAGGGGCTCGCCGCCGGCGCCGACGCCATGTTCCAGTGGCTGCGGTACATCACGCTCCCCGCGGTGACGCTGGGGACGTACTTCACGGCGCTGATCACCCGGCTCACGCGCTCGGGGATGCTCGAGGAGCTGGGGCAGTCCTACGTCCGGGCGACCCGGGCGAAGGGGCTGCCCGAGTCGCTCGTCCGCTACAAGCACGCGCTGCGGAACACGCTGATCCCCGTGATCACCGTCCTCGGCCTGCAGCTGGGGACGCTGATCGGCGGCGCGGTCATCACGGAGTCGGTGTTCTCGTGGCCCGGGCTCGGGACGACGCTGATCAACGCCATCAACGCCCGCGACTGGCCGATCCTGCAGGCGACGCTGGTCGTGATCGGTACCGGGTTCGTCATCGTGAACCTGGTCGTCGACGCCGTCTACGCGTATCTCGACCCACAGGTGGTCGCTGAATGATCTCTCCACGTACGCTCAGAAACCTCCGGAAGGAGCTCCGCTCCAGCGCGCTCGCGAAGATCGGTATCGTGCTCGTGCTCGCGATGATCGTGGTCGCGGCCTTCGCCCCGTTCATCGCGCTGCACAACCCGACCAACCAGAACCTCGACGAGAACAACCTCCCGCCGATGGGGTTCAGCCGGACCACCCAGGAGACCACCTCCGAGATGGTCAACGGCTCGCTCGAGGTGACCAACGAGACGGTGTACGTCAACGCCACCGCGAGCCACCCGCTCGGCACGAACTCGCTCGGCCAGGACGTGTACTCCCGGGCGGTGTACGGCGCCCGGACGTCGATGATGGTCGGCGTGTTGGGCACCGTGCTCGCCGCGTTACTGGGGGTGACAGTCGGGCTCGTCGCGGGGTTCTACCGCGGGCGGGTCGACGACGCGCTGATGCGCTTCGCTGACGTGTCGCTCGCGTTCCCCTCGCTCGTGTTGGCGATCGCGCTGATCGGGCTCTGGGGCCGGGCGGCCGTCGACGTTCCCGATCCGTTCGTGGTGTTGGGGCTGGTTGACCCCGTCCGGCAAGCCCTGGGCTTGCCGACCGGGATGCCCGACTCCTTCGTGCTCCCGGGGACGGTGATCGTCGTCGTCGGCTGGTGAACTGGGTCTGGTTCGCCCGGATCGCCCGCGGCGAAGCGCTGTCGATCCGCGAGGAGGAGTACGTGAAGGCCGCCCGCGCGCTGGGCGCCAGCGACGCCCGGATCATCGGGCGCCACGTGCTCCCCAACGCGACGACGCCGATCCTGGTGCTCGCGACGATCCAGGTCGCCGCGATCATCCTGCTCGAGTCGTCGCTCTCATTCCTCGGGTTCTCCGGGACGACGCTGTCCTGGGGCTTCGACATCTCGCAGGGTCGCGGCTACCTCTCGACGGCGTGGTGGATCGCCACCGTGCCGGGGCTCGCGATCGTGCTGGCGGTGATCGGCGTCAACCTCGTCGGCGACTGGCTCAGGGACGCCTTGGACCCCGGTATCGAGGGGGAGGGGGGTGTCTGAGATGGCCGACGAGATCCTCAAGGTGCGGAACCTGACGACCCGCTTCTTCACGGAGGAGGGGCAGGTCAACGCGGTGGAGCACGTCGACTTCGACGTGCGCGACGGCGAGGTGTTCGGCATCGTCGGCGAGTCCGGCTCCGGGAAATCTGTCACCGCGCTCTCGCTGATCGACCTGGTGGAGACGCCGGGGCGCATCGTCGAGGGCGAGGTGTGGTACCGCGACGCCGACCTCGCCGAGGAGCACCGCGACTCCCACCCCGAGGCCGTCGACGGCGACTACGTCGACGTGCGCCAGCTGCCGGAGGCCACCCGCCGGTGGCTCCGCGGCCCCGCGTTCGCGACGATCTTCCAGGACCCGATGAGCAGCCTCAACCCCTCGATCACCGTCGGCGAGCAGATCGCCGAGGCCGTCGAGGTGCAGCGCCGCGCCCGCGCGAACCCGCGGCGCACGCGCTCGCGGACGCAGGGGTACGGGCTGGGTCGGCTGCTCGTCGACGCCGCGATCCCCACCCGGGAGTACGTGAGCGACGAGAGCCACGAGCGCGCGGTCGAACTGCTCGAGCGGGTCGG
>NZ_BBJN01000013.1 GCF_000739555.1 Halolamina rubra
CCGTGGTCGCCGTGCCCGTGGCCCGCGTCCGCCAGCGCCCGCTTCCAGCCCGGGAGGTCGCTGACCTCGCCCTCCTCGAACCGTTCGGTGTCGAGCAGCCACCCCGGGTCGACCTCGGAGAAGGAGGTGCGGACGGTGTCGGCGTCGGGCTGGAGCGCCGCGACGAGCGCCTCGGCCTCGTCGAGTTCGTCGTCGGTGCAGAGGTCGGATTTGTTCAGCACGACCGCGTTCGACACCTCGATCTGCTCGACCAGCAGGTCCGACAGCGGGCGGTCGTCCTCCTCGGCGGCCGTCCGCTCGGGCGTGCCGTCGCCGCCGAACGTGTCGACGAACAGCCGGGCGTCGACGACGGTCACCAGCCCGTTGACGCGATACCGGGCTGCGGCGGCGGACTCGGTCGTGAACAGCCGCGCGACCGGCGCTGGTTCGGAGATGCCCGAGGACTCCACCACGAGGTGGTCGAACTCGCGCTCGCGGGCGAGCCGGACCACGGCGGTCTCGAGGTCGTCCTGGAGCTCACAGCAGATGCAGCCGTTCGAAAGCTCCTCGACGCCGCCGGTCACGTCGGTTTCGGACCCCTCGGCGACGAGCTCGGCGTCGACGTTCACGTCGCCCATGTCGTTGACGAGGACGGCGATGTCGCGGTCGCCGGCGTTCTGCAACAGGTGGTTCAGCAGCGTGGTCTTCCCGGCGCCGAGGCTCCCCGAGAGCACCGTGACCGGGATGCGATCGTTCATGCGTGTGGGTGGGTGCCACTCGCTTTTCAACCTCCCGGCAGCGGCTGGCGCCGCCGGCGGCCGACCCCGCAGCCGCGCCGACGACAGCTTTTACCGCGTGAACTCGTACCATCGGCACGATGGATCTCTCCGAACGGATCGACGCCTACCTCGACAGCCTCGAGGAGTGGCTCAGGGGGCTGTACCACGGGATGATCAGCCACCCGGCCTACGAGAAGATCGAGAAGGAGGCCGAGGACCTGGAGGACGCGTTCATGCTCGCCTGCTTCCCGGACGCCTTCGGCATCCCCTCGCCGGTGTCGTACTACACCGCCGAGATCCTCCCCTACCTCGAAGACGAGTTCGAGGCGTGGGAGCGGCGACTCTGGGACCGGGACACGATGATCGAGCGCAAGGGCCAGCAGTACCACTTCTGATGGAGCCGTTCGTGTTCTTCGGCGGGAAGGGCGGCGTCGGCAAGACCACCGTCTCGTGTGCGTACGCCCGCAAGTGCGCCGACGCGGGCGTCGACACGCTCGTGGTCTCGACCGACCCAGCCCACTCCGTCTCAGACGTGTTCGACCAGGAGTTCGGCGACGCCCCCGAGCCCGTCGAGGGCGTCGACGGGCTCGACGCGCTGGAGATCGACCCCGACGAGGAGGTGACCGCCCACCTCGACGAGATCCGCAACCGGCTCTCCGACCAGGTGTCGGCGTCGATGGTCAACGAGATCAACAAACAGCTCGAGATGGCCCACCAGACGCCGGGGGCCTACGAGTCGGCGCTGTTCGACCGCTTCGTCGACGTGATGAAGGAGAGCGACCCGTACGACCGCGTGGTGTTCGACACCGCGCCCACGGGGTCGACGCTGCGCCTGCTCGGGCTCCCGGAGTTCCTCGAGGACTGGGTCGACCGCCTGATGTACAAGCGCCGCCAGAGCATCGACCTGTTCGAGAAGGCCGCCATCGGGCAGAACGAGCCCCGGCGGGTGATGGAGGGCGACCCCGTGCTCGAACGGCTGCAGGACCGCAAGGAGTTCTTCGAGTTCGCGGGCGGCGCGCTCCGGAACGACGCGGCGTTCTTCCTCGTGTTGAACCCCGACCAGCTCTCCGTCAACGAGACCGCGCGCGCCATCGACGACATGGACGCCGAGGGGCTCGGCGTCGACGGGCTGATCGCGAACAAGCTCACGCCCGCGCCCGACGACGACGAGAACGGCCGCGGCGCGCGCTACCTCCGCGACCGGATCGAGACGGAGACCGACCGGCTGGATCAGGTCCGCGACTCGCTCGCCCCGCCGCTGCTGGCGGAGATCGAGACCCGTACCCGGGAGATCCGGGGGGATCTCCTGGCCGACGTGGCCGCCGAACTCGACGTGTCCGTCGGCGTCGAGGAGCCGACGTTCGTCTGATCGGTGGCCGCTGAGCGCCGTATCTTTTTCACATCGACCGGTCCACCCGTAACGATTGGCCAACGCTTAAGTCCTGCACACCAATCTCTATCACGAAGGTACGTGACACAATGACTCAGGTAATTTGGATCGTGGCGGCGGTGTTGATCACGTTCTCCGTCGGGTACGTCGGGTACTCGAAGTACCTCTCGCAGTTCGTCGACCTCGACGACTCGCGTGAGACACCGGCCCACAAGTACGAAGACGGGCAGGAGTACGTTCCATCGAAGAAACCAGTGCTGCTCGGGCACCACTTCTCGAGCATCGCGGGCGGCGCGCCGATCGTCGGTCCGATCACGGCCGGCGCCATCTGGGGCTGGGTCCCCGCGCTCGCGTGGGTGGCCATCGGGAACCCCCTGATGGGCGCCGTCCACGACTTCGTCTCGCTGTCCGGATCGATGCGGCACGAGGGGAAGTCGATCGGCTACATCATCGGCGAGTACGTGGGTGAACGCGGGAAGAACCTGCTGCTGTGGTTCGCGTTCCTCACCATCATCCTCGTCGTCGCGGTGTTCGCGCTCGTCGTCGGGATCGTGCTGAACGCGTTCCCCTCGGCGGCCACCGCGAGCTTCGTGTACATCGCGCTCGCCGTGGTGTTCGGGTTCTACCTGTACCAACTCGACGGTCCGTTCATCCCCGGGACGGTCGTGTTCGTCGCGGGCGTGTTCGCGGGCGTCTGGTTCGGTATCAACAACCCCATCGCGCTGTTCCCGGCCGTCGAGGCCGGCGCCTACCCCGAGGGGACGATCGTCCTGCTCGGCTTCCTCGGCAACGGGGCGTGGCTCCCCGGCGCGACGCTCGAGGCCAGCGCGATCCTGACCCCGAACGTCGCGGCCTGGGTGCCGACGATCCTGATCTACGCGGCGGTCGCGAGCGCGCTCCCCGTGTGGACGCTGCTCCAGCCGCGTGACTACCTGTCGTCGTTCCTCCTGTACGCGGGGGTCGGCGGCGCGCTGATCGCGATCATCGCCGGCACGCTGCTCGGCACGGCCAGCCAGCCGCTGGTGGTCGCCGACAGCATCGCCGCGTTCGAAGGGTTCCTCGGCGTGCCAGCGGTCTCGCCGTTCCCACTGTTCCCGATGCTGTTCGTGACGATCGCCTGCGGGACGATCAGCGGGTTCCACTCGCTGGTCTCCTCCGGGACGACAGCCAAACAGCTCAACAAGGAGAGCGACGCCCGCCTGATCGGCTACGGCGGGATGCTCGGCGAGGGGCTGCTCGCCGCGGTCGCGCTCTCGACGCTCGCGGTCGCCGGCGGCGCCGAAGCGGCAGCCGGCGGTGGCATCGGCGGGGCGCTGCCGAACTTCGCGAGCGGCGGCGGGATCATCCTCACCAGTCTGGGGATCCCCGCCAGCTTCGGCGCGCCGTTCATGGCGCTCGTGCTCGTGAGCTTCCTGCTCACGTCGACTGACACGGCCGCCCGACTCGGTCGGTACATGATGGAGGAGATCATCGGCACGCCCGGCAGCGGTACGGACACCGGGCTCTCCGGCGATCTCGACTCCTTCGCCCGCGGTCGGTACACGAACCCGATCATCCAGTGTGGCCTCGGCTACGTGCTGGTCATCTCGGGCGAGTGGGCGACGCTGTGGACGCTGTTCGGCGGCGCGAACCAGCTGCTGGCCGCGCTGGCGCTGCTGACCGCGACCGTCTGGCTCGCCAACTGGGACGAGTCCAAACAGCTGGTCTCCACCGGCGTCCCGATGGTGCTGATGGTGTCCATCACCATCCTCGGCATCTCTTGGGTCGCGTTCAAAGAGCAGCTGTACGACCAGCTGATCATGGGCGGCGCGAGCGGGCTCGGTGCCCAGATCTCCGCGTCGGTCCGGATCGTGCTGGCGCTGGTGCTGATGTACCTGGCGCTCTCGCTGGTCAAGATCGGCTACGACAACATCAGCAACGTCCGCGGCGGCAGCGGTGCGACGCCGGAACCGAGTGACGACTGATCGGCATCGTCACCCTGTCGGACCGAGTGACGGCTGATCGTCACTCCGGATCGCGCGACGACTGACCGCCGCCGACACGCGGTCTCGGCGGCGACGGACGCTGCGACGCCGGTCGGCCACGACGCGTGGCCGCACCGTCACGGTCCCCATTACCTTCCCTCCGCAGAAACGAGCCAGCGACAGCTACGTCCAGAACCGCTTGGCGAACCGCGAGAGGAAGCTCTCGCTCGGGCGCTCGACGTCGCCCCAGAGCGCGAACGCCTCGGCGGTGTCGGCCTCGGTGCTCGCGATAGCGGTCTCGCTCTCGGGAGCGACGACGACGAGGTTGATCTCGTAGTGGCCGTAGTAGCCGTACGCCAGTAGCTCCCGCTCGCGGAACCCCTCGACGAACTCCCGGACCGAGTCGGTGAGCTCGTCGGCGACGACGACGAACGTGAACTCCGTCCCGAAGTGCTCCTCGCTCGGGACGATCCAGTCGTCGGCGAGCTCGTGGCCCAGCTCGACCAGCGACTCCAGGTCGGCGACGGTCGGACGGGCGCTCCGGCGGGCGAACAGGTACTCCGCGCGGTCGTGGTCGGCGTAGCTCAGCGCGGGGTGGAAGAACTGCTTCTGGGTGCGTACCCGGAACTCGCCGTACAGGTCGAACGGCTCGCCCGCGACGCGGTAGTCGCGTTCGAGGTCGTAGCTGAACATCAGCCGGTCGCTCACCCGGTCGAAGTACTCGTCGTCCCAGGTCGGCACCTCCTCGCGGACCTCCTGGGGGAGCTCCTCCGGGTCCCGCGCGTCGGCCTCGGTCATCGGCGCCCCCCGAGATCCCGGTCGCGGTCGCCCGTCGCGGTTCGGCGTCTCATGGTCGACTGTGGCACACGGTCGCGCAAAAACCCGTCGCGTGGCCGGCGCCGGCACATCTATCACTGTGGACCCGTAACACACCCTCATGAGCGACGAACAGCCGACGGAAGCTTGCGGGCGCTGTTCGATGACCACCGTCGTCGACGCCGTCAACGCCGACGGCGAGGGGCCGAAGCGTGACCCGTTCGGCGAGGAGCGCATCGAGGTCGACGAGTCGTCGATGCGTCGGATCTCCCCGGTCGCGTGGATGGGGAAGGTCACCGGCCGCCTGAACGCCGCCGTGCAGCGGCTGACGTACGGCAAGTAGTTCTCGGAGCCGGGCGTCGCCGCCGACTCAGCGGCGCTCGCTCGCGCGGTGGTCGTAGTGTGTCGCCGCCTCGTCCCAGCGAGCGAGTAGCTCGCGGGCTTCCTCGGGCACGTGCGCCCGCTCGTAGTTCTCGCCAGCGAACGCGGCGACGGCGTCGTAGTCCGCAAACCGGATCTGGGTGACGAACTCGACCTCGTCGCCGGCCTCCCTGCGCAGCAGGTCGTAGCCGCGATAGCCGTCGCCGGAGAGATTCTCCAGCAGTCCGTCGTCGGGGTCGACGAGGAACCGTTCGTACTCGTCGGCGTCCTCGGGCTCCGTCCAGCCGTGCCAGACGCGGACGATCGCGCCGCCCGTCCGCCCACCGTCTGCGTCGCCCGCCGGACCGTCGTTCGGGTCGGTCGCCGGATCCCCGCTCACCGAGTGACCTCGTGCTCGAGGACGCCGACGCCCTCGACCTCGATCTCGACCGTGTCGCCGTCCTCGAACGGGCCGACGCCCTCGGGGGTGCCGGTGGCGATCACGTCGCCGGGTTCGAGCGTCATGTACTGGGTCGCCTCCTCGATCAGCGCCGGCACGTCGAACACCATCTGGTCGATGGTGGCGTCCTGCTTCACCTCGCCGTTCACCCGGGTCTGGATCGTCGCGTCGTCGGGGACGTGCTCGGGGTCGGCGACGCAGGGGCCGATGGGCGCCGCGCCGTCGAACGCCTTGCCGCGGACCCACTGGGACTCGCTGCGCTGGTCGTCGCGGTTCGACACGTCGTCGACGCAGGTGTAGCCCGCGACGTACTCCATCGCCTCGTCGGCGTCGACGTGCTTGGCCTGCTTCCCGATGACGACGCCGAGTTCGGCCTCCCACTCGACGCGCTCCTTCCCCGCGGGGAGCGTCACGGTGTCGCCGTGGCCCGCGACGGTGTTCGGCCCCTTCAGGAACAGGAGCGGCCGGTCCGGCACGTCGGCGTCGTGCTCCTCGGCGTGGGCGACGTAGTTGCGCCCGACGCAGACGACCTTGCTCGGCTCGCTGGGGGCGAGCAGGTCGACCTCGTCGAGGTCGTACTCCTCGCCGGCGAAGCTGACGGAGTCGCCGTGCCACTCGCCGTCTCGTACCGCGCCGCTGGGGTCTCGGAAGCGTGCGTGTCGCATCACAGTGAGCGTCGCTCCCCCGTGGCTAAGTCGTTCCGACTGCGGCGAACGCGGCGGGGGAGCCGGCGTCTGTCACCCTCACCAGCGCACCTCGAACCCGTCGAGCTCCCGTGGCTCCTCGTACGCCACCGCGACGCCGTCGACGCTGGCGCGCGGGCTCCCGGTGTGACACCAGCCGATCATCGACTCCACCGATCGCGGGTCACCCTCGAACACCGCCTCCACGCGGCCGTCGTCCAGGTTGCGGACCCACCCGTCCACCCCGCGGCGGGTGGCGGTCTCCTCGGTGTTGGCCCGGTAGCCGACGCCCTGTACCGTTCCGCTGACGTGGACGTGTGCCCGCACGTGCTCGTCGCTCATGGTCGGTGGATCGGCTGAGCGACACTTAACTTCGGTGTCGAGCCCCGGCCCGGAACCGGGCAGGCAAAGTAGCCCCACGCCGAGTGCCCGACCATGGAACTGTTCGGAACGGCGGGGATCCGCGGCGACGCCCGCGAGCGGGTGACGCCGTCGCTGGCCCTGCGCGTGGGGCAGGCGGCGGCCGAGGACGCGCTGGAACGGGCGGGATCGGACGAGTCGGTCGAGTTCGTCGTCGCCCGCGACGGTCGCGAGACGGGGCAGGCGCTGGTCGACGCGATGGCGTCCGGGCTCGCCTCGGCCGGCGCGGACGTGGTCGAGATCGGGCAGGCGCCGACGCCAGCGCTAGCGTACGCCAGCCAGGGTCGCTACGGCGTCGCGCTCACGGCCTCCCACAACCCGCCGGCGGACAACGGCATCAAGCTGTTCGAGGACGGCGTGGAGTACAGCGGCGAGGCCGAGGCCCGTATCGAGGGCCGGATCGAGGCGGGCACGGAGCCGACCCACTGGGACGCGTGGGGCAGCCGCGAGGGCGCAGCGGTGCTCGACGACTACCGCGAGGCAGTCGTCGCGTTCGCCCGGCAGTTCGGCGCCGACCTCGACGGGCTCCGGGTCGTCGTCGACTGCGGCAACGGGATGGCGGCGCTGGCGACGCCGCAGGTGCTCCGCGAGCTCGGGGCGGAGGTCGTCACGCTCAACGGCAACGTCGACGGCCACTTCCCGGGCCGCGGGAGCAAGCCGACCGAGGATACGCTGGGGGACTGTATGCGGTTCATGGGCGACGGCGAGTTCGACCTCGGCATCGCCCACGACGGCGACGCCGACCGGATCGTCGTGCTCACGGGCGACGGCGAGGTAGTCCACGAGGACACGGTTCTCGCGATGCTGGCCGAGGAGTACGTCGCCGCAGCGGACTCCGAGGATCCGGCGGTCGTGACGACGCCGAACGCCTCGGCGCGCATCGACGAGCGCGTCCGCGCCGCCGGCGGCCGCGTCGAGCGCGTCGCGCTGGGCTACCTCCACGACGGCATCGCCGACGCACGCGCCGGCGGCGCCGACGTGGCGTTCGCCGCCGAGCCGTGGAAGCACGTCCACACGCGCTTCGGCGGCTGGATCGACGGCGTCGCCTCCGCGGCCGTGCTGGCCCGGCTGGTCGCCGAGATCCCGCTCGCACAGCGCCGCGAGCCGATCCAGGAGCGACCGTACCGGAAGGTGAGCGTCCCCTGTGCGGACGACGCCAAGGTCGACGCGATGGCGCGACTGGCCGAGACGCTGCCGGAGCGGTTCCCGGAGGCCAACGTCGACGACGAGTACGGCGTCCGCCTGGAGCTGCCGGACGCCTCGTGGGTGCTTGTGCGGCCGAGCGGGACGGAGCCGTACCTCCGGATATACGCGGAGAGCGAGGACGTGGAGACGCTCTCTGAAGCCGCGAGGACGGTCGTCGAGGACGCGATCGCCGACGCAGAGTGAGACCAGTCACGGCGAGCGGGCGACCGCGACCTCCGGTTCGCGGTTTCGGAGCCGATGCCGTGACTGGGTGAGAACCGAACCGCAGTCGATCTCAGGCCGACGCGACCAGGCGGTCGTGTTCGACTTTGAGACAGCGGTCCTGTACGAACTCGAGGCCGGCGGCCTCGGCCAGTTCGGCGGCCTCGTCGTTCGCGATCCCGAGCTGGAGCCAGACGGCGCCGGCGTCGTCGCGGGCCTCGTGGCGGTCGATCACGCTCTCGACGATCCCCGGCGCCTCCTCGCTGGGTCGGAACACGTCGACGAGATCGATCTCCGGCTCCACGTCCGCGAGCGAGTCGTACGCTCGCTCCCCCAGGATCTCGTCGGCGAAGGGGTTGATCGGGACGATTCGGTACCCCTGGGACTGCAGATACTTCGGCACGTCGTGGGCGGCCTTCCCCGCGGTCGTCGAGCAGCCGACGACCGCGATGGTGTCGGCGTCGAGCAGGTCGCGCAGGCCGTCGTCGTCGGTGATGGGCATGGCCGGCGCTTCGGGCGCCACCGGCAAAAGGGGTCGGCTCAGGCGTCCGCGAGGTGGACGACCGGGTCGGCCTGCTCCTGCAGCTCGACGACGCCGTCGAACAGCTGCTTGAGGGTGTTGAGCGTCTGCTGGTCGTGGGCGGTCTCGTCGATGCAGTAGAGCCCGAGCCCGTCGACGCTCTGGACGCGACCGGTGAACACGTGGAGGAAGCGGAACACGGTCTGGAGGTCCGAGTACATCAGCAGCGTCGTCAGCGAGTGGAGCATCACGCGGTTGCGCTCGATGTTGCGGTCCTTGTAGAACGCCTGCAGGAACTCCGAGAGCTGGATCCCGATGCCGGTCATGTCCACCGGCGAGGAGGCGTACTTCACCCGGTCGCGTTCCGGCACCTCGTCGCCCTGCTGTTTGGTGACGCAGTCGACGACGGCGACGGGCCGGCTCTCGTAGCCCGTCCGCTCGGCGAACTGCTCCAGCATCCGGTCGGCGCTGTCCTTGGTGGTGACGATGATCGAGCCCTCGCCCCGCTCGGTGCCGGCGGCGAGGATGTCGAGACAGCGCGCCCGTTTCCCAGCCAGCGGCGGGCCGGTGAGGAGGATGTTCGTCCCGGGCTGGACCTCCGCGTCGAGATGGGGGTGGAGGTCGTACATCACGCGAGGGAGGGAGGGACAGCCGCACCGAGGCCTCCAGTCGCGCGACGCGTCGGCTGCCCGAGGGTCATTGGATAACTGGGAAATGATCTGACGCGTTATTATTCTTTGTGATTACCCGTGGGCGTCGACGCCGACGGCGTCGCCGGAACCACCAGACTGAACCGAGTGACTTAACTATGGGTCGGCAGTACGAACTGGTACAGGGCGCTTAGCTCAGCCTGGACAGAGTACTTGGCTTCGGACCAAGCTGTCGCGGGTTCAAATCCTGCAGCGCCCACTCGAAATTTATCCGAACCAGTTACAACTATCACGCTGGCTCCCCGGTCAGCCGATCGGCAACTTACGGCGGGTACACTTTTCTCGGCGTCGACCGATAGCTCCACACACATGTCCGCGGAGGAACTCTGCGAGCGCCACACCTGGGCGTCCGTCGGCGTCGTCGCCCGCGACGGAACGGTCTCGAGGATCTGGGAGTGTGAGAACTGTCCGGTGTGGACCGCCCAGCCGTTCGAACCCGACCACGAGCGGTCCTGGAACGACACCTGGCTCGCCGAGCGCTGAGATGCAGCTATCCGGGGAGCTGCTGCCGCTGGTCTCCGTCGGCGCCGTCGCGCTGTACACGCTCGTGACCGCCGCGAGCCGCGCGATCGACCGCGTGCTGGCGCTCGCGGAGTACTACGACGCGAACGAGGTGCTGGTCGGCATGACCGTCCTCGCGGTGGGGACGAGCCTGCCGGAGCTGAGTTCCCACCTGATCGCGTCGCTGGGCATCCTCTCCGGCCTGCTCGACTACCAAACGACCTCGGCCGTGGTCATCGGCGGCAACACGGGCTCGTCGACGGTCCAGCAGCTCCTCCTCGTCGGCGTGCTCCTGATCGGCTACGGCCGCCTCAAGCTCTCGACCGCGGTGATCCGCGAGAGCTACCTGCCGATGCTGGCCAGCTTCGCGGTGGCGCTCGCGGTCGCCTGGGACGGCACGATCAGTCAGCTCGACGGGCTGGCGCTGCTCGGCCTCTACGTGGCGTACGTCGCGGTCGTCGTCAGCCAGCGCGACAGGACGCAGACCCTGCGCGAGCGGCCGAGCACCGATCCGCGCCGGGACGCGCTCGCGGCGGCGGGACTGCTCGTGCTGGTGTTGCTCGCCGCCTCGCTCGTGCTGTCGGCGATCCAGGCGACCATCCAGATGCTGGCGCTCGGGGGTTCGATGATCGGGGTCGTCACCATCGGCGTCGCCGCCGCGCTGCCGGAGCTGACGACCGTCACGGACGCGATCCGCCGGCGGTCGCCCCACGTCGCGCTGGGGACGCTCGTCGGCAGCAACATCGTCAACACGCTCCTGGGGATCGGGCTCGGCGGCGCGATCTCGACGTACTACGTCCCGCCGGTCGTCGTGCGCTGGGACCTCCCGTTCAAGCTCCTCGTCGGCGTCGGGCTACTGGGCTGGACGATGTACGTGAAGGACGGGGAGCTCACGCGGACGGAGGGCGGCTACCTGCTGGGGCTGTACTTCCTCTTCGTCGTCGGCAGACTGCTGCTGTTCCCGGGGCAGTAACCACCCGGTTCCGAGTGACTTACTCCCCCGAGAGCCGGGATCAGTCGTCCTGGTACTCCTTCTCGAACCCGCGGAACTCGGTGCGGTGGGCCTCCTCGTCGGCGAGGACCGTCACCGCGAGATCCTCGGTCACCGGGTCGTCGGCGGCGACGGCGGCGTCGATGAGCGCGCGGTAGGTGTCGATCGCGTCCTCCTCGGCGTCGAGCACCCCGCGGATCACCGAGAGCACGTCCGTCGAGTCCTCCGGCGGCTGGAGGGAGTCCTGCCGCGCGACGAAGTCGGCCGAGCTGGGCGGCCGGGCGTCGAGCTGCTTGAGGCGGTTGCCGAGCTGTTCGGCGTGGCCGAGCTCCTCCTGGATGTCGGTCTGGAGGCTCTCCTTGATCTCCTCGGCGCGGACGCCGTCGAGGACGATCGCGTTGGTCTGGTAGTTCATCACCGTCTCCATCTCGTCCTGGTACGCCTTGCGCAGCAGGTCGATGACCTTCTCAGAACTCATACGTTCGTAGTTACGTCTAAACAACGATATATCCGTCGGCGGTTCTCGGCTCGCGACATCGACCGACGGTGGCGTCGACGGCGGACCCGCGTTTGGACCCCGTCGCGGACCTACTCGTAGGTGTGCACGTCGCCGGTCGTGTTCGCCTCGATGTACCCCCAGTCGTAGTCGACGCCGAGGCCCGGACCCTCCGGAACCGAGACGGTGCCGCCCTCGACCGCCTCCATCATGTCGGAGTAGTCGCCCTCGTACACCGGCGGCTGGGTGTTCTGGCAGTGCGGGTGGACGAGCGCCATCTCGTAGTAGTTCGAGTTGCGGCAGGCGGCGATGCAGTGGCGCTGGGCCGGCCCGGGGGCGTGGAACTCGATGTCCAGCCCGAACGCCTCGGCGACCCGGGCGACCTTCATCGCGCCCGTGATCCCCGCGTCGTACTCCGGATCGGCCCGCAGGAAGTCCGTCGCGTCGTTGGCGGCGAAGTCGGACTTGAGCTCCAGCCCGCGGACGTGCTCGGTCTGCAGGATCGGCGTGTCGAGCTTCTGGGAGAGCTTCCGGTGGGCGTGCTGGGAGATACCGCCGTCGCGGAACGGGTCCTCGTACCAGAAGAACTCCTGTTCGTCACACGCCTTCCCGAGTTCCAGCGCGTCGGCGAACGTCTCCAGCTCGCAGGCGGGGTCGTGCATCAGGTCCATCTCGTCGCCGACGCGCTCGCCGACGGCGTGGACCGCCTCGACTTCGCGATCGAGGTCGCGGGAGCCGTCGCCGCCGCCCCAGCCGTGGATTTTGAACCCGCCGAACCCTTGGTCCCGGCACTCCTCCGCGAAGTCCGCGAACGCCGCCGGCGAGTCGAGGCCGCCGGCGTCGTCGCCGTGGTACGTCGACGCGTAGGCCGGGATCTCCGTGCGGTAGGTGCCCAGCAGTTCGTGGATCGGCGCGTCGTAGTACTTGCCCGCGAAGTCCCACAGCGCGATGTCGATGGGGCCCATCCCCATCCGGTCGTACTTCCGGAGCGCGCGCTTGATCTCCGACCAGTGTTTCTCGCGTTCGAGCGGGTTCTTCCCGATCAGGTACTTCGCGATGATGTTGTACTGCGCCGCCGCCGGGGAGTTGCCGCCGACGTACTCGCCGGTGATCCCCTCGTCGGTGTGGATCTTCACGCCGAACAGCTTGCGGTAGGTCGTCTCGCCCGGCTCGTACACCAGGTTGAACCCGTGCTCGTCGGTGCCCACGTCCTCCAACGGGTACTCGAACTCCCGGCTCTCGATCCTCGTGATACTGGGTGCCATGCCCGTCCCCTGCGCGGGCCTGGGGTAAAACACCTCGGCATCGACGGGTTCTGTCGGCGACCGCGCTACCGACCGTCCAGCACGCCCATCCGCCGCAGGCCCGGCTCGTCGAGGCGGAACGAACAGCCAACGTGGGGCACCTCCAGCACCCGCGGGTAGCGGAAGGAGGCGGCGTGCTCGTGCAGCACCTTCGGGTCGGCGCCGACGCCCTGCCACATGTCGTGGTGGGTCGGGAGCAGCCGGTCGAGTTCGAGCTGGTTCGCCGCCTCGACCACCTGGTTCTCGTCCATGTACCAGCGCGTCCGCTCGCCCCGGCCCGACTCGTACTTGTAGATCTCGCCGACCGAGCCAAACGCCAGCGCGCCAACGTCGATATCGAACTCGTCGGCGACGCCCGGGAACGCTCCCGGCGCCGGTCGGCTGTCCCCGGCGTGGAAGAACGTCCCCGACTCGTGTTCGATCACGTAGCTCACGGGCTCGATCGCGTCGGGGTCGTTCGCGCCGCGGACGTGGACCGTGAAGTCGCCGACCTCGAACACCTCACCCTCCGCGATCACGTTCCGCCGGTCGTCGGGGGCCCGCATCGCGCCCTCGAAGTCCGGCGACTCGTAGGACGCCTCGGGCGCGTAGAGGTCCGCGCCGAGGTCCTCGACCAACGGGCCGTAGGAGGGTGGGTGCATGTGGTCGATGTGCTCGTGGGTCGCGAGCACGGCGTCGCAGTCGGTCGCGTCCGCGGGGTCGATCGGCACCGGTATCATCCGGACGATGTTGGGCGGGTCGCCGTCGCCGAAGTACGGGTCGACGTAGATCGTCGTCGACGCCGAGCGCAGCACGAACCCGTTACAGCCGAGGTACCAGCCGATCACGCCGTCGCCGGGGTCGGCCGCCTCGATCTCCTCGCGGACGAACCAGTCACCCCACGTCGAGTGAACCATGCCCGCCCGGTTCGGCCGGGGGTTCCAAAGCGTTGACGCCGGGCTCGTCGTGCTGGAAGGACCCCGCGATCAGTGGTCCTGGATCGCGTCGATCACCATCGCCGCGGCGACGACCGGCTCGGTCGGCACGTCGCTCGCGTCGTCGACAGTCACCTCGTAGCGGTCCCGCAGCGACACCTGCCCCTCGATGTCGCCGACGTGATCGCCGTCGCGTCGGTGATCTCGTACTTGTGGGGGATCAGCTCGCCGAGGGGGAGGAGGTTCCGCGCCATCGTCGTGAGCGCGCCGCGGGAGTTGATCTCCGCGAGCTTGGCCTCGGTGTCGGCGTCGCGGATCTTCCAGGTGTCCTGCAGCAGCGAGTAGTCGTTGTCGAGCACCACCACGTCCTCGTCGGTCCGGGAGTCGGTCAGCGTGTAGTCCCCGGCCACGTCGAGCATGCTCCCGGCGTTCACCTCGAACACCTCCTCGTCGTCGCCGTCGACGAACGGGAACTGCTCTTTCAGCTTCAGCATCTTCTGTTTCCCGCGGAGCACCACGTCCCCGTCGTCGTCGAGCGCGCGGAACTTGTTGCGGATCAGCCCCTGCTCGACCGTATAGCGGTCGTCGGTCAGCTCGATCCCCTCGATCGCGTAGTCGTCGGCCATGGGCGGAGATGCCGCCCATTCCTACTTAAGGAATTGGGCCGTTCGGGCGTGAGAAGCTCGTTCCGCTGTCGGCCGCGGCTACAGTTCGACGGTCTCGCCGGCGTCGCTGGCCTCGTACACCGCCTTGATCGTCCGGATGTCCGTCAGCCCGTGCTCGCCGTCGGGGTGGGGCTCGTCGCCGGCGAGCAGGCAGTGCGAGAAGTACTCGAACTCCTCCTCCATCTGGTCGATCTGCTCGAACTCGACGTCGATACTCGTGTCGCCGCGCTCGACCGTGAGCGCGCGGTCGTCCCACGGGTAGAACGCCGGCTCGACGCGCACCCGCCCCTCGGTGCCGAGCACCTCGATGTGGCTCGCCATGTGGGCGTTCTGGCTGGCGGTACAGACCGCGAACACGTTGTCGGGGAAGTCCAGCTGGAACGCGGCGTGTTCGTCGGGCACGTCGTCGAACTCCGGCGCCACCGAGGCGACTTTCCCCCGGACGCGCTCGGGGTCGGCGTCGAGCAGGAACCGCGCGGTGTTCAGCGGGTAGAGCCCGATGTCCATCACCGCACAGCCGCCCGAGAGCTCGCCGTCGAGCCGCCACTGGTCGGGGTCCGGCACGAGGTCGAGGATCGGCTCGGTCATGTTCCCGTTGACGAAGATCGGCTCGCCGATCAGTCCGTCGTCGACGAACTCCTTCGCCCGCCGGATCGCGGGCTCGGTCTGCATCCGGTAGGCGATCATCAGCGTCGCGTCGTGCTCCTCGACGGCGTCGACCATCGCCTCGGCGCGCTCGATCGTCGCCTCCATCGGCTTCTCACAGAGGATCGCCTTCCCCATCTCGGCGGCGGTCTCGACGTAGGGGAGGTGGAGGGCGTTGGGCGTCACCACGTAGACGGCGTCGTAGGCGTCGCTCGCCGCGCCGTCGTGGAACTCCTCGTAGGTGAGCGCGTGCTCGACGGTCTCTGAGTCGGCCGCAACGCGCTCGGCCTTCTCGCGGTCGCCGCTGACGAGCACCGTCGTCTCGCAGAGGTCGGCGCTCTCGACGGCGGGCATCGCCTGCTCGCGGGTCCACCAGCCGACGCCGATCATCGCGAAGCGAATCGGGTCGTCGGTCGCCTCGATCTCCTGCCAGTCCCGCCGGTCGAACTCGTCGGCGAGCGTCCGGATATCCATGGCTGGCGGTCTCGCTCGCGTGGCAAAACGGTTGTGCCGGCCGGCGACGGCGGCGCCGGCTCAGTAGCTGTCGTACACCGTCTTCGAGATGGTGTAGAAGTCGAGCCCGGCCTCACCCTGCTCGCGGTACGTCTCGCTGGAGGAGGCCTTCATCCCGCCGAAGGGGACGTGGAGTTCGACGCCCGTGGTCTGCTGGTTCACCTTCACGACGCCGGCGTCGACGTCGTCGACGAAGCTGTTGGCCTCGGTGTGGTCGTCGGTGACGATGCCCGCGGAGAGCCCGTAGTCGACGCCGTTGGCCACCGCGAGCGCCTCGTCGTAGTTGCTCACGGGGATCACTGACAGCACGGGCCCGAAGATCTCCTCCTGAGCGATCCGGCTCTCCGGGTCCACGTCCGAGAACACCGTCGGCTCGACGAAGTGGCCCTCGCGGTCGAGCGCGCTCCCGCCGGTTTCGAGGTCGCGCCCTCCGCCCGCCCGACCTCGACGTAGTCGAGCGTGCTCTCCAGCTCCTCCGCGGTGACCTGCGGGCCCATGTCGCCGCCGTCCAGCCCGTTGCCGGGCTCGATCCCCTCGGCCTGCTCGACGATGGCGTCGACGAACTCGTCGTACACGTCCTCGTAGACGATCGCCCGGGAGCAGGCGGTGCAGGCCTGTCCCGTCACGCCGAAGGCGCCCCACGAGACGATGCGGGCGGCCTGCTCCACGTCCGCCGAGTCGGAGACGACGGTCGGGTTCTTCCCGCCCATCTCCAGCTGGACGCGCTTGCCGTCCTCCGTTGCCGTGTCGTACACCGCGTTCCCGACCGCCGTGCTCCCGGTGAACGAGACGGCGTCGACGGCGTCGTGGCCGATGACGGCGTCGCCGACCTCGCCGCCGGGGCCGGTGACGACGTTCAGCGTGCCGTCGGGCAGGCCGGCCTCGTCGAGCGCCTCGGCGATCTCGTGGGTCGGGCCGGGCGCGAGCGTCGCGGGCTTGATCACCGCGGTGGTGCCGGCGGCCAGCGCGGGCGCGATCTTCCACGCCGGGATGGCGATGGGGTAGTTCCACGGCGTGATCAGGGCGGCGACGCCGACGGGCTCCTGCTTGGTCCGCAGCACCGTGTCGCCGCCGCTGGCGCTCTTCACCTCGCCGCCGATGTCGCGGGCCTTCGCGCCGTAGTAGTCGAAGATGTCGATGGCGCGCTGGACCTCGCCGCCGGCCTCCGCCTCGGTCTTCCCCTCCTCGCGGACCAGCAGTTCGGTCAGTTCCTCCTTCCGGTCGGCCAGTAGCTGGCTCGCTCGCGAGAGGATGCGCCCGCGCTTCGGGTTGGGGGTCGACCCCCACTCGTCGCTCGCGGCGGCCGCGGCCTCGACGGCGCGCTCGGCGTCCTCGGCGCCGGATTCCGGGTAGGTACCGACGACCGCGTCGGGGTCTGCGGGGTCGTACGTCTCGAACGTCTCGCCGCTCTCGGCGTCGATCCACTCGCCGTCGATGAGGTTCGATCTGCTCGGCATACCCCCGGGTTGGGCCGGTCGGGGGATAACGCTTTACGCCGCGGTCCAGGTGACAGGAGATTTATGCCCACCACGCTCCGCAGGTCCCGCATGCGCTACTACCGCACCGAACGCAACGGCGACGCGCACCTGCTCGTCGTCGCCCGCGACCGCGCCCACGACCTCACCGCGGTCAAACCCCGACTGCGCTCGTTCCGCGACCTCGCCGCGGCCGCCGACGTGGCCGACACCGGCGTCGACGCGCTCGCCGCCGACCTGCTCGCCGACGCGCCCGTCGTCGAGTTCTCCGTCGTCGACCTCGAGCGCCCGGTCCGCGCCGAGGAGGTGTGGGCCGCCGGCGTCACCTACGAGATCAGCGAGCAGGCCCGCGAGGCCGAGAGCGGGATGGCCGACGTGTACCTCGACGTGTACGACGCCGAGCGCCCGGAGATCTTCTTCAAAGCCACCCCGAGCCGGACCGTCGGCCCGCGCGAGGCCGTCGGCGTCCGGGGCGACTCGGACTGGAACGTCCCCGAACCCGAACTCGGGCTGGTGCTGTACGACGGCGAGATCGTCGGCTACACCGTCGGCAACGACGTGAGCAGCCGCGCGATCGAGGGGGAGAACCCGCTGTACCTCCCGCAGGCGAAGGTGTACGACCGCTGCTGTGCGATCGGCCCCTGCGTCGTCGGCGCCGGGGGCGTCGACGACCCGCACGACCTGGGCATGTCGATGCGGATCGAGCGCGACGGCGAGACGGTGTTCGACGACGCCACCTCGACCGCGGAGATGGCCCGGAGCTGCGAAGAGCTGGCGCGCTACTGGCGCGCGCACAACGCGGTGCCGGAGCTGGGCGTGCTGCTCACGGGCACCTCGCTCGTCCCCGAGGAGCAGTTCACGCTCCAGCCCGGCGACACCGTCCGAATCGACATCGAGGGGATCGGCGAACTGGTGAACCCGGTCGTCGAGGTCTGAAACAGCCGTTCCGCGTCACTCCGGCGTCCAAACGTCGCCTACGAGTCGGCTCTCGCCGTCCTCGGTCGCGATTTCGATCTCGAACACGCCACCCTCGGGTAGATCCGTCGCGTTCATCTCGGCCTCCAGTCGCCGGCCGGTGACCGCCGCGAGAACGCAGTACATCGGCCCGGTGTGGGAGACGACGATCCGCGGTTCGTCGGCCACCGTCGCCTCCACGATCTCCCACCAGGCTTCCAGCGTCCGATTCTCCACCTCGCGCCAGGACTCCCCTCGTTCGGGCGCACGGAGCAGCGCTCCGGGACCGTCGCCAGTATGCGACTCTTTCACTCGGTGGTAGCGCGTGTCGTCGAGCCCCTGGAGGACGCCGAAGTCGCGCTCCCGGAGCGCTTTCCGACTGGTGATCGTCGCTCGGTCGCCGAGACGGTCCGCGACGATTTCGGCGCTCTGGCTGGCCCGGCGGAGGTCGGAGGTTTCGATACACACCGCGTCGGCGTCCACGCGCTCGTCGAGGTATGCGCCCGTCGCCCGAAGCTGGTCGCGACCGGCGTCGTTCAACGGGACGGGCGCCCACCCCTGTACGCGCTCGGCAGCCGTCCACGGCGTCTGTCCGTGGCGAACGAGGTACAGTGTCTTCGAACCGGTCATGTGGGATCGGTCGGCGACGGCCGTGTTACGACTGTCGGTCGTCGACGCCCCCGCCCGCCTACCGGTGGAGCGACCGTGTCAGCGTGAACACGAACAGCGCGATCATGAACGCGCCGAGCAGCGCCTCGAAGTTCGCCACCAGCCGGATCAGTTTCGGCTCCACCGAGGTGCCGCCGAGGACGAACGCCGTGAACGACGCCGAACTCAAAAGCACCGCGCCGTCGACGCCCGCGTAGGTCGGTGAAGAGAACCCGGGAACGAGTCGCCACAGTACCCAATAGACGCCGGCGAACACCGCGACGAGTGAGAGCGAGGAGCGCAACGCCCTGCGGGGTCGCTCGCCGTAGCCGGCGACCCAGTCGAAGATCAGGTTGGCGGCGAACTCGCCGTAGTCGCGCTCCCGCCGGTGGATCCGCCGTCGGACCCGGAGTTCGTTCACGAACAGGTTCCCCGCGGTGGTGCTGTCGCCCACGTCGTCGGCCCCCTTCCGTGCCTCGACGTAGGTGAGTTCCTGCGCTTCGAGCGTCCGTGCCACGTCCGCTGGCGCCGCGAGCGCGTTCGCCAGCGCGTCGCGAACCGCCGCCTCGTCTGCCTGCTCGGGGTCAGTACCCGCGTCGATTTCGGCGGCGAGCCCTCGGAGCTCCTCGCTGGCACCACGCGCGAGCGACTCCGCTAGCGCGTCGTCGCCGTCATCGTCCGACTCGAGCCGCCGGGCCAGCAGCGTGGCGACGCCCACGCGGTAGCGTTCCCGCCGGAACGGGAGGACGCCCAACTGTTCGGGGTTCTCGGGGCCGTTCTTCGCGACGCGCTCGACCGTCCGCTCGCCGACCCCATCGAACACGGCGGAAGCAAGCGATTCGGCGCCGGACGGCGGCTCGGTCTCCCGGAGCCACTCGCGAAGCCCCGGCTGGGCCGCACACAGCGCCGCGAAGTCCCGCGCGTACTCGGTCGCCTCCTCGAACGCGCGGCCGAAGGCGACCGTCTCGCGGCGCTCCTGCCGGTCGTCGATCAGCTCCCAGTCGGCGCGCTCGAACCCCCGACGGGCGGCGTCGACGAACTTGAACCCCGAGAACGTCGTGCGGTTCAACCAGAGACACGACGGCGCCGTCGCCTCCCCGGGGTCGATCTCCACGTCGCCCAGTTCCGCGCCTTCGAGGTCGTACACAAGCGTCTCGCCGAGGGGCTGGCCAAGCACGCCCGCCTCGATCGTCGCCCCCCGACAGTCGACCGTCGAGAGCCGCTCGTGGGTCAGCTCCGGCAGGACTCTGAGGTCCGCGAACGTGGCGTCGGAGAGGTCGACACACCCCCCGACGGTGAGCGTGGCGTCGCGCCGGTCGCGACCATGGAGCTTGGTCTCCTCGCGGATCTCGGCGCCGCTGAGGGAGAGACTCCCCCCGATTGCCGCCTCGCCCAGTCGCGTCCCCGTTCGCGTCCCGAGCGAGACTCCCTGGGTGATCGACGCCTCGCCGGCGTCGAAGTCGCCGCCGACATCCATCCGGTAGCCGATCAGCTGGCCCTCGCAGTCGGCCTCGGTCACGTCGACGGCGCCCGCGGCCGTCAGCCCGCGGAACTGGAGCCCGGGGATATCGCTCTCGGGATCCGGTCCCGAGATCGCGATCCCGCGAGCCGAGACGGCGTCGACGACGGACTCCTTGAGCGTGAATCGTCCGCCACAGCCCCCGCTGGTGGCGTCGACGGCGCCGTCGACGTGGGCGAACCCGAAGTCGAAGCGGCTCTCTGCGGTCGCGTGTCGGAGCGAGACGTCGCCGCCGAGGTCCGCGAACCGACAGTCGATCCGACCCTCGACGGCGGCACCTTCAAGACACAACGATCGCTCGATCGTCGCGAACCGCGCGCCGAAGGAGCCGCCGAACGCCGCGTCCGTCGCTTCGACCGCCCCAACGTCGGCGTCGTCGAGTCTGATCGCGCCAGCCAGCGACGCGCCCCCGAGCCGCAGTGTATCGATCGCGGCGCATCGGAGGTCCAGCGCCGCGATGCCCGGCGCTGCGAGCCGCCAGCCCTGCAGGTCAAGCGTCTCCAGTTCGACGCCGAGCAACCGCGTCGCGAGCGTCGAGTAGTCGCCGTCGGGGGCCTCGACGGCGAACGCGTCGGGGTCGGCCTCGCCCCGGAGGCCGTCGACGACCGCGGCGCGGACCTCGGCGTCGGTCGCGTCGTCGGCGTGGAGGACACAGTGCTCGCCCCCCTCGGCTGCCCGTGGACACCGCCAGTGCCCTCGATCGTCGCGAGGGAGATCCGCGAACGCCTCGATCTCCTCGACCGGCGGCTGGTCGTGAATGTAGTCGTACTCGGTCGCCAGCCACGCGGCACATCGCTCCCGGGCCGCGCGGAGGTCCAGTTCGAACTCACACCGGTCAGGCATGGCTCCCGCTTGCGATCCACCCGCCAAATACGTTCTGTCGTGGGCGATCCGCGGTCACGGTGGGGTGCCGATCGCGTCGACGGCGTCAGTGAACACGGTCGAAAAGTGGGCACGGGGAAATCAGACGAACGATCCGGCTACGGCTCCGACACCGTGCCGACCGCCCGCGACAAGGATGGTCCGTCGGGGTCGCTCGTGGTGGCACCCCACCTCCCCACGGCGACGGGTGATCGTCGGCGACTCGGCCCCCTTACCTCATCGGGTGGCGAAGTTCGTCACTGACTGAACGACCGACGCTGTCAACGGGTTTATCGGTGATCCGGACGCGGGTTCGCTCGTTCGATCCCACCCCATGTCGATACTCCACATCGCCCAGCGTCGGTCGACGATCCTCGACTACCTGCGGGACGGCCCCCTCGACAAGCGCGACCTGCTGGATCGCGTGGCTGCGTCGCGGTCGACGATCGACCGCGCGATCGAGGAGCTGATCGACCACGAGATGGTCCGCGAGGTGAGCGGCGGGTACGAGGCGACGCTCGTGGGCGTGCTGGCGCTCGAACGCGCCCGCGAGGCCGAGCGTGACGCCGACGCGATCGCGACGACGGCGCCGGCGCTGACGCCGCTGTGGAAGGAGAGCGACGTGGCCGTCGAGTTCCTCCGCGGCGCGGACGTGTCGCTCGTCGCGGCGGCCGAGGGGATGCGCCTCCTCGCCGCGCTGGGCTCGGCGATCCGGACCGCCGACGAGATCCGGGCGGTGTTCCCGCAGATCGCCCGCCCCGAGCAGCTGGAGACGCTGTACGCGCGGGCCAGCGACGGGCGCGAGACCGAGATCGTCGTCTCGGGATCGCTGTTCGAGACGCTGTCGTCGACGTTCCCCGGCTGGCTCCGCGCGGTGGCGCTGGGGGAGCACGGCAGCGTCTCGGTCGGCACCGTGCCGGAGTACGCCCTCGTCGTCTGCCGGGCCGGCGACGAGCGGGAGGCGTTCCTGCTCACGTACGACGACGGCCGGCTCCACGCCGTGCTCCGGAACGACGGCGCGGCGGCCGCGTGGGCCGACGAGCGGTTCTCGACCGTTCGGGACGCCGCGAACGACCGACGGGAGGAGGTGCGCGAGCTCGACGCCGAGGCCCGGTTCGGCGGCGTCGGTGACGCCACGCCGCCGTTCGGCGAGACCTCCGCTGTCGCGACCGACCACGACGAGGCGGACGGGCCGGCGGACGACCTGCTCGCGAGCGGCTACGCGGTCGACGGCGGGAAGCTCCGGACGCCGGCGTACGGCACCGAGGAGGCCTGTACGGTCGCGTTCTGGATGCGCCCGGCCGACCTCGCCGGCGGCTGGCAGGTGCTGCTGAAGTGGGACTACCTCGTCGTCGCGCTCCGGCGGGGGGAGCTCCACGGAAACGTGTACGACGCCGAGAACGCGGAGCAGCGGGCGTTCACCGCGGTGCCGCTGGCGGAGATCGAGGAGAACCGGTGGCAGCACGTCGCCTACACGTACGACGAGTCGGTCGCGCGGCTCTACCTCGACGGCGAGCTCGTCGACGAGACAGAGGACGACTACCCCCTCCGCGTCGACGAGCTCGGCGCCGCGCTGGGGTATCACTACCGCGATCGGGACACGGGGGTCCACGACCCCACCTACGACGGGCGGCTGTACGACGCCCGGCTGTACGGGGCGGCGCTCTCGCCCGCGGCGATCGAGCGACTCGTCGCGACGACCGACCCCACGGCCGTCGCCTGGGGCGGGGACTGAGTCGCCGCCTCAGCCGCCGAGGAAGCGGCCGGCACGCCGCGCGACCGCCGTCCGGAACCCCGACTCGTCGACCGCCCGCTCGCCGGCAAACAGTCGGCCGTGTTCCTCGCGGTACACGTCCTCGAGCAGTCGATCCCGGAGGCGTCGACGCTCGGCGCCCGCCCGCGATCCCGGAGCCGCGCCGCGACCCGTTCGAACCGCTCGTCGGTCGCGACTGCCTCGGCGAGCGATTCGGCGTCGTCGGCGTCGATGGAACGCGCGGAGTTTGCAGAAAGTTCGGAATTTTCGAGTAGCGCGCGGTTCCCGCGCTTGTCGCGAATCACGACCCCCGCAGCGGGGCCGTCGTACCACGCCGACGCCGGCAGGTCGTACCCGGCGGGGTCGAAATCGCGGCTGTTCAGTTCGCGCTCGACCGTGTTGACCGGATCGAGGCCGAGCCGGTCGAAGATCGCCTCGGCTGCCCCCGGCGGGCGGAACGCGCCGGCCTCGCTCGACCACACGTCGAGCCCGAGGAACGGCGGCAGGCGCTCCCAGTCGTAGTCGATCCGCTCGCGGTGGGTCGCCCAGCCCAGAAACGTCACCCCCGTCACGTCGTCGACGGCGGCCCGGAGCGCCTCGCGGTCGAGTCGCTCGCGGACGTGTCGAACCGCGCGCTGGCACGGGCGTGGGATCGCGTCGTCGTCGCGGTACGCTCGCTCCGGGCCGCCGAACCGGATCGCGCCGGAGTCCCGCAGCTGGAACCGCACCGGCGTCCCCTCGACGTACTCGAGCAGCCAGAGGTGGCCGTCGAGCGTCGGCGCCGCGTCGTCGACGGCCGGCAGCGGCGGGAGCTCTCTCACACCCGACCTCCGGCGGCCGGCGGGGTATGCGTTCCGCCGTCCCCACACCCTTAATCCGGGCCACGCCGAACCGGGGAGCATGATCACGAGCAGACGCATGGCCGCGGTGGACCGCAACGCCGCGGCGCTGGGCGTGCCGCTCCGGGCGCTGATGGAGTCCTCGGGCAACGCCGTCGCCCGGCGGGCCCGGGAGCTCACGGCGCCCGGCGACAGCGTGGCGCTGGTCTGCGGCCGCGGGAACAACGGCGGCGACGGGCTCGTCGCGGCGCGGTTCCTCGACGACCGGGACGTGACCGTCCACCTGCTGGGCCGGCCGGAGAGCATCGCCACCGACATCGCCCGGGCGAACTGGGACGCGCTCGCGGCGTCGGAGATCGACGTCGAGACCGTCGCCGACTCCCGCGAGTTCGCGCTCGGCGAGCCGGACCTGATCGTGGACGCGATGCTCGGGACGGGGATCACCGGCTCCCTCCGCGAACCGGAAGCGACCGTCGCCCGCGCGATCGACGACGCCGCGGCGCCCGTGCTCGCGGTGGACGTGCCCTCCGGCGTCGATCCCGACACCGGCGCGGCCGCCGAGGGCGCCGTGGATGCCGAGCACGTCGTCACGTTCCACGACCGGAAGCCGGGGCTCGCCGACCACCCGGACGTGACCGTCGCCGACATCGGGATCCCGGCGGCCGCGGAGGAGTTCGTCGGTCCGGGTGACGTGGCGGTGCTCGGCGCCGGCGGCGACCGGAAAGGCGACAGCGGCCGGACGTTCGTGATCGGCGGCGGCCCGTACACCGGCGCGCCCGCCCTCGCCGCGGGGGCGTCGCTCTCGGCCGGCGCCGACCTCGCGTTCGTCGCCTGCCCCGAGTCGGTGTTCGAGCCGATCGCGGGCTACTCCGAGGACCTGATCGTCCAGCCCTACGGCGAGGAGGGCGTCGGGGAGGGAGGAACCGACGCCGACCACCTCGCGCCCGAGCACGTCCCGGAGCTGGTCGAGACTGCCGAGAACCACGAGGACGTCGTGATCCTCGGGCCGGGGCTGGGCCGACACCCCGAGACCGAAGCAGCGGCCCGGCAGTTCCTCGGCGAGTTCTCCGGGATCGCGGTCGTCGACGCCGACGCGGTGGCGCTGGTTCCGGAGGTCGACACCGACGCGACGCTGGTGCTCACGCCGAATCGCTCGGAACTGGCAGAGCTCGGCGGCCCCGAGACCGACGACCTGGTGGCCCACGCCGACGATATCCGCGACCTCGCCGCCGATCTCGGCCACACGATCCTCGCGAAGGGCGCCGTCGACGTGATCACCGACGGCGAGACGGTCCGGCGCTGTCGGGCCGGCACGCCGGGGATGACCGTCGGCGGCACCGGCGACACGCTCGCCGGCGTCGTCGCCGCGCTGCTGGCCCGGGCGGAGCCGTTCGAGGCGGCCTGCGCAGGCAGCTACGTCAACGGCCGCGCCGCGGAGCTGCTCGAGAGGGGAAGCGGACTTCGCGCGACAGAACTCCAAGAGACCATCCCGGTGGCGCTCGAAGGGGGCGACGATGCGTGAGAACGACGACGTGGCCGGCGTCACGCCCGGGGCGGACGACGACCCCGTCGACGCCGGCGACACCGACGAACTGACCCACACCACCGACGACGGCGACGTCCAGATGGTCGACGTGGGCGAGAAACCCGACACCGGCAGACGGGCGGTCGCCCGCGGCGAGATTCACCTGACCGAGTCGACGATCGACGCCGTCCGCGCCGACGAGATCGGGAAGGGCGACGTGCTCGCGACCGCCCGGATCGGCGCGATCCAGGCGGTGAAACACACCTGGGAGACGATCCCGATGTGCCACCAGATCCCGATCACGAACGTCGACACCGAGTTCGACGTTCGGGACGACCGGATCGAACTCGAGGTCGCCGTCGAGACGACCGGGAAGACCGGCTGCGAGATGGAGGCGATCCAGGGGGTGACGACCGGGCTCGGCGTCGTCTGGGACATGGTGAAAGCCGCCGAGAAGGAGGTCGTCGAGGAGCGCGACGCGGTGGAAGCCAGCGGCTACCCCGGGACGGCGATCTCCGGCGTCGAAGTCGTGAGCAAGGAGAAGCGGGAGCCGTCGGGGTAGTCGTCGGGCCCCACTCGGACCGTTCTGCGCCTGCGGGGACGCTACACGGCGACGAGAACGAGTCCACTCGCGACGACCACACCGAGGACCAGGGAGACGAGCCGACCCAGCCGGTCGGTGCCGAGAACCCACGCCAACGCCGCCTTGAGAAACGTGTTCGCAGTCGCGGCGATGACGATCCCCGTGGTGGCGACCCGCGTCGAGATCGTTCCGTCGGCAGCGAGTTTACTCAACGTGATCGTCATCGCGTCGACGTCCGCCAGCCCGGAGAGGAACGCCGTGGCGTAGATGCCAGACGTCCCGAACCAGTCGTGTGCGGACTCGGAGACGAGGAGCACGACCGCGAAGATCGCGCCGAAGAGGAGTGCCGGCCGGAGTCGGAACGGGTTCCGCAGCTCGTCGGGTTCGACCGTCTCGTCGGTTCTCGTGTGCCAGTACAGCGCTCCCGCGGCGACGACCCCGACGAACGTCATCACTCCCAGCGGAACCGCGACACTCGAGAGCAGACGCGGGTTGACGACCGCAACCTCGACGAGCGCCCGTGGGAACATCACGATCGACGCGACCACGACCGCGAACGCACAGACGTGATACAGGCCCTCGTTCTGTTTCGCCTTCCCCGCCATCGAGACCGTCGTCGCCGTCGAGGAGACGAAGCCGCCGACGATCCCGGTCACCGCGATGCTCCGTGTCGGCCCGAGGAACCGTCCGAGCACGTACGCGACGAACCCCAGTCCGGTGACGAACACGACCATCAGCCAGATGAATCGCGGGTTCAGTCCGTAGAGGACGTCGAGTGACCGCCCCGGAAGCGCCGGGAGCACGACCAACACCACGAGGACGAACTTCGTCGAGGCCAGGCGCTCGGTCTCGTCGAACTGGTCGGCGAACTCGTGGAGCTGCTCCTTGACCGAGAGGAGCACCGTGACGGCGCCGCCGACGATTATCGCGGTGATCGCCCCCGAGTCGGAGTGCATCGCAGTAGCCCCCAGCACCGCGGTGAGCAGCGCGGCCATCAGTGTCGTCAGCCCGAGGTCCCCCTCCTGCCAGACCTTCCCGGCGTAGGCGACGGTGAGGGGAACGACGAGGAGGCCGAGCGCGACCGGCAGCACTCTCGGGAAGAAGCCGCTGACGAGTCCACCGTACAGCGCGAACAGGGGGAACGTCCGACTCCCCGCGAACGTCCCTCCCGACTCGCTCTGCTCCCGTTCCAGCCCCACGAGGGCGCCGAGTGCGACGCCGACGAGGAGATGCACGAGGACCTCGGTGAGCGGATCGGTGACTGGGTCGACCATCTACCGGCGGTTCGTGCAGCCAGAACGTCAAACTACGGAACCGACGAGTGACACGGATCCACACTGCGGCCGTCGGCGCCTCGTATCGTCCTCGGGGAGAGAAACGGCGCGCCCGAGCGATCAAGCCTCACCGGCGTCGACGGTCGGCGGCTCCAGGTCGGCCGCCTTCGAGCGCGCCTTCGACACCGCCGCGGGCGGCGCCTCGAACTCGACGACGACCTGCTCGTCGCCGTAGGACTCCTCGTGGACGTTCCCGTTGTCGTGGATCCACGAGACGACGCTCATCGCCTCGTCGGTGACGGGCAGCAGCAGTCGCTCGCGCTCCCAGTCGGGGAGTTCGCGCTCGACGCGGTCCCGGAGGGCGTCGACGCGTTCGCCCGTCTTCCCCGAGACGATCACGGGGTTGGGCGCGAGCGCCGAGAGCGCGCGCTTCCGGCGCTCGATCTCCGGCTCCGAGAGCTTGTCGGCCTTGTTGAACACCGTCACGATCGGCGCCTCGTTACGGTCCGAGAGCGTGTCGTGGGAGGTGACCAGCTTCTGGCGCATCTCCTCGACGGGCTCGGAGGCGTCGACGACCAGCAGCACGAGGTCGGCGTGGTACACCGAGTCAAGCGTCGACTTGAACGACTCCACCAGCCAGTGGGGGAGGTCGGAGACGAACCCGACGGTGTCGGTCAGCAGCACCTCCCGCGTGCCCGTGTCGGCCTTGCGGGTGGTGGTACCGAGCGTGGTGAACAGCCGGTCCTCGGACTCGGCGGTCTCGTCGAGGTCCGGGTGCCGGTCCTCGTTCTCGTCCACGTCGAGCTCGGTGGCGAGCCGGCGGAGGAGCGTCGACTTGCCGGCGTTGGTGTACCCCGCCAGCGCGACGAGGTCGAACCCCTGATCGCGGCGCTGGGCCCGGCGCTTCTCCTCCTTCTCGGCGATCCGGTCGAGCTCCTCGGAGATGCGGGAGATCTGGTTTTTGATGTCCTGCTCGCGGGACTCGTCGTACTCCCCCAGCCCCATGAACCCGGGGCGCTCGTCGCGCTTGGCGAGGCTCGCTTTGGCCTCGGCCCGGGGGAGCTCGTAGCGCAGCTCCGCGAGCTCGACCTGCAGTTGGGCTTTCCGGGTCTGGGCGCGCTGGCCGAACACTTCGAGGATGAGCGTGAAGCGGTCGAGCACGTCGACGCCCTCGGGGAGCTTCCCGCCCACGTTGTACGTCTGGAACGGCCCCATCTCGTTGTCGACGACGACGGTGTCGGCGTCGACCTCCCGCACGAGGGCGGCGAGCTCGTCGACCTTCCCCTCGCCGAAGTGGTAGGCGGCGTCCTGGGTGCGCCGCTGGGTGAGCTCGCCGACGACCTCGTAGCCGGCGGCGCGGGTCAGCTCCGTGATCTCCTCGAGGTCGGCCTCGCCTTCGTCGACGCGCTTGGCGACGACGGCTCGATCAGTCGGAATGGCTGTCGGTCACCTCGGTTCCGTTCGCGATCGACGGTTCGTCCATGGTCCACGTTAGTGATCCGCGGGCATGAATCCCGCGGTGGGTTCGGTCGTTCACCGGCGCTCGGCGGCGCTGTTCTCGGTCACGAACGAGACGATCGACTCGGTGCCCTCGAAGCCGCTGGCCATCCGGCCAACGATCTCGCCGTCCTCGAACAGCACCAGCGTCGGGACGCCCTGGACGTCGTACTCGTCGACGAGATCCAGGTCGGTCTGGGGGTTCAGCATCGCGACCGTCGCGGTCGTCGCGCGGGCGACGTTGCCCATCATCGGCTCGATCGACTGGCACACCGTACAGCCCTTGGTGTAGAAGTCGACGACCACGACCTCGTGCTCGGCGACGAGTGCGTCGAGTTCGTCGCCGGTGTCGAGTCGGTGCGGCTTCTCTGATGCTTCGCTCATACCCCACGTAGGCGGCGGAGCGGCTTACGTCCCCCGCCCGCGGTGAGCGGTCGTGGCGTGAGCGCCTCGCAGCCGCCGCGGTCCGGAGCTATTTACGTGGCGAGACCCGGATTCCGACGTATGAGTGACGCCCACGCGGACACGCTGCTGCCGAGCGAACGGATGCGCGACCAGGCTCTCGACGGCGAGGTCACCCAGATCCACCGCGGCCAGGCGTACGCCGAGGCCGGCGACCGCTTCGAGATCGACGGCCAGCAGTTCGAGGTCGTCGACGTGACCGAGCGCACGCTGGGCGACCTCACCGACGAGGACGCCCGCGCGGAGGGCGCACGCGACCTCGATCACTACAAACAGATCCTCCGGATGTCCCACGACGAGTTCGAGTGGGACGACGACGACGAGATCGTCCGCCACCGCTTCGAGCGCGTCTGACTCGGCGGCCCTGGCGACCTCTCCTCCCACTATCTGAACAGCAGTTCAGACCGAAACGGCTATCTGAACACTCCCTCAACCAGCGCTCGATGAGCGACACCGATCAGCGTCTACGGCGCCGGATCGAGGACGAGGTGGGCGAGTGCTGTGACGCCGACGTCCGAGAGCGCCTCGCCGAACTGGACGACCTCGCGGCGTCGGCCACGGGCGACGACGACGCCCGCGACGCGTTCGCCGCGCTGGGCAACGACACGCGCTACCGGCTGGCCAGGATCCTCTCGACGGCCGACGGGGAGCTCTGCGTCTGTGAGCTCGACCCCGTCGTCGACGTGAGTTCGAGCGCCGTGAGTCACGCGCTCGCGGATCTCGTCGACGCCGGGCTCGCGACCCGGCGGAAGGACGGGAACTGGCGCTACTACGACAGCACCGTCCTCGCCGACGACCTGCTCGCCGTCGCCGACGGGGAGGCCGAGGCGTGAGCGACTCGCTGGGCGTCCTCGACCGCTACCTCACGGTCTGGATCGGGGCGGCGATGGCGCTGGGCGTCGGCGTCGGTCGGTTCGCGCCGGGCGTCGTCGACGCGCTGAACGCGGTGACGTGGCACGGGACCAGCCTCCCGATCGCTCTCGGGCTGTTCGTGATGATCTTCCCGATCATGGCCGAGATCGACTACGGGCGCGTGCCGCGGGTCACCCGGACCGCGCGGTCGGAGATCGCGCTCACGCTCGCGTTCAACTGGCTGATCGCGCCGTTCGTGATGTACGGGCTGGCGACGACGTTCCTCGGCGGCCGGCCGGGGTTCGTCACGGGGCTGATCCTCGTCGGGATCGCGCCCTGTATCGCGATGGTGCTGATCTGGAACGAGCTCGCGGCGGGGAACCAGGAGCTCTGTGCGGTCTGTGTCGGCGTGAACAGCCTGCTCCAGATCGCGCTGTTCGTCCCGTACGCCTTCCTGTTCCTGACGGTGATGCGCGGCACGGCCGTCGACGTGTCGATGTCGCTGATCGCCCAGATGGTCGGGGTGTTCCTCGGGCTGCCGCTCCTGCTCGGCTATCTGGTCCAGAAAGCGGCGTTCCGCACGATCGGCCGGGAGTCGTACTACGGCCGCGTCATCCCCCGGATCAGCCCGTTCGGACTGCTTGGGCTCCTGTTCACCGTCGTGGTGATGTTCGCGCTGAAGGGCGACTACATCGTCGCCAACCCCGGCGAGATCGTGCTGATCGCGATCCCGCTGCTGCTGTTCTTCGCCGGGCTCTGGGCGCTCGCCTACGGCGCCAGCGCGGTGCTGGGGTTCTCCTACACCGAGAGCGTCAGCGTCGCGTTCACCGCCTCCTCGAACAACTTCGAGCTCGCCATCGCGGTCGCCGTCGCCGTCTTCGGCGTCGGGAGCAACGTCGCGCTCGCGACCGTCGTCGGCCCGCTGATCGAGGTGCCGGTGATGCTCGCGCTCGTGCGGGTGGCGCTGGTTACGAAGGGTCGCCTCTTCCCCGATAGCGCCGGCGTGAGCAGTCCGATGCCGGGTGATTGACCGTGGGGCCTACCACCGAGAGCGTCAGGGTCGCGTTCGTCTGTGTCCAGAACGCCGGCCGCTCGCAGATGGCGTACGCCTTCGCCGAACGGGAGCGCGAGCGCCGCGGCCTCACGGGCGAGATCGAGCTCCTGACGGGCGGGACCCGACCCGCGGACCACGTCCACCCCGTCGTCGTCGACGCGATGGCGGCGGTCGGGATCGACCTCTCGGGCCGGACGCCACGGTCCGTGACCGTCGACGAACTCCAGGCCAGCGACTACGTGATCACGATGGGCTGTTCCGCCGCGGACGTCTGCCCCGCCGGCTGGGGCGGCGAGAGCCGGGACTGGGACTTAGACGACCCGGACGGTCGCTCGGCCGAGGCGGTCGCGGCGATCCGCGACGAGATCGAGCGGCGCGTCGACGTTCTCTTCGAGGAGCTCGCGGGCGACTGAGTCTACGAGCCGGCGCTGCCCGCGGAGAGCGGTACCCATTTCCGCGTTCGTCCCGAGTTCGAACCGATGGGATTCCACACGTTCGACGCGGCGAACGCGGAGAAACTCGACGACGCCGCCTCGCGGTACCGGTACGTGTCGGCCGAGGAGCTGCTCTGGGCGGTCGGCGCCGAGGGGACCGACGTGCTCGCGGATCTTGGCAGCGGGACGGGGTTCTACACCGACGACGTGGCGGCCCGCGCCGGGACGGTGTACGGCGTCGACGTACAGGCGGAGATGCACGAGTACTACCGCGACAAGGGGGCGCCAGAGAACGTCGAACTGGTCACCGCGGAGGTGGCCGACCTCCCGTTCGACGACGCCGAGCTCGACGGCGCGTTCTCGACGATGACGTTCCACGAGTTCGCGGACGACGCCGCGATCGAGGAGGTCGCACGCGTCGTCGAAACGGGCGGCCGCGTCGCCGTCGCCGACTGGTCGGCCGCGGGGGACGGCGAGGCGGGCCCGCCGCTGTCCGAGCGGTTCGGACTCGACGACGCGAAAGCGCAGTTCCGCGCCGCCGGCTTCGAGGTCGAGTTCGGTGCGAGCCGCTCCGAGACGTTCCTGCTGGTCGTTCGCGCGCCGTAATTCGGGGCGTCAGTTCGCGGCGGTTAGCTTCTCGCGGCGTCACTGACTACACGAAAAACGCCGCGTGCGGGAGCCGCCTCTGACTTGTGAGCGATCGCCCGGCCGCGGGAGGTACTCAGAGTGACACGTCCGTACCTCGAGTGCGGTATTGTGGTAACCACACAAAACACTTTTGAAGCGCTGATCCCTACGTACAGGTACGTTATGGCCGACTCCATGCGGGAGATGCTCCAGTCCGATATGCACTGCGAGGGGCTGCTGGAGTGTTTCCACGACCTGAAGCGCATCGACAAGGAGGTGTTCCGCCTCCTCAACGACCGACCGGACGGGCTGACCGTCGACGAGATCGCCGAGGGCGTCGATCGCGAGCGCTCGACCGCCTACCGATCGGTGCAGCGACTGCTCTCGGCTGGGTTCATCCAGAAGGAGCAGAAGAACTACGAGCAGGGCGGCTACCACCACGTCTACCACCCGCGCGACGCCGAGAAGATCGCCCAAGAGATGCAGCGCACGCTGAACGACTGGTACGCCAAGATGGGGAACCTCATCGGCGAGTTCAGCGAGAAGTACGGCGACGAGCCCGCCGCCGTCGCCGAGAGCTAGAGATCCCGGCGCGCGAACACCCGCCGGCTCAGTGCCACGAGGACGGTCGTGGCCGCGAGCAACACCACCGCGCCGACCACGTCGTACTGTCCGTCGACCAGCACCGCCGACGTGTCGAGATACCGCGTCGGCGTGACGGCGCCGGCCCACGCGTAGTCGCTCACGTCCAGCAGCGACTCGGCGAGCCAGGCGGCGAACACGAGCGCCAGCGCGACCCGCCCGGCGGTCCGACTCCTGCCGACGACGACGCCCAGGAGGAGCCCCACCGCCCCCCAGCAGAGGAGGTACGGCACCGACAGCGCGGGAGCGCGAGCAGGTCGGCGGCCGGCAGCGGGTCGCCGACGGCGGCGGCCGCCAGATACAGCACGGGCGCGGTGACGGCGTTGATCCCGACGATCGGCACCAGCAGCGCGAGGAAGCTCCCCAGGAGGACGCCGCCCCGCGAGATCGGCGCCGCGAGCATCGTGTCCATCCTCCCGGACTCCACATCGCCGGCGACCGAGCCCGCGGCGGTGTAGGCGACGTAGCCCGCCAGCCCGACCAGCCAGCCGAACGTGTAGTACTCCCCCGCGAGCAGCCCCGACAGCGACGCGAGGCTCTCGAACCCCAGCAGCTCGACCATCACCGGCGGCATCGCGTCGAGCAGTACCTGGAGCTCCTCTCCCCCGACGAGGTCGGGGCCGACCCAGACGAACAGCACGCCGTAGGCCGACAGCACCGCGGCGGCGACCGCCGTCGTCCGGAGCCGCTTGCGCCCCTCGAAGCGTGCGACCGTCAGTACCGTCGACCGACGGCGGCCGGCGGGTGGCTTCACGACAGATCCACCTCCCGGAACCAGGCGGCGCTCGCGATTAGGAGGACGAGCGTCGCGCCGAGCAGGATCCCGGCACCGGCGAGGTCGTACTCGCTCGCGGTCAGGATCGCGGTCGGGTCGTAGTAGCGCATCGGCGCCACCGCACCGAGCCACGGGAGGTCCGCGGCCGCGCTCACCGTCTTGAGCAGAAAGGCGCCGACGACGCCGCCGGCGGCGACGCCCTCGGCGACGACCCGCCCCGGCGCCGACACCGACGCGAGCGTTCCGAACGCGGCACAGCAACAGAAGTACGGGATCGAGAGCGCGTGGACGGCGAGGAGGTCCACGGCCGCGATCGGGTCGCCGACGAACCGCGTGGTGGCGAAGACGGTCGCGAACACCGCGACGTTCGCGGCCAGGATCGGCAGCAGCAGCGCGAGGGACGTCTCCGTCACCAGCCGCTCGCGCGAGATCGGCGCCGCGAGCACGGTGTCGATCCGGCCGCTCTCCACGTCGCCCGCGACGGCGCCCCCGGCGCTGTAGGCGACGTAGGCGCCGAGGCCGACGAGCCAGAGGAACTCGTACAGCTCGATCGCGAGGAACCCCTCGATCGACCCCATCAGCTCGAGGTCGAACGCCTCGACGAACGCCGGCGGCAGCTGTTCGGCCAGCGCCGCCACGTCGACCTCGCCCAACACCCCGGGCGCGAGCAGGGTCATCATCGCCGCGAACGCCGCCAGCCCGCCGGCGAGCGCGAGCGATCCCAGCAGCCGCTTCTCGGCCTCGTACCGCGCCGTCTCAAGCATCGTCGGCCTCCCGTCCGGTGTCGACGCCGTCGCGCGGCGGTGCGCCCTCGGTCGCCCGCCCCGCGTCGTCTGCTGTCGCCTGCCCCTCGTCGTAGAACCGCATGAACACGTCCTCGAGCGGCGCCTCCTCGATGGTCAGATCGCGGAGGTCGTGCTCCAGAACCCGGCGCAGCAGCGGCTCGTACGCCCCGGTGTAGGTGAACGAGACGGTCGTCACCCCGTCCTCGCGGTCGGCCGCGTCGGCGCCGCCCCGGCCGCCTACGGTCACGTCGTGAACGCCCTCGAGGTCGAACGCGCCGTCGTCGACGCTGTCGCCGAGCGTGAGCCGGACGTGCTTCCCGCTGCGGTCGAGCAGCGAGTCGACCGACGCCACCTCGACGAGCCGGCCGTCGCGGATGATCCCCACGCGGTCACAGACCTTCCGCACCTCGCTCAGGACGTGCGAGGAGAAGAAGAACGTCGTCCCGCGCTCCCGTTCGGTCCGGACGAACTCGTGGAACGTCTCCTGTTTCAGGGGGTCCAGCCCCGAGGTGGGCTCGTCCATGATCAGCAGGTCGGGATCGTGCATGAACGCCAGCACGATGGCGAGCATCTGTCGGTTCCCCCGCGAGTAGTCGCCGACGGGCCGGTCCAGCGGCGGCTCGAACATCTCCAGCAGCTCGTCGCTGCGAACGTCCCCCCGGAGCGCGCCGTGGTACGCGAGCAATCGGCGGCCGGTCACGCGGTCGTCGAAGGCGGGCTCGCTCGGGAGATACCCCACCCGTGCCCGGGCCTCCCGCAGCGCGGCGGCGTCGGTCACGTCGGCGCCCAGCACCGTCGCCGTCCCCCGAGTCGGCGACTGGAACCCCAGCAGCGTCCTGATCGCCGTGGTCTTCCCGGCGCCGTTGGGGCCGAGGAAGCCGAACACCTCGCCCTCCTCGACCGAGAACGAGAGGGCCTCGACGCCGCGCACGTCGCCGTAGTACTTGGTTAGCTCGTCGGTGCGGATGGCGACCATTCCCGTAAACGAGGGGACAGGATCGGCATCAAGCTATCGCCCGTTGGGAGCGACGACGACCTGCACCGGGAGCGGTTTTCGACGCTCTCACCAGGCAAAGTTAACTGCGTCTCGTCCGCAACGGGAAACAGAGCTATGTCTCGCCAACGAGTCGTCACCAGCCAGCCGGTCGGCGGGCCCGCGCCGGGAAAGCGCGGCGTCGGTCGGCCCGAACGTGGGGGCGTCGATGGTTGATCCGGTCGCCGCGAGCCGGCTCCAGTTCGCGGTCACCACCATCGTCCACATCGTGTTCCCGGTGATGAGCATGGGGCTCGCCCCGTTCCTGATCTACTTCACCTGGAAGGAGATCCGGACGGGCGAGGCGATCTACGAGCGACTGCGGCGGTTCTGGGTGAAGATCTTCGCCGTGAGCTTCGTCGTCGGCACCGTCACCGGGCTCGTGCTGGAGTTCGAGTTCGGCACCAACTTCGCGGCGTTCTCGACGTTCGCGGGCGAGCTGTTCGGCGGACCGCTCGCGACGGAGGGGATGATGGCGTTCATGCTCGAGGCGACGTTCCTCGGGATCTTCATCTACGGCCGCGACCGCGTCTCCGACGCGTTCTACTTCCTCTCCAGCGTCGCGGTCGGGCTCGGCACCTGGCTCTCGGCGGTGTGGATCCTGATCGCGAACTCCTGGATGCAGACCCCGCGGGGGTACGAGATCGTGAGCGAGGGCGGCCAGGAGGCGATCCGCCTCACCGACCCCATGGCGGCGTACTTCAACCCGCGGTTCCAGTACATGTTCATCCACATGCAGAACTCGGCGGTGGAGTCGGTCGCGCTGTTCATGGCCGGCGTCGCCGCCTACTTCGTCTACAAACACCACGTCCGCGGCGACGAGGTGGAGAACGCCGCCTTCTGGGTGAAGACGCTGAAGATCGCGATCGTCGCGCTGGCCATCACGGCGCCGCTGCAGGTGATCCACGGCGACCTGTACGCCCGGCACGTGTACGAGACCCAGCCCCAGAAGTTCGCCGCGATGGAGGCGCTCTGGGAGACCGACACGTACGTTCCGGAGTACATCGTCGCCTTCCCGACAGACCCCTCGCACATCCTCGACCCGCGGGCGAAGGAGCTGCTCGGGATCGGGATCCCCGGCGGCGCGTCGTGGCTCGCCAGCGGCGGCGACCCGCAGGCGGAGATCCGCGGGCTGAACTCCTTCGAGACGGAGGCGCCGCCGGTCGCGATCGTGTTCTGGGCGTTCCGCATCATGGTCGGGCTGGGGTTCTGGTTCATCCTGCTCGCGTTCTGGGCGAGCTACCGCTGGTACCGCGGCGAGCTCGTCGAGGACGACCTGCTGCACAAGGCGTTCATGGGGTCGTCGCTGCTGGGCATCGTCGCCGTCGAGACCGGCTGGATCGTCACCGAGGTCGGCCGCCAGCCCTGGGTGATCCAGGACGTGATGCTGACCGAGAACAGCGTCTCGCCGAACCTCACCGGCGCCGAGGCGACGTTCACCCTCGCCGGCTTCGTCGGCGGCTACGCGCTGCTGCTGGCGCTGTACACGTACGTGATCCGCCGGATCATCAAGCACGGCCCGCCCGAGGTCGAGGGGGGTTCCGTCGGGACCGATTCGGGCGCCGACGCCCCGCCCGAGGCCGAGGTGAGTGTCGATGACTGATCTCGCCGGCGAGGCGCTGTTCGGGCTCCCGCTGCCGGAGATCTGGTTCGGGCTCGTCTTCTTCGTGCTGGCGATGTTCCTGTTCCTCGACGGGTTCGACTTCGGTATCGGCATCCTGTTCGCCACCCGCGAGGACCCTCACGAGAAGGAGACGCTGCTCGCCGCGATCGGGCCGTTCTGGGACGGCAACGAGGTGTGGCTGGTCGTGTTCGGCGGCGCGCTGTTCGCGGCGTTCCCCGAGGCGTACGCCAACCTGTTCAGCCGCTACTACCTGCTGATGTTCGCGATCCTCGCCGCGCTCGGCCTGCGGGGGCTCTCGCCGGAGATGTACGAGGAGCGCGAGGACGACCAGTGGCGGCGCTACTGGGGGTACGCGTTCGTCGTCGGCAGCGCGCTGACGCCGTTCCTGCTCGGAATGTTCGCGATCAACTGGCTCACCGGCGTCGCCGGGATCGTCTCGGTCCCTGGCGTGCTCGGCGGGCTGGTCGTCGTCGCGCTCACGGTCGTCGACGGCGCCGCCTTCCTCGGGCTCAAAACCCGCGGCTCGCTGCGGGACGACGCCGTGGCGTACGGCAGCCGCGCGGTCGTCGCCTACCTCGGCCTCGTCGTGCTCACGCTCGCGGCGGTGTACGTCACGACGCCCGCGCTGCAGTCGGCGCTGCTCTCCCTGCCCGTGATCGCCCTCGTGCTGCTGTCGGTCGCGCTGGCCGGCGGGTACGTCGTCGCCACGCGCCGCGGCGAGTACCTCGTCGCCTTCGCGTCGGTCGGGGGGCTGGTGTTCGGGCTCGTGACGGTGATCGCGGCGACGATGTTCCCGCTCATCGACCGCGCGACGGGGCTGACCGTCGCCGACGGGATCGTCTCGACGCTCCCGCTCAACCTCATGACGATCATGATGGCGCTGCTGCTGCCGATCGTGCTGTCGTACTTCGGGATCCTCTACTCCGTGTTCAGCGGGCCGATCGAGAGCGGGGAGACGTATGGGTGAGGCGGGAGTCCCGCCGAACCTCGGCTCGCGGATCGTCGTGACGTGGGCGGAGCTCACCGTCCTCGGCCTCGCCGGCGGGATCCTCGGCACGGCCGTCGGCGGCCCGCCCGCGCTGGTGGTGTACTTCGCGACGACGCTGCTGTCGGTGGCGATCCTGCTGTACAACGTCAACGTGCTCGTCCAGCGGTCGATTGACGCCCGTGTCGGCGCCGACGGCGGGTGAGCGGGGCGTCTCGCCCCGTTCGAACATCCTACACGCTGCGGAAATTCCGCGGTGTCTCGACCGTGGGCGGCTCCCGGCCGGCCGTTTAAGCACTCGCCCGCCCAACGGACGGTCGATGGAACTCCGGAAGCTCGTCCGGGGCAGCCCCGAGTGGCCCCAGGTCGAGTCCGTCGTGCGCGAACTCGCCGAGCGGTACGGCCGCGAGGTCGTCCACGTGCGGTTTCTGGACGCCGACAACTGGCTCTCGACGCCGCTGGTACTCGACGACGAGTACTTCGTGAAGCTGGTGACCGAGCAGAACTCGCTGGTCCACGCGCTCTTTACGGCGACGCGGAACCTCGGCGCGTTCTCCTCGGGGACGGAGGGCTTTTTCGGCCACTACGGCACCCCCTACCAGATGGCCCAGCACGAACTGGAGGCGACCGAGCGCCTGCGCGAGGTGGGCGTGAACGCGCCCGAGCCCGTCGAGGCGCTGGAGATCGAGGGGATGGGCGTGCTGGTGATGGAGTACCTGCCCCAGTTCGACACGCTGGACGACCTCGACGAGCCCGCCGAGCGCCGGCTCGCGCCCGACGTGTTCGCCGCGCTCCACCGGATGCACGACTACGGCCTCGCCCACGGCGACCTGCGCGCGGAGAACGTGCTCGTCGTCGAGGGGGAGATCTACGTCATCGACGCCACGAACGTCCGCGAGGACGAGGGCGAGGGGGCGACGATGGCGGCGGCGCGGTCGTACGACCTCGCCTGTGCGCTCGCATCGCTGGAACCCCTCATCGGCGCGAAGGCGGCCGTCGACGCCGCGCTGGAACACTACGACGCCCGGGAGCTGCTGGAGGCCCGTGAGTTCCTCGACTTCGTGAGCGTCCGCCCCGACCACACGTTCGCCCTCACGGCGCTGAAAGGGGCGATCGAGACCCGTGCTGGCGAGGCCGAGCGGGAGCGTCGCTGACGGGAGACCGAGCGGGTCCGCGGGAGGGTCGCCGAGGGCCGACCGGCAGGCTTTATCACGCCTACGCCCCCACTGTTCGGACACATGAGCAGCGAACCCTACATGCACTACATCGACGGCGAGTGGGTCGAAGGAACCGGCAGCGAGACGTTCACGAGTCAGAACCCCGCGAACGGGGAGACGCTCGGGGAGTTCCAGCGCGGCACGGAGGAAGACGTCGACGCCGCGCTCGCGGCGGCCGACGACGCGTTCGAGGAGTGGAAGGAGCTCTCCCACATCGACCGCGCGGAGTACCTCTGGGACATCTACCACGAGCTCAAGGACCGCCACGAGGAGCTCGGCGAGATCGTCTCCATGGAGTGCGGGAAGGAGATCTCCGAGGGGAAGGCCGACGTGACCGAGGCGTGGCACATGGTCGAGTGGGCCGCCGGCGACGCCCGCCACCCGAAGGGCGACGTGGTCCCCTCCGAGATCCCGTCGAAGGACGCCTACATGCGGCGCAAACCGCGCGGCGTCGTCGGCTGCATCACTCCGTGGAACTTCCCGGTCGCCATCCCGTTCTGGCACATGGCCGTCTCGCTGGTCGAGGGCAACACCGTCGTCTGGAAGCCGGCCGAGCAGACGCCGTGGTGCGGCCAGATCATCGCCGAGATGTTCGAGGACTCGGGCATCCCGGACGGCGTGTTCAACATGGTCCAGGGGTTCGGCGACGCCGGCGCGGCCATCACCGACGACAGCCGCGTCGACACCGTGCTGTTCACCGGCAGCGCCGCGGTCGGCCACGAGATCGCCTCGAAGGTCGGCGGCGAGCCCGGCAAGCTCGCCGCGTGTGAGATGGGCGGGAAGAACGGCATCGTGATCACCGAGGAGGCGGACCTCGACGTGGCCGTCCACTCGGCGGTGATGTCGAGCTTCAAGACGACGGGCCAGCGCTGTGTCTCCTCCGAGCGCCTGATCGTCCACGAGGACGTGTACGACGAGTTCAAGGAGCGATTCGTCGAGAACGCCAAAAGCGTCGCCGTCGGCGACCCGCTCGACGAGAACACGTTCATGGGGCCGCTGATCGAGGAGGAGCACGTCGAGAAGGTCGCCCGGTACAACCAGCTCGCGAAGGACGAGGGCGTGAACGTGCTCGTCGACCGCGAGGAGCTCGACGCCGACGAGATCCCCGAGGGTCAGGAGGACGGCCACTGGGTCGGCCCGTTCGTGTACGAGGCCGACGCGCAGGCCGACCTGCGCTGCACCCACGAGGAAGTGTTCGGCCCGCACGTCGCCCTGCTGAAGTACAGCGGCGACATCGAGGACGCGGTCGAGATCCACAACGACACCGAGTACGGCCTCGCCGGCGCGATCATCTCCGAGGACTACCGGCAGATCAACTACTACCGCGACAACGCGGAGATCGGGCTGGCGTACGGCAACCTCCCCTGCATCGGCGCCGAGGTCCAGCTCCCCTTCGGCGGCGTGAAGAAGTCCGGCAACGGCTACCCGAGCGCCCGGGAGGTCATCGAGGCCGTCACCGAGCGCACCGCCTGGACCCTGAACAACTCGAAGGAGATCGAGATGGCCCAGGGGCTGAGCGCGGACATCAAGACCAGCGACGACTGAGACGGCGGGGTTCACGGTTCGGCGCCCGTCGCACTCTGGGCACCGACAGCCCACCCACCCACGGCTTTTTTGACGACACAGCTACTCCACAGCGCCGTACAACATGGACGACCCCGGCGGCACGATCCGTGTCCTCCTCGTCGACGACGACCCCGACCTCGCGACGATGACGGCGACGTTCCTCGAGCGCGAGGACGACCGGTTCGACACCGAGACGGCGATCGGCGCCGCGGCGGCGCTCGACCGGCTCGACGACGGGATCGACTGCGTCGTCGCCGACTACGAGATGCCCGACATGACGGGGATCGAACTGCTCGAAGCCGTCCGGGAGGAGCACCCCGACCTGCCGTTCGTCCTCTACACCGGGAAGGGGAGCGAGGAGATCGCCAGCGACGCCATCTCCGCGGGCGTCACCGACTACCTCCAGAAGGAGCGCGGCACCGGCCAGTACGCGGTGCTGGCGAACCGCATCGAGAACGCCGTCGAGGCGTACCGCTCCGAGAAGCTGTTGAACCGCCGGACCCGCCGGCTCGAACGGCTAATCAGCAACCTCCCGGGGATGGTGTACCGCTGCCGGAACGCCCCTGACTGGCCGATGGAGACCGTCGAAGGCGAGGTCGCCGCGATGACTGGCTACGCCGCCGACGCGCTGGAGTCCGGCGACGTACAGTGGGGTGAAGACGTGATCCACCCCGCCGACCGCGAGGAGACCTGGGCCCGGGTGCAGGACTCCCTCGACGAGCGCGGCCGGTTCGAGCTCAGCTACCGGATCCGGACGCGCGACGGCGAGACGCGGTGGATGTGGGAGCGCGGCCGCGGCGTCTACGACGACGGCGAGCTGACCCATCTCGAGGGGTTCATCACCGACGTGACCGAGCGCGAGCGTCGCGAGAGCCGGCTGCAGGAGACCAGCGCGCGGCTGGAGGCGCTGTTCGAGCAGTCGCCGGACATGATCAACCTCCACGACGCAGACGGGACGATCTCCGAGCCCAACGCCCGGCTCTGTGAGAAAACCGGCTACGACCGCGAGGAGCTGATCGGCACGAAGGTGTGGGAGATCGACTGCTCGATCGACTCGGCGTCGGCCGCCGAGATCTGGGACCGGATGGAGCCCGGCGACAGCCGCCGCCTCGAGAGCGAGTACGAGCGCGCCGACGGCTCGACGTTCCCCGTCGAGGTCCACATCCGGCGCATCGACGCCGCCGACGAGACGCTGTTCGCCGTGATCAGCCGGGACATCAGCGAGCGCCGGGAGCGCGAGCGCGAACTCGAGCGCGTCCAGCGGGAGTACGAGGAGCTCATCAACGGGATGAACGACACGGTGTGGGTGATCAGCCGCGAGGGGGAGTTCGTCGCGGTCAACGACGCCGCCGTCGAGCAGATCGGCTACGACCGCGAGGAGCTACTGGGGATGCGCCCCCACGATATCGACGCCGGCATCGACCCCGAGGAGATCACGGCGCTGATCGAGGGGATGCCCGAAGACGACGTGCAGGTGTTCGAGACGGTCCACGAGACCAAGTCCGGCGAGGAGATCCCCGTCGAGATCAGCTCGACGCTCATCAGCTACCAGGGCGAGACGGCGATCCTGAGCGTCGGCCGCGACATCACCGAACGGAAGGAGCGCGAGCGCCGCCTGGAGCGGTTCGCCTCCATCGTCTCCCACGACCTGCGCAACCCGCTGAACGTCGCCCAGGGGCGGCTCGAACTGGCCGCCGAGGACTGCGACAGCGAGCAGCTCGAACACGTCGCCGACGCCCACGAGCGCATGAACGCGCTGATCGACAGCCTGCTCGGGCTGGCCCAGCAGGGCGAGGTCGCGACCGAGACCGAGCCGGTCGCCCTCGAGACGGCGGCCGAGCGCGCGTGGTCGAGCGTCGCGACCGACGAGGCCACGCTCCGGACAGCCGTCACGGGAGCCGTCGTCGCCGACCCGAGCCGGCTCGCACAGCTGTTCGAGAACCTGTTCCGGAACGCGGTCGAGCACGCCGGCCCGGGCGTCACTGTCACGGTCGGCGACCTCGACGACGGGTTCTACGTCGCCGACGACGGCGTGGGGATCCGCGAGGCGGAGCGCGACTCGGTGTTCGAGACCGGCTACACCACCGGCGACGGGACGGGGTTCGGCCTCGCGATCGTCGAGCAGGTCGCCGACGCTCACGGCTGGTCGGTCTCGGTCGCGGAGAGCGAGAACGGCGGGGCGCGCTTCGAGTTCACCGGCGTCGAAACCGCGTAGCGGCCGGGCGGCTGTTCAGCCCGACCGCGCCGTCTCGACGACCGAGAGCTCGCCGTCCAGCGTCACCGTCAGCGTCTCGTCCTCGCAGTCGATCGCGACCTCGAAGCGCTGTGGCTCCTCGCTCGCGAGTTCGATCGCGTCGTCGCTGACACACCACGAGAGCGTCCAGTACGGGCGCTCCGAGAGCGAGACGCCGTGTTCGCGGTGGAAGCCGACCACCTCGCTGTCGTCGAGCAGCGCGAGCCCGACCGCCGAGCAGAGCTGGTGGTTGCACTGCGAGCAGCGGTGGGTCGCGGTGAGACTGCTGCCGAGACAGCACTCGTCGGCGCGCTCGACGGTGGTCACCATCCGGCCGCTGCACTCCGGACAGACGCCGTCCTTCGCGAGGCAGTGGAGATGACGCACGCGCTGGTCGAACGCCGCGAGGATCTCGTCGTCGTCCCGGTCGGTCAGCCCGCCCGGCGGGAACGCGTACTCGCCGTGGCCGTAGCCGCAGTCGGGACACTGGATCGAGAGCCGTTCGTCGTCGTAGACGGCCTCGAGCTCGGCGCCACACTGCACGCACGGGTCGCCGACGTCGATCGGCGCCAGGGTGGGGTGTTCGGTGAACGACCCCGCGAGCACCGCCTGCACCACCTTCTCGCCGGCGTGGCGGAGCTCGTAGCCGTCATCGAGTTTCCGGACGAACTGGTCGGTCAGCTTGTCGAGGTGGTAGTTGAACTGCGCGCTGTCGCGCATCCCCACGGCCTGCCTGAGGTCGGTGAACCGCACCGGCGACGCCTCGGCGGTCCAGAGCGCCTCGAGGATCGAGAGCCGCGTCTCGTTGGCCACCAGCCCGAACGCGTCGGCGGGTTCGACGCAGTCGCCACACTCCTGAATCGACTGGAGCCTCTCGCTCATGCCCTAAATCTCGGCGCTCACCCGAAAAAGTGTTCGGTGAACTGAGTTCCTGTAAGACTGGCGACTGTTCTCAGAGCCGGACGCAGACGCCGGGGCGCTGCAGGCAGAGCCAGAGCGGCCCCGACGAGCGCCGCTGGAAGACGGCGAAGCCGGCGACGGCGCCGACGATGACGCCGACCAGCAGGCCCGCCAGCAGCATCGGCGACGCCGTCGCGGCGAGCAGGCCACCGAGCAGCAGGGCGACCGTCACCGCGGCGCCGCCCAGGGTGCGGGGCTGTTCGACGCGTCGCGGGACGCGCGTGCCGGACGTATCGAGTCGGGGGACGACGGGGTCGGCATCTGGGTCGGTCATGCGAGTAGGAGTACGGCGTGGGCGCCCAAAAGAGTAATCTGAATGATGTTTCTGTAACCGTCGTTACTGAAGCGGAGTTCACCAGTGGCGCGCCGTCCTCCACGGCGCCCGACGCCGGCTCCGTCGCCAACCGTTTTCCCGTCGGCTCCCAACCCGGACCCATGGACCTACAGGGACTTGTCGACGCCGCGTCGACGCGCGACTGGGACACCGACACCGAGGGAACCGTCTCGCTGGCCGTCGTCGGCCTCGGCAACTACGCCCGGAACGTCTCGATCCCGGCGATCGAGGCGGGCGAGTACACCGACCTCGGCGCCGTCGTCTCCGGCGACCCGGAGAAGGCCGCCCGCGTCGCCGACGACCACGACGCCGTCGCGCTCGACTACGAGGGGTACGCCGAGGGCGAGGCCGTCGACGCCTACGACGCGGTGTACGTCGCGACGCCGAACCGACTCCACCTCGACCAGATCCGGACCGCGGCGGACCACGGGAAGCACGTGATCTGCGAGAAGCCGCTGGAGGCGACGACCGAGCGCGCCGCCGCGGCCGTCGACGCCTGCGAGGACGCGGGCGTGACGCTGATGACCGCCTACCGGATGCAGACCGACCCCGTGATCCGGGCGCTGGGCTCGTTCGTCTCGGCGGGCGGCATCGGCGAGCCGACGAAGGCGATGGGGGAGTTCACGTTCCCCGTCCTCGGCGGCTCGAAGGGGCCCGACCAGTGGCGCCTCGACGCCGAGCTCGCGGGCGGCGGCGCGCTGATGGACGTTGGCGTCTACCCGCTGAACACGACGCGGTACCTGCTCGGCGCCGACCCCGGCGCCGTCGAGGCGATGGCCCGGGCGGACGAGCCGTTCGGCGACCGCCCGGAAGACCCCGAGAGCCCGCGGTTCGCCGACGAACACGTCCACGTGCTCGCGGCGTTCCCCGACGGCGTCGTCGGCGAGTTCACGGCGAGTTTCAGCGGCGAGGCGGACACGTGGCTGGAGCTTGTCGGGAGCGACGGCCGGATCAGGGTGGAGAACGCGTTCGTCCCGGACGGCGACCGCGTCGTCCGGATCAGCACCGACGCCGGCGACGTGGAGTTCGCGGGCGTCGGCGCCGACGAGACCCGCGAGGAGTTCGACTACTTCGCCCACTGCGTGCTGACGGGGACGCCGCCGGAGCCCGACGGCCGGGACGGGCTGACCGACGTGGCCGTCACGGGCGCGGCGTACGAGGCGGCCGAACGCGGCGAGCGCGTCGCTGTCGAGCGACAGTGATCGAAAGGGGGTAGCGCGGTGGAAGGCGGGCGGAGGCGGATAGTCGGACCGGGTGGCCCCCGTGGTCGGTCCGACAGTGCGCCCTTGGTGGCGGACCCCTCGCCACGCGGTCGAGCGCGGTTGGCTGTCGACGTTACGGCGAGAAAAGCGCCGTGTCCGTCGACGGTAGCCCGTATCCGAGTGACGGACATAAATCCACGGGTCCCGGCCCGTGAACGACGGGCCAGTCGCGCGACAGGAGCCGACTACAGTCGGCGGTCCCGCAGCGCCGGGAACTCCTCGCGCACCGACTCGACGCGCGATGGCGAGAGCGACGCCGTCACCAGCTCCGGATCGTCGTCGCAGGTTGCGATCGGCGTCCCCCACGGGTCGTACACGGTCGAGCGACCGACGAGTTCGTCGTCGCCCATCTCGCCCGATCCGTTCACCGCGGCGACGTAGGTGAGGTTCTCGATCGCCCGCGAGCGCGGCAGCGTGCGCCAGTGCTCGACGCGGGGGTACGGCCACGCGCTCGGGACCAGCACCAGCGAGACGCCCGCGTCGGCGAGCTCACGGTAGAGCTCGGGGAACCGCAGGTCGTAGCAGGTCGTCATGCCGACGGTGAACCCCTCGAACTCCACGGTCGGCAGCGACTCGCCGGGCGTGAGCAGCTGGTTCTCCGCGGAGTCGTAGCCGAACAGGTGCTGCTTGCGATAGACGGCCTGCAGCTCGCCCTCGCGGTCGAGGAACACGGAAGCGTTGGCGAGCCCGTCGGGCTCCGGCGTGTCGAACCCCGCGTCGGCGCTCGCGGCGAGATCCTCGACGACGCTGCCGGCCTGGACCGCGACGCCGTGGTCGGCGGCGGCGTCGCCGACGCGCTCGAGCGTCGGGCCGTCGATCGGCTCGGCGTGCCGGGCGTAGGCGTCGAACGCGAAGTAGCCGACGTTGAACATCTCCGGCAGGCAGACGAGGTCGGCGCCCTCCTCGGCGGCGCGCTCGACGGCGGCGACCGCGCGGTCGACGTTCGCGTCGACGCGGCCGGCCTCGACGCGGTGCTGGGCCAGCGCGACCGTGATCTCGTCGTCGCGGCCGATCGGCTCGGTCATGGTTTCAGCCCCAGCTCCTCGCGGAGCGCGGCCTCGAGGTTGTCGAGCTCGGCCTCGAAGTTCTTCTTGAAGAACCGCTCGACGCCGGGGAGCCGGCCGTCGACGACGAACTCGTTGCGCAGCGTCGTCGTCTCGCCGTCGGAGTCGATGGTGTGTCGGCCGGTCACCCGGAGCGCCTTCGACTTCCCGACGAACTCGACGTACTCCGGCGGGTCGCGCTCGACGTCCTCGGTCTCGACGGCGACGGTGGCGCCGATCCCCGGGATCGGCAGGCTGACCTGCCAGACGGCCTCCCGGCCGTCCTTGCCGGTGATCTCGTACGATTCGACGACGCTGATCGCCTCGGCTCGCTTGGCGGGGTCCGCGATGAACTCCCACACCTGCTCGGCCGGGGCGTCGAACGTGAAGGTCCGTTCGACACGGACGGTCATAGCGGTCGTACGGGACGGGGGGTGATAACGGGTAGGGACTGCGACAACGAGCGCGGGGTGGTTACCCCTGGGGTTCGACTCGCCAGGTGGTGGACTTCGAGCGCCCCCACTTCTCGATCTCCACGTCGTCGGACTTCTCCGCCAGCGTCGGCAGCCGGCTGCGACCTGTTTGGCCGAGAGTCCGATGGACTCGGCGATGTTCTTGGCCCGGAAGTACCGGTCCCCAGAGGAGACGCTGTGGCGCAGGTACGCGACGATGCGTGCCTCCTCCTCGGTGTAGTCGGTCATTCGCGTAAGGGTAGGGCGTTCGCGGTCTTAACGGTTTCCCGGCTACTCCCCCCAGAGCAGGTGGATCGCGGCGACGGCGCCGACGCCGACGGTCATCGCGACGGCGAAGGGGATCGCCGCGACGTGCATCCCGCTGTCGAACGTCGCGCTCGGGGAGGTCACCGCGAGCCAGGCCGCGGCGGCCAGCGCCACCACGGTGAGGGTGACGCCGACGCCCAGGCCGAGATCGGACGAGCTTTCGTGTGCCATACTCCCTCTTCCGGCGGCCCGGCAAGTAGTTCTTGCGAACCGACGGCTTCGACCTGTTGCTGCGGGCCCCGGAGGGCCCTGGCGAAAGCTCGACCGAGAGCCTGCGAGCTCCCTTCGGT
>NZ_BBJN01000012.1 GCF_000739555.1 Halolamina rubra
GTCGCCGCCCCGCAGCGCCGCGATCGAGAGGTCCGTCACCGCGCTGTCGTCGGCGTAGGCGACGAGGTCGACGACGAGCTCCGTGCCGTCGTCGCCGCGCTCGAACGCGTTGGCGGTGTGGAACGTGAAGAACGCCGGGACGGTCGCCTCGCGGACCAGTTCGCCCGAGTCACGGCGGACGACCAGGAAGCGCGTCCCGCGGTCGGGCCGCCAGTCGTAGTTGTCGATGAACCCGCCCGAGCCCGGGAGGAGGAACTTCGCCGGGTGGGTAGTCAGCGGCGGCTCGACCAGCACCGCGTAGGTGGGGGTGAGCGCGAAGCTGTGCATGTACGCCGGGCGGTCGACGCTGACGCGCGCGACCTGTTCGCGGCGGGTCGTCCCCTCCGGGACTCGGAACAGGACGTACTCGTTCGTCCGGCCGAACCGAGTGAAGTAGCCCCAGTGCGCCCCGGTCTCGGGGTCCTGCCGCAGGTGAGCGGTGACGTGGTGGGCGGTGAGCTCGTCGTCGTAGTCGAGCGTCCCCCGGCTCTCCAGCGTCTCGGGGTCGATCCGCAGCCAGTTCGGCGTCTCCGTCAGCGCGACGAGGTCGCCGCCGAGCCGGGCGACGTGGACGTTCGCGTTGTCGGTCGACTCGCCGGCGAGCATCGACTTGACTCGCGCGAGGTAGCCGTCGGTCGAGGAGAACTGGCCCGCGAAGCTCCCGTCCTCGACGGCGGCGCGGTACGCCCCCGTCCGTGGGAAGCGGTTGGTGTACCGCACCGCGCCGTCGTCGAACGCGAACCGGGTGAGGTGGGCGAGCCCGTCGAACCAGTGGTCGGCCTCGGCGTCGCCGACCGACCAGCGCGCCGGGCCGTTCCGGTACAGCGCGCCGTCGAGCCACGCCGGAATCGACCCGTCGACCGGGAGGTCGCGGTCCCGGCACTCCTCGGTCAGGTCGCGGAAGCCCGCTTCGTAGCCGGCCATGGGGTGTGCTGGGGCGCGGACCCGAATAAGCGCTCGCCCGGTGCTACCGGCCGCACGCCACCTGACCGATCACTCGTCGGTCACGCGCTCGTCGCGCCAGCGGTCCTCGGCCTTCCACTCGCCGAGCTCCTTCGGGTCGACGTGGACGAACGCGTCGTCGACCTCCGGGAGCTCCCGGATCGACTGGATCACCGCCGTCTCGATCTCGTGGGCCTCGCGGAGGGTCATGTCGCCCTCGACCTCGATGTGGAGGCTCACGTCGACCTCCGGGCCGACGTAGTGGGCGACCACGTCGTGAGCGCCCTGGACCTCGGCGTGGGAGAGCGCGGCGTCGACGATGTCCTGCCGGAGCTCCTCCGGCGGCGCGGCGCCGACGAGGTAGCCGACGTTGTCCCGCACGATGTCGATCCCGGTGAGGAACACGCCGATCGCGACGACGACGGCGGCGATCGGGTCGAGCACGGGGTAGCCGACCGCGGCGCCGCCGGCGCCGATCAGCGCCGCGAGCGCCGTGAGCACGTCCGTCCGGTTGTCCTTCGCGGTCGCGACCAGCGCGGGGGAGTTGTGGGTCTCGCCGACGCCCAGACAGTAGCGGTAGAGGGCGTACTTCGCGGCGGCGCCGACGCCGAGGACGACCGCCGCGAGCGGCGGGACCGCAGCGTACGACCCCGCGAGCAGCGAACTGATGCCGGACCACGCCACCGCGACGCCGGCGCCGAGCACGCCGACGGCGACGAACAGCGAGACGAACGGCTCGATGCGCTCGTGGCCGTGTGGGTGTTCGAAGTCCGGCGGCTGGGTGGTGAGGTAGAGCCCGGCGACGACGACGGCGCTGTACAGCGCGTCGGCGCCGCTGTTGACCGCCTCGCTCACCAGCGCGAGGCTCCCGGTCTCCAGCCAGACGCCCGCCTTCAGCACTGCGAGTCCGAGGTTGGCGACGAGGACGACGACGCCGACCCGGCGGACGACCTGCTTGCGCTCCATTCGGGTAGAGTGGGTGCGCCGTCGTACTTGAAAGGTCGCTATCGGGCGAGCGTTCGCGGCGAAAAACGGTCCGGATCGGCGAGTTCGCTCGGGAAACCGGGATCGGCGCCGGTTTCTAGCCGAGGATGACGGCGGCCTCGAGCACCCCCGCACGAATCAGCAGGCTCTGGATGCCGAGGACGAGCGTGAGCCCGATGGCGACCGGGATGACGATGCGGACCCACCACAGCCACGTGGTGGCGAAGCCGGCGTCGAGGGTCGTCCCGCGGCCGATCTCGTCCGCGGAGAGGTCCGAGGCCACCCAGCCGACGAACACCGCGAACAGCAGCACGACGACGGGCAGGAGCAGGTTGAACACGACGGCGTTGTACCAGCCAAGCGTGTTCGTCGACAGCGCGGTGGGGATCCCAACCGCCCAGACGAGGGCGCCGAGCCCGGTGGCGACCTGCTTGCGACTGTAGTCGTAGTTGTCGACGACGTACGACGTGGGCGTCTCGAGCAGGCTGATCGAACTGGACAGCGCGGCGAGCAGCAGGATGATGAAGAACACGAACCCGAGGATCGAGCCGCCCGGGATCTGCCCGAACGCGCCGGCGAGGCTGACGAACGCCGCGCCGAGGCCGCCGGAGCCGGGTTCGGCGCCGATGGCGAACAGCACGGGGAACACGACGAACCCCGCGAGCAGCGCGACGAGCGTGTTGACGACGACGATGGCGCCCCCGTCGGCGGGGAGGCTATCGTCCCGCCCGAGGTAGGAGGCGTACGCGACCATCACGCTGAACCCGAGCGACAGGGTGAAGAATGCCTGTCCGACGGCCGAGGGGACGATCGACGCGAAGTTGGCCGCGAGGTAGCCGAAGTCGGGGGAGAGGTAGTACTCGTAGCCGGCGGCCGCGCCGTCGAGCGTGGCCCCCCAGGCGGCGAGCCCGACCAGCAACACGATGATGGCCGGGATCATCACCTTCGTCGCCTTCTCGATCCCGTTCTGGATCCCGAAGGCGACGATGCCGATGGTGATCGCCATGAACAGGGCGTGGGTCAGCACCGAGGTCGGGCCGGCGGAGACGGCGCCGAAGAACGTGCCCGCGTCGCCGAAGTAGGCGCCGGTGAGGCTGCCGGCGATGTAGCTGATCACCCAGCCGCCGACGACGCTGTAGAACGCCAGCGTCACGATCGAGGTGAACACGCCGAGCGCGCCGGCGACCGACCAGTTACCGTAGCCCAGCTTCTCGAACGCGGAGATCGGGTTCATGCTGGATCCACGACCGATGACGAACTCCATCATCATCGCCGGGAACCCGATCAGGAACACCGCCAGCAGGTAGATCAGGAGGAACGCGGCGCCCCCGTTCGACCCGGTCTGGAACGGGAACGACCAGATGTTCCCGAGCCCGACGGCGCTCCCCACGGCGGCGAAGATGAACCCTACACGCGTCGTCCAGGTTTCTCGTTCAGACATTGTCTACCACACGGTCAGCTTCTCGTGGTAAAAATCGTTCGGAGCGGTCGTAATAATTAACTCAGCTGAACTTTCTCGCGGGGCGTGACCGACCGTTTCCGGAGGTAACCCGACGACGGCGTGGGGTTACTGGCCCGCCGACGCCGAGAACCGCAGTTCGACCGCTCCCGTCTCCCCGCCGTCGGCGCTCTCGAGCGCCGCGAACGCCTCGTGGAGCTTCTCGTAGCTGGCTTCCAGCGCCTCGACGATCACCTTCGTGTCCGAGACGATCGGCATGAAGTTGGTGTCGCCCTCCCAGCGCGGGATCAGGTGGGTGTGGAGGTGGTCGTCGATCGAGCCGCCGGCGGCGGCGCCGCCGAGGTTCTCGCCGGCGTTGACGCCGCTTGGGTCGAAGCCGGCCTCCAGCGCGTCGATCGCCGCGACTTTCAGCTTCGCGTGATCGAGCAGTTCGGCGTCGGTGAGGTCGGCCCACTCGCCCGTGTGGCGGTCGGGGATCACCATCACGTGCCCCGGCGCGTAGGGCGCGTTGTTGAGGATGACGAACGAGTGCTCGCTGCGGGCGACGATGCGGCTCTCCCGGTCGGCGTCGCGCTCGGGCAGCACGCAGAACGGGCAGCCGTCGATCTCGTCGTCCTCGGGGTCGCGCTCGACCCAGTCGATGCGCCACGGGGCGAACAGCTGGTCCATGCCCGGACGGTCGGCCGGCCGGCGGTTAGTGGTTCCCCTCTCGCGTGCCGTCCGGGGCGAACTAGCGTTAACCGCGGTTAAACCGACCGCAAGCCGGCTGTAGCGCTTCCCCGGTTTATCCCCGTCCGGTTCCTGGGTCGAAACGCAATGAACGCCAAACCGATCGTCGGCGCCCTCGCGGCGCTGCTGCTGCTGAGCGTCGTCGCGATGCCCGCGGCTGCCGCGCCGGGGGCCGCCGACGGCCCGGCCGCACAGGTGGACGACTGCAAGAACGCCGAGAACGGTCCGGACGGTGAGGGGCCGCCCGGGTTCGTGGGCGGGCTCGTCCCCGACTTCGTCTCGGGGCTGATGGCCGACCTGCCGGTGCCGAACTTCGTGAAGGCGACGTTCGGCGCCGAGACCTGCTGACGCGGTAAGCCTCGTTTCGCAGCTCTCTCAGGCCACGCGGTTCCGCAGCGGCTCCCCGGCCTGATACTGGTCGAAGATCCCAGCGACCAGCGTCGCGAGGTCGCGGTGGTACTGGTTCGTCGTCGACCCCTCGTGGGGCGAGACCAGCACCTCCTCGAACCCCCACAGCGGCGACTCCTCGGGCAGCGGCTCGGTGTCGAACACGTCGAGGCCCGCCCCCGCGATCTCGCCGGCCTCGAGCGCCGCGACGAGCGCGTCCTCGTCGACCACCGGCCCGCGGGCGACGTTGACGAGGTAGGCGTCCTCGCGCATGCGCTCGAACTCGGCGTCCGAGATCATCCCCTCCGTCTCCGGGGTCTGCGGGACGGCGAGGACGACGAACCGGGCGTCGGCGATCGCGTCGTGGAGCGCCGCCGGCCGGTACACCGTCGAGACGCCGTCGACCGGGTCGCCCGACCGGCGGACGCCGACCACCTCCATCCCCAGCCCCCGCGCCCGCTCGGCGACGCCCTTCCCGATCGTCCCGAGGCCGACGACACAGACCGTCTCGCCGGCGACGGTGAACGGCTGCTCGTACGGCGGGTCGTACCACTCCCGTCGCTGCTGGTGGTCGCGGTAGACGTGGAGCCGACGGGCGAACGTCAACATACAGCCCGCGACGAGTTCGCCGACCGTCTCGTCGTGGATCCCCGTGCTGTTGGTCAGCGGCGTCCCGGCCGCCTCGTAGGCCGCGGTGTCGAACTCGTCGTAGCCCGCCCGGAGACAGTGGACCCAGCCCGCCTCGCGGAACCAGCCCCGGGGGCGGTAGGCGGCGACGGCGTCGGTCGCGTCGACGGTCGCGTCGTCGCCGACCACCTCGACGGGGACGGGGAGGTCGGTCAGCGCGTCGACGAACGCGTCGATCGGAACCTTCTCGTCGGTGCTCTCGTGGACGCAGAGTCGCTCGATCGGCTCGCGGTCGGCCATACCCGACGGCGAGTTCGGCGGCTATTCAACGTTGGTACTGGTCACCGTAGCGGCACGCGGGCGGGCGACGCCCGCCACGGCGACGCGCCACCGTGAGAGTGGCCGGTCAGGCCTCCACCTGATCCTCGGATCGGTCGCCGTGGCGACGGCTCGTGGCGACGGTCTCGCCCGTCTCGGCGTCGAACAGGTAGGCGCGTTCGACGCCGATGGCGACGCTGTCGCCCTCCTCGATCGGGTTCTGCTCGATGTCGGCCACCGCACGCAGCTCGCCGACCTCGCTGTCGATGTAGAGGATGTTCTCGTCGCCGACGGCCTCGACGAGCGCGACCTCGCCGCCGATCCCGTCCGGATCCGCCGTCCGTTCGACGGTCGTGTGTCGCGGCCGGAAGCCGAGGGTGACGCTCTCGGGGACCGAGTCGGCGTCGACGCCGGTGTCGACGCGCCAGTCGGTGTCGTCGACGGCGACGGTCGCCCCGTCCCGACACGTCGCCGGGAGCAGGTTGATCTCGGGCGAGCCGATGAACTGCGAGACGAACACGTTGTTCGGCTCGTGGTAGACGCGCTGTGGCGAGCCGAACTGCTGGATCTCGCCGTCGTCCATCACGATCATCCGGTCGGAGAGCGTCATCGCCTCCTCCTGGTCGTGGGTGACGTACACCATCGTCCCGCCGACCTGCTGCTGGATGCGCTGGAGCTCGACGCGCATCTCCTTTTTCAGCTTGGCGTCGAGGTCGCTCATCGGCTCGTCGAGCAGGTACGCCCGCGGCGAGCGGATGATCGACCGCCCGATCGCGACCCGCTGCTGCTGGCCGCCGGAGAGCTCGCCGGGGTACTTGTCGAGCAGCTCCCCGATCTGGATCGTGTCCGCGACCTCCTGAGCCCGCTCGTAGCGGGTGTCGGCGCCGACGCCGTCGAGTTTCAGCGGGTAGGCGATGTTCTCCCACACCTTCATGTGCGGGTAGAGGGTGATGTCCTGGAACACGAACGCCAGGTTCCGGTTCTGTGGCGGCACGTCCGTCACCGCCTCGCCGCCGAGGGTGATCTCCCCGCTGGTGGGGTGTTCGAGCCCCGCGATACACCGGAGCAGCGTCGTCTTCCCGCAGCCCGAGGGGCCGACGATACAGACGAACTCGCCGTCCTCGACGGTGAAGGACACGTCGTCCACCGCGACTATCTCGCCGCCGTCACTGGAGAACTCCTTGCGGAGCGTATCGACCTGAATATCTGTCATAGTTGTTGAGCCGTGTCGTTGTTACGCCGTTGCTTTGTAGCCTTCGAGCAGGTACTTCTGGAGGAAGTACACCATCAGGAACGCCGGGATCACCATCGTCAGCACGACGGCCATCACCTGGTTCCAGAACACGTAGTTCTGGACCGCGTACTGGGTGAGCCCCGTGGTGAGCGGCCGGAGGGTGTCCTCCGAGATCAGCACCTTCGGGTACGTGTAGTTGTTCCAGGACGACTGGAACGCGAAGATGCCGACCGCGATCATCCCGGGGGCGGCCTGGGGGAGCGCGACATCCTTGAACGAGTGCCAGCGCGACCCGCCGGCCATCCAGACCGACTCCTCGTAGTCGAGCGGCACCGTCTGGAAGAACAGCCACATCGTCCAGATGCCGAACGGGAGCGGCACCGATGCCTCCGCCAGCACCAGCCCGAGAAGCGAGTTCAGCAGGCCGAGCTCGCTCCAGATCTGGTACATCGGGATCGACAGCAGCAGCGGTGGGAACATGTAGCCGAACAGGATGAACCGCGCGAGCCACTTCTTCCCGCGGAACTGCACCCGCGTGAGCCCGTAGCCCGCGAGCGTCGACGCGACGACGGTGAACACCACCACGCCGGCGGCGACGAGCAGGCTGTTCCGGTAGTAGATCATGAAGTTCGACGCGAAGAACACGTCCCGCAGCGGCTGGATCGTGGCGCTCCCGAGGATCCGCGAGAGGTTCCCCGCGAGCAGCGCGTCGAGGCCGCTGAACGTGCCGACGAGCACCCAGACGATTGGCAGCATCAACACCAGCAGCGCCGACCACACGACGATCTGGTAGGAGACGGACTTGATCCGGGCTGCCTGTCCGTACGAGAGGTAGTTGCCGACGATCTGGGTCATGCGACACGCACCTCCTCTTCGGGCCGCGCGACGCGGAAGTACACGATCGACCAGAGGGCGAGGAACACGAACATCAGCGCGGCGATGCCCGCGGCCTCGCCGAGGCGGTACTGGTTGAACGCGACCTCGTAGGCGTGGAGCGGGATGGTCGTCGTCGTCTCACCCGGGCCGCCGCGGGTCATGATGTAGATGATGTCGAACTTGTTGAACATCCACAGCGTCCGCAGCAGCGCGGCGATGAGGATCACGTTCTTGATGCGGGGGAGTGTCACGTCCCGGAACTTCTGGTAGGCGTTGGCGCCGCACATCGTCGCCCCCTCGTAGAAGTTCTCGGGGATGGACTGCAGCCGCGCGAGCGTCAGCAGCGTCACGAACACCGCGAACTTCCAGGAGCCGACGACCATCACCGTCGCCATCGCGGTCTCGGGGAGTCCGAGGAACGCGACCGGGTTGTTCAGGATCCCCACGCGGATGAGCACGAGGTTGATGATGCCGTACTGGGCGTTGAGCATGAACTGGCCGACCATCCCGATGGCGACCGCCGGGACCATGTAGGGGAGCAGCGCCAGCGCGCGGGCGAGCACCGCCCCCTTGAACTCCCGGTTGACCAGCAGCGCTAACGAGACGCCGACGACGATCTGGAAGGCGACGGAGCCGAACCCGAACACCAGGCTCCGGCCGAACGCCGCCTGGAACGTGCCGGAGGCGACGATGTCGAGGAGCCGTCCCGGCCCCGTCCACTCCCAGACGGGGTTGAGCGTCGACACCTCGTAGAGGCTGAGGTTGAACGCCCACACCATCGGGAGGATGGCGACGAGGACGTACAGCGCCAGCGCCGGCGTCAGACAGAGCGCCAGCAGCCGGCGGTCGTCCTCGAACACCCGGGAGAGCAGCTCGTGGCTCCGCTGCCACCACTGCGACGGCACGAGGGCGGTGACGCGATCGCTTACGACCGACATCTCATTCCATGCCTGTGTTCTCGCGCAGCACCGACGCCGCCTCGTCGATGGCGTCGTCGATGCTCTTCCCGCCCTCGGTCACGTCGTAGAACATCTGCCCGAGCTGGAACGACGTGAACGCGGGGGAGGCGTAGGGGTTGGCGGGTTCGGTCTCGGCGGTGAACGGCTGGGTGTTGTCCGAGAACAGCGCCTCGCGCTCGCTCTGGATGGTCTCCTCCTCGAAGTTCTCGCTGAGGTAGTCCCAGCCGTCGCGGTACGCCGAGCCCGGCTCGTACCAGCTGTCGTAGATGGGGATGTTGTGGAACCGCAGCGCCCGCGCGTACTCGACGAGGCGCTCGCCGGTGACCATGTACTGGACGAACTCCTTCGCGCCCTCGGGGTTGGCGGAGCCCTTCACGAGGCGTAGCCGGTCGCGGCGGAGTTCCCCAGCGGCGCGTCGCGGTTGGAGCTGTTGTACGGGTTCGAGACGCGCTTGGTCGCGTCGGCCCACTCGCGGTCCTGCCCGATCGACTGGGTCTTCGGGCGGCCGCCGGAGTAGACGGCCGTCGCCGTCGTCCCGCCGGCGTAGGACTCGTAGATCTCCCCCCAGTCCCAGTTCGTCGCCGTCGGCGAGTACTCGACCATCTGCTGGGCGCGTTCGAGCACCTCACGGACTCGGTCCCGGTTCTGCCCGCTGTCGAGCGCGACATTGACGGTGTCGCCGTCGCGGGCCGCGACTTCCGCGCCGTTACCCCACAGCCGCGTCCAGGCGTGGTAGGAGCCGTACACCGTCGCCGACGTGGTGTAGCCGAGCCCGTAGAGGTCGTTGTCCGCCTCCGTGATCGCCTGTGCGGCCTCGCGCTCGGCCTCCCAGGTCGTCGGCGGCGCCAGCCCCATCTCGTCGTAGATGTCCGAGCGGTACCAGTTGTTCGTCACCGACGCGACCGCCGGCACGAGCCGGTGGTTCCCGTCGTAGACGAACCCGAACTTCTCGGGCACTTTCTCCTCCTGCTCCTCGACGGCGTCGAGCACGTCGTCGACGGGCCGGAGGATGTCCTGTGTCGCGTACGCACCGATGCGGAACTGCTCGGCGTTGATGATGTCCGGCGGGTTCCCACCCTGGATCAGCTGACTGACGCGCTGCCCGTAGTCGCCCCCGATCTCCGTGAACTCGATGTCGACCTCGATGTCGTGCTCCTCCTCGAAATCCTCCGCGAACCCGCGGAGCATCTCCTTGAACTGCGGCGAGTTGTTGTTCGAGATGTACTTCACGGGCTCTGAGCTCCCGCCGCCGCCCAGTCCGAGACAGCCTGCCAGCCCGGTCGAGAGCCCGCCGACGCCCGCTGCGGCGACGACGGCCCGTCGTGACACCTGCTTCCTGCTACCGTCTCCCGTGGGGTCCTGTCCCATGAGCCACGTTAATCTATCCGTACTTCATAAATGTTGGGTGGGTATATTCGTTGATACTTTCGCCGAGGCGGGGGCTGCTGTACGCGAGGGAGTTTGGTTCCGCCCCCGCCCGGAGAACCAATGTCGGCGGCGTTCGGTCACAGGCGGCGTTCCACGTCGCGGGCGACCGCGAACGTCGACGCCTCGCCGCCGAGATCCGGCGTGCGGGGCGCGTCCGGGTCGGCCAGCTGCGAACGCACGGCGTCGCGAACGCCCGCCGCGGCGGCCGTCTCGCCGAGATCCTCGAGCAGCATCGCCCCCGAGAGCACCGTCGCGAGGGGGTTGGCGATCTCCCGGCCGACGATGTCCGGCGCCGAGCCGTGGACGGGTTCGAACAGCGAGGGGTACTCGCCCTCGGGGTTGATGTTCGCCGAGGGCGCCAGCCCCATGCTCCCCGAGACCACGGCGCCGATGTCGGTGAGGATGTCGCCGAAGAGGTTCGACGCCACGATCACGTCGAACGCCTCGGGCCGGCGGACGAGATCCATGCTCGCCGCGTCGACGAGCAGCCGCTCGACGGTCACGTCGGGGAACTCCGTCGCCACCTCCTCGACCACGTCGTCCCACAGCACCATCCCGTACGCCTGTGCGTTCGACTTCGTCACGTTCGTGAGGTGCCCCCGTCGCTCGCTGGCGGCCTGGAACGCCTGACGGACGATCCGCTCGACGCCCTCCCGGGTGAACAGCGCCGACTGAATCGCCACGTCGTTGTCGAACCCCTCGTGCTCCCGGCCGCCCACGTCGGCGTACTCCCCCTCCGTGTTCTCCCGGTAGACGACGAAGTCGATGTCGCCGCCCTCGTACCCCCGCAGCGGGCTCTCGACGCCCTCGTACAGCACCGTCGGCCGCTTGCAGACGTACTGGTTGAACGACTTCCGGATCGGCAGCAGCAGCCCGTGCAGCGTCACGTGGTCGGGCACGTCCGGGTGACCGACCGCCCCGAGCAGGATCGCGTCCCGCGGCGCCAGCTGCTCCAGCGCGTCGTCGGGCATCATCGCCCCCCGCTCGCGGTAGCGTTCCGTCCCCCAGTCGTGCTCGGTCACGTCGATCTCGAACCCGTACGCGTCGCCGGCGGCGCGGAGCACCGGCAGCGTCGCGTCGACGACCGTCCGCCCGATACCGTCGCCGGGGATCGTGGCGATGTCGTAGGTCACGGGGGCGCTATCAGACACCTGGCGCAAAAGGGTGTTCATTGTTCACAAACCTCTCCGGCTTCCGTCCTCGCACTGACGCCCACGCGGCCGCCGACTCTCAGCCACCGCCATCGCTGGGTTTAATCGCCGACTCGCCCAACTCTAACGCGTCATGACGAAAGTCAGCGTAGTCGGTGCGGCAGGAACCGTCGGCGCGGCCGCCGGGTACAACCTCGCGCTCCGGGACGTCGTCGACGAACTGGTGTACGTCGACATCCCCGAGCAGGAGGACGTGACCGTCGGGCAGGCCGCCGACGCCAACCACGGCGTCGCCTACGACTCGAACACGACCGTCCGGCAGGGGAGCTACGCCGACACCGCGGGCTCGGACGTGGTGATCATCACCGCCGGCATCCCCCGCGAACCCGGCCAGACCCGGATCGACCTCGCGGGCGACAACGCGCCGATCATGGACGACATCGGCAGCTCGCTCGCCGAGCACAACGACGACTACGTCACCATCACGACCTCCAACCCCGTCGACCTGCTCAACCGCCACCTCTACGAGACCGGCGACCGCGACCGGTCGAAGGTGATCGGCTTCGGCGGCCGGCTGGACTCCGCGCGCTTCCGCTACGTGCTCTCGGAGCGCTTCGACACCGAGGTGGGGAACGTCGAGGCGACGATCCTCGGCGAGCACGGCGACGCGCAGGTGCCCGTGTTCTCGAAGGTGCGCGTCGACGGCACCGACCCCGAGTTCACCGCCGACGAGCGCGAGGAGATCCTGGGCGACCTCCAGCAGTCGGCGATGGACGTGATCGAGCGCAAGGGCGCGACCGAGTGGGGGCCGGCGAGCGGCGTCGCCCACATGGCGGAAGCGGTCATCCGCGACACCGGCGAGGTGCTGCCCGGCAGCATCGTCCTCGACGGCGAGTTCGGCTACGAGGACACCGCCTTCGGCGTCCCGGTCAAGCTCGGCGAGAACGGCGTCGAGGAGGTCGTCGAGTGGGAGCTCTCCGACTACGAGGCCGACCTGATGGACGAGGCCGCCGGGAAGCTGCGGGACCAGTACGCGAAGATCGAGTAGACTCGCCAACGTTTTTGCCGGCGGCGGCTGCACCGGCGGGGTGTGCACGACCGGTTACGGACCCCGGCGACGCTCCAGCGCCGCCGGATCGGCGTCTTCCTCCTCGTCGCCTTCGGCGTCTCGTGGGCGACGGCGCTGGTGATCTGGACCACCGGCGGCCTGACCGACAGCCCCGAACTCCTCGAGGGGATCACGCTCGCGACCGTCCTGCTGCCGACCGGCTACATGTTCGGCCCGGCGGTCGGCAACGTCGCCGCCCGACTCGCGACGAGCGAGGGGTGGGAGGACCACCGACTGTACCCCGAGTTCGACGGCACCGTGTGGATTTACGCCGCCGCGTGGCTGGCGCCCGCGGCGCTGACCGTCGTCGGCGCCGGGCTCTACTTCGCTGCCTTCCCCGGGCAGTTCGACCCGACGATGGCGACGTTCCGCGACCAGCTGGCGAGCATGGGCGTCGGCGTCGACCCGTGGCTGCTGGCGGCGATCCAGATCGTCGCCGCGCTCACGGTCGCGCCGATCATCAACGGGCTGTTCGCGTTCGGCGAGGAGTTCGGCTGGCGGGCGTACCTGCTGCCGAAGCTCTCTCCGCTCGGGCGGCGTCGGGCGATCGTCCTGACCGGCGCCATCTGGGGCGTCTGGCACTGGCCGGTGATCGCGATGGGGTACAACTACGGCTTCGACTACCCCGGGTTCCCGTGGACCGGGATGCTCGCCTTCCTCGCCTTCACCGTCGGCGCCGGCACGTTCCTCGCCGTCCTGACCGAGCGCGAGGGGAGCGTCTGGCCCGCGAGCGTGGGTCACGGGGCGATCAACGCCGTCGCCGGGATCTCGGTGCTGTTCGTCGCCGGCCAGCCCGAGAGCCTGCTCGGGCCGACGCCGGTGGGGCTGGTGGCGGCGCTGCCGTGGCTGGCGCTGGCGGTGTGGCTGCTCCGACCGTAGCCACAGGAGCTATGCGCTCGCGGGCCGAGGCGCCGGCATGCGCCGCCGTGCCCTCCTCGCGCGCACCGCCCTCCTGACCACCGCCGCCGGACTCGCCGGCTGTGCGGGCGTCGGTGACCAGACAGAGTCGCCGACCGAGAGCCAGACCGCCTCTCCCACAGCGACGCCAGCGACCGTGCAGACGCCCGATTCGGCCGCGATCGCCGCCGTCGACCACGACCTCACTCGCTCGAACGAGGGGGACGAGGACGAACTCGTCGCCGTCGACGCCGTGATCGAGAACGCGGGCGAGTCGGCTGCGACAGGCGTGCGTGCCCTCGCCCGGTTCTTCGACGAGAACGGGGAGCGCCTCGACGAGAGCGAGGCCCGGACCGACCGCCTCGCCGCTGGCGGACGCTGGGAGGTCGATCTCACCTACCCCGGCAGCGGCGTCGACGCCCGCGCCGTCGCCGACTACCGGCTCGTCGTCGAACTGGGCGACTGAACCGCCGCTGAGCAATCAGTGCCGCGCCGCGAAAAATGGGGTGTCGCGGTAGCCGGATCGCGGTTACTCGTCCGACGCCGCGTCGTCGGACTCGTTGTTGGTGAGCTCGTAGCCGAACCCGATCGTGTTGTCGGGCATGATCTCGGCGGTCCACTCGCCCGCGTCCGGCGAATCGAGCTCGTAGACGAACTCGGTTCGCTCGCTGCGGGTCGCGTAGGCGCCGTCCTCGGTCGCGCCCTGCTGGCGCTGGGCGCCGAGGTTGACCGAGCCGCGCTCGGTGACCTGGACGCGCTCGGCGTCGATGCGCTCGCCGTCGGGCGAGACGAACGTCACGTCGAAGCTCGGGTCGTCGGCGTTCTCGGCCGCGCGGTAGTTCTGCGGGGTGAGCGTCAGCGTGACGGTGTCCGTGCGCTCGGTGGTCGTGAACTCGACCTCGTAGGGCTCCTCGGGCTGCTCCCAGACGACGAAGTTGAGGTTGATCTTCTGCCAGTAGCCGTTGTCGTCGCGCCGGTTGGGGTCGGTGAGCCCCAGATCGATCGAGCTGTCGTAGCGCCCGCGGTCGGCGTCGGCGTCGGGCGAGATGGTGACCGTCACCGTCGCGGTCTCACCCGGCGCGATCTGGCTCGGCGCGTCGATGTCGATCCAGGACTGGTCGACCTGCTCCGGGCAGTGGGTGCCGTAGCAGTGGCCCCGCTGCTCGGCGCGCTCTGGGCTCAGCGGCACCGCCTCGTCGCCGGTGTTCTCGATCACGATCTGCTTGGTGACCGAATCGCCGGCCTCGACCTGCGTGTTGATGTACGTCTCCGAGCGGATCTTCACGGTCGGCTCCTTCCAGACGTTGACGCTGGTGTGGGCCGCGTGGACCGGTCGCGGCGGGCGGTTCGGCGCCGTCGCGACGGTCTCGTCGGTGAACGCGATCATGCCGGAGTAGCGCGCGATCTCGGCGTCCTCGGGCACCGCGACGCTCACCTCGTACTCGACCTCCTCGCCGGCGTCGATGCTGTCGGGCCCGTCGATCTCGACCCACGAGGACTCGAGCGGGCTGCGGTCAGTCGGCGACGTGAACAGGTGGGGGTTCACGTCGACGGCCTCGTCCTCGCCGTTCTCGACGACGACGGTGAACGTCGCGCTCTCGCCGGGTTTGAGGTCGAGGTAGCTGTCCCGGGCGTCGACGTAGAGCCGCGTGTAGTTCGCGGGAGCGTCGTCGCCGGCCGAGCCGCTGTCGGAGCCGGTTGCGGTCGTGGTCGATACGGCTTCGTTCGGGGCGGGAACCGCTGCGGGCGTCCCACCGTCGGTCGGTGCGACTGCCGTCGCGACCGGCACGGCCGCCAGCGCGACGACGACTGCGATAAGGATGACTCGTTTCATGGGTTGGCGTACGCCGACGACTCGCCTGGAGGGCGGAGGGCGGCGAACAGGCGATCGTTTACTTCCTTCTGACAAGTAATTACGGGAGTCTAAAACGGTGATTTGTGTCACCGGGCTACAGCCGCCGCTCGATCCGCTCGGCCGTCCGCGGGCCGACGCCGTCGACGTCCCGCAGCGCGGCCTCGCCGGCCTCACGAACCGCATCCACCGAGCCGAACCGGCGGAGCAGGCGCCGCCGCGTCTGGGGGCCGACCCCCTCCACCTCGTCGAGCGCCGTCGACACCTCGTCGCGGACGCTCTGGTGGTACTGGACCGCGAAGCGGTGGGCCTCGTCGCGGACGCGCTGGAGCAGGTGGAGGTGGGGCGCGTCGTCGTCGAACCGCTCCACCCCGTCGGGCGTGACGACCAGCTCCTCCGACTTCGCCAGCGCGACGCAGGGCACCTCCCAGCCGGTCTCGGCCAGCGCGTCCTGCGCGGCGGCCAGCTGCCCCTCGCCGCCGTCGATCAGCAGGAGGTCCGGATCGGGCCTGTCGTCCCGCCCCTCGACGGCCCGCTCGGCCCGCCAGCGCACCAGGTCGCGCATGTTGGCGTAGTCGTCGTTCCGGTCGCTGAGTTTCTTCCGGCGGTAGTCGGCTTTCTCGGCGCTGCCGCCGACGAAACACACGTCGCTGCCGACGACCGCCTTCCCCTGGGCGTGGCTCACGTCGAACCCCTCGATGCATTCCGGCCGGGGGACGTCGAGTGCCTGCCCCAGCGCGCCCACTGGGTCGTCGGCGCCGCCGACGCCGCTGCGGGCGTTCTTCAGCGCCAGCTCGACGAGCTTCCCCTCCCGGCCCGCGCCGGGCACGGACACCTCGACGCCCGCGCTCGCCAGCCAGTCGAGCACGTCCGCGTCGTCCGGCCGCTCCGAGAGCAGGATCGCGTCCGGGAGCTCCCGCTCGGCGTAGTACTGCGTCAAAAAGGCCGAGAGCAGGCTCGCGACGCGGTCCTCGCCCTCTGGCGCGTCGAGACGGTGGCGGGAGCGGTCGACCAACTGGCCGGCGTCGGCGTGCAGCCGCGCGACGGTGGCGTCGCCGCCCTCGACGACCGCCGCGAGCACGTCGACCTCGCGCCGGCTGCCGGGCGAGGAGACCGCCTCGCCGCCCTCGCCGTGGAACGACTCGACCGCCTCGAGCCGGTCGCGGGCGTTGGCCGCGCGCTCGAACTCCGCCCGCTGGGACGCCTGCTCCATCTCCCGGCGGAGCGGGTCGCGAGGACGCCGGTCTCGCCCTCGAAGAAGCGGACCGCGCTCTCGACGTCCTCGCCGTAGCTCTCGGCGTCGACGGCGTCGACGCAGGGCGCCGAACAGAGCCCCATCTCGTGGTCGAGGCAGGGCCGGTCGCGGTTCTGGAACTTGTGGTCCGAGCAGCCGCGCAGCCCGTACGTCTCCCGGATCGCCTTCACGACCGTCTCGACCTCGCCCTTCCGGGTGTACGGGCCGAACACGGTGGCGGCGTCGTCCGGATCGCGGGTGATCTCGATGCGCGGGTACTCGTGGTCGGTGAGCTGGACCAGCGGGTACGACTTGTCGTCCTTCAGCCGGACGTTGTACCGCGGCTGGTGGCGCTTGATCAGGTTCGCCTCCAGCAGGAGCGCCTGGGTCTCGGTGTCGGTGACGGCGGTGTCGATCGCGTCGGCGCGGGCGACCATCTTCCGGATGCGGTCGCTTCGCGGGTCGGCGTAGGAGCGCACGCGATCGCGGACGTCGACGGCCTTCCCGACGTACAGCACGGTCTCGGCGTCGCCGTCGCGGTCGAGGAACTGGTAGACGCCCGGCTCGCGGGGGAGGTCGCCGGCGCGCTCGCGCAGCTCGCTCGCGTCCATCTATCCGCGATACGGGACGGGCGCGTTTGAGCGTGACGCCCGCCACCGATCAGTCGTCCGCCGGGGCCATCCCCTCCTCGCGGAGGTGGTCGAACACTTCGTCGGTCTCCGCGACGAACGCGTCGTGGTCGTACTCGTTGCCGTGCAGCATCGTCGAGAAGTACTCGGTGACGCCGGTGATGTTGACCGCCTCGTCCAGTTCCGCCTCCGAGACGCCGGCGAAGCGCGCTTCCTCCCGGTGGAAGTACGTGCAGTACGCGCAGTTCATCGACGCCGCCGCGCTCAGGCCGACGAGCGCCTTTTCCCGCGGCGAGAGCTCGGTCTCTCCGAGCAGGAGATCCCGAAAGATCCCCCAGCTGTGGTCGCTCGCCGGCTCGGCGAACGTCTGCATGAACCCGGGCACGGTCCCGAGCGTCTCCTCGATCTCCGTCGCCGTCTGTTGTGTGGCCATGATCTGTCGCCCGTTCGTGGGCAGTGCTACCACACAACTCGACACCGATTAGCTGTGCTGACCCTACCTGTGCCCGCGTGTCGTCGGATATCCCGCCGTCCGTGTTCAGGAACGGACTGGTTTGGGTCGCGATACCGACGCCGCGGGCGACACGCGCGACCGCCGGCTACAAGCCGCGCCCACCGCAACCACGCCCATGACCCGCGTCTGGCTCGTCGACCGCGACGTCGACAGCCGCAACCTCGTGACGATGACGTACGCCACGCCGGACGGCGAGTTCGCGTTCACCCGGCAGGCCGCGCTGGACAGCCTCGCCCGCCGGGACGGCCCGACCGCCGCCCTCGACGTCGACGACGACCGGCTCGACCCCGTCGACGACCCCGAGACCGTCGCGCGCTACGCCGCCGAGGCCGACCGCGTTGCCGCGAGCCACGACCCCGACGACGAGCTCTGATCCCCGAGCGCGAGGCGCCCACCCGACAGAGTGCCGACCTGTCGATCCCGCGGCCGAAACCCTTTATCCGAAACCGCGGCAAGCCGGTCCATGGCCGCTATCGAACTCGACGGGGTCACCAAGCGGTTCGGCGACGTGACCGCCGTCGAGGAGCTCGACCTGACGGTACCGGAGGGCGAGGTGTTCGGCTTCCTCGGCCCCAACGGCGCCGGGAAGTCGACCACCATCAACGTCCTGCTCGACTTCGTCCGTCCCACCGCGGGGCGTGTCGAAGTGCTCGGGATGGACCCCCAGCGCGAGAGCGTCGCGGTCCGGAAGCGGACCGGCGTGCTCCCGGAGGGGTTCTCGACGTACGACCGCCTGACGGGGCGGGAGCACGTCGAGTTCGCCATCGAGTCGAAGGGCGCCGACGCCGACCCCGACGCCGTGCTCGAACGCGTCGGGCTCGCCGGCGACGGCGACCGGAAGGCCGGCGGCTACTCGAAGGGGATGGCCCAGCGCCTCGCGCTCGGGATGGCGCTCGTCGGCGACCCCGACCTGCTGATCCTCGACGAGCCCTCCTCGGGACTCGACCCCGCGGGGGCGAAGGAGATGCGCGACATCGTGCGCGAGGAGGCCGAGCGCGGTGCGACCGTCTTCTTCTCCAGCCACGTGCTGGGGCAGGTCGAGGCGGTCTGTGACAGCGTGGGCATCCTCCGCGACGGGAAGCTGGTCGCGCGCGACTCCATCGAGGGGCTCCGCGAGGCGGTCGGCACCGGCGCGACCCTCGAGATCACCGCCGAGGGCGTCACCGACGACGATCTCGGCGCGGTGCGCGCCCTCGACGGCGTCGACGCCGCCTCCACCGACGGGGCCACGGTCACGGTGCAGTGTGACTCCGAGGCCAAAACCGCCGTCATCGGCGCGCTCGAGGACGCCGGCGTCGCCGTCGAGGACTTCTCGACACGCGAGTCGTCGCTGGAGGACCTGTTCCTGGCGTACACCGAGGGCGAGGCACCGAGTGATGCAGCCACTGACGCTGCGGGCGAGGAGGTGGACGCATGAGCTGGGAGGCCGTCGCCCGCAAGGACTTCCAGGACGCGGTGCGCTCGCGCTGGCTCTGGGTGCTGTCCGCGCTGTCGATCCTCGTGTTCGCCGGCGCCGCCGTCGGGCGACTGTACGTCGGCGGCGGCAACCAGCAGGAGGCGGCCGCCCTGCTCCGCGGGTTCCTCTTCTACCTGAAGCAGGGGACGGCGATCGTGATCCCGCTGACGGCGCTGGTGGTCACGTACGCGGCGATCACCCGCGAGCGGGAGTCGGGGACGATCAAGCTCCTGCTCTCGCTCCCTCACTCCCGGGACGACGTGGTGCTCGGGAAGTTCCTCGGCCGGAGCGCGGTCGTCACGCTCCCGGTGCTGATCGGCTTCGTCGTCGCGCTGCTGGCGCTGCTGCCGGCGGCGTCGGGGCTGGACATCTTCGTCTACGTCCAGTTCGCGCTGCTGACGGCGCTGCTGGGTGTCGTGTTCGTCGGCATCGGCGTCGGCGTCTCGGCGGCCGCGAACACGAACCAGCAGGCGCTGGTCGGCGCCGGCGGGCTGTTCGCGATCTTCTGGTTCCTCTGGAACTTCTTCGTCACCGGCGTCAACCGCGCGGCGACGGACCTGTTCGGGCTGTCGACGCCCGACCAGTTCCGGCTCCGGCTGGCGCTGAAGATTCTGAACCCGATCCAGGCGTACAAGACGCTCGTCGACAGCCTGTTCATGAGCGACCTGGAGGCCCGAATCCGGATGTTCAGCATGCTGTTCGGGATGATCCCGAACCAGCAGGCCGCACAGGCGCTCGGCCCGGAGCTCTCGCCGGCGTTCGGCGACGCCGTCGTGCTGGCGGCGATGCTGCTCTGGCTGGCACTCCCGCTGGCGGTGGGGATCGTCTGGTTCCGGGAGGCGGAGCTGTAGGGTCGAACGACCGGCCTACGGCCGCCCCTCGTCGGCCACTCCGGCTCGCGTAAGGCGATCGTACGCGCGCCGTGGAACCGGTCCTACTCGAACTGGGCCGACCCTACGTTTCGTTGCTCGTACATAACTAATTCTGCGGCCTCGCATGCATAGCCCGCCGATCATCGGCGACACCATGACCGACACCAACGACCCACAGACGACGGCGACGGACGAATCGAGCGCGTCCAGACGCGGCTTCCTCACGCGGTCCGCGCTGGCCGGCGGCGCGCTGCTGGCGCTCGGCGGCGGCGCGGGCGTCGCGCTCGCGGACGAACACGTCCCGACCGAGGCGCCGGAAGCGGCGTTCGACGACGTGGACGGCACCGACGTGGACGTGCTGAACTACGCACTCTCGCTCGAACATCTCGAGCGTGCACTGTACGCGGCCGGGTTCGAGACCTTCGACGAGGAGGCGTTCCTGGAGGCCGACGCCCTGTCGGCGTTCGACGAAGCCACCCGGGAGACGGTGTACGGCTTCGTCGGGACGATGGCCGAACACGAGACACAGCACGTCTCCGTCCTCGGGCAGGCCGTCGAACTGCTCGGCGGCGAGCCAGCGGCGCCCGCGGAGTACAACTTCGAGTTCGAGACGGTCGGCGAGTTCCTCTCGCTGGCGACGGTCATCGAGAACACGGGCGTCGCCGCCTACGCGGGCGCCGCGCCGTTCGTCGAGAGCCCCGACCTGCTGAGCGTCGCGCTGTCGATCCACAGCGTCGAGGCGCGCCACGCGGCCGTGCTGAACTGGCTGACGGGCGCCTCGCCGTTCCCGGACGCGTTCGACGCCGCCAGCTCGCAGTCCGAGGTGATGGACGCCGTGAGTCAGTTCATCGTCGAGGAGGAGACCGACGACGGCGAGCCGGGGACGGAGCCGCCGGCGGACGGGAACGAGACGGCGACGCCGGCCGACGGCGACGGGACCGAGACGCCGATGGGTAACGAGACGGCGACGCCCGCCGGCAACGAGACTGAGACGACGATGGGTAACGAGACGATGACCCCCAGCGGCAACGAGACGGCGACGCCGGACGGCGGCTGATCGGCGAGCTACTGCCGTTCGATCTCGTGGCGGCCGAACCCGTAGCGCAGGCGGTTCGCGAGCCGGCGGGCGAACCGCCCGTCCTCAGGCGCCCGGGAGCCGAACCGCTCGGCGAGCGCCTGGTAGATCAGCGGCACGGGCACTTCCTGCTCCAGCGCCTCCTGCACCGTCCACGTCCCCGTCGAGCCGCCGGCCACGTGGTCGGCCACGTCGCCGAGGTCGTTCCCCTCCTCGCGGAACGCCTCCTCGCAGAGTTCGAGCAGCCACGAGCGGATGACGGCACCGTTGTTCCACGTGTTGGCGACCGACTCGAGGTCGAGGTCGTAGCGCCCGTTCGCGAGCAGTTCGAACCCCTCGCCGTACGCCTGCATCAGCGCGTACTCGACGCCGTTGTGGACCATCTTCACGTAGTGGCCCGAGCCGGCGGGGCCCATGCGGTCGTGCCCCTCGTGCCCGGTCGCGACGGCGTCGAAGACGGGGACCATCGCCTCGTAGGCCCACTCGGGCCCGCCGACCATCAGCGAGAAGCCGAGGTGGGCGCCGGCCGGGCCGCCGGAGGTGCCGCAGTCGAGGTAGGCGGCGTCAGTCTGCTCGGCCCGGCGGACGGACTCCTCGAAGTGGGAGTTGCCGCCGTCGACGACCACGTCGTCCGCGTCGAGGTGGGGTTCGAGGTCGTCGAGCGTGGCGTCGACGGGGTCGCCCGCCGGCACCATCAGCCAGAGGCGCTTCTCGGAACCGAGTCGGTCACAGAGGTCAGCGACGCTGTCGGCGGGGGTCGCGCCGGCTTCGGCCGCCTCGGCGGTCGCCTCCGCGCTCAGGTCGAACGCGACCACGTCGTGGCCCGCGTCGAGACACCGGTCGACGACGATCTGTCCCATCCGGCCGAGTCCGATGACGCCCAGTTGCATGGCCGTGAGTGTGAGCGAAGTACGGGTAGCCGTTGCGGTTCCGTGGCCCCGGGGTCACTCGCCGTACCGGACCGCGCCCCAGAGGTCCGGATGTGGCTCCAGCGCGTCCGCGGCGCCGACGCGGTCGATCGCCGTTTCGGCGGCCGCCGCGGCGTCTTCGAGCACGGTCTCGATCGGCGGCGCCTCGGGGGCGACGACCGCGCCGTTACGCAGTCGCACGTCGCCGTCGACCATCACGAACGACACGTCGCCCCCGTCGGCGTAGTGAACCAGCCTGGGGACGGTGAGCCCCGCATCGAGGTGGGGGCCGAGCTTCGCGGACCGGCGGTCGACGGCGATCACGTCGGCGCGCTTGCCCGGCGCGAGCGAGCCCACCTCGTCGGCCAGCCCGAGCGCCGCGGCGGCGTCGACGGTCATCGACTCCAGCACGCGCCCGGCCGGGAGCAGGCTCGTGTCGCCGTGGTGCGCCCGCTGGAGCTGTGCCGCGATGCGCCCCTGCGAGAGCAGGTCGAACGAGCGGTCCGGCGCGCTGCCGTCGGTGGAGACGGCGACCGTGACGCCCTGCTCCATCGCCACGACGACGGGGAAGCGGTCCCACGCGTAGGCGTGGGTGAGCGGGCCGGTCGAGGCCGCGACGCCGTGCTCGGCCATGAGCGCCACTTCCTCGCTGCTGATCCCCGCGCAGTGCGCGAGCGACAGGCGGTCGGTCAGGATCTCGGGCTCGGCGTCGGCGGCCGCGGCCACTTCCCCCTCGTAGGCGTGGGCGTGGATCGGGAGGTCTTCCGCCGTCGCGAGCTCCAGCACCGCGCGTATCTGCTCGACGCTCGCCGCGGTCGCCTGCCCGTCGTCGTCCGTCTCGGGCACGAGCGAGGAGGGGGCGACCGCGACCGAGAGCCGGCCGTTCTCGGCGCCGTCGAGCTCGTCGACGACCGCTTCGGTCGTCGCCATCGCGCGGTCGAGGTCGATGGTCGTCTCCGTCCCGGTGTCCGGATCCGTCGCGTGGACCGGGAGGCCGTCCGGGGGTCCCACGGCGACGACGTGGCGCAGGCCGAACTCGCGGTAGCCCGTCGTCGCCGCGGCGGCGAACTTCGGGTCGTCGACGCGGGGCATCGAGCCGACGTACGACAGCGAGGTGGTGACGCCCGCCCGGAGGCGTTCGAGCGCGGCGAGTCGACTCTCGGCCCGCCAGAACTCGGTGCCCGACCCCTCGAAGTAGATCTCCTTCACGAGGTCGAGCCAGTCGTTGCCGGCGCCGTCGACGAGATCCTTCGTCAGACTGTGGCCGGCGTGGCCGTGGCTGTCGACGAGTCCGGGGAGGAGGACGTGGTCGGCAAGGTCGATGCGTTCGGCGTCGGGGTGGTCCGCGAGCACCTGCTCGCGCGGGCCGACGGCGACGACTGTGTCGCCGTCGACGGCGACGGCGCCGGGGTCCAGTACGCGGCGATTGGCGTCGACGGGCACGACGGTGCCGCCGACGAGGACGGTTCGAGCCATGGCCGGCGTTCGGCCGGTCGCGGCCTGAATCTTCCCCTGAGGTGAGGCCGGTTGGGGGGCCGGTGCCGGACGAGGCGGTTCCGGCGGGTATCCCGCGGGTATTTTGCCGGGCCACCCCACGCCCCGTGCATGGACGAACGTATCCGCGAGCACGCGAGGACGCTTGTCGACTGGAGCGCCCGGATCGAGGCGGGCGACGACGTGGTGCTCTCCGTCTCGGAGGGCGCCCACGACCTGGCCGTCGCCGTCGCCGAGGAGTTGGGCGAGCGCGACGCCAACGTGGTGACGCTGTACGACGCCGACGAGGTCGACCGCGCCCACACGCTGGCCCACAGCGGCGAGTTCGACGAGAACCCCGAGTTCGAGCGCGCGCTGTACGAGCACGCCGACGCGATGCTCCGCCTCGGCGGCGGGCGCAACACGACCGCGAGCGCCGACGTACCCGCCGCCAAGCGCCAGGCGAAGAAGCGATCACGGGAGGGGATCCGCGAGGCGCGGATGGACACCGACTGGGTGTCGACGGTCCACCCGACCCGCGCGCTGGCCCAGCAGGCGGGCATGAGCTACGAGGCGTACCAGGAGTTCGTCTACGACGCCGTCCTCCGGGACTGGGAGGAACTGGCCGACGAGATGGCGACGATGAAGGAGCTGCTCGACGAGGGGAGCGAGGTGCGCATCGTGAAGGAAGCCACCGACCTCACGATGTCGATCGAGGGGCGGACGGCGGTCAACTCCGCCGCGAGCGTCGTCTACGACTCCCACAACCTCCCCTCCGGCGAGGTGTTCACCGCCCCCCACGCCACCGAGGGTGAGGTGTTCTTCGACGTGCCGATGACGATCAACAGCCAGCGCGTCCGGAACGTCCACCTCACCTTCGAGGACGGCGAGGTCGTCGACTTCTCCGCCGAGCAGAACGAGGACGCCATCGCGGAGGTGCTCGACACCGACGACGGCGCGAAGCGGCTGGGCGAACTCGGCATCGGGATGAACCGGGGGATCGACCGGTTCACCGACAGCATCCTGTTCGACGAGAAGATGGGCGACACGGTCCACCTCGCGCTCGGGCGGGCCTACGAGTCGAACTTCCCCGAGGGCAGCGAGGACGAGGCCAACGACTCGGCGGTCCACGTCGACATGATCACCGACATGAGCGAGGACTCGCGGCTGGAGATCGACGGCGAGGTCGTCCAGCGCAACGGGACGTTCCGGTGGGAAGACGGGTTCGAGGGGTAGCGACGAGTCGTCCGTCCGGTGGTTACTCCGTCTCGTGGACGTGCCCGCACTCTGGGCACTTCACCTCCTCACCGCGCACCTGGGCGGAGGCCTCCCGCACCTCGCGCATCACCTGCGAGATCTCGTCTTCGGCCTCCAGTTCCTCCTCGACGGAGAGGTCGACGCCCTCGACCTCCAGCAGGAACTTCGCGATCTCGGTCACCTCGTACATCGTGTCGTCGAGCTCCTCGGCGGTGTAGAACCCCGACATCGCGCCGTAGAGGAACGTCGCCCCCGCCTTCGTGACCTTCTCCTCGAAGGAGGCGCGGGCCTGATTCACCGCCTGCGGGCTGTACGTGTCGGTCATGAACGGCACCAGCCGCGGCAGGTTCTCGCCGATCTTGGTCATCTCGACGCCGGTCTCGGTCCGGAAGTCCGCACAGAGCCGCGCGATCGCCCACTCGCGGGCGGTGATGTAGGTGCGCTCGCGGAGGAACTCGTTGACGCGGTCGTAGTCCGCGCGGTCCATCTTGGTGAAGCGCTCGTACGCCTGCACGTCCTCGGGCACGTCGGCGAGGGGGTCCGATTCGGGGCCCTGCTCCACGTCGCCCGCGCCGTTATCGGCGGCGTCGGCGCGGTCGAACTCGCCGTCGATCGCCCCGTCGTCGCCTACCGCCTCATCGCTTCCCGCGTCGTCGCCTGCCACCTCGTCGTCTCCCCCGTCGTCGCTCGGGGCGTCCGGGCGGTCGACCCCGTCGTCGCTGGGCGCCCCCTCGCCCACAGCCTCGCGGTCGGTCTCCTCCCCCGTCGGCGTCGGATCGTCGCTCATGCACCCACCTGACACACCCACGGACATAGGGTTGTTCACCGGCGCCGGCCCGCGGGGTTTATGAACAGAGCGGTCCTGCGCCCGCTCATGAAGGTGCTGCTCGGGATCGGCGGAAGCGACGACTCCATACGGGCGCTGGAACGGGTAGTCGCCCGGACGGCCGAGGTTGGCGACGAGCTCACCGTCGCGATCGTCGAGAACCCGCGGTCGCCCCGCTCGCGCGAGGAGATCGCCGAGCGGACGCGCGAGGAGCTCGACGCCGCCGGCGTCGACGCCGAGATCCGGCAGGTCGAGGGCGACCCCGGGAGCGAGCTGGTCGACATCGCCGAGCGCGAGGGGTACGACGAGATCGCGCTGGGCGGCGGCCAGACCAGCCGATGGGGAAGATCAACGTGGGGAGTATCGCGGAGTTCGTCCTGTTGAACGCCCACACGAGCGTCAAGCTGGTTCGGTGAGCATGACCGGACCAGAGCGCTACCCCGACGACCAGGCTGGCGGGTTCCCGTCGCCGCCCCGGACCGTCGAGGACGCCGAGGGCCGGACGATCGAGCTCCGGGTGTACGACGGGAGCGACGCCGACCGCGAGGCGCTGCAGGCGATGTACGAGGCGTTCGACCCCGCCGACCGCGCACAGGGGATCCCGCCGAGCCGCCCGTCGAAGCTCCGGGGCTGGCTCGACCGCATCCTCTCCGAGGACTGCTTCAACGTGTTCGCGTGGGACGGTGACGACGTGGTCGGCCACGTGACGCTCGTCCCCGAGAACGGGACGGAGTCGCCGTACGAGCTCGCGATCTTCGTGCTGCAGTCACACCAGGGCGCCGGCATCGGGACGGCGCTCATCGAGACGACGCTGGGCTACGGCGCCGACCAGGGGATCTCGCAGGTGTGGCTCACGGTCGAACGCTGGAACCGCGCCGCGGTGGGGCTGTACGAGAAGATCGGGTTCGAGACGACCGACGCCGAGAGCTTCGAGCTGGAGATGGCGATCCGGCTCGACGATCAGACCGAGAGCACGGGCTGACTCGCGTAGCAGAGCACGTACTCCGCCGTCTTCTCCAGTACCGCCGCTCGCGTGCCGGTCTGTGGCTCCCGCGGGAGGACGATGAAGTCGGCGCCGCGCTCCTCGGCGGTGTCGAGGACGACGCTGCCGGGGTGTTGGGAGAGGCGGCTCTTCGAGAACCCCGAGACCGTGCTAGTGTCGATCTCGACGCCGCGCTCGTCGGCGATCTCGGCTGCGGTCTCGGCGTACCCCTCGTCCTCGTAGTTCTCCGCGACGTCCTCGCCGAGCACGTAGGCGACGTGGACCGCGGCGTCGTAGGCGTCGGCGACCGTCACGGCGTACTCGACGGCGCGAGTGGACTCTTCACTCCCGTCGACGGCGACGAGCACGAGGTCGAACGGATCCATGGGTGGGAGTCAGGCCGCCGATGCAAAACCGTTTCCGTCGGAAGCGAGGTGGGAAAACTCCGACCGAAGGGAGGAGGCAAACCACCTCGAGAGCGAACGGCGAACGAAGTGAGCCGTGAGCCGCGACCTCGAAAACTCCGACCGAAGCGAGGCGCCAAACCACCTCGAAAACGACCCGCGCTCAGAGCGACTCGGCCACGTCCTCGGCGAAGTACGTGAGGATCAGGTCCGCGCCGGCGCGCTTGATCGACAGCAGCGACTCGTGAGCCACGGCGTCGAGGTCGAGCCAGCCCTTCTCCGCGGCCGCGTGCAGCATCGCGTACTCGCCGGAGACGTTGTACGCCGCGACGGGGTGGTCGTGGTCCTCGCGCACCTGCGCGACCACGTCGAGGTACGGGAGCGCGGGCTTGACCATCAGCACGTCGGCGCCCTCCTGCACGTCGAGTTCGACCTCGCGGCGCGCCTCCCGGGCGTTGGCGGGGTCCATCTGGTAGTGTCGGCGGTCGCCGAAGGCGGGCGCGCCGTCGGCGGCGTCCCGGAACGGGCCGTAGAACGCCGACTCGTACTTCGCGGCGTAGGACATGATCGGCAGGTTCGAAAAGCCCGCTTCGTCCAGCCCCTCGCGGATGGCGCCGACCATCCCGTCGAGGCTGGCCGAGGGCGCGACCATGTCCGCGCCCGCCTCGGCGTGGGAGACCGCGATCTCCGCGAGCAGGTCGACGCTCTCGTCGTTCTCGACGGTGAGGTGGGGGTCCTCGGCGGCGCCGGGTTCGACGATGCCGCAGTGGCCGTGCTCGGTGTACTCACAGAGACACACGTCGGTGATCACGTACGCGTCGGTCTCCTCGGTGATCTGCCGGACGGCGCGCTGGACGACGCCGGTCTCGGCGTAGGCGCGGGTGCCGCGGTCGTCCTTGAACTCGGGGATGCCGAACACCATCACCGCCTCGACGCCCGTCGCGAGCACCTCCTCGACGCGGGCGACGGCGTCGTCGACGGGGACGCGCTCGTGGCCGGGCATCGAGTCGATCGGGACCCGCTCGTCGGTCGTGGCGTCGACGAACACGGGGGCGATCAGGTCCGACGCGGAGAGGTCGGTCTCGGCGACGAGCGAGCGGACGCCGTCGGCCCGCAGGCGACGGGGGCGCCGGGCGTCGTCGCGGCCTGGACGTGGGGCGTGGTTCATGTCGGCACCAGCATCTCCGGCGGCAAAACCGCGTCGCTCCGCCCGGCCGCTACCCGCGTTCTTAACCGAGTGGGGCGCGTACATTCGTGTATGAAGTGCCACTACTGCGAGGACGACGCCGTCTACGCCGCGGAGACGGACGGCGTCAAAGTCGGCCTCTGTGAGCAGCACTTCCAGGAGCGCGTCGAGGAGCTGGCCGACGACGAGCGACTGCAAGCGCTGCGCGAGCGGACCGAGATCGACCGCGCGGAGTAACTACCAGAGCACGTCGACGCCGAACACGTACAGCCCGGCGAGCGCCGACTCGAACACCAGCGTCCCGACGGCCGACAGCGCGACGAACCGTTTCGCGTCCATCTTCGCCAGTCCCGCCGGCACCGTCAACATCCCGCGAGTGAACAGCATCGCGTTGCTGCCGGCGACGGCGGGCGCGCCCCAGCGGTCGAACCAGCCGTCGAACCGGGCGAGCGCGTCCTCGCTCACGCGGAACCACCGCTTCTGCAGCAGGTACTCACGGCCGCCGCGCTGGGCGACGAGAAACAGCGCGAACTGGCCCACCGTCGCGCCGAGGACGGCGACGCCGAGCACGGGCAGCAGCGTATCCGGGCTGTGGCCCAGCAGCGCGAGCGACCCGGGGACGATGAGCTCGCTCGGGACGAAGTACATCAGCATCGCGCCCTCGAGCACGAACACGCCGAAGAGGACGACCAGCGCCCAATCGGAGTGCAGCAGCGACTGGAGCCACGCCGGCATCTCGGCGACGATCCCCTCGTTCACGCCCCGGCGATACCGGAGTCGCGGGTAAATCAGTTTCTCTCCCCGCTGGCAAGCAGCCGCTTCGACCGTCGTGTCAGGCGAGTTCGACCGGTTCGGGCAGGCGCTCGCGAACGCGCTCCCACGCGGCCGCCGGGAGGCCGTCGACGGCTAACTCCTCCTCGTGGGCGTCGGTGCCGCCGGTCGCCAGCAGCTCGTGGTCGGCGATCGCGGCCTCGACGGGTCGCGGGTCGAGCGCGTCGGCGTCGTCCGGGGAGACTGGCCGGTCGTAGGGGTAGTAGCGCTCGACGGCGTCGAGATCCGCGGCCAGCTCCAGCGCGGCCGCGGGGTCGTCGTACCGAAGCGGGTGGGCGAGCCCGACGAACGCGCAGGCGTCCGCGAGCAGCTCCCGTCCGGTCTCGAAGTCGGGCACCTCGCGGGCGACGTAGCAGGGGCCGTCGTCGCCGATCAGGTCGTCGAAGACGGCGCCGACGGCGTCGTAGTCGGCGTCGCTCTCGACGACTGCGCGGGCGATGTGGGGGCGGCCGAGGCCGGCGTGGGGTTCGATCCCCAGATCGACGCCCAGTTCGGCCTCGACGTTCTCGACGATCCGGCGCCCGCGGTCGATGCGGTCCTGCTGGAGGCGCTCGACCTCCGCGGTCAGGGCGTCGGTGGGCTCGAGCCCGTAGCCCAGCAGGTCGACGCGCTCCTCGGGCGTCTCGACGCGGAGTTCGATCCCGCGGACGACGAGCAGGTCGCCGCGGCGCTCGACGGGGACCGAGAGCTCGGGGTGGTAGCGGTCGTGGTCGGTGACGGCGACGGCGTCGAGCCCTTCCTCGCGGGCGGTCTCGACCAGCGCGTCCAGCGAGAACGTCCCGTCGGAGACGGTGGTGTGCGTGTGGAGGTCGGCGACGACGCTCATTGCCGGAACGTGTCGGCGCCGGGAGAAACCGCTTGCGATGCCGATCAGTCGTCGATCCACTCGACGGCGTCGCCCAGATCCAGCGGGAGCCCGCCTTTCCGGTAAGCCTCGACGTGGCCGGAGGGCCGGAGGCGGAACACGACCGCCGGCCGGTGGCGGACCTCCGGCTGCTCGCCGGCGATCGCCAGCCAGTCGTCGTCGGGGAACGAGGAGCAGTCGACGAACAGCGTGACGCCGCCGCCGTGCTCCTCCAGCTGGCCCGAGGATTTCGTCTCCGCGGTCTCCCGGATCGCGGTGATCGGCGAGCCCGCCGAGCGGTGTTTCGGCGGCAGGGGTCGGGTCACCTCGACCAGCGACGCTTCCTCGTCGCCGTCGTGGCTGGCGCGGTAGTCGATGGAGTGGCCCGTCGTCACCGCCGCCTCGGGGGTCACGTCGTAGCCCGCCTCGAGGAGGAGGTAGGCGGCGTTGAACTCGCCCATCGTCGCCGTCATCCGGGTGAGGTCGAGCGTCTCGGAGGTGCCGAGCTTGCCGGCCATCGTCTCGCGGTAGGGGTCGAGCGCGCCTGTCGAGAGCAACTCCTCGTAGAACGCGAGCACGTCGTCCCGGTCGGCGTCGGGGAACCCGGCGGCGTGATCGCGGAAGAACTCCCGGGTGGTGTGTCGGCCGTCCTTCGAGAGGAACACAGGGAGGAAGAACCACGAGACGTGCGGGTACGCCTCCAGCCAGGGGGACTCCTCGTTCAACTGGGCGAGCAGCTCGCGCTCGGCCCAGCGCCGGATCGGGTAGGACACCTCCGCGAACCCGTGTTTGTCGGTGCGCCAGAGCGCCGACGGCGTCTCGGTGTTGCCCAGCCAGTAGCCGGCCTCGTCGTCCCAGCAGAACAGCGCCACGTCGCCGTTGGCCATCTCGAACCGGACGGCGTCGAAGCCAGCCGGCGACTGGTACCACGGATCGCGCATCTCCGCCCCGATGTTGGCCTGCAGCGGCTGCAACAGCTCGTTACGAACGCGCGCCTCGGACCAGGACCCGGGGGCGTATCGGAACCGAAGCGGCTTTGCCACACGTTCCCTCGGCGGGGCGGGGGTTTACAGTTTTCGAGCCACGCCGGGGCCCTCGGGCTAACTAGCGCGGCCGTCGCGTCTGGTACCTACGTGGTTCCGGGCTGAAACTAACCGATACGTATATGCAAGGCAACCACAAAGTGACTAGTTACCATGTCATTCGGTGCCTATGACGAAGGCGAACACGAACGACGCGAACGACTGACCTCGCAGGCGGACGCCGAGTTCGAGGAGGCGCCCGAGGAGTTCAGCGGCAGCGTCAGCTACGACTCCGGCGATTCGGCGGAGGCACTGCTCGACCAGTTCGAAGAGATCAAAGAGGACTGATCCGCGATCTCCTTCCTCCGGCAGCTCACCCGTCCAGCGGCGGCGCCGCCGATCGTCGGGCCCCCGCCGGAGCGCCTAACCGACTCGGGCCCGAAGCGCCGTCGATGGCCACTCAGCGCTGTGACGGCTGCGACCGGCGGACCCGGATCGGCGGGGGGATCGGCGACTTCTGGACGTTCGAGGGCGGGTCGACGGAGGGGATGGATCTGGAGCTCGCCGACGGCTCGGAGTTCTTCCTCTGTTTCGACTGTATCGAGCAGTTGCCCGACGACCGCGACGCGACGCCCGAGGACGTCGACGCGCTCGCGGATCGTGCCGAGGAGTGAGTGGGGAACGGCGGGAATGAGGGGATAGGTGGGGGAATCGGGGAAACCGGGGGAACCGAACCGACGCCTTACTCGGGCTTCAGGCCGCCGTCCTGGACGCGCATCACCGCCTCGCCGTCGGCGAGGTTGGGCGCGTCGACGAGCCGGACGATCCGCTTGTCGCCCTTCGACTTGCGGAGGTAGATGCGGAACGTGGACTTGTGGCCCAGGATGTTCCCGCCGATGGGCTGGGTCGGGTCGCCGAAGTAGGAGTCGGGATTGGAGGCGACCTGGTTCGTGACGAGGACGGCGACGTTGTGGAGGTTGCCGACCTTGTCGAGCTCGTGGAGGTGTTTGTTGAGCTTCTGCTGGCGCTCGGCGAGCTCGCCGCGGCCGACGTACTCCGCGCGGAAGTGCGCGGTCAGCGAGTCGACACAGAGCAGTCGGATCGGCCAGTCGGTGTCCTCGTGCTCCTTCGCGAGCTCGAGGGCCTTCTCGGCCAGCAGCATCTGGTGGTTGGCGTTGAACGCCTTCGCGACGTGGATGTTGTCGAGGAACGACTCGAGCAGCTGCTCCATCGCCTCCTCGTCGCCGGGCTCGCCCTCGATCTCGCGGCGTTCGAGCTCCTCGGCGATGATCTCGTCGTCGAGCCCCCGGATCATGTCGTCGATCCGCTCGGGGCGGAACGTGTCCTCCGTGTCGATGAAGATGGCGCCGCCGTCGAGGCCGCCGTTCTCCTGCGAGAGCTGGACGTTGACGGACATCTGGTGGGTGACCTGGGACTTCCCGGTCCCGAACTCGCCGTACACCTCGGTGATGGACTGGGTCTCCATCCCGCCGCCGAGGAGGTCGTCCACCTCGTCCATCTGCCAGGAGAGCTTCCCGATGCGCTCGCGGCGCTCGAGCACGCTCGCGCCGGTCTCGAAGCCGCCGACGTCGGCGGCCTCGCGGGCGGCGTTGATCACGTCGGCGGCCGTGGAGTCGCCCACGTCCGCGGAGTTGGACAGTTCGCCGGGGCTCGCGACGGCGATGCTCTGGTAGCTGTCGAACCCAGCCTCCGTGAGCTTGTCTGCGGTTGCGGGGCCGACGCCGGGCAGGCTTTCGAGGTCGTCTTCTGCCATACTCCTCCGTTGTGCGCCACCCGGGATAAACCCTCGTTAACAGTAGAGTGAAAGTGAAACTGGGGCCGTGCTGGTGCTGCGTCTCACTCGCGCACGAACGTTAAAACCGGATGACGCGGCGGCGACGGTGAGGCGTCGACGGCGTGGCGTCGACGCGACCGTCGAAGGGGCGGCTCAGTGGCGCCGCCAGAGCAGGTAGGCCCCACCGACGGCCAGTATCGCGCCGCCGAGGCGGTCGCCGGCGGGGTGGACCGCGAGCGCGACGCCGGCCAGCAGCGACAGCCCCGCGAGGTAGTCGGGCAGTTCGAAGCGCGGGGCGGGGTCGCTCGCGGGCGTGAACGCGCGGTCGAGTTCCTCGCGGCCGACGTGCCGGAGGTCGCCCGTCGCCTCGCGGTTCCCGGCGGCGTCGGTGAGACGCAGGAGGGTCACGCGGTCGTCGTCGCCGCCGCCGACGCCGACGACCCGGAAGACGGCGCCGGCGGCTCGCCCTCGGTCAGGCGGTAGTGATCGTAGACTGCGGGCTCGTCGGCCATCGTCACTCCCAGGGGTGGCCGCCCGGCGAGTCGGGCCAGAGCGGGTACCAGTGGGATTCGTCGTCCTCGATGTCGAGCTCGCCGTCCAGCACCGAACGGAGCTTGAACTCCGCTTTCGTGTTGCGGTCGTGGTCGCCGCTGGGGCAGAACGGGTAGTATGCGCCGCGGCGGAAGGAGTAGATCCAGTAGGCGCGATCGGTGCTGGCGCGGGTGGCGCTCGCGCCGCACTCGCCGCGTTTGCCGCCGTTCTCGGCGGCGTCGCTGTCGGCCTTCTCGAAGCCGAAGACGGCGGCAAGCAGCCGGGAGCCGAACCCCTGCTCCACGAACTCGTCGGCGGCGAAGTGGACGCTCGTCACCAGGTCCTCCGGGTCGTCGTCGACGAGGATCACCCAGTGGTAGCCGTGGTCGTCCTCGTGGCGGCGGAACTCGGTGCCCGTCTCCGCCTCGCCCGCGCGGAGGATCGTCTCGACCTCGTCGACGGCGTCGGCGAACGCGGTGCTGTCGACCCGGGAGAAACAGAGCGCGGCCGCGCCGGCCGAGCGGTAGCCGAGTTCGGCCTCCATCGTGACGTAGGCCGTGCTCATGCCGAACAGCGCCTCGGGGTCGGCCGCGCTCGCGGCGTCGGCCTCCGCGCGCACGCCGAGGACGGACTTCAGCGAGTCGAGAATGCCCATACCGGTCGTTCGCCCGCGGCGCCGTTAGTCCTCCGGTCACCCACGACCGGCTACTCGCCGGTCTGCCGCTGGGCGACCTGCTGCTCGCCGTCGACGCCGTCGTGGGTGACCGTCGTCGTCCCCGGGAGGCCGCCGTCGAACTCCACGGTGACGGTGTACCCCCGCTCGACGAGCTGTTGGGTGCACATCTCGTCCTCGTCGGTGTCGTCGCGGGTCGCCACGCGCACCGCGAGTTCGTCCGCCTCGGCGTCGTACGTCGCCGACGCGAGCGACGCGACCATGCAGCCGTTCTTGCCGACGATGCAGCCCTCGACGGTGACGGTGCTCCCCTCGGCGGCGATGCTGGCGCTCCCGGGCTCGGGGCACTCCTCACGCGGCTCGAGCGACCGGGCGGTGATCGTCGGCGCCGCCGGCGTCGCCGTCGGCGTGTCCGTCGCTGCTGGACCGTCGTCGGGCGTCTCCGGGGACGACCCGACGCAGCCGGCGATCGTCGCGAGCGCCCCGGCGGCGCCCGTGAGCAACGTTCTGCGCTCCATAGCTCCACGGACGGCGGCTGGTTGCATAAGGTCGCGGTATGGACAAAACGTGCTTTGTTCCTTCCCCCCACGCCGTTCGGGAACCGGAACCGACTTATGCAGGTCGGGCGTTTGTGGAAACGAGTCCCGGTAGGGTAGTGGACTATCCTCTTGGCTTGCGGAGCCAGGGACCGGCGTTCAAATCGCCGCCGGGACGTTTTCGACGAACTACGACAACGAGCGACAGCGAGAAGTCCGTGAGTCGATACGGCTGTCGCGGAGATTTGAGCCAGAGAGACGAGCGAAGCGAGTCTCTCGCGTGGACTCCGTCCGGACGTTGCTGTCGGCGCCATCCCGCGAGCGGAGCGAGCGCCGATATCATCGTCACCCGCAACGTCGACGCCGACGCATACTCCCTGTGACGCCCTGAGAGCGGAGGGGAAGCGTTTTACGCGCCACGCCCGGCGTGTGGGTATGACCGTCGAGCTGCCGTTCGCCCCCGTCGACGCGATCATCCGTCGCAACGCGGACGGACTCCGCGTCAGCGCCGACGCGGCCGAGGAACTGGCGGCGCGCATCCAGGACCGCGGCGCCGAACTCGCCGTCGAAGCCGCGGAGGAGGCCACGGAGGACGGCCGGAAGACCCTCATGGCCGCTGACTTCGGCGTCGGCCAGGTCGTCGACCGCGACGCCGTCGACCTCCCCGTCGCGCCCGTCGACCGCATCGCCCGCCTGCGCATCGACGACCGCTACCGGGTGTCGATGGAGGCCCGGATCGCGCTGGCGGACATCCTCGAGGACTACGCCGACAACGTCGCACGCGCGGCCGCCAAGCTCGCCCGCCACGCCGACCGCCGAACCGTACAGGCCGAGGACATCGAGACGTACTTCGCCCTGTTCGAGTAATGCAGTTCGGCTACTCGGACCGCTGTCTCGACCACGACACCGGCCCCCGACACCCCGAGTCGCCCGACCGCATGCGGGCGATCCGCGAGACGCTGAAGGACCGCCACTGCGTCGAGTACGTCGACGCCCCCGCCGCCGACCGCGAGGCGCTGGAGCGCGCCCACGACGCCGAGTACGTCGAGGAGGTCGAGCAGTTCTGCGAGGACGGCGGCGGCGAGTGGGACCCCGACACCGTCGCCGGCGAGGACACGTACGACGTGGCGCGCAAGTCCGCGGGGCTGGCGATCTGGGCCGCCGAGGCGGCCGTCGACGGCGCCGACGGCCGTAACACCCCCTTCGCGATCGGCCGCCCCCCGGGCCACCACGCCGAGTCCGACGAGGCGATGGGGTTCTGCTTCTTCAACAACGCCGCCGTCGCCGCGCGGGCGGCGATCGACGGCCACGATTCGGTCGACCGCGTCGCGATCTGGGACTGGGACGTCCACCACGGCAACGGGATCCAGGAGATCTGCGCCGACGACCCGGACGTGTTCTACGCTTCGACCCACGAGGAGGGGCTCTACCCCGGCACGGGCGCGATCGAGGAGACGGGCGAGGGCGCGGGCGAGGGGACGACGCTCAACGTGCCGCTCTCGGCCGGCTGTGGCGACGCGGAGTACCGCCACGCGTTCGAGGAACTGATCGCCCCCGCCTTCGAGCGGTTCGACCCCGATCTGTTGTTGGTCTCCGCGGGGTTCGACGCCCACCGACACGACCCGATCTCGCGGATGCGCGTCTCCACCGAGGGGTACGCCCAGTTCACCGACGCGGTCCGGGAGCTGTCCGACGAGCTCGACGCCGCGCTGGCGTTCGTCCTCGAGGGTGGCTACGGCCTCGACACGCTCTCCGAGAGCGTCGCCGTCGTCCACGAGACGTTCGACGGCCGCGACCCCATCCCCGAGGACGACGAGCCGGCCGACGAGGTCGTGACGCTGGTCGACGAACTCCGCGAGATCCACGACCTCTGAGCCGGTTGCCCCCGGACTGGTTCAGACTTCGGGCTCGAAGTACTCCCGGAGCTCCTCGCCGAACCGCTCGGCCAGCGACGCCACCTCGTCGCCGACGAGCACCGCGTACTCGTTCTCAAGCGCCGTCTCGACGTGGGTCCCGAGCGCCACGTCGAACAGCGCGTCGCTCCGGAGGAACGCCTCGGGCGTGCGGTGATCACGCGGGCGTTCGACCACGTAGCGACCGCCCTCGACGAACGGGCCGTACACGGCCGGATCGTCGGCGTAGGCGTCGTAGAACGAGGCCGCGTGCTCGCCGACGTGAACCGGTGGCCCCTCGTGGCGCTCGACCCCGGGGAGCTCGTCGACCGCGGTCTCCACGAACAGCACCGAGCGACCCGACCCGTCCTCGCCGACGCCGTCGGCGAGCGCGGTCGCCCGCAGGCTGTCGAACCCGCAGCGGTCGAGTTCCTCGGTGACGCCGCCGAGCGAGCGGCGGAGCTGGGGGTAGAGCTGGTCCTCGACCACGTCGGGCGTATCGAAGACGAGCGCGACCGCGTGGCTCCCGCGGCGATCGAGGTGGTCGCGGACGCCCGCGGCGTCGATGGGCTCGGTCGGCTCCGGGAAGAACAGCGACTCCCGGGGGTCGTCGAGCAGCTCCCGGCAGTAGTGCTGGAAGCGTGCGAGGTTCGCCGCCGAGAGCACGGCGGCGACGTTGCGGTCGGGGTCGGTGGGGTCGATGACCACCAGCGGGTCGTCGAACTCGGCGGCCTCGGCCTCCTCGGGTGGGACTTCGGCCGGTCCCTCGCTCCCGCGCAGGTCGAACTGCACGGGCGGGTGCCAGTCGGCGGCCGCCTCGACCAGCGGGACGAAGCCGCCGTACTCCAGGATCAGCAGTTCGACCAGGTAGCCGGAGAACCCCTCGGTGCGGAGGTCGCTCCCGTAGATCCCGACGCCCTTCATGAACCGCTTGCACAGCCGGGCGGCCGCGGCGAGTTCGGGGTTGTAGCGGGCCTGCAGGTAGGCGTCGTGGAACGGCGTCCGGTCGACCGCGGAGTGGATGTCGGTGGCGGCGTCGACGGCGTAGCACGGCACGAGATCCACGTCGAAACCCTCGTACTCCCCCTTCACGTAGGGGTGTTCGGCGTACTCCTCGTGGCCGTCCGGGAGCACGGCGTGGCCCACCTCGAGGCCGTAGCGCTCCAGCGCCTCGCGGTCGATCGACGTGGGGAAGCGGACGAACAGGTCGATGTCGCGGTCGCCGGCGAGCCACGTCGAGCGGGCGCTGGAGCCGACCTGGGTCACGTCGGCGTCGACGGGCAGGTCGTCGATGGCGGCCTCGGCGCGCGCGGTGAGCTCCGCGGCCACGGCGCGCAGGCGCTCGCGCTCGTCGCCGTCGGGCGTGACGCGCTCGCTCACGCGGTCGAGCACGGCGTCGAGGGCGTCGTCGGTCATGCGCGAGCGTATTCCGGGCGGCGGGGAAACCGTGTCGGTCGGCCGCCGCCGCGGGGAAACGAAACCCATATGAATGAAACCGCGGTACGTGGGAATGAGCCGTCGTAGCTCAGCTGGTAGAGCACCACGCTGTTAACGTGGTTGTCCCAGGTTCGAGCCCTGGCGACGGCGTCGATCCTTTCGGTAGTCTCAAGGGCGAGCCCTCCGGCTATTCACGTAGGGCCCTTAGCTTAGTCTGGTTCACAGCACCCGGCTCATAACCGGGCGATCGGTGGTTCAAATCCGCCAGGGCCCACTCGAACTGCTACAGTTTGGCACCGACCAGCGACTAGTCTTTCAGTTCCACGCCTCCGAACGCGACGAAGCCAGTAATGACGAGATCGACCGTCTCGTGATCGGCGTCGACGCGCAGCCGGCTGTCCTCGCTGGCGCCGAAGACGGGCAACACGTCCAGTTCGACGTTCCAGTCGCGGGGGACGACGATATCGACGCCGCCGAACAGCACGGTCACGTTCACGCGTGCGGGGCGCTCCCCGGGGCTGGCGTCACGCAGATCGAGCGTGGTTCCGCCGAACAGGGTGATCAGGTTCGCTCGCTCGAACGCGGTGCCGCGGACCCGGCGTTCGACGTCGCCGAACAGCGAGAACGTGTCGACCACCGACCGCTCGGTCGTCGGCGTCGTGCGGTCGAACCGCCCGGCGAGCAGCGAGAGGCCGAAGATGACGATCACCAGCGGCCAGAGCGTCGCGAGTTCGGCCCACTCGAAGATATCGAGCGTCACGAGCTGGATCGCCCCGGCGACCAGGATCAGTGTGAGCGGGCCGAACAGGTTCCGAAAGCCACTGACGACGATCGCGTAGAGGCCGACGAGCACGAACAGCGCCGGCGTGTAGCGAAACAGCGGTCCGGTGTCGTAAATCCCGGTCGTGTCGAGGAACAGGAGCACCCCGACGAGCACGATCACCACGCCCACGACGACTTGCGACGACAGTGTGCGGTCGGCCATACGGCGGGATTGGCCGAGCCCCCGTATTGTTACGCCGAGGTTTCTACCGGACTGGCACGCCACACCGTCACTCAAACGCCGTTTTGTCTCTGAGTGACTTCTTTATCGGGCCGGCCACAACCCCCACTCGTGCGACAGAACGCCCTCCACCGACGACGGTTCGTCGCCGCCACAGCCACCACGCTCACAGCCGCCGTCGCCGGCTGTTCGACCCTGCCGGGCACTAGCGACACGACCGAGGAGCTCACCTTCGACGAGCTCCACCAGACGCCCACCTACGTCGCCGACGGCGTCGACCTCACGCTCCCCGACGAGGTCCCCACCGAGAGCGAGCCCGGCGACGCCGACCTGCTCCTCCTCCCCGGGGACACGGGCGTCGACCCCGAGCAGGCAGCCGAGTGGCTGACCGAGGACCGCAAGATCGGCCTCCTCGGCGACGCCGCCGAGCCGACGTGGATCGACTGGGAGGAGAGCGACGCGTTCGAGGAAACGTTCGACAACCAGGGCATCGGGGACAGCGAACCGGACCCCCAGCTCCTGGTCGGCGTGACGTTCGACAACCGCACGTCGACGTACGGCCGGACGTGGGCGGACGGCCCGCGGGAGCGTGACCTGATCCGCGCGCTGGACGAGATCATGGTCGACATCGCCGAGCGGACGCCCAGCTGAGGGCCGCCAGTTTCCTAACCCCGCCGGGGGAAGGGCGCGTATGTTACTCTGCGTCGATTCGGACGCCGCCGCGCGGACGGCGACGGCCGAGACGCTGCGGGATGCCGGGTTCACCGTCGCGGAGGCGGCGACGGCGGGCGCCGCGCGGGAGCGTTTCGACGACGATCTCGAGGGAGTCGTCACCGAACAAACGCTGTCGGGCGGGACCGGGTTGGAACTCGTGGCCGACGTGCGCGATGCCGTCCCCGACACGCCCTGTGTCCTGTTCACCGACGTGCCCGTTGCGGAGATCGACACTGCGGCGTTCGGCGACCTCGTTGTCGAGTACGTCCCGAAGGACGCGCCAAACGCGCGGTCGGAGGTCGTGGACCTGCTGAACCACGCCGTCGCGTTCCGTGATCAGACAGCCTACCCGCTGCCGGAGAACGAGGAGGCTCGCCTCGCCGCGCTTGAGCAGCACGCGGCCAACCCCGGCGAGCTCGGGGAGTCGTTCGACCGACTGACCGAACTCGCGGCCGAACTGTTCGGCGTCGACGCCGCCGCGATCGGTCTGATCGACACCCACGAACAGCGCTTTCTCGCCTGCCACGGGGTTTCGCTCGGCCCGATGGACCGGGAAGACACCATCTGCACCTACGCGATCCTCGACGACGGCGTGACCGTGATCGAGGACACCGAGGAGGACCCCCGGTTCGCGGAGAACGAGGGACTGGAGGCGGCGAACATCCGGTTCTACGCCAGCGCACCGATCGAGACGGGTTCGGGCGAGGCCATCGGGACGTTCTGTGTCTACGACGACGAACCGCGGGGGTTCTCGGCGCGCGACCGGGAGCTCCTCTCACTCCTGGGCGACGAAGCGATGGAGCAACTGACGCTCCGCCGTCGACTCCGCGAGGTCGACGATGAGTGACGACCGCTACGGGTTCGAGGACGTCCCGCTCGACACGATCCGGCCGGGGACGACCGTGCTGCTCGCTGGGCCGAGCCACGCCGGAACGCGCGAACTGGGGCTCCGCTTGCTCGCCGGCCGGGAGGGTGAGGGGGCGATCCTCGTCACCACCAACCGACGTTCCCGGCGCATCGCCGCCGACTGCGAGCGCGCGGGGCTCCGGCTGGCGGCGGACAGCACGGCCATCCTTGACTGCGTCGGTGGCGAGGACAGCGACGTGCCCGCACAGGTACTCCCGGTCTCGGGCCCCTCGGACCTGACGGGGATCGGGATGCGCTACTCGGACGTGCACCGCGAGTTCGCCCGATCCGGGATCGACCGCATCCGAACGGGGCTGTTCTCGCTGTCGACGCTGCTCTCGTTCGGCGACCTCAAGACGGTCTCGCGGTTCGTCCACACGCTCGTCGGTCGCATCGACTCCCTCGACGGGCTGGGCGTGCTGGTGGTCGACCCGGCGATCCACGACGACGCGACGATCAGCACGCTCTCGCAGTTCTGTGCCGGCCGCATCGACGTCCGCGAGGGCGACGACGGGCCGGAGCTCCGGGCGCGTGGCCTCCCCAGCCAGTCACGGGACTGGCGCGGGTTCGATCTGGCGTGGGAGTAGCTAGCCGGTGGTGCAAAGACCCCCGAGTCCGTTGGTCCGGCTATGCACGACGCCGAACGCGTCACGTTGGCCCGACTCCCCTCGGGCGTGGAACTGGAGACGACCGTCCACACGTACGGCGACGGCGACGGGCCGACGCTGTACGTGCAGGCGGCCCAGCACGGCCGCGAGATCAACGGGAGCGAGGTGCTCCGACGGCTCCACGCCGAACTGCTCGCGCGGCAGGACGACTTCTCTGGCACGCTGATCGCCGTCCCCGTCGCCGACCCGATCACGTTCGACCGCGTCTCCTACACCGCGCCGGAGCCGCTGGACTCGGTGAACGCGAACATGAACCGCTGCTGGCCCGGCGACGAGGACGGCACGCTCCACGAGCGTATGGCGGCGACGCTCTGGGAGTACGCCGGCGACGCCGACGCCATCGTCGACCTCCACACCGGGGGGCTGGAGATGCTCCCCCACACCGTCTACCTGAAGGGCGACGCCGAGTGCCGCGCGCTCGCGGAGGCGTTCGGCATCGACCTGCTGCTGGCGGAGGCGGCGGGCGAGGACGCCGACGCGGAGTGGCAGGACCGCGACTTCGGCGGGAAGCTCCGCGTCGCGGCCACCCAGGAGGGGATCCCGACCATCACGCCCGAGCTCGCCCACAACACCGAACTCGTCGAGGACGCCATCGACGCCGGCCTGGCCGGGATGCTCGACACGCTCCGGCACCTCGACATGCTGCCGGGCGAGCCGGCGTCGAAGAACGCGACGGTCGCGCGCAACCACCTGGGCCGGGTGAAAGCCGCCGACTCGGGGCTGTTCCACGTCGACGGCCCGGTCGAACTCGGCGACTACGTCGAGCCGGGGGACTACGTCGGCACGCTGTACGACCCGACGAGCTACGAGGCGCTGCAGGAGGTGACCGTCGACCGCGAGGGGATCGTCTACTCGCTGGAGCGGGAGGCGACGGTGACCGCCGGCTCGAACCTGGTCGGGGTCGCGCTGCTGCTCGAGGAGTAGCGGGACCGAAACCGACTTCCGGCGGTACGGGGAACTGCCGGACGCGCGAGGGTGGCCGAGTCAGGACAAAGGCGGCGGGCTTAAGACCCGCTCCCGTAGGGGTCCGTGGGTTCGAATCCCTCCCCTCGCATTTTCCGGCGCGACCGAAGGGAGCGTCGTGAAAATCGTCACGGGAGTGGCTTCGAACCAGGGAGGTCGCGCGCAGCGAGCGAACGCGAGCGAGCAGGTCCGACCGTGGTTCGAATCCCTCCCCGATTTTCCCACGGCCTCGACGCCACAGATCATCGACGCCTCATCGACGCCCCTCGACACAAACTCTTTGACGCTGGATCTAATTACATGTAATTACCATGCGCTCGGTCGGCGACCTCACGCGGCCGGACCTCCAGCTCCTGTTCATCCCGTTCGCGTTGCTTTCCGGCGTGCTCGCCGCCGTACTCTCGCCGCTGTCGATCGGCGTCGGCGCCGGCGCTGGCTCGGTGCTGGCGAGCCTCGCCGTCGTCGACGGCGTCGCGCTCAACCCGCCGACGGAGAACTGAGCCGTCGCCGGTGACGGCGGCGACGCTGGTCGAGTACGTTTCAGCGAAAACGGGCCGCGCCGCCGCGAAAAAGCGCGGCGGCGCGAGCCCGGTTGGTCCCCGCTGACGCTTCGGCCCTCCAAAGCGAAGCGTCACCTGAACCATGTGGGTGGAACACCTTAAACCTATTCGCTACCGGAACGCCGAGCCTTGACGCACGGGCGCCCCTGGCAGCGGTTCTGCGGTCCTCACTGCCGGGCCGGGTGGTGGTCGGGGAGGCGTCGCTGCCCCTCGCCGTAGAGCCGTTCCCGAAGCGTGTCACCCTCGTACTCGGTGCGGAACAGGCCGCGATCCTGCAGTTCCGGCACCACCTGATCGACGAACTCGTCGAGGCTGCCGGTGCGGACCGCCTCCTTCACGTTGAACCCGTCGACGCCGACCGACTCGTGCCAGTACACGAGTTCGTCGGCGACCTGCTCGGGCGTGCCGACGACGATGGGGGAGGTCGAACCGAGGCCGGAGAACTCCGCCACCTCGCGCACGGTCCACTCGCGGTCGGGGTCGGCCTGCGTGAACGCGTTCATCGTTCCCTGGATCGCCTGCGTCTCGATGTGCTCGACTTTCTGGTCCGGGTCGAGTTCGGAGAGGTCCATGTCGAGGAAGCCCGAGAGCAGGGCGAGCGTCGACTCCACGTCGATCGAGTCCTTCAGCGCCTCGTACTTCGCTTCGGCCTCCGCTTCCGTCGGCGCCACGACCGGCACGATGCCGATGAAGAAGGAGATCGAGTCCTCGTCGCGGCCGGCGTCGGCGGCCCGCTGCTGGACGTCCTCCACGTACTCCCGGACCCCCTCCTCGGTGGGCTGGGAGCAGAACACCGCCTCGGCGTTGGCGGCGGCGAAGTCGCGACCGTACTCCGAGGAGCCGGCCTGGTAGATCACCGGCGTGCGCTGCGGTGAGGGCTCGGAGCCGTGCGGGCCGGGCACGTCGAAGAACTCGCCCTCGTGGTCGATGCTGTGGACCTTCTCCGGATCGGTGTAGCGCCCCGACTCGGCGTCCCGCAGCACGGCATCGTCCTCCCACGAGTCCTCCCAGAGCGCGTAGCAGACGTCGAGGAACTCCGCGGCGCGCTCGTAGCGCGTCTCCTTCTCCATCCGTTCGTCGAGGCCGAGGTTGTCGGCGGCGGACTCGAGGTAGGAGGTGACGACGTTGAACGCCACGCGGCCGTCGGTGAGGTGGTCGAGCGTCGAGAACTCGCGGGCGAGCTGGTAGGGGTGGTTGTACGTGGTGGACTTGGTGATCGCGAACCCCAAATCGTCGGTCACCTCCGCCATCGCGGGCACCACGAGTGCGGGGTCGTTCGAGGGCGTCTGGACGGCCTTCTCGATGGCCGTCTCGCGGTCGCCGCCGTAGACGTCGTAGATACCGCGCACGTCGGCGAAGAACACGGCGTCGAACTTGCCGCGCTCGGCGGTGCGGGCCACGTCGGTCCAGTACTCCCGGTCGGTGTACTCGCCCGAGCGGTCGCCGTCCCGCCGCCACGTCCCGGGCGAGACGTGCTCGACGGCGTTCATCGTGAAGAGGTTGAGGTGGAGCCGATCGCTCATCTTACTCGCCAGTAGCGGCGTGACGGGTTAGGAACCACCGGGTGCCGGCGAAACGGTGGGGTTTCGTGGACGGATCCGTACGACAGTGTGCAGGTCTGGGGCGTCGAGCGTCGTCGACGCCGTCGGCTGGACCACCCCGAATGGCCGCCTCAGCAGGAGCAGTAGTACTCGCGGTCCGTGAACTCGGTGTCGAGCAGCTGCGCCGTCGGCGCCGGATCGCTCGGGCGATAGACGCCGGTCGTCAGGTCGCCGTCGGGCTCGAAGTCGCCGGAGACCAGCGACATCCAGTCCTCGGTGTCGAGCACGTCCCAGAACGCCTCCGCGGTCGCGAGCAGGGTGAGGTAGTCCCGCAGGTACACCCAGCGCCCGTCGTCGATGGGGCCCGGCTCGAACGCCTCCCCCACGGCGTCGGCGTAGGCGGCGTACGGCAGGTTCGCGCCCACCGACACCGGCAGCGAGATCCACTTCCAGGGGCGGGTGTTGATGTCCAGCAGCACGTACTCCTCGCGGTCGGCGTCGTACACGAACTCCGACTCGCTGATCCCGCGGTAGCCGGCGTCCTCGATCACCGAGAGCGCCCGGGCCTCGATCTCGGGGGCGTCGACGGTCTCCACCAGACAGGAGGTGCCGAACTCCAGCGGGAACCGCACGGCGGCGTTGCCGACCACGGCGAGCGGTTCGCCCTCCGCCGGCACGTAGGAGGCCAGCGAGCGGTCCTTCCCGGTCGCGATGTTCACTTTCTCCTGCAGCATCACCTCGACGCCCGCGGTCGCGGCGGCGTCGAGCACGTCGTGCAGTTCCTCCCCGTTCGCCACCTCGACGACGTTGCTGCCGATCGCCTCCTCGCCCTCGCGCTTCCGTGCGGGCTTGACGACCAGCGGGAAGCCGAGCTCCGCGGCGGCCGCGTCGGGGTCGGTCTCGCTCGGAAAGTACGTCTCGGGGTAGGGGACGCCCAGCTCCTCGGCGCGGCGGTAGAGTCGGCTCTTGTCGAGCACGCTCACGTGGTTCTCCCACGGGAGGATCACGTTCTCGACGCCGGCGTCGGCGAACCCGTGGACCCACTCGTCCATGCAGCCGAACGCGACGACCTCGCCGGCGGCGTCGGCGATCGCGGCAAGATCTTCCGCGAAACCTTGCGGGTCGTCGAGCGGGTAGCGCACTTCGCCCGCGAAATCGATCGCGTCGGAGGGGTGGGCGACCCCGTCGCCGACTCGGTCGATCGCGATCACGGGCACGCCGTGGGCGTCGAGCGCGCGGGCGACGCTCAGCCCCGTGATGTGTGCGTTCGCGACGACCGCAGGCGTGCGGTCGAACTCGGCGTCGTCGACGGCGGCGACGAGCGCGTCGGTGTCGAGGAACTGCTCGGCCATACCCGGCGTTCGGCGTCGGCTGGGAAAAGCCCCGTCGAACCGGCACGGGAGCGCCCGTACCGCGGTCGCTCCCGCCCGGTAGCGGCGCCGCGGCCCACCGGAAGGGACGCGCTTATTCGGCGCAACCGCCTGGGACGGGTATGAGCGAGCTGCCCGACAGAGCCCGGCGAGCGTTCCGCAGTCACGACGCGTTCGAAGCCGCGGAGGCGGCCGCGGACCGGTTCGTCGCTACCTCGACCCCCTTCGACGGCGTCGTCGACGCGGCGCCCGCCGACGGCGGCCGGATCGAGTTCGACGTGACCGTCCGCGCGCCGATGCTCGACGCGGTGACCGAGGACGAGGTCGCGCCGGTCGTCGAGGAGGGCTGGTACGAGACGTTCGAGCGCCGCGTCGGCAACGTCGGCGGCGGCGTGCTGGCCGGCGACGACGTGCCGGACCCGGCGGTGAGAGAGACCGTCCACGGGGGGACCCGGAGCGCGGAGGTCACCGTCACCTTCGCGGACATCGACCCGCGCCGCGGCGTGAACGACGCCGCCGCGCTGATCGACTTCGTCGAGGGGACGTACGTCCAGGGCGTGATCCCCGGCTACGACTACACCGACCCCGTCGCCGGGATCCTCGCCGAGGCGCGGCGGGCCGGCGGCAGCGACGGTGTGGAACAGTAGGAGTCGGCGGGGGTCAGCCGACGGTGTGGAACAGTAGGAGTTGGCGCCGGCCAGCCGACGCTGTCGAACGGTAGGAGTCGGCGACTCAGTTCTGACTTCCCGGGACAGTAGCGACAACGAAAAGGTCACGCGGCGCCGAGTGGCGAGCAATGGTCTCGGTGCTTTCGGTCGCGTTCCTGCTCGTCGTGCTCGCGGCGCACACCCTGGTCGCGGCAGTGCTGACGCGCTACTTCCGCATCGCGCTCGACACCCGCGGGGGCGCCGCCGTGTTCACCGTCACCGCCATCCCCATCGTGCTGCTGGCGTCGACGTACGTGTTCTCGGGGCTGCTCAACCTCGGCCCGGGGCTGGGCAGCCCCGCCGTCGTGCTCACGCTCCTAGTCGCGGTGCCGGTGGGGATGGGCGCGCTGATCGACGTGCTGTACGTCCCGCCGCCCGACAGCGTCGACCTCCCCGAGAGCTGGGAGTGAGCTACGCGTCCTCTGCTCGCAACCTGTCGACGATCTCCTCCACCGACTCGATCACGGCCTCGGGCGACTGCGTGCCGTCGACGCGCACGAACCGATCGGGCTCAGCGTCGATGAGGCGCTCGTAGTTCGACTCCACCTGCGCGAGGAAGGCGGCGTCCTCGAACTGGTTGGTCGAGCCGCTGCGCGCCGCCGCCGTCTCCGGGTCCACCTCGAGGTAGATCGTCTTGTCCGGCTCGCGGGTGAACGCCGAGTGGATGCCGCGGATGTACTCCATCGGCCGCGTGAGGTCGCTGCCCGAGAGCGCTGCGGCCTGGTAGGCGTACCGCGAGTCGGAGTAGCGGTCCGAGATCACCAGCTCGTCGTTCTCGAGCGCGGGCCGGATCGTCCGCGAGAGGTGGTCGGCGTGGTCGGCGGTGAACAGGAACAGCGTCGCCAGCGGGTCGGCGTCGTCGTCGTCGATGGCGCGGTTCACGGCGTCGCCGTACCACGACTCGGTCGGCTCCCGGGTGAACGTCGCCTCGGGGTGGGAGTCGTGGAGGGCCTCCCAGACGGTCGTCTTCCCGCTCCCGTCCAGCCCCTCCAGCGTGATGAGCATGGCCGGAGGGTGTTCGGCCCGGGATTAAGGCGCGTCGGTTCGCGGGGTGCCGCTGGCGCCCGGCTTTAAGTTGGCTGCGCGTCAACCCGTGGCGTATGAAGGTACTCGTCGCCGGCGGGGACGGCTTCATCGGCCGACCGCTCTGTTCGGAGCTCGCAGACCGCGGCCACGACGTGACCGCGATGTCCCGCAGCGAGCCGGAGGACCCGCTCCCGGAGGGCGTGAGCCACGAAACGGGCGACGTGACCGACTACGACTCGACGGAGCCGGCCGTCGACGGCCACGACGCCGTCGTCAACCTTGTCGCGCTCTCGCCGCTGTTCAGCCCGAAGGGCGGCGAGGAGCAGCATTTCCGCATCCACCTCGAGGGGACGCGGAACCTCGTCGACGCCGCCGAGGCGGCCGGCGCGGACCGGTTCCTCCAGCAGAGCGCCCTCGGCGCCGACCCGGACGGGCCGACGAGCTACATCCGCGCGAAGGGGCAGGCCGAGGAGGTCGTGCGCGCGTCGAGCCTCGACTGGACGATCACCCGCCCCTCGGTGGTGTTCGGCGAGGGCGGCGAGTTCGTGAAGTTCACCAAGCTGCTCGCACCCCCCTACGTCACGCCGCTGCCCGGCAGCGGGAAGACGCGGTTCCAGCCGATCCACGTCGGCGACCTGGTGCCGATCATGGCCGACGCCCTGCTCGAGGACGAGCACGTCGGCCACGCCTACGACATCGGCGGCCCGGAGAAGCTCACGATGGCCGAGGTGGCGCGGCTGGGCCACCGCGCCGACGGCCGGGGGGTGAACGTGCTCCCGGTTCCGATGTCGATGGCGAAGATCGGGCTCTCGGTGCTCGACTACGTCCCCGGGTTCCCGTTCGGCGCCGACCAGTACCGCTCGCTGGAGATGGACAACACCGTCGACGACAACGACGTGTCGGCGTTCGGCGTCGACGAGGCCGACCTGACGACGCTGTCGTCGTTCCTCGACCTCGACTGAGGCGCCCGGCCCGAGTCCGGCTGGCGCCCTGCCGACCGGCTCGCGGTTGCCCATCTTTTTACGACGCCATCGTGACCCAACTGTCGTACGATGCCGTGGGTTCCGGGAGTTCCGTCGTTCGTCCTGTTCGGTATCAGCCTGCTCTCGGCGCTGCTCGCGGTCGCCGTCCGACGCACCCGGAGCGAACGCTACGTCGGCGGCTTCGTCGCGCTCGTCGCCGTCATCGGCGCGTGGGCGCTCAGCTACGGCGTCCAGCTGGGGTTCGGGAGCCGCGCGGCACAGCTCCCCTGGTGGCAGCTGACGCTGGCGGTCGCGGGGTTCATCCCGACCGCGTGGCTGCTGTTCACGCTGCGCTACGCCGGGAAGGACGCGTGGCTCACTCGTCCGGCCCGCTGGCTGATGGTGTCCGAGCCCGCGGTGTTCGCGGCGTTCGTGCTCACCAACCCGCGCCACGGGCTGATCTGGACCGAGTTCCGCCTCGCGGCGGCGCCGGTCGGGGTGTTCGCCCCGGAGTTCGCGGTCGGCTACTACCTCCACATCGCCTACGCCTACGCGATCGTCGGGTTCGCCAGCTACCTCGTGCTCCGGACCGCCGCCCGCTCCTCGGCCCTCTACCGGCGACAGGCGGGCACCCTGCTCGCCGCGGTAGCGCCGCCCTGGGTCGCCCACGTCGCGTTCACGCTCAGGGCTAGCCCGGTGCCGGGGCTGGACCTCACCCCGTTCACGTTCGGCGCCACGGTCGTGTTCATCGGCGTCGCGCTGTTCCGGTTCGACCTGCTCGACCGCACGCCGATCGCCCGCGCGGCGGCGCTGGACGTGGTGGGCAACGGGCTGGTCGTGCTCGACGCCGAGGGGATGGTCGTCGACGCCGACGAGCGCGCCCGGCGCGTGCTCACGCCGGCGCCGGCGGTCGGCACGCACGTCTCGTCGTGTTCCCCGACACCCCGCTCGAGCGGCTCTCGGGGACCACCGTCGAGAGCGAGACCGCGGCCATCCGCCGGACGTACGAGGTGCAGGTGTCGCCGCTACGGGGCGCCGACGACCGGCTCTCCGGCCAAGCGCTGGTGCTCCGGGACGTGACCGACCGCCGCGCGTACGAACAGCGCCTGCAGGTCGCCAACCGGGTGCTCCGGCACAACCTCCGAAACGACATGAACGTGGTCCACGGGCTCGCCGGACGGATCGCGGCCGGCGACGCCGACGACCCCGCCGCGGTCGCGGCCCGGATCCAGTCGAAAGTCGACGGCGTCGTCGAAACCAGCGAGAAGGTGCGGGAGATGACCCGGATGGAGCCCTCCTCCGTCGACGACGCGGCGCCGACCGAGCTGGGGACGGTCGCCGAGGAGGTGGCCACGCAGTTCGACGGCGAGGGGGCGGCGACCGTCGAGTGTGAGCTCTCGCGGGCGCCCGCGGCGGTCGCCGACGAGTCCGCGCTCGCGACCGCGCTGTCGAACCTGCTCGAGAACGCCGTCGAGCACAACGAGTGCGACGAGCCCTGGGTCCGCGTGGACGCCGAACGGAACGGCGACCGGGCGTGGCTCCGGGTCGTCGACGACGGGCCGGGGCTCCCCGAGGAGGAGCGGGAGGTGCTCCGCCGCGAGACGGAGACGCCGCTGAAACACAGCCGTGGGCTCGGCCTCTGGCTCGCCTCCTGGAGCGCCCGCGCGGCCGGCGGCGAGCTCGCCGTCGAGTCGAGCGGCCCCGACGGGACGACGGTCCGGATCGAGTTCCCGCCGGCCGACCGGGGCTGACCACACAGCCTTTCCCCGCAGGCGCCAGAGCCCCGGGTATGCGCGTCACGCTACTGGGCACGGGGAGCGCGATGCCCGTCCCCGACCGCGTCCAGACCGGCCTGCTGCTCGAACGCGACGACCGCGCGCTGCTCGTGGACTGCGGCGCCGGCGTCCTCCACCGCCTCTCGACGACGGACGTGGGCTACGAGGGCGTCTCGACGGTACTGCTGACGCACCACCACCTCGACCACGTCAGCGACCTGCTCGCGCTGCTGAAGGCGCGCTGGCTCGCCGGCGAGACCCACCTGGAAGTGATCGGGCCCGCCGGCACCAAGGCGCTGCTCGACGACCTGCTCTCCGTCCACGACTACCTCGAGGGGCGGGTCGACCTCTCGATCCGGGAGATCAGCACCGGCGTCGAGTTCGAGGCCGCCGGGTTCGAGATCGCGACCCACGAGACGGTCCACTCGATGGACTGTCTGGCCTACCGGTTCGCCGGAGGGGAGGACGGGGCGGAGTTCACCTTCGGCGCCGACGGCGAGGCCAGCGCGTCGATCGCCCGCTTCGCCGACGGCTCGGACACGCTGCTCCACGACTGCTCGTTCCCGGACGAGGTCGACGTGGACAACCACCCGACGCCGACCCAGCTCGGCGAGGCGCTGGCCGGGACCGACATCGACCGCCTCCTCCTGACCCACCTCTACCCCCACACCGAGGGGAAGCACGAGGAGATGATCGAGAGCGTCGAGCGCGCCGGCTTCGACGGCGACGTGGCGGTCGCCGAGGACGGGATGCGGTTCGAGGTGTGACCGTGGACGAGACAGCCACACCGTCGGAAATCGACCCGGAGGATGCCCACGAGCGCCTCAGCGAGGACGCGTACCTCGGACCGATCGCCGCCGAGGTCGGCCCCGTCTCGCTCGACCCCGCAGAGGACGCGTTCGAACGCCTGATCCGCTCGATCGTCAGCCAGCAGGTGTCGGTCGCGTCGGCGGCGGCCACCCGCGAACGCCTGCACGACGCCGTCGAGGTGACACCCGCGGGGATCCGCGCCGCCGACGACGAGCTGCTGCGCGACGCCGGCCTCTCGCGACAGAAGACGCGCTACGTCAACGAGATCGCGGACCGGTTCGCCGAGGAGGGGTGGAGCCGCGACTCGTTCGCCGGGATGGACGAGGCCGAGGTGCGCGCGACGCTGACCGACATCACCGGCGTCGGCCCGTGGACGGCCGACATGTTCCTGCTGTTCGTGCTGGGTCGGCCGGACGTGTTCCCCGTCGGCGACCTCGGCGTCCGCGAGGGGCTGAAGACGCTGGTCGACCACCACGGCGAGGACCCGGAGATGACGCGGGGGGAGATGACCGCGTTCGCGGAGCGCTGGGCGCCGGTCCGGAGCTACGCGGCGCTGTACCTCTGGCAGGTGGAGGAGGAGCTCGGCGAGCGCGTCGGCGACGTGGTCGGGGAGTGAGCGACGGGAGGGGACCACCTGCAGTACGGTCGCTCACCCGCCCGCCAGCCAGCGGTCGACGCCGACGATTCCTGCACCGAGCGCGGCGATGCCGAGGCCGAGCGAGACGATGTAGAGCAGTTGCCCCGTCGCCGGCTCCGTCGTCGTCGTGCAAGTCCCGGTAGCCGTCGTCGTCGACCCGCCGTTCGCCGCGGCGCTTCCCTGCCCCGTACAGCTCTCGGTCGTCACGGTCGGCTGGGCGACGACGCCCTGCGCGGCCAGCAGCAGGCCGATCACGAGCGTGCCGGCGGCGACGGCGTAGCCGAACTGGCCGAGCGTCCGCGTGTCGCTCCCATCGGCCGTCACCGGTCCCAGTCGGCTCCTCAGCACCCTGCCGAGTGCGGCGACGACGACCGCGAACAGGTAGAACGTCACGAGGAGGCCGGCGTCGAAGGCGAGACCCCGTGTCAGGGGGAGCATCTCCGCGACGGCGTAGGCGACGTGTTCCAGCCCGAGCAGGCCGTCGTAGAGCACGATGACGACCAGGTAGGGCGGAACGATCACCGGCGTGCCAGCAACTGGGGGATACAGGACGGGGAGGAACCACCCGCCGGCGAGGAGCGCGAACAGGGCGAGGGCGGTGCGGTCGACGAGGGCCGAGGCGACGGCGCCGGAGGGCTTCGCCATACGCCCCGTTCGTGCCGCGGGGGTATTACGACTCGCGTCGGCGGCGGTGACAGGGGCTGTCACCGCTCGCCGGTCTTTCGACTGCTTGGGCGCTACGCGGGGTCGAGGTCGCCGGGCGACTCGACCCGCCGGGCGTCCTCGCGGAGCGCTTCGAACGCCGACTCGGCCCACGCGAGCAGGTCCGGGTCGGTCCCCTGGAGGCAGGCCTGGAGGTGTCCTTCCGCGTACGCGCCGAGCAGGAGCGACTCCTCGCCGAGGGCGAGGCCGAACGGAATCTCGCCGTCGCGGACGAACAGGTCCAGGGGGCCGGCCCGGAGCACCGCCGCGAACTCCAGCGGCCCCAGTTCCTTCGCCCGCCGCGCCGTCGTCGTCGACAGCAGGAGCTCCGTCCGGACGCCGTCCAGCGCCAGCGCGGCGTGGGCCTCGTGGAACGCTCTCGAGAGCACCGGCGAGCAGACCCGGATTCGGTCGCCGTCCATCTCCCGGAGTTGCTCCGTGTAGGCGTGAATCGGTGCCTGCGGATCGGCCTCGGAGGCCACCACGAGGTCGGCGTCGGCCAGCAGTTCCGCCCCCGGTGCGTCTGCGGGATCGAGATGCGAGAGCAACGGGATGGATTCGCCGATCCGCCGCAACTGGCCGAGGTAGTCGGCGTGCGCGCGAGCGATCGAGTCGCCGGCAGCGGTGAGTCGGTAGCCGTCCTCGCAGTGGGCGACCCAGCCGCGACTCTCGAAGGCGGCGAGGTTGCGCTGGATGCTCCGGCGGGCGGGGTCGAGGTCGGCGACCAGCGTCGACGGCGACGCCGGCGCGTCGCGAAGGCGTTCGAGGAGGGCGAGCCGGTCCGGCGAGTCCGCGAGGAACCGGGCGGTGTCGTCGGCCATGCTCCGCGTCTCGGGGGCGAGCGAGAAAAGTCTCCGCGTGGTTCGGCCAGGTGTCGACGCCGCGTGCGCTACATCGCCGAGGGGTCGCCCATCCCCTCCTTCACGCCGGCGTGGAGCAGCCCGAGGTTGATCGGGAACGCCGCGAGGAACCCCAGCGAGAGCGACACCGCGAGCGACGCCCAGAACACCGGCTCGCCCATCGTCGCCTCGCCGGCGAGGTAGATGTCCGAGCCGATGGCGACGGCCTCCATCGCGACGATGCTACCGGACTCGCTGTACACCGCATCCGAGAGCGCCTCGCGGAGGCCGACGCCCTCCTGCAGCAGGGGGCCGACGGTGAACGCGACGCCGAAGGTGTACGCGAGCGTGAACGTGGTGGCGACGACGCCGACGGTGTTCAACAGCAGGATCCCGGCCGCGAGCGTGACGCCGAGCACCTCGCCGACGCCACAGCCAGAGTAGCAGTGCGCCGTCGAGCGCATCCCGCGGCGGACGAACGTGTCCTCGGGGATCTGGGTCCGGCCGCTGTACCAGTACACCGCGAGGCCGAGGACGCCGGAGTACAGCACCGTGAGCGTCCAGACCAGCTTCATCATCGACGGCAGCGCCCGGTTGTTCCGGCGCAGATCGAGCCAGAGCGCCCCCACGGAGACGAGGGAGACGGCGACCCACGCGAGCACCAGTTCCAGCGTCACCAGGTCGTGGAACGCCTGCTGGAGACTCATCGGGGACGAGTAGCCGACCCAGCGGTTTGGGCGTGACGGCCGGCTACCCCGTCGGCTGGAGGAACATCACGTTCACTCGCCCGACGGCGTCGAAGTCCCGGAGCGCGTGGACGAGTTCGCGGATGCGTCCGGCGTCGCCGGAACAGAACACCGTCTCCAGACACCAGTCGCCGTGGTGGAGGTGCTGGGTCGTCCCGATCACGTCCTGGTACTCGTGCTGGACGGTGTGGAGGTCGCCGATGACGAGCGTGTGCTCGTAGTCGAACGCCAGCGCCGCGACGGCGTCGCCGTCGATCTCGGCGAGCGTGGTGTGGCGCTCGACGTACTCCTGCATCGCCTCCCGGACCGCCCGCGAGCGCGACTCCATCCCCTGTTCCTGCCACGTCTCGTCGAACTCCTCCAGCACGTCGCCGGGAACGTTGAGGCTCGTTCGCACAGGTCGACTGCGCCGCCGGCACACTTAGCGATTGGCACACCCGCCACGTTCGCTGGTTCCGACCGCTGACCCTCTCCGCTTCCGTTTCCCCACCTCAACGAGTTCGTCGCCACCCCCTCGTCACTCGTACTGATCGTGCTGGGGGCTGGGTTCCTCTCGCGGCCCTCGAGCGGCCGGTTCCCGGCCGCGACACACGGGGAACACGTTCGGTCGACGGCGTGACCGATACGGCAAGTTCTATACCCCCTCCGAACCGAATCATCCTGTTACATGAGTCAGTCGTACGATCGAGGTACCGTCGAGGACTTCGGGCGGTGGCGCTCCTTCACCGCCGGCATGTGGGCGTGGCTGTTCCACAAGTTCACCGGCTGGGTCCTCATCGGCTACCTCTTCACACACATCGCCGTGCTCTCGACGGCACTGACCGGCGAGGCGGCGTACAACAACACTATCGTCGGGCTGGAGAGCCTCGCCATCGTGCGCCTGCTCGAGGTCGGGCTGCTCGCGGTGGCGGTGTTCCACATCCTCAACGGGGTCCGCCTGCTGTTCATCGACCTCGGGAAGGGGCTCGAGGCACAGGAGGAGAGCTTCTACGCGTCGCTGGTGATCACCGGCGCGATCACGATCGCCAGCGTCCCGACGTTCGTCTCGGGGGTGTTCTGAGATGGCCGAACACTACTCCTCGTTCGACCGCTCGGGCAAGAAGTGGTTCCTGCAGCGTGTCACGGCGGCCTTCCTGGTCGTCGTGCTCGCGTTCCACTTCTTCCTCCTGCACTTCGTCAACCACGCTGCCGACGTGACGTTCGCCGGCACGTCCGCCCGGATGAGCACCTGGACGTACTTCTCGCTGATGGTGCTGTTCCTGCTGACGGCGACGTTCCACGGCGTCAACGGCGTCCACAACGCGATCGTCCACCGGGACGGCGTCGACGGCTGGAAGCAGACCGCCGTGACGGCGGTGCTGGTCGTCGCCAGCCTGATCATGGTCGTCCAGGGGCTGCGAACCGCGCTCGTCTGGACCAACCTGTTCTAACAATGAGCACGCAAACCGAACCACCCGAACAAACCGACGACGAAACAGAATCGACGCCGGAGGCGGAGCCCGAACCGGAGCCCCGGAGCCCCGGCCAGCGCCGCCGGGACGAGAAGGCCGCCCGTGCCGCCGAGCGCGAACGCGAGGAAGCCGAGGCGGAACCGGATCTCGGCGACGACGCGATCACGCTGAAGGTGTTCCGCTACGACCCCGAGGTCGAGGGGAAGACCGAGCCGCGCTTCGACACGTTCCAGATCCCCTTCACGAAGGGGATGACCGTGCTCGACGCGCTGATCGAGGCGCGGGACACGTACGACTCCTCGCTCACGTTCCGGCACTCCTGCCGGCAGGCGGTCTGTGGCTCCGACGCCCTGTTCATCAACGGGCGCCAGCGCCTGGGCTGTCAGACCCAGGTCGCCGATCTCGACGGCGACGTGGTCCGGGTCGAGCCGCTGCCCCACCAGGACGTGGTGAAGGACCTCGTCGTGGACATGGAGCACTTCTACGACCAGATGGAGGCGGTCGAGCCGTACTTCCAGACCGAGGAGACGCCCGACGGCGAGCTGGAGGAGCAGTTCCAGACGCCGGAGAACCGGGAGAAGATCAAGATGTCCACCCGGTGTATCTGGTGTGGCGCCTGCATGTCCTCCTGCAACATCGCCGCCGAGGAGAACGAGTACCTCGGCCCCGCGGCGATCAACAAGGCCTACCGGTTCGCGATGGACGACCGGGAGGGCGAGGAGATGAAGGAGCACCGCATGGAGCTGATCGAACAGGAGAACGGCGTCTGGCGGTGCCAGACGCAGTTCTCGTGTACCAACGTCTGTCCGAAGGATATCCCGCTGACCGAGCACATTCAGGAGCTCAAGCGGGAGGCGGTCAAATCTAACCTGAAGTCTGGTAAGCATGAGAGAGTACGACGTCATCGTGGTCGGAGCCGGCGGCGCGGGCCTGCGTGCGGCGATCGCCGCACAGGAGGCCGGCGCGGACGTGGCGATGGTGACCAAGCTCCACCCCGTCCGCTCCCACACGGGCGCGGCGGAGGGCGGCATCAACGCGGCGCTGCGCGAGGGCGACGACTGGCACGACCACGCCTACGACACGATGAAGGGCTCGGACTACCTCGGCGACGCCCCCGCGGTGGAGGCGCTGACCCGCGAGAGTCCGAAAGAGACGATCCAGCTGGAGAACTGGGGGATGGCGTTCTCCCGCGACGAGGACGGGCAGGTATCCCAGCGGCCGTTCGGCGGCCTCTCCTTCCCGCGCACCACCTACGCCGGCGCCGAGACCGGCCACCACATGCTCCACACGATGTACGAGCAGGTGGTCAAGCGGGGGATCGAGGTGTACGACGAGTGGTACGTCACCCGCCTCGCCGTCAGCGACGAGGACGAGCCCGAGGAGCGCGACTGCCACGGCGTCGTCGCCTACGACATCAAGCGCGGCGAGATCGAGGGGTTCCGCGCCCGGGACGGCGTGATCCTCGCGACCGGCGGGCTGGGCCAGGTGTACGACCACACCACCAACGCCATCGCCAACACCGGCGACGGCGTCGCGATGGCCTACCGCGCCGGCGTCCCCATCGAGGACATGGAGATGATCCAGTTCCACCCGACGACGCTGCCGTCGACGGGGGTGCTCATCTCCGAGGGGGTCCGCGGCGAGGGCGGGATCCTCTACAACAGCGAGGGCGAGCGGTTCATGTTCGAACACGGCTACGCCAACAACGACGGCGAGCTCGCCTCCCGTGACGTGGTCTCCCGCGCCGAACTCAACGAGGTCAACAACGGCCGCGGGATCGAGGACGAGTACGTCCACCTCGACATGCGCCACCTCGGGGAGGACCGCATCCTCGACCGGCTGGAGAACATCCTCCACCTCGCGGAGGACTTCGAGGGCGTCGACGGCCTCGAGGAGCCGATGCCGGTCAAGCCCGGCCAGCACTACGCGATGGGCGGCATCGAGACCGACGAGTGGGGCGCGACCTGCGTCGGCGGGCTCTACGCCGTCGGCGAGTGCGCCTGCGCCTCCGTCCACGGCGCCAACCGGCTGGGCGGCAACGCGCTGCCCGAACTCGCCGTCTTCGGTGCCCGCGCCGGCCGCCACGCCGCCGGCGACGTGGACGAGGAGGCGAAGATCACCACCGGCTGGGACGAGGACAGCGAGGAGGGCGAGAACGTCTCGCCGGTCCCGCTCGGCGAGGCGGGCCTCCCCTCCGCGGAGAAGGGGGCGCTCGCCGACGGCGGGACGACCGCCGAATCCGCCGGCGACGCCGGCGTCGTCGAGGAGGCCGTCCAGGCCGAGCGCGCCCGCGTCCACTACCTGCTCGAGAAGGAGGAGGGGATCAACCACGCCGAGGTCCGCTCCGAACTGCAGGAGACGATGACCGAGAACGTGAACGTGTTCCGCGAGGAGGGCGCGCTGAAGGACGCGCTGGAGGACATCAGCGAGGCTCGGCAGGACTACCAGCACGTCACCGTCGAGGACCCCTCGCGCACGTACAACACCGACCTGATCCACACGATCGAGACGCGGAACCTGCTCGACGTGGCCGAGGCGATCACCGTCGGCGCGCTCGCCCGCGACGAGTTCCGCGGCGCCCACTGGCGCAAGGAGCACCAGGAGCGCAAGGACGACGAGTGGCTCAAGCACACGATGCTCTCCTGGAACGACGGCAGCCCCGGCCTCTGGTACAAGCCGGCCGTCCTGGAGGGCGAGGACAAGAGCTACGAGCCGAAAGAGCGGAGCTACTGAGCGCTACGCGTCGTTTTTACGGATCGTCGCGGGGAGCGCCCGCGACCGAACTGGTTCCGAGCCCCGTTGCCGTTTCCCGTCAGTTTCCTCGCGTCGAGCGCGCCGCGCGCACGTCGCTCCCGTCCCGAATCTTGTCCTCGCAGGAGGGACAGACCCGCGGCGTCTCCTGCCCCTCGGGTGTGAACACCCGGACGTACCGTCGCGTGACGAACGAATTACAGTTCTGGCATTCGGGCATCGTTCCTATTTATATGATTGTGCATGTAAAGCTTGCCTTGCGAAACCCTCTCAGCCGGGGCGGGCGCTCGCGCCGTCCGGCGGCGTCGACTCGCGACCCGCCCCCCGCGACTCACTCCCGAACGTTCCGTCCCAGCCCCGCGGTGAACCGGTCGCCCGCGCGACCGTCGTAGACGACGCTCCCGTCGACGACCGTGAGCTCGGGGAACACGGCCTCGTGTCCCTCGAACGGCGTCCAGTCACACTTCGTGTGGAGCGCGTCGGCGCGGATCTCCTCGGCGTCGTCGAGGTCGACCAGCGTCAGGTCGGCGTCGTACCTCTCCTCGACCCGCCCCTTGGCGTCGAGATCGAACCGATCGGCGGGGGTCGCGGCGACGAGTTCGACGACGCGTTCGAGCGTGAGCTCGCCCGTCCTGACCTCCCCCAGCAGCAGCGGGAGCATCGTCTCGACGCCCGGCACGCCCGAGGGCGCGTCCCAGAGCCCGACCTCCTTCTCGGCGGCGGTGTGCGGCGCGTGGTCGGTCGCGATCACGTCGACGGTGCCGTCGACGACGAGCTCGTACAGCGCCTCGCGCCGATCCTCGCTCCGCAGCGGCGGGTTCATCCGCCCGAACGTGCCGAGCTCCTCCAGATCCTCCCGTGAGAGCAGCAGGTGATGCGGCGTGACTTCCGTCGTCATCCCCGCCTCGGCGGCGTGTTCGGCGGCCTCCGGCGTCGACGTGTGGGCGACGTGGATGTCGACGCCCGCGTCCCCCGCGGCCTCGCAGGCGGCCTCGACGGCGGCGATCTCGCCCTCGGCGGCCCGGTACTGGCTCCAGAGGTCGGCGTTGGCGTCCCGGCCCTTCCCGCCGGCGTCGCCGTCGTGGGCCGACTCGTCGAACTCGTCGGCGTCCTCGGCGTGGACGGTGACGGTGATCCCGGCGTCGGCGGCCGCCGCGAGCGCCTCCTCGAACAGCGCCTCGTCGATCCCCATGTCGCCCGTCGAGTCGGCGAGGAACACCTCGCCCAGGGCGAACACCGGCCGGGAGAGCAGCGAGTCAGGGTCCCACTCGTCGTTGACGCCGCCGTTGAGGCCGTAGTTGACCGCGGCGTTGGCGGCGAACTCCGCCTTCTCGTCGAACGCCTCGCCGTCGACCGTGGGCGGCGTGGTGTTGGGCTGGTCGACGACGGTCGTGACCCCGCCCGCCGCGGCCGAGCGCGACCCGGTCGCCCACGTCTCCTTGTGGCCGTGGCCGGGCTGGCGGAAGTGGACGTGCACGTCGATCGCGCCGGGCAAAAGCGTCAGCCCGTCGGCGTCGACGGTCTCCTCGCCGGGCAGGGAGTGGAGCGACGCGGCGATCTCGGCGATGCGGCCCTCCTCGGTGCGAACGTCCCGGACCCGGCCGTCCGGGAGTTCGGCGTCGGTGATGAGCATACCTCCAGTGGGGAGGGGGCTCCCCTAAGCCTCCCGGCTGGGCCCCGTCGCCTCACGTAACGACGCGACCGATCGCTCGCGGCCGTCGACGATTGCGTCCTCCAGCGCCCGTGCGACGGCGTCGGGATCGCTCGGCCCGCCCGCTGCGGCGACGCTACCGACCGAGGCTGGATCGAACGCCACCTCGAGCGCGTCGTAGACGGGGTCGAGCACGTCCCGGACCTCGTCGCGGCCGTCGACGACCACGACGCCCGAGACCATCGCCGCGCCCGCGGTGACGCGCTGGGCGATCCCCGCGATTTTGCCGGGGCGGCGGTCCCCGTCGTCGGTCGAGCACGGCGCCTGCACCGAGTAGTCGCCGGGGCAGAAGGAGTCCGGCGGCTCGCCCCGTTCGGCGTCGACGCCCAGCGAGGCGAGCGCGTCGACGACGGTGTCGACGCCGGCCTCGTAGCGGTCGGTGATCCCCGTACGGCTCTCCTCTGTGGGCTCGAGCGCCGCGAACGCGACGGTCGTCCCCGTGTAGGCGACCGCGCGGCCGCCGACGGAGCGCTCGACCGGCGGGAACCCCCGCTCCCGGGCGGCGACGCGGGCGTCGTCGTACCCCGGCTCGTTCGCGTCCCGCCGGCCGAACGCGAGGTGGCGGTGGGGCGTCCACGCCCGGACGACGGGCGTGCCGTCCTCGGCGACCGAATCCAGCAGCTCGCGGGTCCGCTCCCGGTCGCCCTCGGGGGAGTCCGCCCGCCCGCGGATCACGCGCATGGGCGGAGTCGGGGTCCGACGTACCTAAGCGTGGCCGTCGCCACTCGCCCAGCATGCCCGCGGCCGAGCGCTCCCCTGTCCCGCTCCCCCCATCCCTCCTCGATCGCTACGCGCGGTTCTCCTGCTACAACTCCCCCTACCCCGCCCACGACCGCGGCTGTGCGGTCGACCTCTACCCGGACGACGGCACCGCCCCCGCACCGGTCCCGGGCGAGGTGGTCGACACGCGCACCGTCGCCTGCCCGGACCGCCCCTACGCCGTCGACGAGGACCACCTGATCGTCGTCGACGTGGCCGACGACTGGGCCGGCGGTCGCGGTGCCGAACTGCTCGCCCGCGTGCTCCACGTCGATCCGGGCGTCGACGCCGGTGACTGGGTCGCCGCGGGCGATTCGCTCGGGGAGTCGGTGCGCTCGGGCTTCTTCGGGCGCTGGGTCGACGACCACCTCCACCTGGGGTTCCGGCCGACTGAGGCGAACCCCTACCGCGCGTCGGGCTCGCTCCCCGTCGAGCCGGGCGTCGAGGTCGCGGGGACGCCGTGGGACGGCACGGGCACGGTCGTCGAGACCGGGCAGACGTACGTGCGGCTCGACGCGCCGGCCCACCCGGACCCGGGCTCGTGGGCGGCGCTCGCGGCCGAGGACGGCACGCCGCTGGACGGCGGGCTGGCGCACTACTCGGGCGGCGGCGCGTACGCGGCCGACGGCGTCGACGACGCGGCGTCGGCGGGGACCGTCTCGCTGCTCGGCACCGAGGTCGGCACGGCGGCGGCGCGGGCGGGCGCCGGCGCCGACGTGACCTGGGGCGACCTCGCGGTCCGCGTCGACGGCGAGCGTGCGACGGGGCTGTCGCTGTTCGCCTCCCGCGACGAGTTCGGCGCGAAGGTCGTGTTCCACGAGGGCCACGGGTTCGCCGTCGGCGACGCGGTCGAGGTGACGATCGCGCCGGCCGCGTCGTCGATCCGGCTGGGGTGAGTCCCGCCGGCTACTTCACCCGTCGCCGCGGAACGCCGGTATGACCGAGGACCTGTCGTCGCTGCCGGACGGCGCCGCCGACTTCATCCGCTACGCGATCGAGGAGGACCACGGCTACCTCTCCTGGCTCGGCACCGAGGTCGACGCCGTCGAGCGCGGCCGGATCGAGCTCACGATCCCGTTCGACGAGAAGCTCACCAACCCCGCCTCGAAGCCCACCATCCACGGCGGCGTCGCGGCGACGCTGGTCGACACCGCTGGCGGGCTGGCGCTCCGGCTCGCGGCCGAGGACCCGCTGGCGACCGACGTGGCGACGGTGAGCCTGAACGTGAACTACCTCCGGCGCGCGACCGGCGACCTGCACGCCTGCGCCGACGTGATCCGGGCCGGCACCACCATCGGCGTCAGCCGCGTCGACGTGACGAGTACCGTGCCGGAGCACGGCGACGACGACCGCGACTGGGGCGTCGACGAGGGGGAGGAGCGACTCGTGGCGACGGGCCAGCCCTCCTACCGGCTGTTCCGGTAGCGGTCGACCGTGGGTGTCGTTTTCCGCGTCGTACCGATCGTACCGAGTGGTCGATACGGTAACCTTCTGCCCCGGATGGTGGTCATCCGTCGTGATCCGGAGTTTCTGAACCGGCGCCCTGTCGTGGGTGGTGAGAGAGATGCTCGCCCCCGTACGTCGCAACGAGGCCGAGCGCTATCGCGACTAACAGTCCGGCAACCACCCACAGTGTGGTCACACTGACACCACCACGCAGGAACCATACGCTCGTCAGCCAAGCGTTGACTGTCCCGTGGAGCAGCACGACCAGGAGGAGACTCCCCCGGCTGCTGTTGTACAGCCAGGTGAAGATCACTGCGAGCGCGATCCCCTGAACCAGGAACGGGAGCGGCGAGAGTTCGACCTGAATCGCGCCCGGCACGAGGAACAGCGGCGCGTGCCAGGCGATCCAGACCACGCCGAGGAGGAGACTGGCAGTCAGGGCGCTGTACTCGGCCTGTAACCGAGGCAGTGCGAACCCGCGCCAGCCGATCTCCTCCAACCCACCACCGATCAGCACGTTGGCGACGATCGACCCGACAAACAGCGGAAGCAGATCCACCGTCGGGGGTCTTGTCGATACGTCGTAGACGACGGCGTCGACGACCAGTGCCGCTGCCACTACCGCCCCGGGAAGCAGGACCGCAACGGCGTACCACCGCGGTTCGACACGCCAACGTACCAGCCTGGCGAGAAGCCGCCGAACCGCAGGGCGGCCACCCGTGAGACCGACCACGACGACCGCCGCGATCGGGGGACCGAGCCCACCGAGGAGCCACAGTCCCCCGGCCGGATTGATCCCCGGTTCGAGATCGAACACGGCGAGCATCCCCCACGCGGGCCACGAGATCGCGACCGTCAGGAGGACGAACGCGAACAGTGACCGGCGGTCGTTCTGCCGTTCCACGATCAGTCCGCTCCGTTCCGGCCGTCGCCGTGATTACTGGTCGGGCCCCGAAGGTACGCAACCGCGGCAACGACGACTGCGACGACGATAGAGACGATTATCGCGGTCGTTACGCCGACGTTCACGACCCACCCGAGGGCGACCAGGCCGACGAGGAACGCGACGCCGAAGGCGGCGAAGGCGCCGGCGACACGTCGACGGCCCGCCGGGGCGTCGTCGGCCAGTCCGAGATACACCGCGCCAGTAGTGAACACGCCGGCCGCGAGGCCCGCGGGGATTCCGAGGAACAGCGAGAACTCGATCCACGACCCGGCGAACTCGGTGACTGCCACCCCGACGACGAGGAAAACCGCGATACCGGACAGGAGCGCTCCGACGAGTGATTTGTACTCCATCACTACATATTCTCTCCTTGAACGTATAAACTAACGCCACTTTCTCGGCGGGAAGGTGTTCTGCGACCCGGAGCGACCCTCGACGGGCCCCGCACAGGAAAGACACAGCGTGCAGTCCACTGACCCGCGTTCGCGGCACAGGACCGTCCCGAACCGCGCTCGCTCCTACTCCCCCTCGAACCCCACGTTCTCCAGCTCCGTCACCTCGCCGAACAGCCAGTCGGCGTGGTCGACAGCGTACTCCTTGTGGTCCTCCTCGATGTACCCCAGCGCGTCCTCGACGAGCACGGGCTTGTAGTCCCGAAGGCCCGCGCTGCCGGCGGTGTGGAGCACGCAGACGTTAGCGAGCGTCCCGCAGATAAGCAGGTCGTCGACGCCGTGGCTGTCGAGGTACGCCTCGAGGTCGGTCCGGTAGAACGCGTCGTACGTGTGTTTCTCGACGACGTGATCGTCCTCGCGCACGTCGAGCTCGTCGTGGAGTTCGGCGTCCCACGTCCCCTCGACGACGTGTTCGCCCCAGCGCTCGAACTCGTCGTAGTAGTGGTTCCCGTCGAACTGCCCCTCCGGGTGGGTGTCCTTCGTGTACACGACGCTCGCGCCGGCGTCGCGGGCGCGGGCGACGAGCTCGCTCACCGGCTCGATCGCCGACTCGCTGGCGGGCGCGAACAGGCTGCCGTCGGGGTGGCAGAACCCGTGCTGCATGTCGACGACGACCACCGCGGTACTGTCGGGCTCGTACATGTCGCCCCGTTGGACCGTCGACGCCTTAGCTCCCGTGGCAGCCTCCCCTCGCCGCGGTCTTTTTGCGTGGTCGGTCCCATGTGGGGCTATGCGACGAGTCTCCGCGGTTTTCGCCGTCGCGGTCGTCGTCCTCGCCGGGCTCGCCCCCGCCGCGGCGGCCGCGCCCGCCGCGCCGACAACCGCCGACGCGGCCGTGGCGTCGGCCGGTGTCGACGCGACGACACAGGCGACCAACGACAGCGCGCCGCCGGACCCCGAGAGCGACCGGCTCGGCTGGGAGGACGGCTACTGGCACAACGAGAGCATCGACGTCGACCAGAGCGACGGGATCACGCAGGCGGAGCTCAACGCCACCATCGCGCGGGCGAAAGCCCGCGTCGAGGTGATCCGGGGCGTCGAGTTCGACATGGACGTGCCCGTCGAGATCGTCCCGCGCTCGGAGTTCGCGAACTCGTCGTCGAACGTCTCCTACAGCGACGCCTACCGGACGTTCGACAACGCGACGTACGAGGCGCTGTTCCTGATCGGCGAGGAGACCAGCTCCATCGAGACACAGCAGGCAAACCGCGGCGCCTCGGTCGCGGGCTACTACAGCCCGAGCGCGGACTCGATCGTGCTCGTCACCGACAACGAGAGCAGCCTCCAGGTGGACGAGCTCACGCTGGGCCACGAGCTCGTCCACGCGATGCAGGACCAGGAGTTCGACCTCACGAACTTCAGCAGCCGGACCCGCGACGGCGCTAACGCCAACAGCGGGCTGATCGAGGGCGACGCCAACTACGTCCAGTACCGCTACGAGGAGCGCTGTGGCGAGGGCGGCGTGTGGAACGGCACCTGCCTCAGCCCCGACACGGGCGGGAGCGGTGGCGCGGCGCCGCCGAACATGGGCGTCTACTTCCTCAACTACCAGCCCTACAGCGACGGGCCGGCGTTCGTCGCCGAGCAGAAACGCGAGGGCGGCTGGGAGCAGGTGAACGACCTGTACGACGCCCCGCCGGAGAGCGCCGAGCAGGTGATCCACCCCGAGCTGTACGGCGAGGACCCGCCGACGGAGGTCGAGCTCGCCGACCAGCACGCCGGTGACTGGGAGCGCGTCCGCCCCGACCGCCGCCCCGACTACGCCGAGGTGGGCCAGTCGGGCGTCGCCGCGATGTTCGCCTACCCGCTGTACGCCGACTCGGGGAGCGTCCAGCGCTACGCGAGCGACGTGGTCGGCCCGACCACGTGGCTCAACTACACCGAATCCGGCGAGGTCAGCCGCTTCGACCCGCTGAACTACGGGTTCGACGCCGCCGCGGGCTGGGACGGTGACCGCCTCCACGTCTACCGGAGCGCCGACGGCGAGACCGGCTACGTCTGGCGGCTGGTCTGGGACAGCCCCGCGGAGGCGACCGAGTTCCGCGGCGCCTACGAGTCGCTGCTCGCCTACTGGGGCGCCGAGCAGGTCGGCGAGGACACGTACCGCGTCGCCGACGGCGGGTTCGAGGACGCGTTCCACCTGACCGTCGAGGGCGACACGGTGACCGTCGTCAACGCGCCGACGGTCGACTCCCTCCCGGCGGTGCGCGAGTCGGCCGATCCGGGGGTCGCGACGCCGGAGCCGACCGAGACCGCGGCGCCGGGCGAGGAGACGCCGACGGCGACCGAGGAGACGACGAGCACCGAGGCCCCTGGCTTCTCGGCGGTCGCCGCGCTGCTCGCGGTGCTGGGCGCCGCGCTGCTGTTCGGCCGTCGGTAGCTCTTTTCCCCTCGCCGGCGCATCCGTCCGTGTGAGAGTTCGCCTGCTCGCCGTCGTCTGCTGTCTGGTGCTCGCGGGCTGTGCCGCGCCGGCGGCGCCGTCGCCGACCCCCGGGGAGGACCGGCTCGGCTGGGAGGACGGCTACGCCGCCACCGATTCCGTCGCCGTCGACGCGAGCGACGGGCTGAACGAGTCCGAGCTCGACGCCGTCGTCGCCCGGACGATGGCCCGCGTCGAACTGATCCGCGGGCTGGAGTTCGAGGAGACGGTGCCTGTCGAGGTGATCTCCCGCGAGGAGTTCCGGAACGGCTCCAGCCGCGACACGACGTCGACACGGCCGCCGAGCGCGCCCGCGAGCAGCGCTACGAGGCGGCGATGCTCGTCGGCGAGGACCGCACCGTCGGCGGCGCGTTCGGCTCGATCTACGGCGGCTCCGTGCTTGGCTACTACTCGCCCGGCGCCGACCGCATCGTGCTCGTGAGCGACAGCGAGACGCCGACGGTCGACCGCGCGACGCTGGCCCACGAGCTGATGCACGCGCTCCAGGACCAGCGCCTCTCGCTGCTGGGCGGCGCCGCCAACCCCGACGAACGAATGGCCGAGACCGGCGTCGTCGAGGGCGACGCCAGCTACGTCGAGGCGCAGTACGAGGAGCGCTGCGAGGCCGAGTGGGACTGCATCGACCGACCGAGCGCCGGCGGCGGCGCCTCGATCGCCGACGAGAACCTCGGGCTCTACCTCACCGTGTACGCCCCCTACAGCGAGGGGCCGACGCTGGTCCACCGGACCCGCCAGCGCGGTGGCTGGGCCGCGGTGGACGACCTCTATACCCGCCCGCCCGAGTCGAGCGAGCAGCTGATCCACCCCGAAGACTACCCCCAGGATCGCCCGGCGAGCGTGGTCGTCCCCGACCGCTCGACCGCCGAGTACGACCGCGCGAGTGCGACGCGGCTGGGCGAGGCGACGCTGTTCGCGATGCTCTGGCAGCAGCGCGCGATCGACCGCGGGACGCTGGGAGAGAACCCCGGCGCGTACTCCGCGTACAACTACTCCCACCCCGCGACGGCGGGCTGGGCGGGCGACAAGCTGGTGCCGTACTTCGACGCCGATAGCGACGACCCGTCGATGGACGGCTACGTCCTGAAGACGCGCTGGGAGAGCCAGCGCGACGCCCGGCAGTTCGCGCGGGCGTACCGCGGCATGCTCACGGAGTCGCTGAACGCGACCGCCGAGGGCGAGGGCGTCTACCGCGTTGAGGACGGCTCGTTCGAGGACGCGTTCCGCGTCACCCGTGACGGGAAGACGGTTCGGATCGTGAACGCGCCGACCGTCGACGCGCTGGACGAGGTCCGGCGCGGCGACTGACGCCGACAGCCGTTCGTTTTCGACGCGTTCGACCGGGGAGCCCTCCGACGGCAACGTTTAACTACTCAGTAGTACCACGTAGTAATGATGTCCTTCGACGGCTTCACCGACGCGAGCGAGGCACAGGTCACCCGCGCCATCGCCGACGAGTGGCACGACGAGTTCATGGCGTTCACCGACAGCGAGGTGGTGATCGTCGGCGGCGGCCCCTCCGGGCTGGTCGCGGCGAAGGAGCTCGCCGAGCGCGGCGTCGACGCCACCGTCGTCGAGAAGAACAACTACCTCGGCGGCGGGTTCTGGCTCGGCGGCTTCCTGATGAACAAGCTCACCGTCCGCGAGCCGGCCCACGAGGTGCTGGACGAACTCGGCGTCCCCCACGAGGAGAGCGAGGAGGCCGAGGGGCTCCACGTCGCCACCGCGCCCCACGCGAGTTCGGCACTCATCGAGGCCGCCTGCGACGCCGGCGCGCGGATCCAGAACATGACGGAGTTCACCGACGTGGTCGTGCGCGAGGACCACGAGGTGTCGGGCGTGGTGCTCAACTGGACGCCGGTCCACTCGCTGCCCCGCGAACTCACCTGCGTCGACCCCGTCGCGGTCGAGGCCGACCTCGTGATCGACGCGACGGGTCACGAGGCGGTCGTCGTCTCCAAGCTCCACGAGCGTGGCGTGATCGACGCCCCCGGGATCGAGGAAACCGGCGAGGCCGGGATGGACACGACCGCCGACGGCGAGTACGGCGCGCCCGGCCACGACTCGCCGGGCCACGACTCCATGTGGGTCGGCGAGAGCGAGGACGCGGTCGTCGAGGAGACGGGCAAAATCCACGACGGCCTCGTCACCGCCGGGCTCGCGACGGCGACGACCCACGGGCTGACACGGATGGGGCCGACGTTCGGCGCGATGCTGCTCTCCGGGAAGAAGGCCGCCCAGGTCGCCATCGACGAGCTCGGCCACGACGCCCCCAGCGTCGGGATGCCGGGCGCCCAGCCCGGCCCCGCCGACGACTGATGGCCCGCCCGGTCGCGCTCACCGTCGCCGGCTCCGACAGCGGCGGCGGCGCCGGCGTGCAGGCGGATCTGAAGACGATCGAGGCCCGCGGCGCGTTCGGCGCCTCGGCGATCACCGCGCTCACGGCCCAGAACACGACCGGTGTGCGGGCCAGCGCCGCCACCGACCCGGAGATGGTCCGTGAGCAGATCCGCGCGGTCGCGTCGGACCTCGGCGTCGACGCGGCCAAGACGGGGATGCTCGCGAACGCCGAGGTCGCCCGCGCCGCGGCTGCGGAGCTCGAGGCGGCCGAGTTCCCGGTCGTCGTCGACCCCGTCGTCGTCGCCGAGAGCGGCGATCGACTGCTCTCCGAAGCCGGGGAGGCGGTGGTCCGCGAGGAACTGATCCCGGAAGCGACGCTCGTGACGCCGAACGCGCCGGAGGCGGTGCTGCTCACGGACGTGGCGATCGAGACGCCGGCGGACGCGGTCGCGGCCGGCGAGGCGCTCCGGGAGCTTGGCGCCGACGCCGCGCTCGTCACCGGCGGCCACCTCGACGGCGACGCCGTCGTCGACGTGTTCGTCGGCGACGAGGTCCGGGAGTTCCGCTCGCCGCGCGTGCCGGACGCGAACAGCCACGGGGGCGGCTGCACGCTCTCGGCGGCGATCGCGGCCGACCTCGCGCGGGGGGTCGAGCTCCGCGCGGCGGTCGCGAACGCCGAGTCGCTGCTGCAGCGTGCGGTCACCCACGGCCACGATCTCGGCGACGGCACGGGGCCGGTCCACCACCTCGCGGGGGTCCGTGCACGCGCCGACGCGCCGCGTGCGCTCCGCGAGGTGCGCGAGACGGTTCGGGCGTTCGAGACGCCCGCGATGGCACCGCTGATCCCCGAGGTCGGCACGACCGTCGCCGTCGCCCCCGGGACGGCGATCGAGCCGGCGGACGTGGCGGCCTGCGAGGGCCGGCTCACCCGGACCTCCACCGGCGTGCGCGCCCCCGGCGGCGCCGCGCTGGGCGCGTCGAGCCACGTCGCGCGCCTGCTGTTGGGCGCCCGCGAGCACGACCCGCGCGTCGCGGCGGCCTGCAACCTCCGGGCGAGCGACGCGGTTAGGGAAGCTATCGAGAACGAGCTGACGGTCGCGACGGTCGATCGGACCGAGGAGCCCGACGACGCCGCCGGCACGATGGACTGGGTCGCCGAGCGCGTGCTGACGCGGCGCGACGGCGACGCCCCCGACGCCATCGTCGACGACGGCGCCCACGGGAAGGAGCCGATGGTCCGCCTGCTCGCCCCCGACGCCGCGACGCTGCGGGAACGAGTTCTGAGACTGGCCGATGCGGTGGCGTAGTGCGGGGTCAGATCACCGCCCGCGTCAGCACGACCACCCCCATCCCGCCGACCAGCGCGGCCAGCAGGCTCCCGGTTTTCCGGGTGAGCAGCACCACCGTCGCGCCGCCGAGCCAGGCGGTCGGCCCGCCCGAGACCAGCTCCGGGCCGACGATCGCGACGATGATCGCGCCGGGCAGCACCGAGAGCCCGGCTTCGAGCCGGTCCGAGGGGTCGACGTGGCCCAGCAGCCAGAACCCGCCGGCCTTCGTGAGGTACGTCAACAGCGCCATCGCGGCGACGACGCCGACGACGAGCGGGTCGAGCTCAACGACCGACACGGGCCACCTCCACGAGGCTGCCGGCGACGCCGCCGGCGAGGATGTACCACCGCCCGGGGAGCGCGTCGGCGGCGACGACCGCGACGACCAGCGCGACGAGCCACGGCAGCAGCGTCGACTTCCCCTCCCAGAGCTGGGTGGCGATCGCGAGGAACACCGCCGTGAGGACGAAGTCGAGCCCGTAGCGGCTCGGGTCCTGGATCGCCGCGCCGACGTTCGCGCCGACGGCCGTCGCCCCGACCCAGAACAGCCACGCGGCGATCCCGCTGCCGACGAGGAACGCGCCGTCGCCCCCGCCGTCGGTGAGCTCGCCCATCGTCAGCGCCCACGTCTCGTCGATCAGGAAGAACACGCCCCCGTACGCCTCCCGGACGCCGAGCCGGGCGAACCAGGGGCGCAGCGCCGCGCCCATCAGGACGTACCGCGCGTTGACGACGGCCGTCGTCGTCAGCACCGCCGCGATCGGGATCGGGTCGGCCTAGAGCTCGACCGCGATGAGCTGGGCCGCGCCGGCGAACACGGTCGCGCTCATCAGCGTCGCCTCCGCCGCGCTGAGCCCCTGCCGTGCCGCGACCATCCCGAACGCGACGCCGTAGCCGCCGACGCCGGCCGCGACCGGCAGACAGCGGACGAACCCCTCGCGGAGCCCCGCCGCGGAGAACGTGACCCGGTCGTCGGCCCCGGCGGCGCCCTCCCCGGTGTCCGCGGCCGCGAGTGGCTCCCCGCTGTCGGTGTCTCTCGCCATCACGACGTGGTTCCGGTCGGGGCCTCCTAAGCCCTCCGTGTCCGGCGGTCCGGGCGCGGTTTTCGTGCCCCTGCAGCGGCGGCCGCGTGTCGGTTCGGCCGGGGTTGATGTGGCTCGCCGCCGACGGGCCGGTATGACCGACAGCTCCCACCGCGAGTTCACGCTCGACTACGACCCCGGCGAGATCCGGTTCGGCCGCGGCGCCGCCGCCGACCTCGGTGAGCTGCTCGCGGGCCGCGGGCTCGCCTCGGCGCTGGTGGTGACCGGCGCGAACGTCGGCGCCAACCGCGACGTGATGGGTCCCGTCGAGGAGGGGCTCGGCGACTCCCTCGCCGGCGTGTTCGACGGAACCACGCCCGCGAAAACTCTCGGCGCGGCGCTCGAGGCGGCCGAGCGCGTGCAGGCCGAGGGGATCGAGGCGATCGTCGCGGTCGGCAGCGGATCGAGCCTCGACACCGCGAAAGTCGCGAGCGCGCTCGGGAGCTACGCCGACCCCGCGGCGGCCGCCGAGCACGCGCTCTCCTCGGGGTCCGTACCGGTCGCCGACGACGGCCGGCCGACGCCCGTGATCGCCGTGCCGACGACGCTCGCCGGCGCGGACCTCTCGGTGATCGGCGGGGTCGGCCTGACGCTCGAGTCCGACGCCGACCCAAGCGAGATCCCGAGCGGCGGCGTGAGCAGCCGCCGGCTGATGCCGACGGCGCTCTGTTACGACCCCGAACTGTTCGAGACGACGCCGCGCTCGGTGCTGACCGCGTCGGCGATGAACGGGTTCGACAAGGCCGTCGAGTGTCTGTACTCGCCCCACGCGACGCCGATCACCGACGGCACCGCGAGCCGCGGGCTCTCGCTGATGCAGTCCGGTTTCGGGGCGCTGGCCGCCGACGAGCCGGACCCCGCCGCCGTCGACGACGCGGTCGCGGGCGTCGTCTGCGCGCAGTACGGCATCTCCACCCCGGGCGCCTACCGCGCGTCGATCGTCCACGCGTTCGGCCACGGGTTCTCGAACGACTACGACGCCCACCAGGGGACGGTCCACGGCGTGCTCGCGCCCGCCGTGCTGCGCTACGTGTTCTCGGAGATCGACGGCCGGCGACGCCTGCTCGCGGAGGCGCTGGGCGTTGCCGGCCCCGAGATGACCGACGACGAGCTCGCCGAGGCGGTCGTCGACGCCGTCGCGGGCGTCCGGGACGATCTGGGCCTCCCGGACCGGCTCCGGGCGATCGAGGGGCTCGACCGCGAGCACCTGCCCGAAATCGCCGAGATCATCCACGACGACAGCCTGTTCGCCGAGGCGCCGGTCCGGCCCTCGGTCGCGGAGATCGAGGACGTGCTTGAGCGCGCCTGGTAGGCCGTCGCGGCGGCGCGACGCGGGGAACGACCGACTTTTGGCCGCGCTGGCGGAACGTCGACCATGACCGAGTTCGACACCGTCGGCGACGACGCGATCCGGCGGGGCGACGCGACCGCGGCGTACTTCCACCGGACGGAGGCGGTGCTCGACCACGCCGACCGCAACCCCACGGTCGTCGCGGAGCTCACCGCCGACCAGTTCCCGACTGGCGCGTTCGACCTGTTCGCGGGCGTGAAGGACGTCGCCGCGCTGCTCGAGGGGCTCCCGATCGACGTCGACGCGCTCCCGGAGGGGACGCTGTTCGACGGCGGCCCCGTCCTGCGGATCGAGGGCCCCTACCGCGCCTTTGCCCGCCACGAGTCGCCGATCCTGGGGTTCACCGCCCACGCCTCAGGCGTCGCCACCGCGGCGCTTGAGAGCCGCGTCGCCGCCCCAGACAGCCGGCTGCTCTCCTTCGGCACCCGCCACGTCCACCCCGCCATCGGCGCGATGGTCGAGCGCGCGGCGCTGGTCGGCGGCGCCGACGGCGTCTCCCACGTCGCCGCGGGCGAGGTGCTCGACCGCGAGGTCGGCGGCACGATGCCCCACGCGCTACTGATCGCGTTCGGCCGCGGGAACCAGGAGGCCGCCTGGCGCGCGTTCGACGAGGCGATGGACGCCGCCGTGCCCCGTGTGGCGCTCTGTGACACCTACGGCGACGAGGTCGACGAGGTGCTGCGGGCCGTCGAGACGCTGGGCGAGGGGCTCGACGCCGTCCGGCTCGACACTACCGGCTCGCGCCGGGGCGACCTGCGCCACATCGTCCGCGAGGTGCGCTGGGAGCTCGCGGCACGGGACGCCCCCACTCCCGAGATCCTGCTCTCGGGCGGGCTCGGGCCCGCCGATCTCAGGGAACTCCGGGACGTGGCCGACAGCTTCGGCGTCGGCGGCTACATCGCCAACGCCGACCCGCTCGACCTCGCGCTCGACGTCGTCGAGGTCGACGGCGAGCCGGCCGCGAAACGGGGGAAGCTCTCGGGGGCGAAGGACGTGTATCGAACGCCCGACGGCGGCCACCACGTCGGCCTGCGCGGCCGCGACGGCCCCGAGAACGGCGAGTCGCTGCTGGAGCCGCTGCTCCGCGACGGTGAGGTGGTCCGTGCGTTCGACATCGACGCCGCGGCCCAGCGAGCGGGGGCGGACGCGGCCCGGGTGGGGTTCCGCGAGGAGTGAGTGGCTCGCGCGGGCTGTGTGGGGTCGTTACCGGTCGTCGCCGTCTAGCAGTTCGTGGGCGTGGTAGCGACAGAACCTCCCCTCGCCGGGAACCCGCTGGATCGCTTCGACCGGCCGGCAGTCGGGGTGTTGGCAGGGTTCGAACACGCCTGTCCGTTCGGTTCGGCGCCGATAGTTACTCGGCGGCTACCGGCGTCGACGGCCGGCGATCGGGGCCACCGAACCGCTTAACCGCGGCAGCCCCCTACGCCGAACCGGCAGAGAGAGCCCGGTTCCCGCGCCCCGGCCCGTAAGCAAGGGGCGTGAGGAAAGTCCCCCCACCGTCCGGACGGGCGACCGGGCGCAAGCCCGGAGCCGGAGACGGCTGGCTCTGGAACAGAAACGAGACCCCCCGTCCCGACCGATGATCTGCTCGGCGGCCCACGGTCGCCGGGACGCACTCGCGGGCCCCGCCCGCGAGCGCATGCGAACCGACCCGCAAGGGGAGGGAGCTAACCCAGAGAGGGCGGCGTGCCGGTCCCCCCCGGGAACGGCACGTTGTCGGGCGACCGGCGCGAGCCGCGAGCCGACGGACGGGAACGGATGGAACGGCGAACCCTCGCCGGTGCAAGCCCGTGCCCGAAGGTAGTCCGGACAGCCGGCGACGGCAGGGCGCGGGTGCTCAGCCGAATGCCGGGTCGAAACAGAAGGGGGCTTACTCCTCTCAGCCGCTCACCCTCGACAGCGGCGGCGCCGCCCGCCCGAACGGTTTTGGCCGGCCGCCCCATCCACCCCTCGATGGCACTCGATCGTTCTCCGCTCGCCGCCGGCGTCGACGGCGGCGCCGAGCGCGGCCGATGACCGACGAGCCCGCGAGCGACACCGCCCTCGACTCGGGGGCGCTCGTGGCCGCGCTCGACCGGTTCGGCGGCACCGAGCCGGAACGGCGCACCGTCGCCCGCCAGGCCGTCGATCTCGCGGACTCCGGCCGCTACCGCCGCGACAGCGGGCGCCGACTCACGGTCGACCTCGTCGTCGACGAGCTCGCGGACGCCCCCGACGGCTCGCCGGCGGACCGCTGGAACTGGTGGATCGGCGTGCTCTCCCTGGCGTACGGCGGCTACGAGGAGTTCGCGGTGGGTCGCTACCCAGGGTCGGGACCGTAGACCGTGGCGCCGAGGGCTCGGCCGGGCCCGCCGGAACCGATATGTTCTCTCCGACCGACACGTTCTGTATGCAGAACGATCCGCGGCGCTCCCGACGACGGTTTCTCGCGGCAGTCGGCGGCGGCGTGACGCTCGGTCTCGCCGGCTGTCTCGGCACGCCCGGGGCGAACTTCGCCAGCTACAGCACGGTCGGCGACAGCGTCGACGAGCTCGACTACGAGGCGACGCTCGACCGCGCGCGCTCGGCGGGCTACCGCGTCGAGGAACCGTTCTTCGTCAACGGGCGGGAGCGGATCGGGCGCCCGCTGGAGGTGCCCGCGCTCGTGGAGCGGTTCGGCGAGGACGCCCGCGTGCTGCACGTGGTGTTCCGCTACTCCGCGACGAAGCTGCTCGAGGCGGTGTTCACCGGCGCCGAGGCGCCGCGGCTCACGTTCGTCGACGACGAGCTCGGCTTCGCCCAGCCGTTCCGGCCCGTGAACCTCCCGCCCGAGGACTGGCTCCGTGACCGGATCTCGCTGCTGTTTCCCGAAGCGGACCCCGAGGCGCTGATCGCCGACGCCGAGACCGAAGCCTCGCGGACCGAGGACTCGCTGGTCAGCGTCGGCGTCGACGCCGAGCCGGACTTCGCGGGCACCCACGCCGCCTTCGCCGAGCGCGCGACGGCGACGACGGCCCCGGCGACACAGGGCGACGGCTGGATCAACCTCGGGTTCAGCGAGGGCGACGCCGAGTTCGGCTCCTTCGCGATCGTCGTCCCGAGCGCGGAGGTCGTCACCCGGGACGCGGGCCACCGCTACGAGATCAAGCTCGACAGCGCGGGCGGGTTCCGGCTCCAGGTCCGGCTCTCGGCCGGCGAGGAGCTGCCCGAGTCGGAGTACCGCGGCGTGTTCCGGGAGATGTTCGAGAACGTCGGGCTGCCCGCCGAGCGCGTCGACGAGTACGAGTTCGAGTACAGCCCGAGCATCTGGTAGCTCAGTCCGCGATCGACTCGGCCCGCGGCGACCCGTCGACGCCCAGCGGGTCGTCGGTCGCCGACGCGGTCACCAGCCGCAGGAACTCGCCGGCGTTGGTCAGGAGCTTGTTCTCGGCCTTCCGCAGGTGCTCTTCGAACGTCGAGCGGGCGACGGCAGTCTGCTCGGCCAGCTCCCGCAGCGAGGCGCCGCGGGGCTGTTCGTAGTAGCCGCTCTCGAGGGCGAACCGCAGCGCGGCCAGCTGGCGGTCGGTGAGATCCTCGAACAGCCGGTCGACCGGCGCGAGCATGCTGTGGGGGAGCTGCTGCTCGGCGATGGCGGTCTTCGAGAGCACGTCGATCTCGCGGTCGCTTTCGAGGTCGCGGAACAGCGCGCGCACGTCGCCCTCGTCGAACGCGATCACGGTGTAGTGCTCCCACCCCCGCCGGTAGATCGTCGGCGGCTGGTAGAGGCAGTTGTGCGCCTCGAACCGGTCGACGATCGACTCCTCGAGCGAGCAGAGACACGCCTGCGTGACGACGTGGAGCCCGTCGTCGTCGACGGACTGGTGGAGCACCGTCCCCATCGCGTCGATCTCCGCGAGCAGCTCCGCCGTCGGCGTCTCCGTCGAGGTGAGCTCCAGCACCTGACAGTCACTCAGGTACCACTCCCGGATCGTGAGCTCCGGGTGTCGCTCGGAGATCTCCCGGTACGGGCAGTCGTGTTTCACCCGGAAGGAGGCTTCGTAGAGGCTCATACCCCGGGTTGGGTGTCGACGCCCGTAACGGTGCCGGTCATGACCGGCACCACCCCTATCCCGGACGGTGGCCTACCGGACTCCATGCCGAGCGATCGACGTAGGTTCCGGGCCGGGCGGCCCGGGTGGGATCGATGAGCCGGGCAACTGACGTGAAACAGGGGATCCGCGAACACCTCGGGCAGTTCTCGCTGCACGTCCTGCTGGTGTTCGCGACCGGGCTGACGATCGGCTCCGAGCGGACCGTCGTCCCCGTGCTGGGCGAGCAGGTGCTCGGCGTCGAGTCGTTCCTCGTGATCGGCTCGTTCGTCGTCTCCTTCGGCTTCGTCAAGTCGCTGCTCAACCTCTACGCCGGCAAGTGGGGCGAGGAGTACGGCCGGAAACCGGTGCTCGTCCTCGGCTGGCTCACCGCGCTCCCGATCCCGATCGTCCTCATCTACGCGCCGAGCTGGAGCTGGATCACGGTCGGGAACGTGCTGCTGGGGGTCAACCAGGCGCTGACCTGGAGCATGGCGATCAACGCGAAGATCGACCTCGCGAGCCCCGACCAGCGCGGGCTCGCGGTCGGCATCGACGAGGCGTTCGGCTACACGGGCGTCGCCGTCGGCGCGTGGATCACCGGCGTCATCGCGGGGCAGACGAACCTCCGGCCCGAGCCGTTCTACTTCCTCGGCGCCGTCGTCCTGCTGGCGTTCCTGATCTCGGTGTTCCTCATCAAGGAGACCGTCCAGCTCGCCCAGCTCGAGGGCGACGACGACCACCACGACGCGAACCTCCCGTTCGTCGACGTGCTGAAGCGGGCGACGTACGGCGACCGCACGCTGTTGGCGGCCGCCCAGGCCGGCCACGTCGAGAACTTCGTCGACACGCTGTTCTGGATCGCCGTCCCGCTGTACCTCACGAGCCAGGGGCTCGCGATCGAGCTCGTCGGCGTCGTCGTCGGCGTCCACAGCGCGATGTACTTCCTCCAGATCGGCACCGGCGGCCTCGCCGACCGGATCGGCCGCCGACCGCCCGTCGTCGTCGGGATGTTCGTCGCCGGCGCGGGCGTGCTCGGGATGGTGTTCGTCGACAGCTACCTCCCGTGGGCGGTGCTGGCTGCGTTCTCCGGGCTGGGGATGGCGCTACTGTACCCGAACCTGATGACGGTGCCCAGCGACGCCGCCCACCCGACCTGGCGCTCGGCGGGGATGGGCGTCTACCGGATGTGGCGCGACTCGGGCTACGGCGTCGGCGCGATCCTGATCGGGCTCACGATGCAGTTCGTGTCGCCCGAGGCGGCGTTCTACCTCACCGCCGGGCTGATGTTCCTCTCCGGCGCGGTCGTGGTCGTCTGGATGGAGGAGACCCACCCCGAGTTCGGCACGCACGAGCCGCCGGCGCCCGCGCCGGCGGACGACTGAGCCGCGTCGGACCACCGCGGCTCGCTGCTGAACGGCTGGCGATCAGTGCCGGTGACGACCCTTCCCGCGTCGACGACAGCCGTGTCGACCGGACGGAGTGGTCCCGCGCCGATCGGGCTGTGTGTTCTCCGTCGGTTTGGGCGACTGCCGGGGCGCGCCGGCGGAATCGACGGCGTCGGTCGTCGGTTCGGGCTCGGCGTCGATTCGGTCCGCCACGTCGACGGCAGAGCGGGACTCCAGCAGGGTCTCCACTCGCCGCTCGAACTCCGCCTCGCCGATCTCGCCGACAGCGTACTGCTGTTTGAGCGTCTCCAGCGCGGGACTCTCCTCCGACGAACCGGCGTCGACGCGCCCGGGCTGCCGGTCTGTCTCCCGATCGGAGAGGAGCCACACCGAACCCCCGCCGACGACCACCAGGGGGATGACCCAGGCCCACGGGACCACGGACTCAGCAACGAAGAGGCCGGCGCCGACCGCGAGCAGGCCGACGATCGGTAACCGGCCCGCTGGTAGCCTCGGTATTGTGTGATTCATGCATTAATATTGCCTCCACGGTCGCAAAAGTCCTTGGAAGGCGGATGCGGGATCGGTTTGGGGTTCACTCGGGCAGAGATAGCTCCGAGCTACTGCTAGGGAAATGTGTTTAAGTTACAATACCGTAGTGAGAATACGTAATCTGAGGCCCGTCCTCGAACGCACGTCGACGCCACACGCGAGTGACCGACGCCGACCGATTCACCACACCATGACACACAGTCGACGACAGTTCCTCGGAGCGCTCGGTGCCGGTGCCGTCGCCAGCGTGGGGCTCACCCGGCGAGCGACAGCACAGGAGACACCAGTCGTCGAGATGGGGAACGACTACTTCGATCCGATCGGCCTCCACGTCGACCCCGGCACGACCGTTCGCTTCGAGATCGCGGCCGGATCGCACTCCGCGACGGCCTACCCGGATCGGATCCCCGCCGACGCGAGCGCGTTCGACAGCGGCACCATCTCGGAAGGGAGTTTCGAGTACACGTTCGACGAACCGGGCACGTACGACTACTACTGCATCCCCCACAAGTCGATAGGAATGGTCGGCCGCGTGGTCGTCGGCGACCCCGGCGGCCCCGCCGAGGAGAGCCGGATCCCGGACGGCGACGTGCCCGACGGCGACGCGATCGTCGAGCAGGGATCGATCGCCTACGGGACGTTCACCGACGGCGACGACGGCACGAGCGGCGGATCCACGGGCCCCGGAATGGGCGCGGGAGGGATGGGGTCCGGAATGGGCTCCGGCCAGATGGGTCCCGGAATGGGGCCGGGACCGACGGGTGGCTGGGCCGGCGGCTGGCTCGGTGGCTTGCCGTTCGTCGGCGGCGCGCTCGCTCTCGTCGCGGGCGGCCTCTACTGGGCGCTGGGTCGCAGCAGCGACGGGTCGACGCGTGACGCCGACGCGATCGCGGCGCTCGAGGACCGGTACGCTCGCGGCGAGATCGACGAGGAGGAGTTCCGCCGCCGCCGGGCCCGTTTGGAGGCAGACGAGTAGCGCCGGGCCGGCCGGCGCGCCCGCCTTCCGGGCTCCTGCACGCGCCGAAGGCGCCTTTCGACGGCGTCAAACGGCCCCGCCCGGTAGGCGCTATCCATGGAGCTCCGGTTCCTCGGCGGCGCCGGCGAGGTCGGCCGCAGCGCGATCCTCGTCGACGACTCGCTGCTGCTCGACTTCGGCCTCCTGACCGCCGAGCCGCCGCAGTACCCCGTGGCGACGCCGACGCCCGACGCCGTCGTGGTCTCCCACGGCCACCTCGACCACGTCGGCGCGATCCCGTCGCTGCTCTCCGGCTCGAATCGGCCGCCGATCCACTGGACGCCGCCGACCCGCGAGCTCGCGCTGACGCTCGCGCGTGACACGCTCAAACTCCACGGCCACTCCCCGCACTGCCCGTTCACCGAGAACGACGTGAAGCGGGTGACGGAGGTGTCCGAGACCCACGGCTACCGCGAGACCTTCGCGGCCGCGGGCTACGAGGTGACGTTCTACAACGCCGGCCACATCCCCGGAAGCGCCCACGTGCACGTCGACGACGGGGAGACGCGACTGCTGTACACCGGCGACTTCCACGTCGACGAGCCCAGCCCCGACGAACCGCCCGCGGGCTTCGACGCCGGCGACCTCCCGGCCGGCCAGCGCCTCGTCGCGGGGTCGACGGCGCGGCCCGACGCCGACGTGGTGCTCTGTGAGAGCACGTACTCGGACGTGGCCCACGACCCGCGCGCGACCGTCGAACACCGATTCGAACAGAGCGTGAAGACGACGCTGTGGGAGGGCGGCACCGTCGTCGTCCCGGCGTTCGCGATCGGCCGCACCCAGGAGCTGCTCATGGTCTGCGAGGCTCACGACATTCCGTGTTACGTCGACGGGATGGGGAAAGAGGTGACCGAGATGCTGCGCCGACACCCGGAGTTCGTCCGGAACGCCGACGCGCTGCGCCGGGCGAAGTCCCACGCCCGGTTCGTCACTGGGCGGGACGGCCAGCGGGAACGCATCGCCGACCAGCCAGCCGCGATCGTCACCACGAGCGGGATGCTCTCGGGCGGGCCGGCGATGACGTACATACCCGAGATCCGCGCGAACCCCGTGAACAAGGTGACGCTGACCGGCTACCAGGTCGAGGGGACCCCCGGCCGCGAACTGCTCGAAACCGGACGCGCGGAGATCGACGGGCGAGTGATGCCCGTCTCGGCGCGGGTCGAGGGGTACGACTTCTCCGCCCACGCCGACCACGACGGCCTGCGGCGCTTCCTCGACGCCTACGACGACGCCGAGATCCTCGTCAACCACGGCGACCGGTGCGGCGAGTTCGCGGCGGCGCTCCGCGATGACGGCTACGACGCGTCGGCGCCGGCGCTGGGCGCGACCTACTCGGTCTGAGCCGCCGGCCCCCCGAACTCGGCTTCGAGCCAGTCGAACTGCTGCTCCAGCTCCCGGCGCCGCTGGCGCTTGATCACCGTCGCGTCGAGCAGTTTCCCGACCAGCGCCACGTCGACGGCGAACTCCGTCTCGGCGGTGACCTCGGTGCCGTCGTCGGTCGGTTCGAGCGTGTACCGCGTCACCATCTCCTCGAAGATCCCGTCGCGCTGGCGGTAGGCGAGCGCCGCGTCGGGCTCTTCGATCAGTTCGAGCTCGAGTTCGACCGTGGCGATGCCGACGCCGTTGGTGATCGCGACCCTTTCGCCCTCGACGACCACCTCGTCGAACCCCGCGGCGCGCATGAACGCCCCCACGTCCCGCATCCGTTCCCGCACCGCCTCGGGCGTCGCCGCCACCTCCCGGGAGACACTGACCGAGTTCATACCCCCGGCTACGGCCCCCCGACTGAAAGCTCCCCGTGCGAACATCTCCGCGGCGGGTCAGCCGCCCTCGGCGATCCGTCCCGCCAGTCGCTCCGCCGACCGGAGCCGCCCGGGGATCCCGGCCCGGGCGGCGTAGTTCGCACAGATGTCGATCCCGTCCGGCAGCTCGACCGCCTCGAGCGCGTCCCACGTCCCGTCGTAGGCGGGCATCCCCCGGCGGAGCCGCGTGGCGTCGACGGCCGTCGCCGCGACGCCGGTCAACTCGGCGAACTCCCGCTCGGCGACCTCACGGATCGTCGACGCCGGCTCGTCGACCAGCTCGGGGTTGCGCCCGCCGCCGAGGTAGGCGGTGTGGCGGCGCCCGCGGTCGAACAGCGTCCCCGTGCAGGTCACCCCGAGCGTCCGGAACGGCTCGGCGTACTGGACCTGGAAGCCGCTGGCGTCGACGGGCGCCGCCGACTCGAGGTGGACGACCGCCAGCGGGTTGTACGCCAGTCGGTCCAGCGCGGCGGCGCTCCCCGGGGCGACCTCGCCGAGCAGCTCCGCGGTCACGTCCCCCGGCGTCGTGAGCACCGCGCGGTCGACGACCGTCTCGCCGTGCTGTGTCGCGATCACGTAGCCGTCGTCGGCCTCCCGGACGGACTCGACGGGCGTCCCCAGGCGCACGCGATCGCCGTGGCGCTCGGCCAGCGCCTGCGGGAGCGCCCCGAGGCCGTCCTCGAAGGTGACTACCGGCGGCGTTTCGGTGCCACCGAGCTTCGCCCGCGCGGCGGCGACGAGCAGGCTCCGGTCGACGCCGCGCTTCTCGAGGGCCCGCCCCAGCGAGTGCCGCATCGGCATCTCGTCGGGGTGGGTGCCGTAGATTCCGCCGTACAGCGGGCCGACGACGTACTCGGCGGCCTCGGCGCCGAGCATCCGGCGCAGCCCCGCCTCGACGCTCTCGTCGCCACGCGGCGGCCCCGTCAGCGGTTCGAGCAGCAGCCGCAGCTTCCCCCGGAGCGAGAGCAGGTCGGTCGAGAGCCCCTCGCGGAGCGAGAACGGCACCCGGCGGAGCCGCCCGTCGCGGTAGACGTACAGCGGCGCGTCCGCCGCCTCGACGACCGCGTCGCCGAGGCCGAGATCGTCGACGAGCGACGCGACCGGCTGCGAGAGCCGGGTCCGCTGTGGGCCGTCCTCGACGACCGCCCCGTCGACGACCCGGCTGCTGATCACGCCGCCCGGGTCCGGGGCAGCCTCGAACACGACGCTGTCGACGCCGCGCTCGCGGAGCCGGTGGTGGAGCGCGAGGCCGCCGATCCCGCCGCCGACGATGCCGACAGTCATTACGTCGGCCTTGGTCGCTCCCGGCCTACTACCCACGGCCGAAGATGTTCCCTCGTCGGCCGGCCCGTCCCCGAACGATTTGTCCACCGCGCCGAACACACGCGTGTGACGACCGCATCCGCGACCGTCTCGCGCTGGACGCGCCTGTTCGTCGTCGCCAGCCTCGGGTGGTTCGTCTGCTGGCAGGCGGCGGCCGTCGCGGGCGCGGGCCGGCGAGCGACGGTGACGCTCGGCCTCTACGGGTTCGTGCTCCACACGGTGTTCGGCAAGGGGTACGCGCTCGTCCCCTCGTACTTCGACCGGCGCCTCGCCGTCCCGCGGGCGCCGGCGGTCCACCTCCCGCTGGCGCTCGCCGGCACCGGCGTCCTGGCGGCGACGGCGATCGGCGTCGTCCCGGCGGGGTGGCACGCCATCGGCGCCGGCCTCTGGGCGCTCGGCTGTCTGGTGTTTGTCGGGACCCTCGGCTGGAGCGTCCGGGACAACCTCACCGGCCGGGAGACGGGGACCACCGACGCGAAGTCCGACAGGCGCGGGGTCGACCGCCTCGCCAACGCGTTCGTCCCGGTCGCGGCCGGCTACCTCCTCGTCGCGGCGCTGCTCCCGGTCGCGCGCACGCTGAAGCTCGTCGGCGCGTCGGTGCCCGCCGCCGGGCCGGCCCACTCCCACCTCCTCGCGGCCGGCGCCGCCGCGCTGCTGCTGTTCGCCGTCGGCTTCCGGCTGCTCCCGCGGTTCCTCGTCGCCGCCCCCCGGCCGCCGCTGGTCGCCGGCGTGCTCGCTGCCGGCGCGCTCGGCCCGGTCGCGCTCGCGTCGTCGTTCGGCGCCGGCCGGCTGTTCCGCCTCGGCGCCGGCCTGGAGGCGGCGGCGCTCGTGGGGTTCGCCGTCGCCTACGCCGACATGCTCGCCCGCAGTGACCGGCGCCGAATCGGACTGGTCGTCCTCCTCGCGGCCGCCGTCGCGGCGGCCGGCGTCGCCGCCCTCGGGCTCCACATGGCCTGGGGCGGCGTCACCCCGCCCGTCGCCGACGCCCACACCCGGCTCGCGCTCCTGGGCTTCCTCGGCCTCGCCGTCGTCGGCGTCAGCTACCAGTTCTACCCGCCCGCGATCGCCTCGGTCCGCGGCGTGGGCGACCGGACGGCGGCGATCTCGGTCGCGCTCGTCGTCGCCGGCGTCGGCGTCGAAACCGGCGGCACCCTCGCGGGGGTCCCCGTTTCGGCCGCGCTCGGCCGGTGGCTGGCGCTGTTCGGGGCAGTCGGGCACGCCACGGTGTTGCTCGCGGTGTTCTGGACGCGCCGGCGAGGGCGGTGACGACCGGCCGGCGCCGACGGCTCAGTCGGCCGGCGTCACGTCGGGGAGCGGCCCCTCGTACCCCTCTGGCACGTACGGACAGAGCGGATCGCTCTCGAGCGGGTCGCCCGTGGTCGCGTACGCCCGCGAGCGACTGCCGCCACAGACGTTGCGGAACTCGCAGGCGCCGCATTTCCCCTGCAGGGCGTCGGGATCGCGGAGGCTCTCGAACAGCGGCGAGTCGCGGTAGAGACCGACCAGGCTGTCGCGCCGCACGTTCCCGGCCGGCTCCGGCAGGAACCCGGAGGGGTAGAGCTCGCCGGTGTGGCTCACGAACGCGAACCCGTCGCCGGCGGTGATCCCGGTTCGGCGCCCGACGCCGTCGCGGTCGGGCGTCTCTGTCCCGGAGCGCTGCCGCTGCATCGCGACCCGGCGGTACTGCGGCGCCTCGGTGGTCTTGATCCCGAAGTCGGCGTCGGCCTGCACGTCGACCAGCCACTCCATCACGCGGTCGGCGCGCGCCGGGTCGACGGGGTCGAGCACCTGCCCGCGCCCGACCGGGACGAGGAAGAACACTGACCAGAGCACGGCGTCGAGCTCGTCGACGAACTCGCGGATCGCCGGCAGCTGCTCGACCGTCTCGGCGCAGACGGTCGTGTTGATCTGCAGCGGGAGGCCGGCGTCGCGGGCCGCACGCGCGGCGTCGAGCGTCTGCCGGAAGCTGCCCGCCTCCTGCCGAAACCCGTCGTGAGCCTCCGGGGTGGCGCCGTCGAGGCTGAGCGCGAGCCGGCGGAGCCCGGCGTCGGCGACCTCGCGGACGCGCTCGCGGCTGAGCGAGGCGGTGCCGCTGGGGGTCAGCGTCATCCGGAGCCCGCGGTCGACGCCGTACTCGATCAACTCGACCGCGTCGTCGCGGTACAGCGGGTCGCCGCCCGAGAGGACGACGAGCTGGTTCTCGCCGAACGCGCGGGCCTCGTCGAGCAGCTCCTTCCCCTCCTCGGTGGTGAGCTCGTCGGGGTGGCGCCGTGGCTGGGCCTCCGCGCGGCAGTGTTTGCACGCCAGTTCACACGCCTGGGTCAGCTCCCAGACGAGCACGAACGGCCGTCGGCTGGTGTCGATGTCGCGTGGTGGCATCCTGTGACGGAGCGGGGGTTAGTTCACGTGGACGCGCACGACGTGGCCGCCGCAGCCGCACTGTTCGACGTACTCCCACTCCACGTCGGCGCCGAACTCCCGGTCGAGCGCGTCGTAGAGGTACGTCTCGGGGTGGCCGTGGTCGCCGTGGGTCACGAGGTTGACGTGGTTGCCGGCGGCGGTGTGCTCGACCGCCTCGATCCCCTGCTCGACGACGAGGTCGGCGTCGGCGCCGTGTTCGGGTTGCTCGAGGTTCGCCGACCAGGAGTTGTCGTGGACGCGGTCGGTGACGGGGTCCGGCGGCTCGTGATCGTGCTGGGACATGGTGCTACCGACCGTTCGGCCCGTACGACCAAGGCCACCTGCCCGAACGTGTTCGGCGTCGCCGCGGCGCCGGCCGGCTCAGCCCGGAACCGCGTGCCACGGCGCCGGGAGGGCGCCGACGAACGTCAGCACGACCGGGGCGAACCAGTAAGCGGCGACGAACCTGGCGGTGAGCCCGTCCCGCGTCCACAGGAACAGCGCGAGCAGCACGAACGGGACGACCAGAACCGCCCAGACGGCGAGCGCTTGCTGGCTACTGGAGACCACAGCCGAGGCTCCGCCCGGATCGTCGTAAAACCCCCGCCCGGCGACGCCCCGCGAATAGATACCTCTCGTAACCCAGTAACGAGGGGTAACTGCTAAGTCGTCGCCGCCCGACCACCGGGTATGGACCACGACGAGCCGGAGAAGCTGCCGGTGTGGTGTGCGGGCGAGGAGTGGTGTCCGGTGACGACGACGGCGATGCTGGTCGGGAAGAAGTGGCACCCGGTCGTGATCGACCGGCTGCTCGTCGACGGCGCCTGTGGCTTCAGCGAGCTGGAGGCCCGCGTCGACGGCGTCTCGAGCAAGGTGCTCTCGGAGGTGCTCGACGACCTCGAGAGCAAGCAGCTGATCGACCGCGAGATCGTCAACGAGAAACCCGTCAGGACGGAGTACTCGCTGACCGACCACGGCGAGTCGCTCGAGTCGGTCATCGACGCCATGCACGACTGGGGCGAGGAGCATCTCGTCGAGGCGGCCGAGCCGAGCGCGTCGCTGGCCTGACTCAGTCGAGCGTCCCGTTCAGCACCTTCGCGGCGACGAGGATCGGGTCCCAGACCGGGCTGAACGGCGGCGCGTACGCGAGATCCAGCCGTTCGAGCTCGGCGACGGTCGTGTCGCCCTCGAGCGCCGTCGCGAGCGTGTCGATCCGGATCGCGGCCCGGTCCTCGCCGGCGATGCTTCCCCCGAGCAGGCGCCCCGTCCCGCGGTCGGCGGTCAGCGTCACCGTCGTCTCGGCGTTGCCGGGGTAGTAGCCCGACCGCGAGCCCGCGGTGATCGTCTCGCTCACGGGGTCGAAGCCGGCCTCGCGGGCGCGCTCGTGGTCGAGGATCCCGGTCCGGCCACACTCCATCTCGAACGCCTTCACGGCCGCCGTCCCTGCGATGTCGCCGACGGGCGTCGGCGTCCCGGCGACGCTCTGGCCGATCGCGCGCCCGGCGCGGTTGGCCGTCAGCCCCAGCGGCACCCAGTCGGGCTCGCCGGTGACGGTGTGGCGCATCTCCGCGCAGTCGCCAGCCGCGTAGATGTTCTCCCGGCTCGTTCGGCCGTAGTCGTCGATCGCGACGGCGCCCTCGACGCCCAGCTCGACCCCGGTGCCGTCGAGCAGCGCCGTGTTCGGCTCGATCCCGATCCCGACGACCGCGGTCTCGACGGGGATCCGCTCGCCGTCCGCGACGACGCCAGCGACGGCGCCGTCGTCGCCGACGAGCTCGTCGACCTCGGTGTCGAGGTGGAGCGTCACGCCGTTTTCCCGCAGCGTCTCGGCGACGCGCTCGGCGGGCGCCTCGCCGAACGGCGGGAGCAGGCGCTCGGGGCGCTGGAACAGGTGCACGTCGAGCTCGTGGGCGCTGAACGCCTCGGCCATCTCGACGCCGACGTAGCCGCCGCCGACGATCGCCGCCGCCTCCGGCGGCTCGCGGGCGGCGTACTCGTCGACCAGCTCGCGGTCGAGGAACTCGCCGGCGCCGTCGACCTCGTCGGGGTCGATCTCCGCGGGCGGCGTCAGGAACGCCCGCAGCGCCGCCGCGGCGTCCATGCTGTGGATCGTGAACGCGCCCGCGAGATCGGCGCCGTCGATCGGGTCGGAGACCGCGTGGGCGCCGGTCGCGACCAGCAGGTCGCCGTAGGGCTGCTCGAACCGCTCGCCCCCGCGCTCGACGGTGACGGTTTCCGCGTCGGCGTCGACGGCGACGACCTCGTGGTTCCGGCGCAGGTCGATCCCGCGCTCGCTGATCTGCTCGGGCGAGAGCGAGAGCATGTCGCTCAGCGACTCGACTTCGCCTTTCACGTAGTACGGCATCCCGCAGTGGGCGTAGGAGACCCACTCCCCCTTCTCGAAGACGACCACTTCGCGGTCGGGGTCCTCGCGCTTGCACTTGCTCGCGGCGCTCAGCCCCGCGGCGTCACCACCGACGACGACGAACGGATCGGTCATGCGTCGCCCGTCGACCGGCGGCCACCTAATGCTACGCCTCCGGGGAGCCCCCGGGAGTCGGTCGGCGCGCGCATCAGCCGAGAACCCCCGCACCGAGCCAACCGCCGAGCACGAGCCCGTAGATCAGGTGGAACAGGAGGAACGCGCCGACCTGCTTCGGCGCCGGCTCCAGCCCGAGGACGACGTTCATCCAGAAGCCGGCGCCGCCGGCGAACAGGACGACGCCGTACACCACCCCCCAGAGCACGCCGGTCGTCACGCTCGCGACGCTCACGAACCCCAGTGCGGGGACGAGCGCCGCGAACACGCCGCCGGCGGCGATCCCGTACGCCACGTGGAGCAGCATCCCCGGCATCGCGTACGCCTCCGGGTCGCCGTCGCCGACGTACTTCGCCAGGAACAGCGCCGTCGGCGGGGGCGAGTCGTCGCCCAGCGCCAGCATCAACGCCGTCATCGCGATCGTCGCCACGAGCCCGCCCGCCAGGCCGTCGAGTATCGTCACCATGTTCAGTTACCTCGAGTAACCCAGTTACCACCCGTGACCATAAGCGTGATCCGACCCCGCGGTAACGCGGTTACCCGGTCGTAACTGGAGATTGAAGGTCCGGGAGCCCCACACTCCCGTATGGAGGAGTTCGATTTCCTGGTCATCGGGTCCGGCTCCGGGCTCGACGTGGCCAACGTCGCCGCCAACCGGGGACAGTCCGTCGCGATCGTCGAGAAGGGCCCCCTCGGTGGCACCTGTCTCAACCGCGGCTGCATCCCCTCGAAGCAGCTGCTGTACCACGCCGACGTGTACGAGACGATCGAGCGCGCCGACGAGTTCCACATCGACGCCGAGGTCGAGGGCGTCGAGTTCGCCGAGATCGTCCGCGAGGTGACCGAGGACGTGGGCGAGTCGTCCGACTCGATCCGCCGCGGCCTGCGCTCGTCGGACCAGCACCGCCTCTTCGAGGGCGAGGGACGGTTCGTGGACGACCACACGATCGAAATTTCCGGTGGAGAAGACGAAGGCTCGCCGGCACAGGGAGCCGGCGAGGACGACGGCACCCGCGTCCGCGCGGAGACGATCCTGATCGCCGCTGGCACGCGGCCGGGAGTCCCGCCGATCGACGGCATCGAGGACGTGGACTACCTCACGAGCCGGGAAGCGCTCCAGCTGGAGACGCCGCCGGACCGGCTCACGATCGTCGGCGGCGGCTACATCGCCGCCGAACTCGGCCACTTCTTCGGCACGTTCGGCACCGACGTGACGATCCTCGGCCGGCGGCCGAACCTGCTCCCCGAGGCCGACGAGGAGGTCGCCGCGGCGTTCACCGAGCTGTACGGCGAGCGGTTCGCGGTCCAGACGGGGTACGCGGCGACGGGCGTCCACGAGAGCGACAGCGAGATCACCGTCGAGGCGATGCCGTACGAGTACGACGACGACGGCGAGAGCGGGCGCGTCGTCGACGGCGGCGAGGCGCTCTCGGTGACCGCCGACGAACTGCTCGTCGCCGCGGGACGGGTGCCGAACACCGACACGCTCGCCCTCGAGAACACCGCGGTCGAGACCGACGCCGACGGGTTCGTCGAGACCGACGAGTACCTCCGGACCGACGCCGAGGGGGTCTGGGCGCTGGGCGACATCGTCGGCGAGTACCTGCTGAAACACAGCGCGAACCACGAGGCTCGCGCGGTGATGCGCAACCTGTTCGGCGACGAGCCCGAGCCCGTCGACTACTCGGCGATGCCGTTCGCGGTGTTCGGCTCGCCGGAGGTCGCCGGCGTCGGCGCGACCGAGGAAGCGCTCCGGGCCGAGGGCGCCGAGTACGCCACGAACACGTACCGCTACGACGAAACCGCCCGCGGGAAGGCGATGCACGCCGAGGGGTTCGTGAAGGCGATCATCGACCTCGAGGGGGAGATCCTCGGCTGTCACATCGTCGGCCCCGACGCGTCGACGCTGATCCAGGAGGTCGTGACCGCGATGACCGCGGGCAGCGGCACCGTCCGGGACATCCGCGAGTCGATCCACGTCCACCCAGCGCTGCCGGAGGTCGTCCAGCGCGCGTTCTCCGGGCAGTTCACCCGCGGCGGCGACGGCGGTCACGATCACCACCACCACTGACAGCTCGGTAACACCGACGTAACCCCGTTACCGCGCGGTTCGCTCGCGCTTTTCCGTCCGGGGGCGGTACCAGCGGTCGCATGACGAAAGCAGCAGTCGTGATCCTCGCCGGGACGGACGGCCACGCGAACCTCGGGCGCCTCGTCAATGGGCTCGAAACCGCCAAGGAGTTCGCGGCGAACGACGACGACGAGCTCGAACTGATCTTCGACGGCGCGGGGACGCAGTGGATCCCCGAACTCGAGGACGAGGACAGCGACTACCACGAGCTCTACGCCGCCGTGAAGGGCGAGGCGTCGGCGTGTGACTACTGCTCGGGCGCCTTCGGCGTCGACGAGGCGGTGCAGGACGCCGGCGTCGTCCAGCTCGACGACCACGACGGCCACCCGAGCATCCGGTCGCTGGTCGACGACGACTACGAGATCATCACGTTCTAACGGTGTCGCCCGTACCGGAGTGGAGACGGACCGGCCGAGCGCGGGAGGCTTTTCCCGGCCGGCGTCGAACCGACCGCTGATGCCACCCTCCGACCCCGTCGACGACGAGACGCCGGTGCCCTCGACGGAGCGCCGGTCGCGGGTCGGCGAGCCCGTGGTCCGCGCCGACCCGGAGATCACCGGCGAGCGCGCCGATGAGGCGATCGACTTCGACCCCGACGACTCCGAGAGCGTCGAGCGCGCCGCCGAGGTGCTCGCGGCGTTCGCCGACGGCGAGGCGTCGGGCGACTACCTGGACATGCTCCGCGGCGCGGCGGCGTGTGCGGCGCTGGTCCGCGGCGTCGGCTCCTACCGCGAGGCCGCGGCCCGGGCCGACGGCGTCTCGGTCTCCTTCCTCCGGACGTGGGCGCGGGTGCACGACCTGCCGCAGTCGGTGCGGCGCCACGTCGCCCGCGGGAACATCGCCCCCTCGGCCGCGAAACACATCGCCCGCGTCGGCGGCGCCGCGCGGCTGGATCTCGCGTGGGCGACGCTGGACCACGATCTCACGGTCCGCGAGGTGCGTTCGCTGGCGAGCCGGGTAAACGACGGCGTCCCGGCCGACGAGGCGCTGCGCGAGGCGGGGGTCGAGCTCGGCGAGGTCGAGCTCTCGCTGTCGGTCGAGGAGTACCGGGAGCTCCGGCGCGAGGCGTCGATGCGCAACGAGGCGCCCGGCGACGTGCTCGCCGCGGCGCTGGCGGAGCGCTACGACTGAAGGAAGCGGACGGCGGTCTCGGCGAGCGTTTCTCTGGCCTGTTCCACGTCGGCCCACTCGATCGTCTCGTCGGGGAAGTGGGCCTGTTCGATGCTGCCCGGACCGAACAGCACCGTCGGGATCCCGGCGGCGACGTAGTGTCGCGAGTCGGCGCCGTACGTCGCCCCGCGCGGGTCGGTGTCGGGGAGCCCCGTGTCGAGCATCGCCTCCCGGAGCGTGCGGACGATCCGCTCGTCGGCGTCGGTCTCGGCGGGCTCGAACTGGATGGAGAAGCGCTCGAACGTCGGGGGGTGCTCGGAGAGCCAGTCGTCCGCGTCGACGACGGCCCGGAGCGCCTCCTCGTACTGCTTCTCCACCTCGTCGACGGTCTCGCCCGGCGCGACGCCGAAGCGCATCTCGGCGGTGAGCGAGCTCGGGACCGAGGAGGCCCAGTTGCCGGCCGCCACTTTGCCGATCACGATCGGCCACGGGACGGGGTACTCCTCGTACAGCGGGTGGGTGACGGTCTCGCCGCGCTCGGCCTCCAACTCTTTGAACGCCCCCCGGATCCGCTCGAAGTGCGGGAGCACGTCCTCGCCGCGCCAGCGCGAGGCCGCGTGGGCCGCCCGGCCCTGGATCTCGAGGCGCTTCATCACCGTCCCCTCGACGGCCGTGATCGGCGCCAGCTCGGTCGGTTCGGCGACGACGGCGGCGTCGCGCTCGAACGGGTAGGGGTTCGACAGCGCGGCCGCGGCGGCGCCGATGCCGCCCTCCTCCTCGCCGGCGACGGCCTCGACGACGAGCCGGCCGTTCAGGTCGGCCTCCTCCGCTCGCTCGGCGGCGTCCAGCGCGGCGAACACGCAGGCCGCGACGGGGGCCTTCATGTCGACGGCGCCGCGGGCGGTCAGCGTCTCCCCGCCGTCGTCGGTCTCGCCCCACGTCGGCGTGAACGGGTCCGACGACCAGGCGTCCTCGTCGGCTGGCACCACGTCCAGGTGGCCGTTGAGGACCAGCGTCGGGCCGGCGTCGGGGTCGCCGAACGCCAGCACGCCGGCGACGCTCGGGCGGTCGGCGGTGTCGATCAGGTCCGGGTCGTCGGGGAACGAGGAGTGATTCGCCAGCGCCTCGGCGTCGGCCAGCCACTCGTACGTCTCGAACCCGAGCGCGTCGAGCTGCTCCCGGGTCCACGACGCGGCCGCGGCCTCCCCGCCGTCGACGGTCGGGAACTCGACGAGGCGTTCGGTGAACGTGCGGATGTCCATGGCGAGGCGTTGGACGGGGACGGCTTAGCTTCCGGGGGAACCGTAAACGCTTACCCGGTGGTCGTACTGAGTTGGGGTGAGGGCTGATAGCTCAGTTTGGGAGAGCGTCTGGCTTTTAACCAGACGGTCGGGGGTTCGAATCCCTCTCAGCCCGTTTCTCCGACGAACTACGTGAACCGTGAGAAGCGTCGCTGGAGGGAGTCGAAGCAGGGAGCGGAAGGTGAGCGAGCAGCGCGAGCGAACGGGAGTGACCGTTGCAAGCCCCTCGCAGCCCGTTTCTTGACGGCACAACGCCACGCTATTGATCCGTCGCCCTCCAGTCGGGCGTATGCGACACCTCGCAGTCGACATCGGGGTCCCCGACGAGGCGGACGCCCGACAGCTCTCCGAACAGTTGGTCGAACGGCGGATCGCCGCCGGGACGCGAACCGGCGCGGCGGGCGTGCCCAGCCACTACCGGTGGGAGGGTTCGGTACACGAACGGACTTACTACACCGTCACCGCACTCACGACCGACGAGCAACTGGACCGACTGTACGCGTTCGTCGAGACCGAACTCGACGACGACCTCCCGCCGATCACCTACGAACCCTTCGAGGCGAGCGAGGAGTACCTCGACTGGGTCGAATCGAACACCGGCGCGGAGTGAGCGCTCAGTTCTCGCCCTGATACTCCCCGTCGTAGCTCCCCTCACTCTCCGCGTCGGCGAGCACGAACTGCCCGATGCGGGCGCCCTGCTCGATCTCGATCGCGCGGCCGACCTGCAGCAGCCCCTCGCCGCGGCCCTCGTAGCCGGCGTCCCAGACCGCCGTGTCGAGCGAGCAGGTGTTGCGCAGCAGCGTCGAGCGCGGGAGCACGAAACCGACGCTGTCCTCGGGCACCGCCAGTCGCTCGCCGTAGCGCACCACGTAGTCGCCCGGCTCGAGCCGGTAGATCGGCGGCTCGCCGCCGTGGGGCTCGACCTCGCTGCGCTCGCCGACGGACTTCCCGTCACGCCCGACGTAGCCGGGGCTGGTCTGTTCGAACACGGCGTCGAGGGTGAGGTCGACGCCGTTGGGCTGGACCGCGTCGTCGTCGGCGCCGTCGACGGCGCCGGCGACCTCGGCTCCGGAGCGGAACATGGTTGGTGGTTCGGAGCCGGCGGCAAAACCCTGCCGAAGGCGTCGTGAGCGCCTCTCGCCCGTCGTGGCACGGGCGTGGGGATCTCTCCTCGTTCTCGCCGGATTTATCACCGCTCCCAGCCCAGTTAGGAACGATATGGGAAAGACAATCACGGAGCAGATCCTCGACGACCACCTCGTCGAGGGCGACCTCACCCCAGGTGAGGAGATCGGTATCGAGATCGACCAGGTGCTCGCACAGGACACCACCGGCACGATGGTGTGGCTGCAGTTCGAGGCGCTGGAGATGGACGAGGTCCAGACGGAGCTCGCCGCGCAGTACTGCGACCACCAGACGTACCAGTTCGACTTCAAGAACACCGACGACCACCGCTTCCTGCGCTCGGCGGCCGGCACCTACGGCGCCCACTTCTCGCGGCCCGGCAACGGTATCTGTCACAACGTTCACAAGGAGAACTTCGCCGCACCCGGCAAGACCCTCCTCGGCTCCGACTCGCACACGCCGACGCCCGGCGGGCTCGGCCAGCTCGCGATCGGCGCGGGCGGGCTCGACATCGCCGTCGCGATGGGCGGGGGCGCCTACTACGTCGAGATGCCCGAGGTCGTCAACATCCGCCTCGAGGGCGAGCTCGGCGAGTGGGCCACCGCGAAGGACGTGATCCTCGAGCTGCTCGGCCGACTTTCGGTCAAGGGCGGCGTCGGCAAGGTGTTCGAGTACACCGGTCCGGGCGTGGAGACGCTCTCGGTGCCCGAGCGGACCACCATCACCAACATGGGGACCGAGCTCGGCGCCACCTCCTCGATCTTCCCGACCGACGAGCGCACGCAGGAGTGGCTCGACGAGGTCGGCCGCTCGGAGGATTACGTCGACCTGCAGCCCGACGCGGACGCCGAGTACGCCGACGAGATCGTCGTCGACCTCTCGGAGATCGAGCCCATGATCGCCGAGCCGTCGATGCCGGACAACGTCGTGCCCGTCCGCGAGGCGGCCGGCCAGTCCGTCGAGCAGGTGATGATCGGCTCCTGTACCAACGGCGCCTACGAGGACATCCTCCCGGCCGCGAAGATGCTGGAGGGCCGCGAGGTCGACAAGAAGACCGAGATGATCATCGCGCCCGCCTCCAAGCAGGCCTCCGAGATGCTCGCCCGCGAGGGCTGGACGGCCGAGCTGATGGCCGCCGGCGTGAACTTCTCCGAGGCGACCTGTGGCGCCTGTATCGGGATCGGCCACGTCCCCGGCAGCGACACCGTCTCGCTGCGGACGTTCAACCGCAACTTCGAGGGTCGCTCCGGCATCGAGGACGACTCCGTCTTCCTCTGCTCGCCGGAGGTCGCGACCGCGTCCGCGATCGCGGGCGAGATCGTCGACCCGCGTGACCTCGCCGACGAACTGGGCGACCTCGAGGACCCCGGCTTCGAGCTCGGTCGCGGCTACGACCAGCACGACGTCGACCTCATCTCGCCCGACGAGGCCGTCGACGACGAGCTGATCAAGGGCCCCAACATCGGCGACGTGCCGCTGAAGGACGCTCTGGAGTCGGACATCGAGGGCGAAGTGCTGCTCCGGATGGACGACAACATCACGACCGACCACATCATTCCGGCCACGTCGGACATCCTGAAGTACCGCTCCAACGTGCCCAAGCTCTCGGAGTTCACGCTCTCCCGCGTCGACGAGAGCTTCGCCCAGCGCGCGCTGGACGCCGACGGCGGCTTCCTCGTCGCCGGCGAGAACTACGGCCAGGGCTCCTCGCGTGAGCACGCCGCCCTCTGTCCGATGTACCTCGGCATCGAGGGCGTGCTGGCCCAGAGCTTCGCCCGCATCCACAAGGCGAACCTGTTCAACTTCGGCCTCGTCCCGCTGACGCTCGACGAGGACGCCTACGAGCGCATCGAGCAGGGCGACGACGTGGAGATCGTCGACGACGTCG
>NZ_BBJN01000011.1 GCF_000739555.1 Halolamina rubra
CACGTCGACCACGGGAAGACGACACTCGTGCAGGCGCTGAGTGGTTCGTGGACCGACAAGCACAGCGAGGAGATGAAACGCGGGATCTCCATCCGCCTGGGGTACGCCGACGCGACGCTGCGTCGGTGTCCCGAGGAGGAGGAGCCCGAGTGCTACACGGTCGCGGAGCACTGCGACGAGCACGACGTGGACACAGAGATCGTCCGCGAGGTGTCGTTCGTCGACGCGCCGGGCCACGAGACGCTGATGGCGACGATGCTCGCCGGCGCGGCGATCATGGACGGCGCGGTGCTGGTGGTCAGCGCCACCGAGGACGTGCCCCAGGCCCAGACCCAGGAGCACCTCATGGCGCTGGACATCATCGGCATCGAGAACGTCGTCATCGCCCAGAACAAGGTCGACCTCGTCGACCGCGAGCGCGCCCAGGAGAACTACCGCCAGATCCAGGAGTTCGTCGAGGGGACGGTCGCGGAGGACGCGCCGATCGTCCCGATCAGCGCCCAGCAGGAGGTCAACATCGACCTGCTGATCGACGCGCTGGAGCGGGAGATCCCGACGCCGGATCGCGACCCCGACGCCGACTCCCGGATGTTCGTCGCGCGGAGCTTCGACATCAACAAGCCGGGGACGACCGCCGACTCGCTGCTCGGCGGCGTCGTCGGCGGCTCGCTCGCGCAGGGAACCCTGAGCGAGGACGACGAGATCGAACTCCGCCCCGGCCGCGAGGTCGAGGAGGGCGGCCAGAGCGAGTGGCAGCCCATGACGACCGACGTTCGGTCGATCCAGGCCGGCGGCAACCCCGTCGAGGAGGCGAGCCCCGGCGGCCTGCTCGGCGTGGGGACGGGGCTCGACCCGTCCTACACGAAGGGCGACGCGCTGGCGGGACAGGTCGCCGGCGAGCCCGGCACGCTGCCGCCGACGCTCGAGGGGTTCGAGATGGACGTGGAGCTGCTCGACCGCGTCGTCGGCGAGGACGAGGACGAAGTCGAGGAGATCTCGACGGGCGAGCCGCTGATGCTCACCGTCGGCACCGCCACCACCGTCGGCGCCGTCACCAGCGCCCGCGGCGGCGAGTGTGAGGTATCGCTCAAGCGCCCCGTCTGTGCGGAGCCGGGGGCGAAGATCGCGATCAACCGCCGCGTGGGCGCGCGCTGGCGGCTCATCGGCATCGGCACGCTGAAGGAATGAGCGCGACGGCGGTGCTGGACACCAACGCCCTGATGATGCCGGTCGAACTCGACGTGCGCGTGTTCGACGAGCTCGACCGGCTGCTCGGGACGTACGACGCCGTCACCCCCCGAGCGGTCGTCGCGGAGCTGGAGAAGCTCCGGGACGGCAACGGGACGGAAGGCACCGCCGCCGCAGTCGGTCACGATCTGGTCGAGCGCTGTCGGATCGTGGAGACGGACGAACCGTACGCCGACGACGCCGTCGTCGCGGTCGCGGAAGCGACCGAGGGCGAGGTGTACGTGGTGACCAACGACCGCCCGCTGCGTGACCGCCTGCTCGACGCGGGCGTTGACGTAATCGGTTTAAGGGGGCGGAACACACTGGCGATAACTGAAACCTAGCATGTACAAACGGGTACGACTCAAGGACACGGTCGAGGTGCCGCCGCGGAACCTGGCCGACGTGACGGAGGAGCGGGTGCGAGCCCTGCTCCAGGATAAACTCGAGGGACGGATGGACGAGGACGTGGGCAGCGTCGTGAGCGTCGTCGAGGTCCACGACATCGGCGACGGCGCCGTGCTGCCGAACCGACCGGGCGTCTACTACGAGGCGGAGTTCGACGCCATCACCTACGACCCGGACATGCAGGAGGTCGTCGACGGCACGGTCGTCGAGGTCGTCGAGTTCGGCGCGTTCGTCGGGATCGGCCCGATCGACGGGCTGCTCCACGTCTCCCAGATCTCCAACGAATACCTCGCCTACGACGGCGAGAACCAGCAGCTGGCGTCCTCGGACTCCGACCGCACGCTCGGCGTCGACGACGCGGTGCGCGTCCGCATCGTCACCAAGAGCATCGACGAGCGCAACCCCCGGGACTCCAAGATCGGCCTGACGGCCAAGCAGCCCGGGCTCGGCAAGCACGAGTGGCTCGCCGAGGAGTACGACAAGCGCCAGGAGGAGGAAGCGTAGATGGCCGACCCGCGACTGGCGTGTCGGGAGTGCCACTACGTCAACGACCCCGACAGCCAGAGCTGCGACTACTGTGGCTCCTCCAGCCTCACCGAGGACTGGGCGGGCTACGTGATCATCAACCACCCCGAGGAGAGCGACGTGGCCGACGAGATGGAGGTCACCGAGCCGGGGAGCTACGCGCTGAAGGTCCGGTAAGGTGCTCACGCTGCCGCCCGAGCTCCGCGAGGCGTTCAAGGAGCCGTTTGGACCGCTCTACACCGACATTGACGAGCTGCTCGCCGACGCCGGGGAGCCGATCATCGCCGTCGGCGACGTGGTCACCTACCACCTCCGGGAGGCGGGCCACGAGCCCCACGTGGCGGTCGTCGATGGCCTCACCGAGCGCGCCGCGATCTCCGAGGAGATCCGCGCGGGGCTCGAGGGCGCGGGCGAGCACCGCATCGACGTGGTTAACGACCCCGCGGAGCTCTCCCGCGACCTGCTTCTCTCGCTCCGGGAGGCCGTCGACGCCGAGGCGGACACCCTGCTGGTCGTCGAGGGCGAGGAGGATCTCGCGACCCTGCCGGCGGTGCTGGCGGCGCCGCTGGGCGGGAGCGTCGTCTACGGCCAGCCCGGCGAGGGGATGGTGCTGATCGAGGTGACCGAGGCCGCGCGGGCGGAGATGCGGGATCTGCTGGTCCGGTTCGACGGCGACGCCGACGCGGCGCTCGCTGCGCTGGGCGTGTAGCGTCGGTCCGACAGGTCGGGACCGCCGACAGTAGCCCTTCGAAATCCTTTTGCCGTTTTCCGGCGCATCTTCGGGCAACTGACCATGGAGATCGAAATCGTCGACGAGGAGGAGAACCCGATGTTGCACCGTACCGACGTCCGCTTCGAGCTCACCCACGACGAGGCCACGCCCTCGCGCCTGCAGGTCCGCGACAGCCTCGCGGCGAAGCTCGACAAGGACTCCGCGGAGGTCGTCGTGCGCAAGCTCGACACCAAGTTCGGCATGCGGAAGACGATCGGCGACGCGAAAGTGTACGAGTCGCCCGACGACGCCCGTGACGTGGAGCAGGACCACATGCTCGAGCGGAACAAGATCGAGGCCGACGCGGAGGCCGAGGAAGCGGCAGCCGACGGCGAGTAACGCCGGATGCGCGTTCTCGGTGTCGAGGGGACGGCGTGGTGTGCGAGCGCCGCCGTCCACGACACCGAGACCGACGAGACGTTCATCGAGTCCGACGCGTACGAACCCGACAGCGGCGGGATTCACCCGCGCGAGGCCGCCGAGCACATGGGTGACGCGATCCCGCGGGTGATCGAGACGGCGCTCGACTACGCCGACGGGGATATCGACGCCGTCGCGTTCTCGAAGGGCCCCGGACTGGGCCCGTGTCTGCGCGTCGCCGGCACCGCCGCGCGCGCGCTCGCCGGCACGCTCGACGTGCCGCTCGTGGGGGTGAACCACATGGTCGCCCACCTCGAGATCGGGCGCCACGAGTCCGGCTTCGACTCGCCGGTCTGTCTCAACGCCTCCGGCGCCAACGCCCACCTGCTGGGCTACCACGACGGCCGCTACCGCGTGCTGGGCGAGACGATGGACACCGGCGTCGGCAACGCGATCGACAAGTTCACGCGCCACCTCGGCTGGAGTCACCCCGGCGGCCCGAAGGTCGAGGAGGCCGCGAAAGACGGCGAGTACGTCGACCTCCCGTACGTCGTGAAGGGGATGGACTTCTCCTTCTCCGGGCTGACGAGCGCGGCGAAGGACGCCGTCGACGACGGCGAGCCCGTCGAGAACGTCTGTTTCTCGCTGCAGGAGCACGTCTTCGCGATGCTCACGGAGGTCAGCGAGCGCGCGCTCTCGCTGACGGGCAGCGACGAGCTCGTACTCGGCGGCGGCGTCGGGCAGAACGCCCGCCTGCGGGAGATGCTCGCGGAGATGTGCGAGCAGCGCGGCGCCGAGTTCTACGCGCCCGAGCCGCGGTTCCTGCGGGACAACGCCGGGATGATCGCCGTCCTCGGCGCGAAGATGGCCGCCGCGGGCGACACGATCGAGATCGCCGACAGCGCGATCGACCCGAACTTCCGCCCCGACGACGTGCCCGTGACGTGGCGCGAGGACGAGTCAGTCGCGGTCGGCCGCGGCGCGAGTGGCAGTCGGGCGGGCGCGGGGCTCACCGACCCCCGGCGCGGCGCCGAGGCGATCGTCAACCAGCAGGACGGCGTCGTGGTGAAGCGCCGGATCCCCAAGAGCTACCGGCACCCAGAGCTCGACCGGACGCTCCGCCGCGATCGGACCGTGCTGGAGGCGCGCCTGCTCAGCGAGGCCCGGAAGGCGGGCGTGCCGACGCCGCTGGTCCACGACGTCGACGTGCCCGAGGCGACGCTCCGGCTCCAGCACGTCGGCGACGGCGACCTCGCACGCGGGCTCACGACCGAGCGCGCGCGGACGCTCGGCGAACAGCTGGCCCGGCTCCACGGCGCCGGGATCGTCCACGGCGACCCGACGACGAAGAACGTCCGGGTCGGCGACCGACTGTTCCTGATCGACTTCGGGCTGGGCTACCACTCCGGCCACCCGGAGGACCACGCGATGGATCTACACGTGTTCGAGGGCTCCGTCGCGGGGACGGCGACGGACGCGGCGGCGATCAGCCGGGCGTTCGAGGAGGGGTACGCCGCCGTCGGCGAGGAGGCGGTGCTGGAGCGGCTGGCGGAGATTCGGGGACGCGGTCGGTATCAGTAGCGTACCAAAACGATTTATCGCCGCCGACCAACTGTTCACCCATGGTAGACAACGAGAGCGGCAAGCCCCAGTCCGGCGAGCTGTTCGGCGTCCCGTACAACTTCGAGCAACCGAGCATCAGCCGGATGCTCTCGTCGTACTGGCAGCCCGGCGAGGGGATGCTGGTCGAGAAGCCGTTCGGCGTGGGGTACACGCTCAACCTCGCGAACTGGCGCTCGTGGGTCGTGGGGCTCGTCGTCGTCGGCCTGCTCTGGCAGGAGAGTCAGAAGGACCGCGACGGCGAGGCGGGCGGCGACGAGGAGCCCGTCGAAGTCATCGTGGACGACGACTGAGCCGCGGCGACGGTCAGCCGCGGCTCTGTGACGACTGACGCACACGCGAACCGCACCCTTCTTTCCCGAACCACTCCCAGCCCCGGTAGATGCTGCGCTACGTCACCACCAACCCCGGGAAGGTCCGCGAGGCCGAGGAGTACCTCGGCGGCGGCGTCTCCCAACTCGACTACGACTACACCGAGATCCAGAGCGACGACCTCGGCACCATCGCCGCCCGCGGCGCGCGCGAGGCGTACCGCCACGCCGGCGAGCCGACGCTCGTCGACGACGCCGGGCTGTTCGTCCGCGCGCTCGACGGGTTCCCCGGCCCGTACTCCTCCTACGCCGAGGAGACCATCGGCGTCGAGCGCACGTGGGAGCTCGCCCGCGCGGAGGACGACCGAGCGGCGTCGTTCCGCTGCGTGCTGGCGTACTGCGACGGCGAGGGGTTCGACGCCTCGCCCGACCCCGTCGACGTCGACGACCGCGTCGCCGCCGCCGCTGCGGGCGCGGACCCCGACAGCGACGACGAGCGCGAGGCGCTGCCCGTGAAGCTGTTCGAGGGGCGCGTCCGCGGCCGGCTGGTCGAACCCCGCGGCGAGGGCGGGTTCGGCTTCGACCCCATCTTCGAGCACGAGGGGACGACGTTCGCCGAGATGGACGAGGCCGAGAAGAACGCCATCTCCCACCGCGGGCGGGCGCTGGCGAAGTTCGCGGAGTGGCACGCCGACCGGTAATGGAGATCCGTCCGCTCCGGGAGGCGGAGGCCGCCGCGTTCGTCGAGGCGCTGTGGCTCCCCTACGCCGAGTCGCTCGCGGATCACGACCCCTACGGCGGGCTCGTCGACGAGCCCGTGGCGGACGCGACCGAGCACCGACGCGAACGCGTCCGGGGCGACGACACGTTCGACCGGGTCGCGGTCGTCGACGACGAGCTCGTGGGCTACGTGGCAGGCGACCACCGCCCGGCGCCGCCGGTCGTCCGGCACGGCGACACCGCCCACGTCAACGAACTCTTCGTTCGCCCGGCGTATCGCCGGCAGGGGATCGCCGACGCGCTGCTGGCCGACGCCGAGGCCTGGGCCGAGCAACGCGACTGCGTCTACGTCACGCTGCACGTCCACCGGGAGAACGAGTCGGCGCGCGCGCTGTACGAGCAACGGGGGTACGACGTGACGCGCCACGAACTGCGAAAACCACTCGACTGAGCGGCTACGCCCGCGGATCCCGGTCCGGTCCGGGGTACTCGCCGCCGACCACTTCCGGGTAGAGCTTCGCGGGGTCGAACAGGGTCGCGAACGCGTCGGGCGTCCGGACGGCGGTCTCGACGCGGTCGCGAACCATCGTGTTCCCTTTCGCGCCCGTGAGCCGCTCGTCGAAGGAGAGCACGTGCATCGCGCCGCCGTGGAACGCCGACGCCAGCGCGGGGTGGTCGCCCGCGGGCTGCTCGACGGGCTCGCGGAGCTCCTCGATCCGTTCGCGCCAGTCCGCCGCGAGATCCGGGTCCGCGAGGCGCTCGATCACCGCTTCGGCGTCGTCGAGCAGCGGATCGCTCGCGACGAGCGTGAGCCAGGAGTGGCTCCGGACCTGGTCCAGACACGCCCGGGCGGCGCCGTCGGTCAGGAGATCCGCCGCCAGCACGTCGCTGTCGGCGACGATCCGGGCCGGCGTGGGCTCACTCATCCCTGACCTCCGCGAGCGCCTCGCTCACGGCCGTCTCGTCGACCCCGTACTCGGCGGCGCGGGCGAACAGCGACTCCCAGCGTTCGGGCATCGGTCCCACGTCGGCCGCGCGCGGTATCGGTGTTGCGGGTCGACGCCACGGGCGGGTGGAGCCGGCGCCGTCAGTCGATCGTCTGACGCGGCTTTAAGTCGGTCCGACGGCTGGATCCCCGTGGGCGCACACCCGTCGTCCACTGTGCGGTGCGCCCGGCACGGCTCCGGACGGACGACGCCGGCCGTCGATCTCTCCCCACCTCCCCCGGTGACGGCCACGGGCGTCGTCGGTTTTCCCCGGCGTGAGCGTTATCAGCGCCGAACGCCTACTTTCTCTAGATGATGGTCACTACCCACGCGCTGGCGGGGCTGCTGCTGGCGGTTCCGGTCGCGTTCGTCGCGCCGGAGCTCGCCGCCGTCGCCGCCGCCGCGGGGTTCGCGGGCGGGGTGTTCCCGGACCTGGATATGCCGGGCCAGCACCGCCGGACGCTGCACTTCCCGGTATACTTCTCGCTGGCGGCGACCGCGGCCGTCGCCGTCGCGGTGGCGCTCCCGAGCGCCTGGACCGTCGGCGCCGCGCTGTTCCTGGCGGCCGCGGCGCTGCACGCCGTCAGCGACGCCGCGGGCGGCGGGCTCGAGCTCCGCCCCTGGGAGGCGACCGGCGACCGCGCGGTGTACAGCCACTACCACGGGCGCTGGTGGCGGCCGCGCCGCTGGATCCGCTACGACGGGGCGCCGGAGGACGCCGTCGCCACGCTCGCGCTGGCGGTGCCCGGCGTCCTCGTCTACGACGGCCACGTCGAGACGGCCGTCCTCGGCGCCGTCGCCGTCGGGGTCGGGTACGCGGCCGTCCGGCGACCGATGATCGACTGGGCCGAACGGGTGGTCGACCGCCTCCCGCCGGCGCTGCTCGACCGCGTGCCGGGGTCGCTGCTCACGGATCTCCGGTGATGGGGGCTGATCCCCCGGCCGCCCTGATCCTCGCCGACGCGCTTTTCGCTCGCAGGCTCCTCCCTCGCGTATGGACACCGTCGACCTCGACGACGCCTTCGACGCGTTCGAGGAGCGCTGGGCGCCGCGGCTGGTCGCCTCGCTCAACGGGCAGGAACTGAAAGTCGCCAAACTCGAGGGGGAGTTCGTCTGGCACAGCCACCCCGAGGCCGACGAGCTGTTCTGGGTGATCGACGGCGAGCTGACGATCGAGCTCCGCGGCGAGCCCGACCAGCGGCTCTCCGACGGCGAACTCGGCGTCGTCCCCGCGGGCGTCGAACACCGCCCGGTCGCCGACGGGCTGGCGGAGGTCGTGCTGTTCGAGCCGGCGGGCACCGAGAACACCGGTGACGCGGCGGATACCGGCCGCACGAGCGAGGTACAGCGACTGGACGAGTAGCTCAGCGCGGATCGGTCCCGGCCGTCGACGACCGCGGCAGACGATCGAGCGCGAACGCAGCCCCGAGGACGACGGCCGCGACGAGCAGCCCACCCGCGGCTTCGCCGACGGTGTGGGCGCCGGTGGCGATCCGACTCCAGACGAGCGCCGGCGGCACCGCGACCAGCGGCGCGAACCGCCGGTCGGCGGCGACCAGTGCGCCCGCGGGGACGGCGGCGTAGATGACGTGACTCGACGCGTCCCACAGCGGCACGACGACGAGGTGGAGCAGCGAGGTGCCGACGAGCAGCGCGGCGTAGAGCGGCACCAGCGACCCCCAGCCCAGGCGGCGCCACGCGATCGCGATGGCGCCGAAGGCGACGATCAGCCCGAGCGCCGCGAAGAAGTCCTCGCCGCCCGGGACGCCCGTGCCGACCACTCCTGGGCCGCCCTGGTAGACGGCGAAGGCGAGCACCCACGCGCCGACGACGACGCCGACGCGGCGGGCGAGCGGGCCGAGCGCGGGATCGGTACGGCGCTCGTAGCCGACGAGCAGCAGCGTCGCGACGAGGACGAACAGCTCGGGGGCGAAAACCGTGGAGACGGTGGTGGCAACGCTCATACCGGAGGCGTGGAGCGCCCCGAAAAAGGCGTTTCGTCACGGGTCGAGGTCGCCCGTCCAACCGTGCCGGACGCAGCCGCCCGCGACGCCGAAGGCGATCAGGTGAACAACCACGCGGACCAGGTGTCGACCATGGTAACGTACCCGTGTCTACGGGAGTTGAAAACGGGTGGGGAAGGAAACGGTGCAAGCCTAGGCCGGGATTTGAACCCGGGCTCTCGTCCTTACCAAGGACGCGCTTTACCGCTAAGCTACCCAGGCGCGCATCTTCTCTTACCGCGGTTTCGTCTTTAGTGGTTTCGATTCGGCCCGGGGTCAGGCATCCGTTCCCGTGCCCCGCGCCGTCTCCGGTTCGACGACGCCGTCTGCGAAGCCGTGGAGGCGGTCCCGCGTCGACTCGGCCAGCAGCTCCGCCGCCGCCGGGAGCGACCCCTCGTAGGAGTGGGCGATCTGGCCCGCGAACGCGAGCAGCTCCTCCGAGGGCGTGGCGTCGACGGCGGCGGCGCCGGCGACGACCGCGAGCTCGAACACGTCGCCCTCGAGGTTCCGGTCGATCGCGGCGGTCTCCTCGGCCGTCTCGCGGACGGTCTGATCGCGGCCGAACGCCCGGACGGTTTCGACCGCGCGGTCGGCCGCCGGCGTGCGAGCCAGCAGCGAGAACCCCCGCGAGACGAGCACGTCGGCGGCGACGACCGAGAGGTCGGCCTCGATGTCGGCGTCGGGGTCGGTCGCCCACGGCTCCTCGTGGGCCAATTGGCGGGTCAACGAGAGCCCCTCGTAGATGAGCTGTACCCCGGCGGCGAGTTCGCCGAGTGCGGTCACGTCGGTCCCGGCGTCGAACGCGCGGGCGGTCGCGAGCGTCAGCGCGCCCGGCGCCATCGACGCCGTTGCCAGCCGCTGGTCGAGCGTCTCACGGAGGGGATCCGGCTCGATCTCCCCCAGCGCGTTCCGGGCCGAGCGGCGGGCCACGGCGGCGTCGTCCATCGTGTAGGAGAAGCCGCGGCGAAGCCAAAGGCCTTTGGAAAGCACACCAAAGCGCCAGCAACGCCGGAGAGCGCTCCCGGCGTCGCCGGTCCGCTGGACCGCCCGAGAGCGAAGGGTTATGGGCGACCGGATCGGTGTGGGGGTATGGTCGAGTGTGAGTACTGCGGGGCGGCCTTCGACGACGAGGCAGCCTACCTCGAACATCTCGGCGACGAGCACGCCGGGGAGCTCGGGCCGATAGACCAGCGCCGGGTCGAGTCGGCGCGGGACGACGGCGACGAGCGCGTCCCGATCGCGGCGCTGCTCTCCGGCGTCGCGGTGCTGGTCGTGCTCGTCGTCGCCATCTGGTTCTTCTTCCTGACCGGCGGGAACGGCGTCGAGGGCGTCGACGCCGAGCCGACGGGTCTCGAGGACGACCCGCTCGACGAGCACGGTGACGACGAGTGGATCTCACAGGTCGAGACGTTCGAGAGCAACGGCGCCGAGCACCGCTCGGGCGAGGTCGACTACGAGCGCGACCCGCCGCTGTCGGGCCCGCACTGGGACGGCACGGTCGCCGCCGGCTTCTACACCGAGACGCCCCAGCTCGAAGAGCTCGTCCACACGCTGGAACACGGCGCGGTCGTGATCTACTACGACCCGGCGACCCTGAGCGACGAGGAGGAGGCCAGCCTGCGGGCGTGGAGCTCGAACTACCAGGGGACCTGGCAGAGCGTCGTCGTCGCGCCGAACCCCAACGACGACCCGCGCGGCGACTACGTGCTGACGGCCTGGACCCACCGACTCGTGCTGGAGGACTACGACGCGGAGGCCGTCCACGCGTTCGCCTCGGAGTACCTCGGCCGCGGGCCGGAGAACCCCGTTCGGTAGATAGCTACGGTTATTCTCGCACCGAGAGGCCCGGCGCGGGCGGCATCGACCGCTTGTGCGCGCTCCCCTCGACGAGTTCCTCGACGCGCTCGACGTGCTCCTCGGTGACGCCGTCGACGTAGCGCACCGTCGCGGCCGTCGACAGCGGGCCGTCGACGTGCAGCGCCAGCACGGCGTCGAGGTGGTCGTAGTTGAGCCCCATCTCCGCTTCGTCGGTCTGGCCCTCCCACATCTCGGCGGTGGGCGTCTGCATCACCAGTTCGTGCGGGACGCCGACGTGGGCGGCGAGCTGGCGGACCTGCTGCTTGTACAGGTCGCCGATGGGGTTGCAGTCGACGGCCTGGTCGCCGTACTTCGTGAAGTAGCCGGTCATCGCCTCGCTGCGGTTGCCGGTGCCCAGCACGATCCGGTTCTCGACGTTGGCGACGTAGTAGTTCATCACCGCCCGGGTGCGAACGCGGACGTTGCCCGCGGCAGTCCGGTCGTCGACGCCCTCCGGGAACGCCTCGTCGAACTGCTCGGCGATGGGCTCGATCTCGATCACGTCGTAGGGGATCGAGAGCGACTGGGCGACCGCCTCGGCGTCGCTCATCAACTCGTCGTCGCTGACCCGGGCGGGCATGGTGAGTCCGTGGAGGCCCTCCTCGCCCAGCGCCTCGACCGCGAGGTAGGCGGTGAGCGTCGAGTCGATGCCGCCCGACAGCCCCAGCACCGCGCCCTCGGCGCCGGCGGCGTCGACGGTGTCCCGGATGAACGAGACGATCTCCTCGCGGGCGGTTTCGAGTTCGGCCTCCGAGAACCGGAGGTCCAGCGGCGCGTTCTCGGTGAGGACGTCTTCAGGCATACCCGGGCGTTCTGTCGCCGTCGGCAAATAGGCACGCACCGATTCGGGGCACTGGACGCGTGTCCGGTTCCGGCGGCGACGTCGGGGTGGGCGAATCCGAAACCGACTTACCCAGGGACGGTGTTCTCTCGAACACGAGCGCCATAGGCCTCGTGAACGAAAGACCACGAAGGCGGATGTGGTCCAGTGGTAGGACAGTAGCTTCCCAAGCTACCGGCCCGGGTTCAATTCCCGGCATCCGCATTCTGTTTCCTTCTCTTGTGTATTGTCGTGGGGTCCAACCGAGAGATCTGATGACGGGGCCAGAGAGTGTTGAACTGCGGTTCCTTGAGGGGGAAGAGCACTCGAATCGAGGCGACTGTCCAAATATAAGTAGCAACATGTCCCCATTGAAACTGTGGCAGACGATTACGTGCGTCGGACAGCAATCACTCGTCTCGATGTGACGGACGAGCAACGAGACCTTCTCGAAGAGACGATTTCTGCGTGGAAGAGTGGTTGCCAAATCGCCACGGAGATGGCGTGGGGCAACTGTAACGCCAAGAGCGACGTACAGCCCCTCGCCTACGACGACGTGCGAGAACATACCGACCTCGGTAGTCAGCACGCGATCCTCGCCACCCATCAAGCCGCCCAAGCTATTACTGGCTGTATCGAACGCAGGTCCAAAGACAAGCGAGTCAGCAAGCCCACCTTCACCGCGCCCACGGTGAAGTACGATACCCGGACGATGACGCTGTTTGACGACGATACGGTATCGCTCTCCACAACGGAGAGTCGCATTCGGTGTGAACTCGCTCTGCCCGATGCCGACGACGGCTACCAACGGCAGTACCTCGATTCTGACGAGTGGAGCGTCACGGAAAGCACTCTCACCGCTCGTGAGGGCGACTACTTCCTGCATATCGCTTCCGCCGACCCAGGAACGACACCGAGCGGAACACCGCCGAGGACGGAACGGTTCTCGGGGTCGACCTCGGTATCGAAAACCTTGTCGTCACCAGTACTGCCTACTTCTTCAGCGGACGGGAGCTAACCCACGATCTCAATGAGTTCGAGAAGGTCCGTGCGGGTCTCCAGCAGACTGGGACACGAAGCGCGCATCGAACGCTCGAACAATCGAGTGGCCGCGAACTTCGCTATATCCGTGATGTGCTTCATCGGGCGTCGAATGCTATCGTCGCTGAAGCAATCCGGTTCGAGTGTGATGTGATCGCGTTCGAGGACTTGACGCATATCCGCGACCGAACACGCGCATCGTGGGGGCACAAATGGGCGTTCCGAACGCTCTACGACCAAGTGGAGTACAAAGCCGAAGCGGAAGGCATCGCGGTGAAGCAAGTCGGCTCAGCGCACACGTCCACGCGGTGTGCCGAGTGTGGGTTTACGGCGAGCGAGAATCGCCCGAATCGAACCCGCTTCCGGTGTATGAGCTGTGATTCGGAAGCGAATGCGGACTACAACGCGGCGAAGAACATTGGGATGCGGTACGTCCGTCGAGGCCAACAGTCGTCTCGGCGGACGGGCAACAGTCAACTTGCCCTGAAGTCTGGAACGGTGACACCGAGCGGCGGATTTACCGCCCACCCGAAAGGGTTCGAGGCCGAGTTCATGGACAAGCGCCACGCTACCCGAGTGAACCAATCAGGGTGACGGAAGTAGGGTGGTGTAGTTGATTTCCCGGACGGCGCATTTTCTGCATTCCTCAGTAGCCTGGAGTCGCTGCTGTCCACTCCTCGCGGTTGCTTCGCAAGCAACTTGACGTTCGCAGAGACTTCGCCGCCGACGGTCGGATAGCTGACAGCACGCAGTAGAAACACAGAATCGATTCTGAAAAGTCAAAACCCGCAGACTGAAACCGATTATGAAGATTGAGCCCCTCGGCTTCAGGTCTGTCGCACCGTCATAATCGGTTAAAATCCCCGCAAGTACCCCCTGTATTGTGGAGAAAAACTGATTATGAATCGGCATCGTCGCACCCCCGTATCGGCTGAAAACGCAGGCTAAAAGCTGTCTGGCGTCCAACGACGCCTCACCGCCGAGACCGGATCGGCCCTCTATTGGGGTGGAAATTCTTCATAATCGGTTTCCCTCTTGCGATTCGCCGTTTCGGATACTCCATCGGTGTCCCTACGAAACCGCCGAATTTGGGGGTTTTGACCACCGAAGACGCGATCGGTGCCGTCGGCAGCGATGCGTTGAGCAAAATCAGTCATACTTGATTCCCCGTATTCCACAGGGACGCCCCTTGCGGGGGCCGAATCCGATTATGAAACCCGCGAGCCGACCAGGGACTGGCTGCTGAGGTGATATCGAGGGGAATTCTGAGTATGACTCGGCTCTCGTGAGCATGCACACGCCAGTCCCAGTAGAGGCCCCCTCGCCGAAGAGGAGATCTAGTGAGTGATGCCCGATCGAAGCCGGTCGCCCGCCGTTGAGAACGAGCCGCCGAACTCCCCGTTCTTCGGGTATAGGGGGGATATCGTTGAACTCCGTCTTCAGGGCGCTTCTCACCCTCTGAACCCTTCGATCATGGCGGACCGTGAGTTCTTCGACGTTTTCGTCGAGCCCCATACCGACGCTTTCCGAATACACGAAGGTGCCCCATCGCGTACTGGCTCTCGTGCACACCGTCTACCACGTCTCCAGCGTCGACGCCTACCGCACCGCCGAGGCGAAAGTCCGGAACCTCCTCGACGACGAAACGCTCGAACTCGACGGCGTCGCAGTCGTCGTCGACCGACCCGCGGTCATCGACGCCGCGGCGGGGGAGCTACAGGAGACGACCGACGCGCTGGTCGAGATGGGTGCGACGGTGAAGCTCTGCTCGAACGCTGCGCAGGGCGCCGAGGCTGGCGAAGATGATTTCGGCGAGGGCGTCGCGTTCGTCTCCTCTGGTGTGGGCGAGTTGACGCGGTTGCAGGATTCGGGCTGGGCGTATATTCGGCTCTAGCGCCCGTCGGGCGTCGGCGACCCGGGCGGCTGCAGGTCCCGCTCGAACTCGTCGAAGGCGTCCAGATCGTCGGGCAGGTCGTACTCGATCCGTCGTTCCTCTTTGTTGCGCTCCAGTCGATCCTCGATCGGCTCGGCCACGTCCTCCCAGCCCGGTTTCACGCGGACCGACTTCGCGGGCTGGCCGACCGCGACGTGGTGGGCCGGCACGTCGCCGTCGACGACCGCCTTCGCGCCGACGACGGAGTTCTCGCCGAGCTTCGAGCCGGCGCGGACCATCGTGTCGTAGGTGAGCCGGGCGTCGTCCTCGACGATCGTGCGGTAGTTCTCGACCTCGGTCTGGTCGACGATGTCGTGGTCGTGGGAGAGCACCTGCGCGGAATCGGAGATCGAGACGCGGTCGCCGATCTCCAGCGCGCCGCGGTCGTCCAGATGGACGTCGTCGTGGACGACCACGTTGTCGCCCATCGTGATGTTGTGGCCGTAGGTGAACGTGATCCCCTTGAAGAAGCGGCAGTTCTCGCCGACCTCGTCGAACAGGTGGGTCGCGAGCATCTGTCGGAACCGCAGCGCGAACTCGACGTTGTCGGCCATCGGCGTCGCGTCGAACTGGCGCCAGAGCCACTGGAGGTGTTTCGAGCGCTCGAAGCGCTCCTCGTCCTTCTCGGCGTAGTACTCCGACTCCAGCGTCGCGTTACACGGGTCGTACCCCTGGAGGCGCACGCGCTCGGCCGGGGTCACGTCGCCGCCCGCCTGCCAGTCCTCGTAGGCGTCGCGGTCGCCGAACAGATCGACCAGCACGTCCTGCACCACGTCGCAGGTGTCCTCGTCGGACGCGAGTCGCTCGTCGACGGAGTCGATGAAGGCGTCCACCCCCGCCTCGGCGTCCGGTGGGAGGGAGGCGTGACGTTTCGTCATGCCCGGAATCTGGGGAGGCGCGGGCATATGGGTTCGGGTGTTCACATGCCGTGCAACACCCGCCGGCCGGGGGCGTCGATCGGCGGCGCCGAGTCGACGCCGTGCCGGAAACTCAACGAGAGCCAGTCGGTCGGTTGTTCAGGCGAGGAACACGTGTCGCGGCCGGTCCGCGAGCACGTCACGCCCCCACTGGACGGTGTCGCGGAACGCGTCCGAGCGGAAGAACGCCATCGCGTCCTCCTGGGAGACCCACTGGCTCGCGATGAACATGTCGTTCTCGTCGGCGCGGTTCATCATCAGGTCCGTCTCCATGTGGCCATCCATGTCCTCGAGCAGGCCGCCGACGGTGTCGAACTTCTCGACGAACTCCTCGTGGTAGTCGGGCTTGACGGTGTAGAACATCCCCATCGTGCCGAAGCCGGACTCCTCGCCGGCCCGGGAGACGACGCCCGGCAGGTCCGAGAGGAACCCCGCCGCGGTCTCGGCGGCGCTGGCGGTGTCCCAGATGCTCACGACCGCGACGCGGTCGGTGTAGGTCCCCTCGTACACCGCGGTCTTCACGTGGGTGTCGTAGTGCTCGAAGTTGCCCCGGAGCCCGTCGACCTCGTCGGCGACCTCGTCGGCGTCGGCCTCGCTGTACAGCACCGTCGCGTACACGTCCTCGCCGTGGGGCTGGCCCGCGTAGATGTCGAGATCCTCGAGCTGGCCGCGGATGTCGGCCTCGTCGGCGTCCTCCCCGCCGTCGTCGTGATGGCCGTCACCCTCGCCGTGCTCGTCGTCGCCGTGGTGGTCGCCGTCGCCGTGGTGGCTGGCACCCTCGCCGTGGTGGTGGGATTCGTCGGCGCTCTCGGCGTGGTGGCCCTCGGTGTCGGTGGTCGGCACCGTCTCGCCTCGTAGATAGGCGCCGAGGTCCGCGGGCGGGAACCGGCGGCCGACGTAGAACGAGCCGAACTCGCCGTACTTCGAGGTGGCGTCGTCGAAGCGGAGCTCGTAGACGATGTCCTTGATGTCCGTGGCGTCGCCGGCGAACAGCGTCACGCCCCACTCCCAGTCGTCGAGGCCGAGCGAGGAGGAGATGATCTGGTCGACTTTCCCGCCCCACTTCCGGGCGGTCTCGCCGTGGCCGGCCATCAGGTCCGCGCGCTCGTCGAACGGGAGGTCGTACCAGTTGACCTCCTCGCCGCGGCGCTTGTCCATCGGGTAGAAGCAGACGTACTCGTCGTCGGGCAGCTCGGGCTTGATCTTCCCCTCGATGTACTGCTTGAGCCCCTCGTCGACCTCCTCCTCGTCCTCGGCGAAGTAGGCGTCAGAGACGTAGCCCGACACCTCCGTCACTGAGACGTAGGCGGTGGTCTGCTCGGTGTACTCGCCGAGGGCGGTGTGTTCGAACCGCCGCTCAGCCGTCGAGAGGTGGTCGAGCGTCGGCCGGAGATGCAGCACCATCAGGTCGGCCTTGTCGCCGACGACGCTGAACACCGCCGACGTGCCCTCGTCGGCGTCGACGACGGCCTCGTGGTCCTCGAGGTAGTCGACGCCCTCCGAGATCGCGCGCTCCCGTTCCCGGTCGGGGGCGTCGCGCCAGGCGTCCCAGTCCACGTTCCGGAAGTCGTGGAGGACGAACCATCCCTCTTCGGTCTGCGGTGGCTCGGTCATACTCGTCGTTGGGAACCGGGGGGCTTGGGCGTTGCGTGTTACCGCGCTCCCACGCCCGAGCGTGGCGGTCGCGCGCCGGCGGGTCGGCCGCGAACGTGTCGCACGCCCACACGGACGGCCGCGTGCGCGGCTGAGGCGCCGATTGCCGGACCGAAACCCTTTCGACGTGCCCCCTCGGTACGCTGAACGATGCGGAAGAGCGGCCCCCCGAAAGGCCTCATCTCGTACATCGTGCTCGAACTCCTCGAGGAGAAACCCCGCTACGGCTACGAGATCCTCAAGGAGATCGGCGACATCAGCGGCGGACACTGGGAACCCTCCTACGGGTCGGTGTACCCCATCCTCTACAAGTTCGAGGAGAACGGCTGGGCCGAACGGATCGAGCGCGAGGACGAGCCCGACCGGAAGTACTTCGAGCTCACCCCCGAGGGCGAGGAGGAGCTCGCCGAGAAGCGCGTCGACACCGGCGCCAAAGCCCGGGAGTTCGCCGACGTGATCCTCGGGTTCTACCACGTCTACGTCGCCTTCGCGACCGACGAGCGGTTCGACGTGGAACAGCCCGAGGAGCACTGGCGGTTCGACGAGACGTTCTCCCGGTGGATCTGCGAGCAGGTCGTCCGCCACCACGAGTACTACTTCGACGACTTCCAGCGCATCGAGGACACGCCCGAGGAGTTCTACGAGCGGATGGGCGTCGAGGAAGACCCCAACGAGTAGTCGGCGCGCTTAGGTAGTTCCGGCCACACCGGTCGGAGTAACGTGTCCCGACACCGGCCACGGAGGATCCGATGAGCTTCGAGTCCACCTTCGTCGACGTCGTCGGCGGCGACCCGGTCGTCCAGGGGCTCGCCGGCGGGCTGTTCATCGCCCTCCTCAACGCGCTCGGCGCCAGCGTCGTGCTGGTCTGGCGGGACCCGAGCCGGAAGTGGCTCGACGCCTCGCTCGGCTTCGCGGCCGGCGTGATGGTGTCGGCGAGCTACACGAGCCTGCTCGTCCCCGGCATCGAGTTCGCCGCCGCCCCGGCGTACCGGGGGCTCGGCCTCGGACCCGTCGAACTGCGCGGGATCGTCCCCGTCCTGATCGGCTTCGCGCTCGGCGTCGCGCTGCTCGACAGCGGCGAGCGCTGGGCGCCCTCGTTGAGTTTCCTCGTCAGCTCCCGGCTGACCGGGAGCGGCTCGGAGTCTCAGGAGCACGATCCGCGGCTCACCTCCGTCCTCCTGTTCACGCTCGCGATCACGATCCACAACATGCCCGAGGCGCTGGCCGTCGGCGTCGGCTTCGGCAGCGGCGACGTGGCGGAGGGGCTCTCGCTGATGCTGGCGATCGGGATTCAGAACGTCCCCGAGGGGCTGGCGGTGTCGGTCGCGGCGGTCAACGCGGGGCTCGGCCGCCGCTGGTACGCAACGGTCGCCGGGATCCGCGCCGGGCTGGTCGAGATCCCCCTCGCTGTCGTCGGCGCGTGGGCCGTCGTCGTCGCCGCCCCGCTGCTCCCGTACGCGATGGGGTTCGCCGCCGGCGGGATGCTGTACGTCATCGTCGACGACATCGTCCCGGCGACGCAGGAGCACGGCCACGGGCGGGTCGCCTCGCTCGGGCTGATGCTCGGCGCCGCGGTGATGCTCACGCTCGACGTGGTGCTCGGCTGAACCGGCACGCGTCCGCGATCAGTTGAGCAGCTGCGGGCCGAACACAACGAGCAGCAGCGACGCCAGCATCGCCAGCCCGACGCTCGTCGTCACCGCCCGCGTGGCGGCGTGTTTGTCCTCGATCGGGAGCCGCGACACCACCGCCTCGACGCAGGCCCGGAGGATCCGGCCCCCGTCGAGCGGGTAGCCCGGGATGCAGTTGAAGAAGGCGAGGTTGAGGTTGATCCAGCCGGTCCAGAACAGCAGGTTCGCGAGCAGGAACACGCCGCCGCCGAGCGGCTCCAGCGGCCCGGTCACCTCGTAGAAGTTCCGGTTGACCGCGACGAACCCCGCGAAGTTGTACCCCGCGCCGCCGACGGCGCCGATGAAGGGGAGCAGCAGGATCACCAGCGTCGCCCCGATCACCGAGCCGCCGCCGACCGCCGTCTCGCTGCCGCCGGTCAGCAGCCCGAGGAACTCGGCGGCCGGGTAGCTGTCGACGCCGAGGCTACTCGTCTGGATCCCGCCGTAGCTCGCCAGCGGCGAGATGCCGAGGTAGCCGCCGGTCTCGCCCTCGCGGTAGTCCGCGGCGAGGGTCACCGTCTCGGTCCGGCGCTCGCCGTCGACGACGGCGACGACCTCGACCGAGTCGCCCGCCTCGCGCCCGTCGAGTGCGGCGGTCACGTCCGCGGGGGTGTGCGTCGACTGGCCGGCGATGCTGAGCACGGTGAAGGAGTCACGCGCCGGGAACCCCGAGGCGTTGAGCGGGTGGTCGTCGGCCGAGCCGCCGACGCCCGGCAGGTCGGGCGAGGTCGCGCGGACGATCACGCCCATCGGCGCGGTCGTCGTCCGCCCGTCCTCGGTCCGGAGTTCGACGACCGGCCGGTTGCCGACCGCCTCGCGGAACCCGCGCTCGGTGTCGACTTCGGTGCCGTTGACGGCGGTGATCGTGTCGTTCACGTCGATCCCCGCCGCCCCCTCGCGGTCGAACGGCGAGCCGCCGTGGAGCCGGGTGACGAGCAGCGAGCGCTCGACGGTCGTCTCGGTGCCGTCGCCGAGTTGGACGGTCAGCTCGCCCGCGGTGCTCGTCGCGAGGTAGGCGTCGAGCTCGGTCGCGTTCTCGATCTCGCGGTCGCCGGCCATCACGATCCGATCGCCGGGCTCGATGCCGGCGTCGTCGGCCGCGGAGCCGGGGAGGACGCCGCCGACCGCGGCGCCGGAGGCGACGCCGATGGAGCCGACGACCGGGCCGAGCAGCAGGGCGAAGGCGAGGATCGTCACCGCGTAGTTGTTGGTGACGCCGGCGGCGAACATCCGGGCGCGGGCGCCGCGGTCGGCCTCGCGCTGGCTCTCCTCGTCGGGCTCGACGAACGCGCCGATGGGGAGGAAGCCGAGCGTCACCAGCCCCATCGACTCGATGTCGATGTTCCCGACCCGACAGAGCAGGCCGTGGCCGCCCTCGTGGACGACGAGGCCGATCAGCAGGCCGGCGAGGATCTCGGGGGCGACCGACAGCGGGAGGAACTCGTTGACGCCGGGGATCACCAGCACGTTCGCGGGCTCGTTCACCGGCGTCGGCGCCGGCGGGTTCTGGAGGATCGAGCGCCCCTGCCGGAGCAGGAGGACGAACATGCCGACCATGATCACCAGGGTCACCCCTAGCCCGACGTTGGTCCAGGCCCGCCAGAACCGCTTGGGGCCGGCGAGCCAGTCGAGGAACGCCCGGCCGCGCTTGGTGTGGATCGTCGTGATCGGCCCGGAGACGCTGACCGACTCGGGGAGGTAGCCCTGGCCGTCGAGCCAGTACGCCACCAGCGTGTAGGCGGCGACGCCGATAACCACCCACGTCAGCGGGCCGAGAGCGGGGAGAGCCTGAAGCAGCCCGTCGATCATCTGCTCGAGAGTCGGGTCCGCCCGGGCAAATGCGTTCGGGTCCCGGGGCGTCGATCAGCTCTCGCGGCGGAGCCGCGCGACGACGAACGAGCGGTCGAGCTCGCCGAGGAACTCGCCGAGCCGCGGGCCCTGGGTCTTGTCGAAGAACAGCCGGTAGCCGGCGGCGAACAGGTCGGCCGTCTCCAGGCCGTGCTCGTCCGCGAGCTCGTAGATCTCGCCCTGGATCGCCTCGCCGTCGTGGTCCGCCTCGACGAACTCGGCGAGGTCGGACAGCGCCGCTTCCTCGGCGTCGGTCAGCTCCACGTCCGGCAAGTCGGTCTGGAGTCGGTAGTTGTAGGCGTTGTCGCACCGCTCGGCCCACGCGCGGGCCTTCTCGACGCGGTCGAGCGCGTCCTCGATCGCGTCGTCGTCGGCGTCCTCGGGGATGTGCCCCTCGTTGCGGGCCATCTGGACGCGCAGGTCGCGGTCGTCGACCATCCCCAGCACCGCGGCGAACGTGTACGGCAGGCGGATACGGTCCTCGCGGACTTCGTCCACTACGAACGGGTACGCCCGCTCCGCGAACCGCGTCAGCTCCTCGTCGTCGACCTCGCCGAAGTACGCCCGCTCGAAGCGGTCGAAGTCGTCGACGAGCTGGTCGAGCCGCGAGACGTCGAAGTCACGGGCCTTGTTCGGGTCGAGCGCGAAGAAGTACCGCAGCACCTCGGGCTCGAGCAGGTCGAGCACCTCCGGCACCGTGACGACGTTCCCCTCCGAGGAGGAGAGCGGCTCGCCGTTGAGCGTGAACCACTCGTACGTCATCGGGACCGGGGGCTGGATCCCCAGCACGTTCCGGGCGATGTCCTCGCCGGACGGCCAGGACCCCTCGGCGTGGTCCTTCCCGAACGGCTCGAAGTCGACGCCGAGCAGGCTCCACTGCGCGGGCCACTCGAAGCGCCAGGAGAGCTTGCCCTCACGCAGCGTCGCCTCGCCGTGGTGGCCACAGCCCTCGATATCGCGGTCGCCCGCGGTGATCCCGGTGCAGTCGTACTCGACGACGCCGGCGTCGAGGTCCGCGACGGTCACGTCGGCGGTGACGATGCCGCACTCCTCGCAGACGACGCGGAACGGGGAGTAGCTCGCGTCGACGGAGTCCTGGTACGCCGAGAGCACCTCACGCGCGGTGTCGACGTTCTCGAGGATCGTCCGGATCTCGGGCTCGAACTCGCCGGTCTCGTACAGCTCGGTGTTCGAGAGCACCTCGACGGGCACGTCGACCATCTCGGCGGCCTGGGAGAGCAGGTCCGCGAAGTGGGCGCCGTAGGAGTCGTGGCAGTCGCCGAAGGGGTCGGGGATGTCGGTGTACGGCTTGCCGAGGTTCTTCCCGAGCGCGCCGGCGTCGACGGCGCCGAGTTCGACGACGTTCCAGTCGGCGTCGGCCAGCCGCCGGGGGAGCTTCCGCAGCGGGTCGCGGTCGTCTGAGGTGAACACCTGCCGCACCTCGTGGCCGCGCTCGCGGAGCACCTCGGCGACGAAGTGGCCCCGGAGGATCTCGTTGAAGTGGCCGAGGTGGGGGATCCCCGAGGGCGAGACGCCGCCCTTGATCACGATGGGGTCCTCGGGGTCGCGGGCCTCGATCTCGTCGGCGACCGCGTCCGCCCAGAACGCGTGGAACTCGTCCTCGCCGCCGCCCTCGCCGGCGTCGCTGCCGGCGGTCGGGCCCGATGAGGGGCCGACGGCGTCGGCGTCCGGGTCGGGCGTCCGTTCGCTACTCATGCTGGGTCCAGTACGTCGGCTCGTCCGTCTCGCCGGTGGGGACGATGTCGGTGCCGGTGTGCTCGCCGCGCAGGACGGCGTCGACGACGGCCTGGGGGTCGGTGCCGTCGAGGACGATCGTGCGCAGCGAGGAGCGCTGGATCAGCTTCGCCGCCAGCAGGTCGACCGGGGCGGAGGCGCCCGCGCCGCGCTCCATCGGCGCGATCACTTCGACCAGTTCGCTGGGGGTGAGCTGGCCGTACTGCTCGGCGTCGTCGTCCTCCTCGGGGTCGGCGCTGTACACGCCGTCGGCGCTGGTCGCGAACACGAGCAGCTCCGCGTCGACGTACTCCGCGAGCGCGGCCGCGACGGCGTCGGTGGTCTGGCCCGGGGTGACGCCGCCCATGACGGTGGTGTCGCCCCGGCGGATCGCCTCGCCGGCCTCGTCGTAGCTGGTCGCCGGCGTGCGCTGGACGCCGTGGCCCATCGCCGCGATGAGCAGCCGGGCGTTCAGCCGCGTGACGCCGATCCCCAGCTCGTCGAGCTGGAACTCGTTGGCCGCCAGCTCGCGGGCGGCGCCGATGTACTGTCTCGCGACGGTGCCACCGCCGACGACCGCGCCCAGCTCACAGCCCTCGGCCGAGAGCGTCTGCAGGGCGTCGGCGAACCCTTCGACGCGCTCGGGGTCGAGCCCGGGCGCGAGCACGCTACCCCCGATAGAGACGACGACTCGCATTAGGTGAGGTTCCGGCGGTGGCGTTCTTAAGGCCGGTGGTCGGCCGGCGCCGCGAGAAAAGGTCTAAGCCCGTCCCCGCCCGCCACACGGGTATGCAGACTCTCTCCATCGTCGGTTCCGGCGCCGCCGAACTCCGGGACGCGGTCGCCGCCACCCTCGACGGCCGCGTCGCCACGGTCGGCCGAGCGGAGTCGGTCGACGACGCCCCGGACGACGCCGACGGCCGGTTCGAACTGACCGAGGGCGGCGACTGGGCCGCCGCGGGCGGGGACCGATCGTTCGCCGACCTGCTCGACGATCTCGCGGCCGACTACGAGTACGCCGTGATCTCCGGCTTCTCGAAGCTCCGGCTCCCGACGGTCGTGATCGGCGACGAGGACGTGCCGGGCGACGTGCTCCGGCGCGTCGACGACGCGGGCGAGCTCGATCCGGCCGATCTCGCGGCCGAACTGGACGAGCTCGACCCCCACGTCACGCTCGAGTCGCTCGTTCACGAGGCCAAGCAGTCGCCGCTCGCGGAGCGGTCGGGCGCCATCGCGACGTTCACCGGCCGCGTGCGGGCGAAGGACTCCCCGGACGACAGCCGCACGACCCACCTCAAGTTCGAGAAGTACGAGGGCGTCGCCGCGGAGCGCATGGCCGAGATCGCGAGCGAACTCGAGGCGCGCGAGGGCGTGTTCGAGGTGCTGTTCCACCACCGAACCGGCGTCGTCGTCGACGGCGAGGACATCGTGTTCGTCGTCGTGCTTGCGGGCCACCGCCGCGAGGCGTTCCGGACCGTCGAGGACGGGATCGACCGCCTCAAGGACGAGGTGCCGCTGTTCAAGAAGGAGACCACGGAGGACGAGGAGTTCTGGGTTCACGACCGCGCGTGACGCCGCGCCGGCGCGCCGAGGCGACTCGCGGCCCGGTTTCGACGGCCGAACCGGTCGAGATCACGTTCTCGTGAAAGGTGGTCGATAACCGTCTCAAAACTGTTTGTAAAAGGTCTAAGTGGATTTCAGGTACTCGTTAACGACTCGTTTTACGCCGATTTCACGCCTCAATCCGTCTGAAACGGTTCGAATTCCGGTGGACGGTCTGGAATTTATATCCCCCCCAAGGCCGTGGCCCTGAGTGAGGCGAACACCAATGAGCGCAACCCGGAACCCCTCCACCGACGGCGTGACCGCGACCGACGACCTCTCGAAAGAGGAGCGCCTCACGCGCTACCTGCGCGAGAAGGCCGAGGACGGCGAGATGTACTTCAAGTCGAAGTTCATCGCCGACGACGTCGACCTCTCGCCGAAGGAGATCGGCGCGCTGATGGTGAAGCTCAGCGACGCCGCCTCGGATCTCGAGGTCGAGAAGTGGTCGTACACGAGCGCGACCACGTGGCGCGTCGAGACGGCCTAACCGATCCGTACAGCCTCGAAACCACGCCGCCGGGCGCGCGACGCCGGCGGTCCCCGCTGACAGTCCCCGAACGCCCTCCGTTCGGTTCTCCCGTACCAAGCCTTATGCGCGAGCGTCGGTTATCGCGACCGATGGCAGATAGGTCCGGGTCCGACGAGGTCCCCCACCCGGAGGCGCTCGACGCGTGGTTCCACCTGACGGCGGTCCGGCGCGACGGCGAGATGATCCGGTACCACGGCGAGTCGCTGGTCCCGCGATCCCGGCTCGCCGAGGAGCTCCGCCCCGCCTTCGAGGCCGCGGGGTACGACCTCCGGTTTTCGGTCGACGACGCGGGCAACGACGTGCTGATCGCCCGCCCCTTCGGCGCGACCACCGCGTCCGAGACGAACCCCACCACCAACATCGCGCTGCTGTTCGCGACGATCGTGTCGACGATGTTCGTGGGGGCGACCGTCTGGTACTACATCCCGCTCTCGGCGATCGCCGACAACCCGCTGCGGGTGCTGGAGGCGTGGCCGTTCACCGCCGCGGTGCTCGGCGTGCTGCTGACCCACGAGATGGGCCACTACGTCGCCGGGCGCTGGCACGGCGTCGACGTGAGCCTCCCGTACGTGATCCCGTTCTACATCCCGTTCGGCACCATGGGCGCGGTGATCCGGATGCGCAGCCGAATCCCCGACCGCGACGCGCTGCTGGACATCGGCGCCGCCGGCCCGCTCGCGGGGCTGGTCGCGACGATCGTCGTCACCGCCGTCGGCGTCTCGCTGGACCCGATGTCGGTCCCAGAGCGCGTGCTGGCGGGGAGCAGCGAGGCGATCGTCTTCCACAACCCGCCGCTGCTGACCCTGATCGCCGACGCGCTGGGCCAGCCGACGAACTACGGCGACCCCACGAAGGCGGTCCACCCCGTCGTGATGGGCGGCTGGATCGGGATGTTCTTCACCGTGTTGAACCTGCTCCCGGTCGGCCAGCTCGACGGCGGCCACATCACGCGGGCGCTGCTGGGCCGCCGCCAGGAGACCGTCGCGGCGCTGGTTCCCGGCGCGCTGTTCGCGCTCGCGGGCTACCTCTGGTACGTCGAGGATATGGGGATGCAGAACTCGGTCGGCCTCTGGATCCTCTGGGGGTTCATCACGCTGCTCGTCTCCTTCGGCGGCTCCGCCGACCCCGTCGACGAGACGCCACTGGGCTGGAAGCGCACCCTCGTGGCCGCGCTGACGTTCGGGCTCGGCGCGCTCTGTTTCCTCCCGGTGCCGATCGAGATCGCGACCGTCTGAACCGGGCGCAGTCGGTCGGTTCCGACACTCAGTTCTCGCCGTGTGTGTAGCCACGGTCCGGGAGCGCATCGCCGTCCGCGAGCACCCCACTTTCGGTCACCTCGCCGATCACGGTCGCGTCGGTGCCGGTCGCCTCGACGGCCGCGACCGCGGCCGCCGGTTCGGGCGTCGTGAACACGAGTTCGAAGTCCTCGCCGACGTGGGCCGCACACTCCCGGCGGTCGGCCTCGCTCTCGGCGACGGCGTCGACGGCCGGGTGGACCGGGAGGCGGTCCCACTCGATCGCGAACCCGCAGTCGCTGGCGTCGGCCAGCTGGTGGAGCGAGCGCGCGAGCCCGTCGCTGGAGTCCATCATCGCGCTCGCGTGGCCCCGGAGCGCGCGCCCGGCGGCGACGCGGGGGGTGAAGCGGAACAGCTCGTTTCCGGCGTCGGTGTCGCCCGCGGCGAAGCGCCGGAGCGCGGCCGCGGTCCGGCCGAGCTCGCCCGTCACGCAGACCGCGTCGCCGGGGGCGGCACCGTCCCGGTAGATCGGCTCCTCGACGCGCCCGACGGCGGTCGTGGCGGTGGCGAACTCCGAGTGCTGGTCCAGGTCGCCGCCGACGTACTCGGCGTCGACGCGCTCGCAGACCTCGCTCGCGCCCCGGACGAACGCCGAGAGTTCGGCCTCGTCGAACGCGGGGGCGGCGTACACCGCGACCGCGCAGGTCGCGTCGGCGCCCATCGCCGCGAGATCCGAGAGCGAGGCGCCGACCGCGCGCCAGCCGGCGGTTCCGCGGGTGGTTCCCGCGGGGAAGTCGGAGCGCTCGTGAAGCATGTCGGTCGTGATCGCGAGCTCGTCGACGACGGCGGCGTCGTCGCCGGCGCCGGGGAGGGCGGTCGACAGCATCGCCAGCGCGCTTCGCTCGTCCATACGGTCGGCTGGTCGTGAGCGCCGATAAAGGGCCGGCGTCGACGGCCGTCATCGGAGGCTTGAAACGCGCGCCGGGAGTTCTCGGAGCCATGGAAACCGACCAGCTCAAGACGACCCTGGTTGGCTTCGTCGCGGCGATCGCCGTGCTCGCGGCACTGCTGTATCTCGTCGGCGTCGGCGACCTGCTCCGCTACCTCGGCGACGCCGACGCCTCCACCGTGGGGCTGGTCGTCGTCGTCACCGTGGGCTGGCTGTTCGCGTGGGGGATGGCGCTGCACACCGTGCTCGACGTGCTCGGGACGGCGGTGTCGCCGCTCAAAACGTTCCTCGTGTTCGCGGGCGCGACGTTCAACAACAACGTCACCCCGTTCGGCCAGGCCGGGGGCGAGCCCGTCACCGCGCTGCTGATCTCGGAGGTGACCGACACGGAGTACGGCACCGGGCTGGCCGCCATCGCGAGCGTCGACACGCTCAACTTCGTCCCCTCGATCACGCTGGCGCTGCTGGGGATGGGCTACTTCGCGACCGAGACGACGTTCAACACGCGGCTGGAGTCGGCGGCGGTCGTCGTCGTCGGCCTCACCGTCGGCGTCGTCGCCGCCCTCGCGTTCGCGTGGCGGAACCACGAGCGCGTCCAGGCGGCGGTCGTCGGCGTCGCCGCCCGCCTCTCGCGGGTCGCCGGCGAGTACGTCCCGCGCGTGACCGACCCGGGGCGTGCGGCGATCGAGCGCCGCGTCGGCCACTTCTTCGAGGCGATCGAGCGGGTCGCGACCAGCCCGCGTGGGCTCACGCTCGCGCTGGGGTTCTCCGCGCTGGGCTGGTTCCTCCAGATGTCGGGGCTCTGGTTGGCGTTCCAGGCCATCGGCGTCCCGGTGAGCCTGCCGGTGGTGATGTTCGTCGTCCCCATCGGCGCCATCGCGGGGATGACGCCGCTGCCCGGGGGCGCCGGGGGGATCGAGGCGGTGCTCGTCTTCCTGCTCGTCGCGGCGCCGCTGCCGGCGGTGACCGAGTCGGTCGCGCTCGCGGCGGTGGTGATCTACCGCGGCGCGGTGTTCTGGGTGCGATCGCGATCGGCGGCGTGGTGATGGGGACCGTCGGGGCGGGCGCCCGTGCCGGCGCCTGACACCCGGCGTGGACACCGATACGATGGGTTTATCCGGAACAGGGAAGAAATCCTCCCTATGGCAACCCTCTACGACGTTCCGGCAGAGGACCTCCTCGAGGCCCTCGCCGAGGAGCTCGACGGCCGCATCGAGGAGCCCGACTGGGTGGAGTTCACCAAGACCAGCGTCGACCGCGAACTCCCGCCCCAGCAGGAGGACTTCTGGCAGGTCCGCGCCGCCAGCCTCCTGCGGAAGGTGGCGATCCGCGGCCCCGTCGGCGTCGAGCGACTCGCGACGGAGTACGGCGGCTCGAAGTCCGGCACGACGCGCTACCGCGTCTCCGGCAACGAACACACCGGCGGCTCGCGCAAGATCATCCGGACCGCGCTCCAGCAGCTCGAGGACGAGGGCCTCGTGGAGACGGCCAAGGGTGAGGGTCGACGCGTGACCGACGAGGGGCAGAGCCTCCTCGACACCGTCGCGAGCGAGACGCTCGAGGACCTCGACCGGCCGGAGCTCCAGAAGTACGCCTGAGGACGCCGCAACCGTTTTGCGCGGAGAGCAGTAACACACACGTATGAGTGGCAACCCCGACGAGGACCGGCTCGAAGAGCTTCGACAGGAGCGACTCGAGGAGCTGCAGGACCAGGCTGGGGGCGAGGAGGCCCAGCAGGCAGCGAAGGAACAGCAGGAGCGGGCCCAGGCCCAACAGGACGCGCTGCTGAAGCAGCATCTCACCGACGACGCGCGACAGCGGCTCAACGCCGTCGAGATGAGCAAGCCCGAGTTCGCCCAGAAAGTCAAACAGCAGGTGACCGCGCTGGCCCAGAGCGGCCGGATCCAGGGCCAGATCGACGAGGAGAAGATGAAGCAGATCCTCCGCGAGATGAAGCCCGAAGAGAAGAGCTTCGACATCCGCCGGCGCTGATGGAGCTGGCGCTTCTCTACAGCGGCGGGAAGGACTCCTCGCTCGCGGCGCTGACGCTCGATCGCTTCTACGACGTGACGCTCGTGACCGCCCACTTCGGCGTCTCCGACGAGTTCGAGAACGCCCGGGGCGCCGCCGACGCGCTGGGGTTCCCGTTCGACACGGTCGAGCTCGACCGCGAGGTCGCCGAGGAGGCCGTCGACCGCATGCTCGAGGACGGCTACCCCCGCAACGGGATCCAGCGCGTCCACGAGCACGCGCTCGAAGTCGTCGCCGAGCGCGACGTGGTCGCCGTCGCCGACGGCACCCGCCGGGACGACCGCGTGCCGACGGTCTCCCGGGCCACCGCCCAGAGCCTCGAGGACCGCCACGGGATCGACTACCTCTCGCCGCTCGCGGGGTTCGGCCGCGGCGCCGTCGACCGGCTGGTCGAGCAGGAGCTCGACGTGGAGACCGGGCCGAGCGAGGAGATCGCCCGCGCCGACTACGAGGGCGAGCTCCGGGAACTCATCCGCGAGCGCGGCGGCGAGGAGGCCGTCGCGACCGTGTTCCCCGAACACGACCAGACGATCGTCCGCGGGCTGGCCTAACACAGGATTCAAGCGCGGGCGCCCGGAACGCTGGGGCATGTACGACCGGCTGAAGGGGTTCAAGGATTTCTACCCCGACGAGATGGCCGCCCGGCGGGCGGTGATCGACACGACCGAGGGGGTGGCCCGCCGCTACGGGTTCCGGGAGATCGCCACGCCCGCGCTGGAGGACGTCCAGATGTACGTCGACAAGTCCGGCGAGGGGATCGTCGACGAGCTGTACAACTTCACCGACAAGGGCGGGCGGGAGGTGTCGCTCACCCCCGAACTGACGCCGACGGTCGCGCGGATGGTCGTCGCCAAACAGCAGGCGCTCTCGAAGCCGATCAAGTGGTTCTCGACGCGGCCGTTCTGGCGCTACGAGCAGGTCCAGCAGGGCCGGTTCCGCGAGTTCTACCAGACGAACGTCGACATCTTCGGCTCCGAGGCGCCCGAGGCCGACGCCGAGATCCTCGCCTTCGCGGGCGACATGCTGACCGAACTCGGCCTCCCCGCCTCGGAGTTCGAGTTCCGGGTCTCCCACCGGGACATCCTCGGCGAACTCCTGCGCTCGTTCGACGAGGACGTCGACGTGCAGGACGCGATCCGGGCGGTCGACAAGAGCGAGAAGGTCGACCGCGCGGAGTACCTCGGGCTGCTCGCCGACGCCGGGCTCTCGATCGAGGACGCCGAGGCGTTCGACGACCTGCTCGCGGCCGGGAACGAGGACCTCGACGCGCTACTGGCCGAGGTCGACCGCCCGAAACTCACCGACGCGGTCGAGAACCTGCAGGCGGTGCTGGCGGCGACCGAGGACTTCGGCGTCCGCGACCACTGTGCGGTCTCCCTCCGGACGGCCCGCGGGCTCGACTACTACACCGGCGTCGTGTTCGAGTGTTTCGACACCCAGGATCGGGTCTCCCGGGCGATCTTCGGCGGCGGCCGCTACGACGACCTGATCGAGTCCTTCGGCGGCCAGCCCACCCCGGCCGTCGGCGTCGCCCCGGGCGTGATGAACTCGACGCTGCCGCTGCTGCTGCAGGAGGCCGGCGTGTTCCCCGCGGAGGAGCTCTCGACGGACTACTACGTGCTCACGGTCGGCGACACTCGCTCGGTGGCGTCCCGGATCGCCCGCGAGCTCCGGGCGGCGGGGAACGTCGTCGAGACCGACGTCTCCGACCGGAGCTTCGGCGCCCAGATGGGGTACGCCGACTCGATCAACGCCGAGACGGTCGTGATCGTCGGCGAGCAGGACCTCGCGAACGACGAGGTGACGATCAAGGAGATGGAGAGCGGCGACCAGACGACCGCGCCCGTCGACGAGTTCCCGGGCGATCGCGAACAGCCGCGCTACGAGGACTTCGCGTAGGCGCCGCTGTTCGTCGGCGAACAGGTGACGGATCGCTCCACGCGGGGGTCGTCACGCTTCCGCCTCGTACCCCGCGCGGTTGTGGTCAGCGCACGCGGGGGCTGGTCACGTCATCCTACTTGAACTCGGCCCCCAGAGTTATGCCTCGGCCAGATCCATCTCCGGGTATGTCCATCACACTGCCTGCGCTGTCGCTGGCGCTACTCCAACTCCCGATCCCGGAGGACCCGATCGGACAGGCACTGGTGCTGCTGCTCGTCGTCGCCGTCGTCATCGTCGTCGGTCGGGTGGTCCTCAGTATCGCCTGGAAGCTCGTACTGATCGCGTCGGTGATTCTCGGCGCGCTCTGGATCGTGACGACGTTCCTGGGCTGACCCCGTCGTCGTCACTCCAGCGCGCCGTCGAGGAAGTTCCGGATCACGTCGTGGCCGACGGCCGTGAGCACCGACTCGGGGTGGAACTGCACGCACTCGATCGGGTGCTCGCGGTGGCGGACGCCCATCACCAGTTCTTCGCTGTCGCCGTTCTCGGGGCCGTCGACGGTCGTCGCGGTGATCTCGAACGCGTCGGGCACCGCGGTCGCGACGAGGGAGTGGTAGCGCCCGGCCTGGAACCCCTGTTCGAGCCCGCGGTAGACGCCCTCGCCGTCGTGCTCGACGGGGAACGCCTTCCCGTGGATCGGTCGCGGCGCGTGGCCGACCTCGCCGCCGTACTCGTACACCGCGGCTTCGAGGCCGAGACAGACGCCGAGCGTGGGGGTCTCGGGGCTGACCTCCCGGAGCACGTCCATCGTCAGCCCCACGTCGCGCTCGTTCTTCGGGTGGCCCGGACCGGGGCTGATGACGACGGCGTCGGGGTCGACCTCCCGCACGTCCTCGAGCGAGGCCGTGTTCCGGAGGACTTCGACCTCGGCGTCGGGCGCGCCCTCGCCGACGTACTCCACGAGGTTGTACGTGAACGAGTCGAAGTTGTCGACGAACAGCACCGTCGGCGCGTCGCCGTCGTCGGCGCTCGGGGTGCTCATTCGGCACCCCCTTCGATCCGCTCCAGCGCGTCCAGCACGCCGCGGACCTTCTGTTCGGTCTCCGCGTACTCGCTGGCCGGATCGCTGTCGGCGACGACGCCCGCGCCGGCGCGCACTCGCACCGCGTCCGGCTCGTCGCCGTCGCCGTGTTCCACAGTCGCCGTCCGGATCACGATCGCCGTGTCGGCGTCGCCGGTCCAGGAGAAGTAGCCGACGCCGCCGCCGTACACCCCGCGGGGGTTCACCTCCAGCTCGTCGAGCAGCTCCATCGCCCGGACCTTCGGCGCGCCCGTGAGCGTCCCGGCGGGGAACGCGGCTCTGGTGGCGTCGAACCCGTCGAACCCCGGCGCGAGCCGCCCGGTGACGGTCGACTCGATGTGCTGGACGTGGCTGTACTTGAGCACGTTCATGAACTCCTCGACGCGCACGCTGCCCTGCCGAGAGACCTGCCGCACGTCGTTTCTCGCGAGGTCGACCAGCATCGTGTGCTCGGCGCGCTCCTTGTCGTCGGCGAGCAGCTCGCCCGCGAGCCGGCGGTCCTCGACGGGGCTGGCGCCGCGGGCGCAGGTGCCCGCGATGGGGTTCGACACGACACGCTCGCCCGTGACGGAGACCAGCGTCTCCGGGCTGGCGCCGACGACCGAGCGGTCGCCGAAGGAGAGCAGGTACATGTACGGCGAGGGGTTCACCTCCCGCAGCGACTCGTAGAGCCCGAGCGCGTCCAGCTCCCCGGTGATCTCGTGGCTGCGGGAGACCACCCCCTGGTACACGTCGCCGTCGAGGACGTGCTCCTGCATCTCGGCGACCGCCCGCTCGTACTCCTCGCGGGGGCCCGAGTCGGTCGAGTCGCGCTCGAACCCGCCGGTTTCGGGGGCCGTCGTGGCCGCGAGGTCGCCCGCGACGGACTCGGCCTCCGCGACCAGCCGGTCGTAGACGGCGCCGGCGTCGTCGTCGTCGCCGACGATCGGCGTGAACACCAGCTCCACGGTCCCCTCGCGGTCGTCGAACGCGAGCGTCCGGGTCGTCAGGACGAACTGGGCGTCCGGCACGACGGGGTCGGGGCGCTCGACGCCCACCTCCGCAGGTGGAGGTCGTAGACGGCGTCGTAGGCCAGGAAGCCCACCAGCCCCCCGTCCAGTCGCTGGCGGTCGCTCGCGCCGAAGCCGACGCGCTCCACGTCCGGGAGCGCGAGCCGCAGGCGGTCGAGCGTGTCGGGGCCGTCGCCGGTCGCCTCTGGGCCGTCGCCGCAGGCCCCCACCTCGTCGCCCGCCGCGGCGTCGAGCCCCTCGAGGAAGCGCGCCGCGGGGCCGAACCCCTCGACTTCCGTTCGGTCCGGGTAGACCGAGACCAGCGCCTCGGGGTCGTAGCCGACGAAGGAGAAGCGCGCGTGGCGGTCGGCCTCGCCGTCGCCGGCGGCCGGGTCGCTGTGCCCGTCGGCGGGGGCGAACGCGCCCGCGGGATCGCTGGAGGCCACTTTTTCGGCGCTCTCGAGCAGGAACGTGTGGTCGCTGCGGTCGGAGAGCGCCGCGTAGGCCGACAGCGGCTCGGTGGCCACGTCCAGCGTCGCGGTGAGTCGGGCGACTGCGGGCCCGTCGGCGCCGGCGAGCAGCGCCGCGAACTCCTCGCGGGAGCGGTCGAACGCCGGCATCAGGCGGTCCCCGTCGGTCGGGTGGCCTCGCGGACGAACGCGGCCAGCGCGTCGTGGTCCTTCCGCCCCGGTTCGTCGTCGCGCTCGACGCCGCTCGCCACGTCGACGGCGAAGGGGTCGACGGTCTCGACAGCCGCGCCGACGTTCTCGGGTGTGAGCCCGCCAGCGAGCACCAGCGGCGTCGAGAGCGCCTCGCGAAGCTCGCGGGTCGCGGCCCAGTCGTGGGTCTCACCCGTGCCGCCCGCGCCCTCGTCGGTCAGCGAGTCCACGAGCAGCGCGTCGGCGACGCCGTCGAGGTCGCGGGCGCGGTCGGGGTCGTCGGCGCCGAGGGCGACGATCACGTCGACGCCCGCGCGGTCGCGGATCGCGCGGACCTCGTCGGGGCCGAACTCGCCGTGGATCTGGAGCGCGTCGGGGTCGACGCGGTCGGCAACGTCGACGGCCGCGTCGACGCTATCGGGGATCGTGACGGCGACGGTGGTGACCAACGGCGGGACCGACGCGGCGAGGTCGGCCGCGCGTTCGGGAGCCACCTCGCGGGGGGTGTCCACGTCCACGTCGGTGATGAACCCCAGCGCGTCGGCGCCGGCGTCGACCGCCGCGCGAACGTCCGTTTCGGTCCCCAGACCACAGAGCTTCGTCCGCGCCATCACTCGGCCTCGATCGGTTCGCCACAGAGCGCGGCGAACTTCTCGGCGGCGTCGCCGTCGTCGATGGCCGCTGCGGCCCGGTCGACGCCGTCGCGGAGGGTGTCGGCGAGCCCGGCGACGTAGATCGCGGCGCCGGCGTTGGCGAGGATCACGTCCCGTTTCGGCCCGGTCACGTCGCCGCCGACGATCCCGCGGAGGTCCGCGGCGTTCTCCCGGGGGGTGCCGCCCGCGATGGCGTCGACGGGCGCGCTGTCGAGCCCGAGGTCTTCGGGCGTGATCGTGTACTCGGTCACGTCCTCGCCCTCGACCTCCGCGACCGTGGTGGGGCCGTGGAGCGCGATCTCGTCCATCCCGTCGCCGTGCACGACGAGCGCGTGCTCGACGGGCATGTGGGTCAGCGCCTCGGCGATCAGCGGCACCAGCTCCTCGCTGTACACGCCGAGCACCTGTGCGTCGGCGCCCGCGGGGTTGGTCAGCGGCCCGAGCACGTTGAAGATCGTCCGCATCCCGAGCTCCTTGCGCGGGCCGATGACGGCCTTCATCGCGGGGTGGAACACGGGCGCGAGCATGAAGCCGATGTCGTCGCGCTCGATCGCGTTCTCGACCGCCGGCGGCTCGGCCTCCACGTCGGCGCCGGCGACCTCGAGCACGTCGGCGCTCCCGGAGGAGGAGGAGACCGAGTAGTTGCCGTGTTTGGCGACGGCGACGCCCGCGCCGGCGGCGACGATGGCGCTGGTCGTCGAGACGTTGATCGTGCTGTAGTCGTCGCCGCCGGTGCCGCAGGTGTCGACCAGCGGGCCGCCCTCGGGATCGATCGTGCGCGCGGCGTCGCGCATCCCCTGGGCGAAGCCGGCGATCTCGGCCTCGGTCTCGCCTTTGGCCCGGAGCGCGGCCAGCAGCGCGCCGATCTGTGCCTCCGTCGCCTCCTCGAAGACCAGCGTCGCGGCCTCGCGGGCCTCGTCGACGGTCAGGTCCTCGCCCTCTGTCACGCGTTCGATGAGTTCCTGCATGGGTGGGGGTCCGAATGTACGGATCGGGTGTATAGTGTACAACTTTGTTCATCGACTTAAGCCTGTCGCGAGCCGCTGGTCGGCGAGCGCGACGCTGAACCACCTGCCGGAGCCGACTTTCGAAAGCTTCAACTAAGGCCGCGGGGTATCTGGGAGTGCGAAGTAAGCCCGGTCGGTTGGTAGTCTAGTCCGGTTATGACACCTCCTTGACATGGAGGAGGCCGGCGGTTCAAATCCGCCCCAACCCACTTTCTGATTCCTCGCAACGACGAGCGGCAGCGAGGAGTCCGTGGAATCGAAAGTGGTCGCGAAGGATTTGAACCCAGAGGACGAGCGCAGCGAGTCCTTGTGGTTCAGAATCCGCCCCAACCCATCTTCTGACGGCGCAACGACGAGGAGCGTAGCGACGAGTCCGCGCCGTCGAAGTGGTCACGACGATCCAGCGTGGCGGCCTGACGACCACCCCGGAGTTTATCCGACTGTTGAAACAATCGGCCCGTATGGGCGACCAGCCTGTCGACGTCGAGCGGGCGGGCGAGAACGTCGCCGGTGAGACACCCGTCACGGAGCCGGACGCCGTCACCGACGACACGACTGTCCACGACGACGACGTCGAACTCGAGCGGACCATCGGGCTGGTCGGCGGACTGGCGATCGGGATCGGGACCATGATCGGTGCGGGGATCTTCGTCTTCCCGGGTCTGGCGGCCGACAACGCCGGGCTCGCGGCGACGCTCTCGTTCGCGATCGGCGGACTGATCGCGTTGCTCGTGGCGCTGCCGACCTCCGAGCTCGCGACGGCGATGCCCCGAAGCGGCGGCGGCTACTACTTCATCTCCCGGGGGATGGGGACGGCGTACGGCGCGATCGTCGGCCTCGGGCTGTGGCTGGGGCTGATGTTCGCCTCCGCGTTCTACCTGGTCGGACTCGGTCACTACGCGAGCGCCGTGTTCGCCGAACTCGGGATCGGGCTCCCGTTCAGTCCCGTCGTCGGGATCGGCCTGCTGTTCGGCGTCACGCTCACGGCGCTGAGTATCGGCGGGACGGAGAACACGGCGAAGATTCAGAACGTGGTGGTGGGCGTGCTGCTCGTGGTGCTCACCGTCTTCCTCTCGTACGGTATCCTCGACGCGGTGGGCGTGTTCGGTGGCGGAACCGTCCCGGAGCAGTTCTTCTCCAGGGGGTACTTCCCGGTACTGACGACGGCGGCGCTCGTGTTCACGTCGTACCTGGGGTTCGCCCAGGTGGCGACCGTCGCGGGCGAGATCAAGCAGCCGGGTCGGAACCTCCCGCTGGCGATGGTCGGCTCGGTGCTGATCGTCACCGTGTTCTACGTCGTGACGATCTTCGTGGCGACCAGCGCGTTCGGCGCGGACCGGCTGGGGGAGTTCGGGGAGACGGCCATGGTCGAGGTCGCCCGCGAGTTCCTCGGGCTGCCGGGGGCGATCGCGATCCTGGGCGCCGGGCTGTTGGCGACGTTCTCGAGCGCGAACGCGTCGATCCTCAGCGCCTCGCGGGCGGTGTACGCGCTGAGCCGCGACGCCCTGCTCCCGCGGAAAGCGAGCGCGGTCAACCTCCGGTACGGCACGCCCCACGTCGCGTTGCTCGCCGCCGGGGGACCGATCCTCGTCCTCGTCGCGACCGGGAAGGTCGAACTGCTCGCGGAGGTCGCCTCGTTCCTCCACCTGGTCATGTACGGGCTGATCTGCGTCGCCCTGATCGTGTTGCGACGACGGGACCCCGAGTGGTACACGCCCAGCTACCGCGTGCCGGGCTATCCGGTGGTTCCGGTCGCGGGCGCGCTGGCCAGCTTCGGACTGATCGCCTTCATGCAGCTCGAGTCGATCGGGATCGGCACCGTGGTGATGATCGCCTCGTACCTCTGGTACCGTTATTACGCTGGGGACGTCACCCTCAAGGGAGACATCTGATCATGACGGACCGACCCACGATACTCGTCCCGATCCGCGTGCTCGAAGGGGAGTCCGTCCCGGAGGGCGTCCCCGAGCTCCTCGCGCACGCCCACGTCGTCCTCCTGGGCTACCACGTCATCCCGGAGCAGACGGCGCCGGGACAGGCCCAGATGCAGTTCGAGGACCGCGCCACGGACCGGCTCGACGAGTACGAGCGGATGTTCGAGGAGGCGGGGGCGACCGTCGAGCGGCGGCTCGTGTTCACCCACGACGGCCAGAAGACGATCGACCGGATGACGACCGAACACGACACTCTGGCGGCGCTCGTCCCGAACGCGACCGGCCCGGTCGAGAACGTGCTCGTCGCCGTCCGTGGCGCCGTGGGGATCGACCGCCTCGCCCGTGTCGTCGCGGGGCTGTTCAAGCGGACCGACGCGACGGTGACGCTGTACCACGTCGCCGACCCGGACGAGACGGACGAGGACGTCGAGACACTCATGAACGGGCTGCTGAACCGACTGGAGAGCCTGGGGATGGACGCCGCGACGATCGAGACGCGCATCGAGCGCGATCAGGGGCCCCTCGACGCGATCGTCGACGCGGCCGACGCGTTCGACGTCGTCGTCATGGGCGAGTCCGACCCCTCCCTGGCGACGTTCGTGTTCGGGATGCCGGCCGACCAGGTCGCCGACCGGTTCCTCGGCCCCGTCCTGGTGGTGCAGCGCGAACCGGCCGCAGAGCCGGACGAATAGCCGTCGCCTCGGCGACGGGGCGCGGTCGCGCCGGTGCTCGTCGGGCGGGACCGCTGGGGGTAGGCGGCTGTGTACCGTGGAAGCTTTACCCGCGCCCCCGCTCCGTATCCAGTAATGCAGGGCGAGGACTCCGCGACCGATCGGCGCACGTTCCTCTCGGCGGTCGGCGGCGCGGCCGCGGCGGCGATGGCGGGCTGTACCGGCGACGGGACGCCGACCGAGAGCGCGTCGACGACGGTGCCCCCGAGCAGTTCGACCGACGTATCGACGCCCGAGGGCGGCCCCCAGCCGGGCGGCACGCTCCGCGTCGGCTTCGAGTCCGAACTCACGGGGCTGGACCCTCACCGAACCGAGAGCGTCGTCTCGTGGGTCGTCGTGTTCAACGTCTGCGAGACGCTGATCAGCTTCGAGGACGGCGCGCCGGCCGGCCGGCTGGCGACCGACTGGGAGATCGGCGACGACGGCCGAACCTACACGTTCACGCTGACCGAGGACGCCCGCTTCCACCCACCGGTCGATCGCGGGATGACCGCCGAGGACGTGGTGTACTCCTTCGAGCGCATGAACCAGGACGGCGCGATGGGCTCGGACCTCGCCGCCGTCGAGCGCGTCGAGGCGACCGGCGAGTACGAGGTCACGTTCACGCTCGCGGAGACGTTCGCCCCGTTCTTCAACTTCCTCGGCCGGGTCCCGTGGGTAATCGTCCCCGAGGAGGCCGTCGAGGAGCAGGGCGGCGAGCTCGGCGACTTCCAGGAGCCCGTCGGGACGGGTCCGTTCCAGTTCGACGAGTACGAACCCGGCGACCAGCTCACGCTGACGGCGTTCGACGAGTACCGCGCCGACGACACCCCGCTGCTCGACGCCGTCGAGATCACGCCGATCCCGGACGCCGACTCCCGCGTGGCCGCGCTCCGCGGCGGCGACGTGGACATGGTCCGCGGCGTCTCCGGCAGCGACGCCGAGACGCTGCGGGAGGACGCGGAGACGAAGCTCTCCCGCCAGCGCGGCACCCAGTGGGGCCAGCTCCACATCAACTGCAGCGAGCCGCCGTGGGACGAGCCCGCGGTCCGGCGCGCCGTCGCCCACGCGATGGACCGGGGCGCCATCGTCGAGGCCGCCGTCTCGGGCTACGGCCAGGCCGCCTGGCAGCCGTACGCCGAGGAGAGCGTCTGGCACTACGACCTCGGCGACAGCCGGCGCACCCACGACCCCGAGCGCGCCCGGCAGATCCTCGACGACGCCGGCAACCCCCTGGAGGGCGAGACGCTGACGATCAAGACCAACACGCGCTACGGGCTGATGGAGACCACCGCGGAGCTGCTGGTCGCCCAGCTCGCCCAGGCCGGCATCGACGCCGAGACCGAGACGCTCGAGTGGGGCACCCAGCTCTCGGACTTCCTCGGCGGCAACTTCGGCGCGATGGCGTTCTCGGTGCCGTTCAAGATCGACCCCGACCGCCACTACTACGGGTTCGTCCACCCCGAGGGGACGCAGTTCAGCCACTACGGCGAGGACCAGCCCGACGCCGAGCGCATGTACGAGCTCCTCGAGCGGGGGCGCAGCGAGACCGACCAGGACGCCCGCGTCGAGATCTACGCCGAGTTCGAGAAACTGGTCAACGAGCACTGCCCGTGGATCTCGGTCGCGCGCGCCGACGGGCTCGCGGGGCTGCGGACGGACGTGTACGGCGTGCAGCCGTGGCTGCTCCCCTACACGCGGTTCTGGACGATCTGGACGGAGGACTGAGCACGCACGGATGGTCTCACGGCTCCAGGCGTTCCTCCTCCGGCGGCTGCTTTGGGCGCTGCCGGTGCTGGCGCTGGTCTCGGTCGCGATATTCGGGCTGATCAGGCTCGTCCCCGGCGATCCCGCGATCGTGATGCTCGGCGCCGACGCCCCGCCGGAGCAGCTGGCGGCGGTGCGCGCGGAGCTCGGGCTGGACGAGCCCCTCCCCGTGCAGTACGTCGACTACGTCGGCGACGCCGTCCGGGGCGATCTCGGCCACTCCTACGTCGACGACCGCGCGGTGAGCGCGGCGATCGCCTCGCGGCTCCCGACGACGCTGTTTCTAACGCTCGCGGGGTTTCTGGTCTCGCTCTCGATCGCGATCCCCGCCGGCCTGCTGAGCGCGACCAACCGCGGCGAGTGGCTCGACGGCGTCGGCCTCGGCTTCGGCCTGCTGGGCGTCTCGATCCCGAACTTCTGGCTCGGCGTCGTGCTGCTCCTGCTGTTCGGCGTCCGGCTCGACTGGCTCCCCGTCGCGGGCTACGTCTCGCCGCTCGCCGACCCCGTCGAGGGGGTGCGCTACCTGCTCCTGCCGGGGATCACGCTCGGCACCGCGATGGCCGCCGTCGTCACCCGGATGCTGCGCTCGGAGCTGCTGGAGGAGCTGCGCCGGGAGTACCTCGACGCCGTCCGGATGAAGGGCGTCGGCGAGCTGGGGGTGCTGACCCACGCGACGAAGAACGCGTTCATCCCCGTCGTCACCGTGATCGGGATGCAGTTCGGCTACCTGCTCGGCGGGTCGATCGTCGTCGAGACGGTGTTCTCGATCCCCGGGATGGGCCGGCTGCTGATCGACGCGATCGGGAGCCGCGACTACATCATGCTCCAGGGCGTCGTGCTCGTCTACACGACCTTTTTCGTCGCGGTGAACATCGTCGTCGACGGCGCGTACTTCTACCTGAACCCGAAGCTGGGGGGTGAGCGATGAGCGACGCGACCGAGTCGGACGCAGACGAGGGAAAAAAGCGATCCGCGCGGCCGCAGTCGCCGCTGGCCCGCCGCGCCCGGGCGTTCGCGCGCCGGTTCCGCCGGAACCGCCTCGCGATGGGCGGGCTCGTCGTCACTGGCGGGTTCGTCCTGCTCGCGCTGCTGGCGCCGATCCTGGCGCCGTACGACCCCGCGGCCGTCGACGTGCCCGCGCGCCTGCAGGGGCCCAGCCTCGCCCACCCGTTCGGCACCGACCGCTACGGCCGGGACCTGTTCTCACGGGTGCTGTACGGCGCCCGGATCGCGCTCCAGGTCGCCGTTGCGACCCCCCTCGTCGCGGGCGCGTCGGCGTCCCGATCGGGCTGGTCGCGGGCTACGTCGGCGGCCGCGTCGACGACGCGCTGATGCGCCTGATGGACTCGATCTTCGCGTTCCCGGCGATCCTGCTCGGCCTCACCCTCGTCGCGGTGTTCGGCCAGTCGCTGACGAACATCGTCGCCGCGCTCGGGATCGTCTACATCCCGCAGTTCGCCCGCGTCACCCGCGGGAGCGCGGTGTCGGTCGTCGAGGAGGAGCACGTCCGGGTCGCGCGCTCGCTCGGCGCCTCCCACGCCCGGATCGTGCTCGTCCACGTGCTGCCGTTCTGCCTCTCGGCGATCCTCGTGCAGGCGACCGTCACTGCAGCGCTGGCGATCGTGCTCGAGTCCTCGCTCTCCTTCCTCGGCGTCGGCGTCCCCTCGCCCACGCCCTCCTGGGGGTCGATCCTCCGGGTCGGCAAGGGGTACGTCGACAGCGGCGAGTGGTGGTACAGCGTGTTCCCGGGCGTGGCGATCGTCGTCGCCGTCCTCGGGTTCAACCTGCTCGGTGACGGCCTGCGCGACGTGCTCGACCCCCGGACCGACCCCAACAGGTGATCCACGATGACTGACACACCCCTCCTTCAGGTCGAGAACCTCCGCGCCCAGTTCGGCCGCCGCGACCCACTCGTCGCCGTCGACGGGATCAGCTACGACCTCCGCGCGGGCGAGACGCTAGGGATCGTCGGCGAGTCCGGCGCGGGCAAGTCGGTCTCCGTGCGCTCGCTGGTCGGGCTGATCGACGACGGCGAGGTGACCGGCTCCGTCGAGTGGCGCGGCGAGGAGCTCGTCGGCGCCCCCACCCGGGAGCTCCGTGCGGTCCGCGGCTCGGGGATCGCCATGGTGTTCCAGAACGCCGAGGCCGCGTTCGACCCCATCGAGCCCGTCGGGGCACAGATCGTCGAGGCGATCCGGGCGAGCCGCGACCTCCCCAAGGGGGCGGCCCGCGCCGAGGCGGTCGACCTCCTCGAGGAGGTCGGCATCGGCGACCCCGCGGGGCGGTTCGGCGACTACCCCCACGAGTACTCCGGCGGGATGGCCCAGCGCGCGGGGATCGCGATGGCGCTGGCCGGCGAGCCCGACCTGCTGATCGCCGACGAGCCGACGACAGGGCTGGACGTGAGCGTGCAGGCCGGCATCGTCGACCTGTTCCGCGACCTCGTCGCCGAGCGCGACATGTCGCTGCTGCTGATCAGCCACAATCTCGGCGTCGTCTCCCAGCTCTGTGAGCGCATCATGGTGATGTACGCCGGCCGGATCGTCGAGCGCGGCAGCCGGGAACAGCTGCTCGGCTCGCCGCGACACCCCTACACGGGGGCGTTCCTCCGGAGCGTCCCCGACGTGGACGTGCGGCAGGAGCTCGAACCGATCGAGGGGGCGCCGCCGAGCCTCGACGACCCGCCCGCAGGCTGTCGGTTCCACCCGCGCTGCCCCGCGGCGGAGGCCGGCCTCTGCGACGTCGACGCGCCGCCGACGGTCGGCTTCGACGACGGGGACGACCCCGAGCGCCACGAGGCCACCTGCCACGGCTACACCGACGCCCACCCCGGCGGCGACGCGTTCGACCGCGAAGCCGTCGAGTGGATCGAGCCGGCCGAGGACCCGGAGCGGGGTGAGCGATGAGCGACCCGCTGCTCTCGGTGCGGGGGCTGAAGCGCCACTACCCGGTCCGCTCGGGGATCCTCAAGCGGAAGACGGGCGCGGTCCGGGCGGTCGACGGCGTGAGCTTCGACCTCGCGGCCGGCGAGACCCTCGCCGTCGTCGGCGAGTCCGGCTGTGGGAAGTCGACGCTCGCGGAGACGGTGATCGGCCTCGACGAACCCACCGCCGGCGAGGTGACGTTCGACGGCGAGACGGTCTCCGACGGCGTCGACAAGGCGTTCCGCCGGCGGGTGCAGATGGTGTTCCAGGACCCGTTCTCGACGCTGAACGAGCGCATGACCGTCGGCCGGATCGTCGCCGAGCCGCTGGCGATCCACGGTCAGCGCGAGGACGACCGGGCGGCGTACGTCCGGGAGCTGCTCGAAACGGTCGGGCTCGACCCGGCGGACCACTACGACGCGTTCCCGCACGAACTCTCCGGCGGCCAGCGCCAGCGCGTGGGCATCGCGCGGGCGCTCGCGCTCGAGCCCGACCTCCTCGTGCTCGACGAACCCGTCTCCGCGCTGGACGTGAGCGTCCGTGCGGGGATCCTGGAGCTGCTCCGGGAGCTGCAGGCCGAGCGCGGCCTCACCTACCTGCTCATCAGCCACGACGTGAGCGTCGTCCGGCAGGTCGCCGACCGCGTCGCGGTGATGTACCTCGGCGAGTTCGTCGAGCTCGGCGCCCTCGGCGACGTGCTCGACGAGCCGGCCCACCCCTACACCGAGGCGCTGCTGTCGAGCGTGCCGCGAGTGCGTGCCGAGCCCGACCCGGACGAACGGATCCGGCTCCCGGGCTCGCCGCCGGACCCCGCCGACCCGCCGGCTGGCTGTCGCTTCCACCCGCGCTGTCACCTCCGGGACCGGCTCGACGACGACGCGGCGGCGCGCTGTGTCGCCGAGGCCCCCGAACTCACCGAGCGCGAGGACGGCGGGGAGCCCCGACCCGACGCCGACGACGGGCGAACGGTCGCCTGTCACTTCCGGCCGGGGGACGGGGAATAACCAGAGAGCATCTTCACGAGTAGTAATTATTAAGCTCTTGCATCCGCTACGACACGTATGACCGAGCGAGTCGCGACTACGCTGGGACTGTACCCGCTCCCGGACTGGGCGAAAGACGAACTCTCCGACCTGAAAGGCCACCAGAAGTCCGACCTCGTCGACGGCAGCGAGGGGCCCGAGGTGCGCGAGGCGTACGGGCGCGTCCGCGAGGAGCTGATCGACGACCAGCGCGCGGCCGGCCTCGACCGCGTCGTCGAGGGGCAGGGGCGCTGGGACGACTGGCTCGCGCACCCGCTGGCGGTCCACGACGGCGTCGAGACCGGCGGCATCGTGCGCTACTACGACAACAACAACTTCTACCGCGACCCGCGGGTCGTCGACGACCTCGCCGTCGACGGGGGCGACGTGGCCGCCGAGCTCGACGCCGCGACGGGGCTGCTCGAAGACGACGAGCCCCTGCAGGCCGTCCTCCCGGGCCCGTACACGCTCGCACAGCTGGCGACCGACGAGTACTACGGCGACGAGTCCGAGTTCCTCGCCGCTATCGCGGAGTTCCTCGCCGGCGAGGTCGCGGCGTTCCCGGAGCACGAGACGCTGTTCCTGCTCGACCCCTCCCTCGTCACGGAGCCGCCCGCGGACGACGCGAACGAGCGCGTCAGCGACGCCGTCGACACCGTGGCGGCCGCGACCGACGCCGACGTGGTGCTCCAGAGCTACTGGGGCGCCCACGAGGAGAAGACGTACGCCCACCTGATGGACGCCGACGTGGACGCGTTCGGCTTCGACTTCGTCGCCGGCGACCGCGACACCCACCTGTACAACGTCACCGAGTACGGCACGAAGGACGCCGTCTCGCTGGGCCTCGTCGACGGCCAGAACACCGCCGTCGAGAGCCCCGACACCGTCGCGGAGCGCATCGACTGGGTGACCGAGCAGATTCCCAGTCAGACGTTCGACACCGTGTACGCGACGCCGAACACCGAGCTCGCCTACCTCCCCGTCTCGACGTACCGGGAGAAGCTCGCGGTGCTCGGGGAGGCGGTTGAACTGGCCGCGGGGACGGAGGTGAGCGCCTGATGGCCCGCGACGCCGCCAACCGCGAGCAGTTCCGCCCCGACGACCACGAGCACGACCACTTCCTGCTCACGAGCGTCGTCGGCTCCTACCCCAAGCCGACGTGGCTCAACCGCGCCGACGACCTCGTCGACGACCCCGAGGCATCCTTCGACGAGGCCGACCTCGAGGAGGCCCACGACGACGCCTGCCGCCTCATCACCGAGGAGCACGAGCGCACGGGGCTGGACACGGTCGTCGACGGCGAGATGCGCCGCAACGAGATGGTCGAGTTCTTCGCCGAGCGCATTGACGGCTACGAGTTCAACGGGCCCGTCAAAGTGTGGGGCCACAACTACTTCCACAAGCCGAGCGTCGTCGAGGAGGTCGAGTACGACGAGCCGTGGCTCGTCGACGAGTTCGAGTTCACCGACGCCGTCGCCGAGCGCCCCGTCAAGGTGCCGATCACGGGGCCGTACACCCTCGCCAACTGGGCGTTCGACGAGCACTACGGCGACAGCGAGGCGCTGGCCTACGACCTCGCGGACCTGGTGAACGAGGAGATCGAGAAGCTCGTCGAGGCGGGCGCCCGCTACATCCAGATCGACGAGCCCGCGCTGGCGACGACGCCCGACGACCACGCGATCGTCGGCAGCTGTCTGGAGCGCATCGTCGACGGCGTGCCCGACGAGGTCCGCGTGGGCGTCCACGTCTGCTACGGCGACTACTCCCGCATCTACCCCGAACTCAACGAGTTCCCCGTCGACGAGGTCGACCTCGAGCTCTGTAACGACGACTACCAGCAGATCGACACCCTCGCAGACGGCGAGTTCGCGCCCGACCTCGCGCTGGGCGTCGTCGACGTGCACGACGCCGAGGTCGAGAGCGTCGAGGAGATCAAGCAGAACATCGAGCAGGGGCTGAAGGTGGTGCCGCCGGAGAAGCTCACCGTCTCGCCGGACTGCGGGCTGAAGCTGCTGCCCCGCGACGCCGCCTACCGGAAGACCGAGAACCTCGTCACCGCGGCTCGCGAGGTGGAGGCCGAGCTCGACGCCGGCGAGATCGACGTGCCGGTTCGGGGCACTCCGACGGCCGACGACTGAGACGCCGACCTCCTCTTTATTTATCAGGTCGTGGGCAAACACATATACGGCTGATTGGCCAACGGCCCTACGAGCATGGCCGCGATGAGCACACTCGACTGGCTCGGGGTCGTCGGACCGTACGCGATCTTCTTCGTGATGTTGATCGTCTACTACGTCTGGGAGGGGCGCCGCGAACGCGCCCTCAGGGAACGCTACGAGGAGGACCATGCATAGCGGTGCGCTCGCGCCGCTGCAGGGCACCGGCGGCATCGCCGGCGCGGCGGGGATCTGGGTGCTCGGCACGTTCGCGCTCTACCTCGTCGTCCTCGTTGGGATCGGCCTCTGGGCGTCCCGCTTCATGGACTCCGTCGGCGACTACGTCATCGGCGGCCGCGAGATCGGCCCCGTCGTGACGGGGTTCTCCGAGCGCGCCTCCGAGATGAGCGGCTGGCTCACGCTCGGCGTGCCAGCCGACGCCTACGGCACGGGGATCATGGCGTTCCTCAACGGGTTGGGGATGGTGCCGGCCGACCTGTTCGCGTGGGCCGGGATCGCCAAGCGCCTCCGGAAGTACACGGAGATCGTCCGCTCGGTGACGCTGCCGACGTTCTTCGAGACGCGGCTGGGCGACGACACCGGGCGGGTGAAAGCCGTCTCGGCGCTCGTGCTCATGCTGTTCGAGGGCGGCTACGTCGGCGCCCAGATCGTCGCCGCCGGGACGCTGCTGCAGGTGCTGACGGGGATCCAGCCCTGGATCGGCATCATCGTCGGCGGGATCATCGTCATCGGCTACACGTTCCTCGGCGGCTACTTCGCCGTCGCGTGGTCGGACTACTTCCAGGGCGCCATCATCCTGATCGCGTTCATCATCCTCCCGGTGCTCGCGTTCACCGAGATGGGGCTGCCGTTCGAGGCGGTCGCGGCCGCGGCGGGCGGCTCCGCGACCAGCATCACCGCCGGGATGGCCGGCTGGGCCGCCGTCTTCGGCGTGATCAGCTACGCCGCGATCGGGCTGGGCGTCCCCGGCAACCCCCACATCATGGTCCGATTCATGGGGATCGACCGGGTGCGGAACATCCGCCTCGCGGCGATGGTCGCCCAGCTGTTCATGTTCGTCGCGTACGTCGGCGCCGCGCTCGTCGGCCTCTACGCCATCGCGATGTTCGGCGACGGCGCGCTCGCGGATCCCGACAACGCGATGCCGCGACTGACGCTCGACCTGCTGCCGAGCGTCGTCGCCGGCATCGTGCTCGCGGCCGCGCTGGCGGCGATGATGTCCAGCGCGGACTCCCAGCTACTCGTCGCGACGAGCGCGGTCGTGGAGGACGTTTACCACGGGTTCCTCGATCGCGACGCGACACAGCAGGAACTCGTTCGCTATTCCCGCTACGTCACCTTCGGGCTCGGCGCAGCGAGCGTCGCGTTCGCGTTCGTCGCCCAGGACACGCCGATCTACACGCTGGTGCTCGACTACGCGTGGGGCGGCCTCGGCGCCGCGATCGGGCCGACCGTGATCGCGACGCTCTGGTGGAAACGCGTTACGGCGACGGGCTCGCTCGCCAGCATGATCGTCGGCACGGCGACGATGGTGCTGTGGACCCAGCTCTCGAAGGTGCTGGGCTGGCTCGGCGCGATGCCGCCCGAGTCCGCCGCGTTCTGGTACGGGCTGGTGACGGTGTACGGGCTGTTCCCGGCGTTCATCCTCTCGGTAATCACGCTGGTCACGGTGTCGCTGCTGACCGAGCCGCCGGAGAACGTCGACGAACACTTCGACATCTTCGACAAGCCGCTGTCGGCGATCATCGACTCGGAGGGGTCGGCCGGCACGCCCGAGTACGTCGCCGACGGCGGGACGACTGTCGACGGCGTCGGCGCCGCCGAGGCGACCGACACGTCGCCGAAGGTCGTCACCGAGTCAGACAACATCCGCGCCCACGTCGCCGCCTCCGGCTACTGGGCGGACGACGACTGACAGTGGGGGCGCCACCCAGCGACGACCCCCCGGCGCCGGCCGACCACCCGCTGGTGGGCGACCACCACGAGGCGGTCGACCTGCGGGTCATCGAGCCGAGCGTCCCGCGGGAGTCGGTCGACTCCGCAGGCCGGGTCGGCGCGGTGGCGTACCCGTTCCGGGTGTACGAGGCCGAGATAGAGGTCGATCGCCCCCTGCTCGCGCCGCGCAAGGACCGCCGGGTGATCAGCGTCGACCGCTCGCGGCGGCTCGCGGTGCGGGCCGACACCGTCCCCGAGGTCCAGGAACAGCGCGTCGAGGACGTGCTGGTGCTGCCGGGCGAACTGTCGCCCGAGCAGTCCGACGAGAAGGCGCGGGAGGCCGCGTTCCAGTGGACGCTCCGCGGGTCGATCCTCGCCGACGCGCCCGAGATCGAGTTCTCGGCCGTCGTCGACGCCTACAAGCTGTTCTGGCTGGCCGAGCGCCCCGGCGGCGACGTGATCGTCGACAGCGTCCGGGGGGAAGAGCGGCCGTACGAGGGTTAGTCGCTCGACTCGATCACATCGACGACCGGGCCCGCCTCGACGTCGGCCGACTTCTCGTCGCCGCCCTCGCTGGGCGTCGGGAGGAACGGCGCGATCAGGGCCGCGACCGCGAGCAGGAGCGAGCTGTAGCGGACGGCGTCGACGTACCAGTCCTCGGCGACGAGCTCCTCGGGGTTCTCGTAGCCGACGAGCATCGAGCGCTTGCCGATGTCGATCGTCTTCTCGGGGAGGGCGGCGCCGGCGATACCGGTCACGAACGTGAGGGCTCTCAGGAGCATACACGTGACCTAACGGGCCGCGAACAGGTGGTGTTTGCGGTTGCGGCGCCGCTGGTCGGTCGGAGAACGGAGAGGGGTCGGAGCGCTACTCGTACAGCCAGCCTTCGTCGACGCGCTCGTAGTCGACGAGCTCCTCGTCGTCGAAGAACAGGTCGATCTCGCGCTCGTTCGAGCCCGGATCCTCGTGATCCGAGGCGTGGATGACGTTGCGACCCAGATCGAGGCCGAGGTCGCCGCGGATCGTGCCCGCGGGCGACTCGGCGGGGTCGGTCTCGCCGACCATCTTCCGGACCTGTCGGGTGGCGTCGCCGCCCTCCCAGACCATCGCGAACACGGGACCGGACGTGATGAACTCGACGAGGCCGTCGAAGAACGGCTTGTCGGCGTGCTCGCCGTAGTGCTCCTCGGCGAGCTCTTGGTCGATCTGCATGAACTTGCCGGCGACCAGCTTCAGGCCGCGCTCCTCGAAGCGCGAGACGATCTCGCCGATCAGGCCGCGCTGCACGCCGTCGGGCTTGACCATGACGAACGTTCGCTCGCGCTCGCTCATTCCTCGTCCTCCTCGTCGTCGGCCTCGGCGTCGGCTTCCTCGGCGTCTGCTTCGGCCTCCTCAGCCTCGTCCTCGGTTTCGGACGCCTCGTCCGTCTCCTCGGCGTCGGCCTCGGTCTCGGACTCGGCTTCCGCTTCCTCCTCGACCGCCTCGGTCTCGGGCTCCTCGGACTCGGTCGCCTCGACCGCTTCCTCGACGCCGTGGTCGCCGCCCTCCTCGGTCCACTCGAGGTCGCGGGGCTCGCGCCCGAGGTCGGCGTTCTTCTCGCACTTCGCCGAGCAGTAGTGGATCACGCTACCGTTCGTGCGGACGAACATTGTGCCCGTGCCGGGCTCGACGTCGTCGCCACAGTAGTCACAGGATCTGTTCTGGGGCATCAGGCACCTCCGATGGAGTCGGCGTCACGCTGGGTCTCCCGCAGCTGGAGGATGTCGCCCTCGCGGACGGGACCCAGCACGTTCCGCGTGATGATTCGACCCTGGTTCGAGCCGTCCTGAATGCGGCACTTGACCTGCATGGCTTCGCCGTGCATGCCGGTCTTGCCGACGATCTCGATCACCTCGGCCGGCGTCGATTCCGTGCCGCTCTCCTCTTCTGCGCTCATAGGTTATCGGAGTTCCTCGACCTTCTCGGAGATGTCCTCCACGTCGTCCTCGGCGTCGCCGGCGTCCACGATGGCGGCGGCGGCGCTGCCGACCTCGAGGCCGGCGGCGTGACCCAGGTCGTCCTGGGTCTCGACGAAGACGACGGCGATGCCCTTCTCCTCGGCGAGTTCGGGCAGGTGCATGACGATCTCCTCGGGCTGGACGTCCTCGGCGACGAACACGAGCTCCGCGTTGCCGCGCTCGACGGCCTTGGTCGTCTCGTTGGTTCCTTTCTTCACGGTGCCGGTGTCCCGGGCGACCTCGAGCGCGTCGAGCGCGCGGTCGGCGAGGTCGGCGGGGGTCTCGTAGTCGACGTAAACTGGCATTGTTGTAGTACCTCGGTCCTGCCTGCGGGCTCGACTGCCCCACCGGAACTGCGTCCCTGACGGTGGGGAGTATCATCAACCCCGGACAGGCTTCGATCCCCGATTCGCTAGCCCCACGTAAAAGCGTGTTCAAACTGCCGGGACCGTGTCAGCGCCCGACAGGGGAGCCGAAACGGGCAAACCGCCGGCGGGTGAATCCCGCCCCATGAGCCTCTCCTCGCTCGCGGCCGACCTCCGCGCGGAGGCCGAGCGCGCGAACGAGCGCCGCCTGCTCGTGCTCTCGGGCCCGCCCGACGCGACCCGCCGCGCCGCCGTCGACGCCGTCGAGGCCGCCGACCTCCCGCTCCCGGACTGCACCGCCGTCTCCGCCGCCGCCGACTGGCCGTTCGAGCACGTCGGCCCGCGCGAGAGCCGCGAACTGCTCGGCCGGACCCAGGGGGCCATCGTCGTCGACGGCCACGACGAGTGCTCGCCCAACGCGATCGGCCGCACTGTCGGCGCCGTCGACGGCGGCGGGCTCTACGTCCTACTCGCGCCCGATCTCGCCACCTGGCCCCAACGCCGCGACGGGTTCGACGAGAGCCTCGCGGTCCCGCCGTTCGGCGTCGACGACGTGACCGGAACGTTCCGGGAGCGGCTCGTCGCGACGCTCCGAGCCCACCCGGGGGTCGCGATCTGTGAGGTCGACGAGGGGTACGACGACCCCGCGGGTGACGCGGTCGAGGTTCGCGACGACGGTCTCACCGACCCCTGGCCCGCGCGCCCCCGGGAGGCCCCCGAACCGCCGGCGGATGCCGCGTTTGCCGACGGGATCTACCGCGCCTGCCGGACCGCGGATCAGGCCGAAGCGCTCCGCGAACTCGAGGCGCTCCGGGGCGGCGACACGACCGACGATCCCCAGCCGGCCGTCGTCGTCGAGGCCGATCGCGGCCGCGGGAAGTCCAGCGCCGCCGGCCTCGCGGCGGGCGCGCTGGCGCTCGAGGGCCGGGACGTGCTCGTGACCGCGCCCGAGCGCGGCGGCGCCGACGAGGTGTTCGCCCGCGCTCGGGAGCGACTCGCGGCCGCCGACGCGCTCGCCGGCGTCGACGAGGACCGCATCGCCGCCGACTCGGGCGGCCGCGTCCGCTTCGCTCGCCCCCCGAAGGCCGCCGCGCTCCCCGACGATCCGGACGCCGTGATCGTCGACGAGGCCGCCGCGCTCCCGGTCGCGCTGCTCGAACGCTTCCTCGACGGCCCGCCGGCCGCGTTCTGCACGACGGTCCACGGCTACGAGGGCGCGGGCCGGAGCTTCGACGTGCGCTTCCGCGGGAGTCTCGCCGACTCCGGCCGGGAGCTGATCGACGTGCGCCTCGACGAGCCGATCCGCTACGCCGCCGGCGACCCCGTGGAGTCGTGGGCGTTCCGCGCGCTGCTGCTCGACGCCCGGCCGCCCGTCGACCAACTGGTCGCCGACGCCACCCCGGAGACGGTCGAGTACGAGACTCTCACGCCCGAGCGACTGCTCGCCGACGAGCACCTGCTTCGGGAGGCGTTCGGCCTGCTCGTCCTGGCGCACTACCGCACCGAACCCGACGACCTCGCCCGCCTGCTCGACGCGCCGAACCTCACCTGCCGCGCGCTGCTGCACGAGGGCCGGGTGGTCAGCGTCGCCCTGCTCGCTCGCGAGGGCGGCCTGAGCGGGGAGACCCGCGAGCGCGTCTACCGCGGCGACCGGATCCGCGGCAACATGCTCCCGGACGTGTTCACCAGCCAGCTCCGGGATCTCGACGGCGGCGCGCCGGTCGGCTACCGCGTCATGCGCATCGCGACCCACCACGCGGTCCGCTCCGACGGACTCGGCTCCCGGCTCCTCGCCGAGATCGAGTCCGAGTTCCGGGAGCGCGACGGCCGAAAGCGCGCCGGTGAGCGCGTCGCCCACGCCGGCCGGCCGCGCGCCGGCGAGCGCGTCGACTACCTCGGTGTCGGCTACGGCGCCACCCCCGAACTGCTCGAGTTCTGGCGCGAGAACGGCTACCGGACCGTCCACCTCTCGACGACGAAGAACGACACGAGCGGCGAGCACTCCGCGCTGATGGTGCGCCCCCTCACCGACGACGGCGCCGACCTCGCCGCCCGGCACGCTCGGTGGTTCCGCGAGCGCGCGCCGGGTGTGCTGGCGGGCCCGCTCTCGGGCGTCGATCCGGACGTGATCCGCCGGGCGCTCCGGGCGGTCGACGACGGCGCGGTGCCCGACGAACCGGGGCTCTCCGAGCGCGACTGGCGGGTCGTCGTCGACGCCGCCAACGGGATGGGGAGCTACCACGCCGCGCCGGCGGCGTTCACCGAACTCGCGCTGCGGGAGCTGATCCTGGGCGAGGCCGGCCTCGACGCCGACGCCGAACGCCTGCTCGTCGAGAAAGTACTGCAGAACCGCGAGTGGGACGCCGTCGCCGACGATCTCGACAGGGTCTCGACCCGGATGACGATGCGCGCCTTCGGCGACGCCTGCGAGCCGCTCGTCGAGGTCTACGGGACCGATGCCGCGAAAGCCCACCGCGAGTACTGGACGAACTGAGGCGGAACCGTAGCTTCATCGTGATGGCTGCCCAACCTGTCGGTATGCTCCGCAAACTGTACAGCGTGATCTGTGCGGCCGAACTGCTCGCGCCGCGACGGCTGATCGACGCCGCCGAGCGCGTAGCGCTCGAGGATCCAGCCGTGAGCGAGCGACGCTCGTGGGTGGTGCCGGGCGCGCGCCTGGAGGGACTGCTGTTCCTCGTGATGCTGTGGCGAAGCGACCGCTCGTACTCGCGGTTCAAGAAGCTCCTCGGCGCGGCCGGCCTGATCGTTCTCCTGCGGCCGCGCGCCTACGTGGACTACGGCACGAAGGCGTCCTACCGGGACGCGTCGACGGTTGAGTGGCGCCCGTGGGTGTACACCGGGGCGCGGCTGGTCGGGCTGCTCTACGTGCTGATCGGGCTGCGGGAGCTCGGGCGATCCTGACCCACCGGCGGTAGACAGAAGACCGGCGGAACCCACGGACCACCTGTGCCGACCTGTACCGAGGACGACTGCGGCCGCGAGGCGGCCGTCGTCGTCTACGTCCCCTGGGCGGCGGACCGGCCGGTCTGTGCCGCCCACGGGCGCGCGCTGGTCCAGCAGGACGGCGTCGTGGCGGAGCCGCTCACCGACGCCGACGAGTGGGGGTAGTCAGTCGCCGACCGCCCGCGGATCGACGGCCATCATCACCTCGTCGACGTACTCGTCGTCGATGCGGTAGTGGTCCTCCCGGACCGCCTCGATCTCCCAGCCGTGGTCCTCGAGGAAGCTGACGGCGCGCTCGTTGCTCGACGGCACGGAGTTGTAGAGCTTCTCGTACCCGTGTTCGCGCGCCCAGCGCACCCCGCGGTCGAGCAGCAGCCGGCCGATCCCCTCCCCCCGGTAGTCGGGGCGGAGCCCGACCGTGAGCTGGGCGGTGTGGGCCAGCTTCTCCGCCTCCGGGAGGTCGAGGTGGACCCACCCGACGACGTCGTCGCCGACCTCCCCGACGAAGAACAGCCGGGACATCACGTCGTTGTGTCGGATGACCGCCTCGTCGTAGTCCAGCGCGGCGGCGACGGTCTCGGCCTCGATGTAGCTCCCCTCGCTGGCGACGGAGTCGACGACCGACACGAGCGACTCCCGGTCGGCCTCCTCGGCCGTGCGGACGGTGACGGTGTCGCCGTCGACGGCGTGCTCCTCCTGCTCGTCGACGGTGTGGGCGATCTGGAGCTCGTCGCCGACCTTCCGGACGTACCCCTGGCGCCTGAGCACGGTCAGGTGGTGGCCGAACGCGCTCGGGTCGAGGTTGAGCCCGCGCCGGACCTCCGCCTCGGTCACCCGGCCGTGGCGCTCCACGTAGTTGTACAGATCCTCCCGGTCCGGCTCGTCGAACGTGAGCTGCTCGGTGAGTTCCATGGTCCTTGTTACCGCGTGACACTACATAAGCGTTGTTCGGCCGCTACTCCCCCGAAACGCCCGTCAACAGCTCCGCGACGACGACGACGTCGTGGGTCTCGAGCAGCGCCTCGGCGGCGCTCCGGACGGTCGCGGAGGAGTCGTGCTCGACGCCGTGGCAGCGGGCGTAACACTCCAGCCAGTCCTGCGTCGCCCGCCGGAGCAGCCGGTGTTCGCGCGCCGAGAACCGCGGCGGGTCGTCGCCCGTCCGCGCCTCGACGTAGCAGGCGACGACGGGGCCGAGCCCGTCCCGGGCGACCTCGAGCGCCCGCTGTTCGTCGGGGTCGTCGGCGACCTCGCCGTCGTCCCACGCCGCCCGGGCCGCCCGCGCCTCCCGCGCCAGCCGCTCGATGCGCTCGGCGTACGGCGACGGCGGCGGACCGTCGGCGGCGTCGGCGTCCGCTCCCTCCAACCCCGCCACCGTTCAGCCCTCCTCGAACTCGACGCCCTTGCCGCCGCGTGGGTGTTCCCAGTCGGTCTCCGCGACGACCGCGCAGGTGCCACACTCGATACAGGGCTGGGTGTCGAGGCTGACCACCTCCTCCCGCTCGCCGTTCGACGCGACGGTCTCCCGGCGGTAGCAGCCGCCACCGAACCCCTCCGCGCTGACCGGACAGGCGGTGACCGCGGTGCCGCTCGCGGCGGCCGAGTCGTCCAGCAGCTCGATGTGGGGGTTGCCCACGTCGGTGTCGTACGTCAGGTCGCCGATGCGGTCGGCCAGCTCCGGCGGCTCCACGTCGTTGGTCTCGTCGACGGGGGCGCCGAGCTCCTCGGCGATGACCGTCGGGAGCGTGACGTAGGGGGTCCGGGTGTCGGGCACCATCATCGACAGCGCGGGCGAGGAGTAGAGCCGCTCGAGCCGGTCGCCCAGCAGGCGGACGCCGAACCGCCCGACCGCCGAGTCGACGACGGCGTCGGCCAGGTTCGCGACCGGCTCGGGCTCGCCCAGCGCGCTGGCGACCTCGTAGCGCCGCGGCCGGAGCTTCTCCATCACGCCCTCGTCGCGGAGTTTCCGCTCGTAGAACTCGCCCGCCCGGCTCGTGTCGCCGCGGGCCTTCGCCTGCGCGTACGCCTCGGCCGCGAGCCCGCCGGCGGTGACGGCGTGGTTCATCCCCTTGATGATGGGCCCCTGGGCCTGCATCTGCCCCGCGGCGTCGCCGACGACGACGAGCCGGCCCTGGTGGGGCGACCGCAGCGCCGCCTTCTTCGAGTCCGGGACGAGCTTCGCCGAGTACTCCCGCTCCGCGTACTCCGCGTCGTCGAGCCACTGGCCCAGGAACGGGTGGGTCAGCAGCGCGTCGAGCAGTTCGTGCGGCTCGGCCAGCTCGGTCGCGACGGAGTCGAGGTGGAACACCGACCCGATCGAGAGCGAGTCCTCGTTGGTGTAGACGAACCCGCCGCCGCGGACGCCGTCGAACAGGTCGCCCGAGAACAGGTGGGCCGCGCCCTCGCCGTCCCCGACGCCGAACCGCTCCTGGATGGCACCGTCGGGCAGGTCGACGACGGCTTTGACGCCCTGGAACCACTCCTCGGGCTCCTCCCAGTCCATCAGGCCGGCGTCGCGGGCGAGTTCGGAGTTGACGCCGTCGGCGGCGACTACCAGCTCCGCCCGGATTGGGTCGAGCTCCTCGCAGGTGACGCCGACGATCTCGCCCTCCTCCCGGAGCAGGCCGGTCACCTTGACCTCCGTGAGCAGGCCGCCGCCGGTCTCGCGGGTGCGCTCGTGGACCCGCTCGGCCAGCCAGGAGTCCATCTTCCGGCGCAACACCGCGTCGGACCACTCCGTGTCGTGCTCGTGGAGGTCGGTGATGTCGAAGCTCTTGACCTGCGAGCCGGCGACGTTGTGGAGCTGGTACTCGGTCACCGGGCGCTCCGTGGCCGCCTCGCGGAACCCCGGGAACAGCCCGTCGATGGTGTACGGCGCGGACTCCTCGGCGTAGATGAGGCCGCCGGAGACGTTCTTCGACCCGGCGTCGACGCCGCGCTCGAGCACCAGCGTCTCGACGCCCTCGTCGGCCAGCGCCGCCGCCGCGGCCGCGCCGCCCGGCCCGCAGCCGACGACGACCGCCTCGTACTGTTCGTACTCGTCGCTCGCCCCGGTCGCGTCGTCGATGGTCTCGCTCATCGTGAATCACCTCCGTCCGCAAGCGCCGCCATATCCACCTCACCGCTCTCCAGCGCGTCGACCAGCCGCGGCAGCACCTCGAACAGGTCGCCCTCGACGAAGTAGTCCGAGAACTCCCGGATGTCGGCCTCGGGGTCGGTGTTGATCGCGACGATCGTGTCGGAGTCGTCCATCCCGACCTTGTGCTGGATCGCGCCGGAGATCCCCGCCGCGACGTAGAGGTCGGGCTCGACCTCCTGGCCGGTCTCGCCGATCTGTCGCTCCTCGGCGGTGTACTGCTCGACGTGGCCGTCGAACTGGTAGGAGCCGGTGACGATCCCCCGGGAGACGCCGACGTCGGCGTCTTCGAAGCAGTCCGCGAGGTCGAGCGCCAGCTCCATCCCCCGCGTCGGGTCGTCGCCGATCCCCCGGCCCATCGCCACGACGACGTCGTGGCCGGTGAGGTCGACGCCGCCCTCCAGCTGATCGTACTCCGTCACCTCGACGCGGAACCAGTCGTCGTCGAGCGCCACGTCGCGCTCGACGATCTCCCCCTCGCGCTCGGGGTCCGGCTCGGGCACGTCGAAGCTCCCCGGGATCACCGAGGCGCCCTGCGGGTGGAACTCCCGGCCGGGGTTGTCAAGACAGAGGATGGTCGAGTACTCGAAGCCGGAGAAGTCGGGCCGCTTCATGTGCAGCACGCGCTCGAAGGTGCGGTTGCTGCCGCCGGTTTTGACGGGGTTGGAGATCACCGCGTCCTCGATGTACAGCCCCGAGCAGTCCGAGGCGAGCCCGGAGTCGAGTTCGGCCTGCACCTGGGCGGAGAGGTCCCGGCCGTTGTTCGTCGCCGGGAACAGCACGTACCGCGGCTCGTCGTAGTCGCGCCAGTCCGCCGGCTCTGGGTTGCCCGCGCCGGGGTCGCCGCCCCAGCGCGCCACGTCGCAGAACACCTCGGCGTAGGGCTTGTGGTTGAAGCGCTCGAGCCGGGCGTCCTCGTGGTACACCACCACGTCGGCGCCGTAGGCGACGCAGTCCGCGGCGAGATCGGCCACGTCGTCGCCGATCAGCACCGCGACGACCTGCTCGTCCGCGTCGTACTCGTCGTTGTACCCGTCCATCAGCGCCCGGGCCTTGCCGAGCATCTCCCGGGAGACGTCGACGAGGTCGCCCGCCTGGGTCTCGCAGTACACCCACATGTCGCCGTAGCTGCCGTCCTCGAGCGCGCGGACGTGGCGCTTGTCCGCCGTCGGGTGGTCGAGCTCGGGGTGTTTCTCCTCGGGCGGGAGATCGGGCTCGAGTTCCTGTTCCGCTTCGCCCTCCACGGAGTCGATGCGGTTCTGGACGAGCGTCTTCACGCTGTCGCGGTCCTCGCCGGCCTCCTCGCGCTCGATCAGGCCCCGCAGCACGTCGCCGTCGTCGATGTCCTGGACGGCGTTGCCCACGTCGGCGGCGGACATCTCGGCGAGGTCGAGCTCGTCGGCGTCGGGCTCTTCGCCCTCGTCGGCGAACTTCTCGACGCGGGACTCGATCACCGTCTTCACCGGCGTGCGGTCCTCGCCGGCCGCCTCCGCGTCGAGCAGCGCCCGCAGCGTGTCCACGTCCTCGATCTCGTTCACCAGCGGGCCGATCTCGGAGACGTCGTGCTCGCCCGGATCGAACGGGAGGTCGTCGGCCGCCGCCCCGGAGCCGCTCTCGTCGGCCTCCTCCCGGACCGCGTCGAGGCGCGCCTCGACGGCGTCGACGGCCGTCGTGCGGTTCCGCCCGTCGCGCTCGGCCGCGAGTATCGACTCCAGCTCGTCGGGGTCGTCGATCTCCCCGACCGCCTCGCGCAGCTCGGCGACGGTGTGCTCGTCGGGGTCGAGCGCCACGGTCACTCACCCCCCGCGAGCGGCGCCATCTCCTCCACTAGCTCCCGCATCGCCTCGCCGTCCTCCGGGTCGACCATCGTCGCGTCGCGCTCGGCCGGCGCCCGCGGGATGGGGTCGACCGAGGAGACGATCGTCGGCGAGCCGTCGAGCCCCACGTAGTCGGGGTCGAGGTTGAGCTCCTCGTGGTCCCAGACGGTGACGTGCTCCTCGTGGTTCTCGGCGCGCTCCCGGGTCTCCTCCCGGAGGTCCTTGTGGGTGAGCCGGTGGGCGGCCTTCCGGTACGTCGGCTCGAACTCGGGGTCGGCGACGACGAAGCAGGGCAGCGGCGCCTCGACGGTCTCGATCTCCTCGATGTCGCCCTCGACGAGCCGCTTCGCGCGGACCCGCCCCGCCTCCTCGTCGATGTCCAGCGAGACGACGTGGGTGAGGATCGGCCAGTCCAGCCCCCAGCAGGTTTGGGGCCCGGTGTGGCCGGTCTCCCCGTCTGCCGTCTTGAATCCCGCGAACACCATGTCGACACCGTCCTCCGCGACGTGTTCGTCGAGGCGTTCGATGGCGGTCGTCAGCGCGATCGACGTCGCCCACGTGTCCGCGGCGGCGAACGCCCGGTCGGAGACCAGGTAGGCGTCGTCGGCGTACACCGACTCCATCCCCTCCCGCAGCACCTCCTTGAACCCCGGCGGGCCCATGCTCATCAGGCTGACGTGGCCGCCGTTCCGGACTTTGGTCTGCAGCGCCGCCCGGAGGGCGTGTTTGTCGTTCGGGTTCATCACCGTCGGCGTCGCCCCCCGCTCGAGGTGGCCGTCCTCGTCGAACGCGACCTGCCCCTCGCGGAAGTCGGGGACGCCCTTCGTCAGAACTACTGTGTGCATTGTGAGCTACTCCCGTGATAGTTGGCGACAAACCTCTTAGTTGTTTGTCCGAAAGCCACCCCTCGAGGGGGCGAACCGACGGTTCACCGCGAGAGAAGCGCACGACCCGCGAGCAGAACGGTGCGAGCGGCCGGGCGGCGCGGGCTCAGATGCGGCCCGCGCGGCCGGGGTCGACGTCGATGGCGTCGACCGGGCAGACGTCGACACAGAGCATGCAGTCGATGCACTGGTCCTCGTGGGTCGGCTCGACTTTGAGCTCGCTCGTCGGGTGGTCCGGCGTGTCGACCCAGGTGAACACGTCGACCGGGCAGTCCTCCAGACACGCGCCGTCGGCGATGCAGATGTCGTAGTCCACCGCGACGTGGGTGCCGTGGATCCCCTCCTCCTCCGGCGGGTCGACCGGCCCCCACACCGCGACGCCGTTCTCCTCGTCGACCTTCTCGCGGTTCTGCTCGAAGTTCGGGTCGATGGGCATGTGTTGAAAAAGGCCGCGCGACGCACATAAGTGTTCGCCGGCCGCCGGGACGGGCGAGCTACCTTCTTCCCGCTCGGGCGCGTGCGTGCCGGTGTGTTCGACGCCGTGACGCTGCTCGCGCTGGCGCTGCTGGTCGCCGCCGTCGTCGCCAGCGTCGTCCCCGGGCTGCCGTCGGGGCTGCTCGCGCTGGCCGGAATCTACGCCGAGTTCCTCCACGGCGACGGAATGGCGCTCTGGCTCCTGGCGAGTTTCACCGTCGTCGGCCTGCTCGCGCTCGTCGTCGACCTGTTCGGCGGCGCCATCGCCGGCCGGGCGCGCGGAACGAGCAACCGGACGACGCTGCTCGCCGCCGTCGCCGGGCTGGCGCTGCTGTTCGTGTTCGGGCCCCTCGGCGTGCTGCTGGGGATGTTCGGCACCGTGTTCCTCCTGGAACTGCGCCGCGACGACCGCGCGTTCGAGCAGTCCCTGGAGAACGCGCTCTGGGCGACCGCCGGGATGCTCGCCTCCGGCGTCGCCGTGTTCCTGCTCGTCGCGTCGATGCTCGCGGGCTACGTCGTGTTCGTGCTCTGGCTGGGCTGAGCCAGCGCCCGCTCGACCGACGCCGCGACACGGAGCAGTAACCCGTCGGCCCCCGGCGGGCCGACCAACTGCAGGCCGACCGGGCACCCGTCTATCTCGCCGCAGGGGACCGACACCGCGGGCGCGCCGGTGGCGTTGAACGGCGCGGTGTTCTGTACGGTGTCGCGCACCGACGGCCCGCCCTCGCCCGGGACGGCGCCGAAGGCGGGCGCGGTGATCGGCGTCGTCGGCGTCGCGAGCACGTCGACCTCGGCGAACAGCGCCTGCTGGCGTCGGACCGCCAGCCGGCGGGCGTCCCACGTCCGGCCGTACGCGTCGGGCGCCCGCGAGCGCAGGCGGCGACCCGTCTCGACCAGCTGCCGCACGCGATCCGGGAGCGCGTCGCGTCGCTCGTTCGCCCGGCGGAGCGCCGCCCGGAGGTCGGCTCTGGCGCCCGTTCCGAGCAGACTCCCCTGCTCCAGCAGCGCCGCGAACTCCATCACCGTCCCGGCGTCGTTGGCGTCGACGACCGCGCCGGCCTCCGGGAACGCGACCGAGTCGGCCTCGGCGTCGAGTTCGATCGCGGCCTTCGTCACCGCGGCCTCGACCGCGGCCTCGACGCCCGGCGTCGCCGCCTCCATGAACGCCGCGGGTACGCCGAGACAGAGGTCCTCAGGCTCCCGGTCGAGGTCGTCGGCGAACTCGAGCCGGGAGGGCGCGGCCAGCGAGGCCGGCCGCGTCGCCGCCTGGCCGGCGATCGCTTCCAGCACCCGCGCGGCCGTCTCGACGGTCGGGGCCAGCACGCCGACGTGGTCGTTCGACGGCGAGAGCGGGACGACGCCCTCCGCGGGCACCAGCCCGTAGGTGGGCTTGTAGCCGACGATCCCGCAGAACGCGGCCGGGATGCGGACGCTGCCGGCGGTGTCGGTGCCCAGCGCGGCGTCGACGCTCCCGGCCGCGACGGCGGCGGCGCTGCCCGAGGAGGAGCCGCCGGGGACGTGCCCCTCGACGCCGGGGTTCTCGGTCCGGCCGCGCGCGCTCAGTTCGCCCGTCGTCCCGAACGCGAACGGGTCCATGTCGGTGGTGCCGACGATCGTGCCGCCCGCGGCCCGGAGGCGCTCGACGGCGACGGCGTCGATCTCGGGCGTCCACGCGAAGCAGTCGGTGCCGCAGGTCGTCGTGACGCCGCCGACGGCGAGGTTCTCCTTCACGGCGAGGTCGAGTTCGGCGAGCGGGCCGTCGAGCGGGGCGTCGGCGATGAACGTCTCGGCGAAGGCGTCGTGGGGGTCCGCACGCTCGTGGGCGGTCGGCGGGGCGAACGCGCCGGCGACGCTGTCGCCCGGCAGCGACCGCACCCGGGCGAGATACTCGTCGACCCGGTCGTCGGGTTCCGGCGGGTCGGCGCGGTTCATGGCCGGCCGTTTCGACCGTACACATAAGGGCCGTTCGGCCGCCGCAAAGCTCGCCGGGCGACCACCGAAACCGGCGGGCTTTAGGCCCGCATCGATCAATCCACGACCAGATGAGCCACGAGGAGTTCCCCACCGACCGCCCCGCGGTGGTGACCTGTGGGCTGCCGTACGCGAACGGCGACCTCCACATCGGTCACCTCCGGGGGTACACCGCCGCGGACGCGGTGAACCGCTCGCTGAAGAAGCTCGGCCAGCAGTCGGCGTACGTCTGCGGGTCGGACATGCACGGCACCCCGATCGCCGTCGGCGCCGCCCAGCGGGGCATCTCGCCCGAGGAGTTCGCGATGCCGTTCCACGAGAAGTACGAGGAGACGTTCCCGGAGTTCAACGTCGAGTTCGACAACTACGGCCGGACGAACGACGCGACGAACACCGAGATCACCCGGGAGTTCGTCGAGAAGCTCGAGGACGCGGGCTACGTGTACGAGGACGAGATCCTCGTCGCGTGGGACCCCGAGGAGGGCCAGCCCCTCCCCGACCGCTACGTCGAGGGCACCTGCCCGTACTGCGGCGAGCAGGCCCGCGGCGACGAGTGCGACGAGGGCTGCGGTCGTCACCTCGAACCCGGCGAGATCGAGGACCCCGTCTCGACGCTGACTGGCAACCCCGCGGAGTACCGCGAGCGCGAACACAAGTACTTCGCCGTCTCCGAGCTGGCGGACTACCTCTCGGAGTTCCTCGACCGCGTCGAAGGGACCTCGAACGCCCGGAACCAGCCCCGGGAGTGGATCGAGGAGGGGCTACAGGACTGGTGTATCACGCGGGACATGGACTGGGGGATCGACTACCCCGGCGAGGAGGAACTCGTGCTGTACGTCTGGGTCGACGCGCCGATCGAGTACGTCTCCTCGACGAAGCAGTACTCCGAGCGCGTCGGCGCCGACGAGTACGACTGGGAGGCGGTGTGGGGCCGCGACGGCGGCGACGGCGGCGAGATCGTCCACGTGATCGGCCGGGACATCATCCAGCACCACACGATCTTCTGGCCGGCGATGCTCCACGCCACGGGCCACGCCGAACCGCGCGCGGTCTGTGCGACGGGCTTTGTCACCATCGACGGCAAGGGGCTCTCGACCAGCCGGAACCGCGCGATCTGGGCCGAGGAGTACCTCGACGAGGGGTTCCACCCGGACCTGCTGCGCTACTACCTCACCACGATGGGCGGGTTCCAGCAGGACCTCGACTTCACCTGGGAGCGCTTCCAGGAGCGGGTCAACGGCGAACTCGTCGGCACGGTCGGCAACTTCGTCTACCGGTCGATGCTGTTCGCCGCGCGGAACTTCGACGGCACGCCCGACGCCGAGGTGAGCGACGAGGTGCGCGAGCGTATCGACGACGCCGTCGAGCAGTTCGAGCGCGCCGTCACGGAGTACGACGTGCGCAACGCCGGCGACGCCGCGGTCGAACTCGCACAGTTCGGCAACGAGTACATCCAGCAGCACGAGCCGTGGCAGCTCGAGGACGGCAGCGCCGAGCAGGCGGCGGTGATCCGCGACTGCCTGCAGGTCGCGACCGCCGTCGCGGTGCTGCTCGAGCCGATCTGCCCGGAGAAGGCCGAGACGGTCTGGGCCCAGCTCGGCATCGACGCCGACGTACACGCCGCCGAGACCGAGGCGGTCCACACCGAGCCGGGCGCGTTCGACGAGCCCGACGAACTGTTCGAGAAGATCGAGGACGACCGCGTCGACGAGCTCGACGCGGCGCTGGAAGAGAAGATCGCGGAAGCGACCACGGACGACGACGAAACCGACGACGAGACTGAGGACACCGACATGGACGAGAGCGACCTCGAACCCCTGATCGACGAGCGTATCGACTTCGACACCTTCGAGAGCCTGGACATCCGCGTCGGCCGCATCGAGTCGGCCGAGGGCGTCGAGGGTGCTGACAAGCTGGTGCGGCTGGAGGTCGACATCGGCGTCGAGACCCGACAGATCGTCGCCGGCCTCAAGCAGCTCCACGACGTCGACGACCTGGTCGGCGAGAAGGTGATCGTCCTCGCCAACCTGGAGAAGGCGGAGCTGTTCGGCGTCGAGTCCAACGGGATGGTGCTCGCGGCCGGCGACCAGGCCGACCTGCTGACGACGAAGGAGGGCGCCGAGCCGGGGACGAAGGTACTGTGACGGCGGTTAGCAACCGTCCAGTGACGAAGGTGCTGTGACGGCGACGGTCGGCCGTCCAGGGAGGAAATCGCTGTAGAAACGCGCTGTAGCCGCTCTTTTTCAGCCGACCCGGTTCACACGAACGTCCGGTAGCCGATCCACGCCGCGATCGCCAGACACGCGACGCCGAGCGCGCGGGCGATCCAGCGCCAGCGCTCCGGAACCGGCTTGTCCGTCCCGTAGTCGCCGCGCCGTTGGGTCGGCCCGCCGACGACGGAGAGCCGGATCGCCGGCCCCGGGGCGACGACGAGGACGAGCCCCAGCACCGCGCCGAGGGCGACGGCGAGCAGCTCCCGGATCACGAGCGAAGCCGCTCGATGCGCTCCTCCATCGGCGGGTGCGTCGAGACGATCTTCTGGAGGAACCCGGTGTCGGGGCTGGAGATACAGAGCGCGCTCACCTGCTGGTCGACGCCCGACTCCTGGCGGCGGTCACGCCGGCCGCGCCCGGCCGACTGCGAGGCGCCGGCGGCGCGCTGGTTGCCCTGGCTGATCTTCTCCAGCGCGCGGGCGAGGGGGTCGCCCGAGCCGATGGCCCGCTTCGCGTCGGCGTCGGCGACGTACTCGCGGTACCGCGAGATCGCGAGCACGAAGATCATCACGAAGAACTGGACGACGTTGCCGACGACGATCGCGAGGAAGAAGTCCGCGATGTCGTTGTCGCCGGTGAGCAGCACCGCGAACTGCGCCACGATCCCGACGATCGAGGCGATCCCCTGGCCGAGCTGCATCGTCACCACGTCGCGGTTGGCGATGTGGGCGAGCTCGTGGGCGAGCACCCCCTCGAGTTCGTCGCGGTCGAGCAGCTGGATCACCTCCTCGGAGACCACGACGATCCCGGCGCCCTTCCGGCCGACGGCGAAGGCGTTGGGAACGCCCATCCGGGCGATCTTCAGCTCCGGCTTGTCGATCCCCATCCCCTCGGCGTGCTCCTCCACCATGCGGTGGATCTCGGGGTACTGCCCCTCGGGGAGCTCCTCGGCGCCGACGCTGCGCAGCGCCGCCCACTTCCCGACCTTGTACTGGACGCCGACGAGCAGGATGCTGCCGACGATGGCGATCGGCAGGATTCCCGTGCCGAACGTGACCATCGCCGCCGCGACGGCGACGAGGTAGAAGGCGGCGAGGATCCCGCCGACGAGCGCCATCCGCAGTTTGAGTCCTGGGTGTCGCACAGAGAGGAGTACGGTGTTCGAAACGGATAAATGGCTCACTGGGCGTCGACGACGTGACAGGCGGCGCCGACCCGCGGAACGTACCACTTACCACCGCACCCGTGTAACCGACCCACATGCGCATCGAGTACGATCGCGACACCTGTATCGGGATGTTCCAGTGCGTCGCCGAGTGGGACGCCTTCGAGCGCGACGTGGACGCCGGGAAAGCCGTCCTCGTCGACGCCGAGGAGGCCGACGAGGACCGGTTCGTCCGCGAGGTGCCCGAGGACGCCGAACTCGACGCGAAGTTCGCCGCGCGGGCCTGCCCCGTCGACGCGATCGCCGTCTACGACGACGACGGCGAACAGATCGTCTGAGCCGCCGCGGAGCGCCCCCGTTTCAGTTCCACCCCGCTCGCCGAACCCTTATCGGCGAGCGCGCCCCAGTAGGGGTAAATGGCGGCCACTGACGACGTGGGGCGGATCGACCACCCGCTGCTGACGCCGGAGCTCCTGGAGCGCCGACTGTACCAGCTCCAGCTCGCGGGCACCGCACAGGAGGCCGACACCCTCGTCTGCCTCCCGACCGGGCTCGGGAAGACCACCGTCTCCCTGCTCGTCACCGCCGAGCGGCTCGACGAGGTCGGCGGGAAAGCCCTCATGCTCGCGCCGACGAAGCCGCTGGTCCAGCAGCACGCCGAGTTCTACCGCGAAGCGCTCCAGATCCCCGACGAGGAGATCGTCGTGTTCACCGGCGAGGTCAGCCCGGACGACCGCGCGGAGCTCTGGGAGTCGGCGACGATCGTGATCGCCACCCCGCAGGTCGTCGAGAACGACCTCGTCGGCAACCGCATCTCGCTGTCGGACGTGACCCACCTCACGTTCGACGAGTGTCACCGCGCGACCGGCGACTACGCCTACGTGTACATCGCGGAGCGCTACCACGCCGACGCCGCCGACCCGCTCGTGACCGGGATGTCGGCGTCGCCGGGCGGCGACGAGGAGGAGATCCTCACCGTCTGTGAGAACCTCGGCATCACGGAGGTGGAGGTGATGACCGAGGACGACGCCGACGTCGACGATTCACCCACGACACCGACGTGCAGTGGGAGCGCGTCGACCTGCCCGAGGAGATCCTGGAGATCCGCGAACTGCTGAACGAGGTGATCACCGAGCGGCTGGAGGACCTGAAGGAGCTCGGCGTCACCAACGCCACCAGCCCGGACCTCTCCCAGAAGAAGCTCAACGGGATGCGCGCCGAACTGCAGAAGCTGATCAACAACGACCAGAGCGAGGGGTACCAGGGGATGAGCACCCACGCGGAGATCATGAAGCTCCGCCGCGCGGTCGAACTCGTCGAGACCCAGTCCGTCGAGTCCGTCCGCCGGTACTTCGAGCGCCAGCGCGAGGACGCCCGCTCCTCGGGCGCGTCGAAGGCCAGCCAGCGCATGGTCAGCGACCCGCGGGTCCGCCGCGCGATGCGGAAAGCCGACACGTACGACGACCTGCACCCGAAGTTCTCGAAGGCCCGCATCCTGCTCGCCCAGACCCTCGGCATCGGCGACGGCGAGCGCGTCATCGTGTTCACCGAGTCCCGCGACACCGCCGAGGCGCTGACGGAGTTCCTCGGAAAGAGCTTCGACACGCGGAAGTTCGTCGGCCAGGGCGACAAGGAGGGCTCCGACGGCATGACCCAGAACGAGCAGCAGGAGCGCCTCGACCAGTTCCGCAACGGCGAGTTCGAGGTGCTGGTCTCCACCTCCGTCGCCGAGGAGGGGCTCGACGTGCCCGAGGTCGATCTCGTCCTCTTCTACGAGCCAGTCCCGACCGCGATCCGCTCGATCCAGCGGAAGGGGCGGACGGGCCGACAGGCCGAGGGGAAGGTGGTCGTCCTGATGGCGAACGACACCCGGGACGAGGCCTTTTTCTGGATCGCCCGCCGGCGCGAGCAGGAGATGGAGGACGAGCTCCGGGAGCTCAAAGGCGTCGCCGACGAGGTGGAGGAGGAGCTCGACGACGCCCAGCAGTCGCTCGCCGAGTTCGACGGCGCCTCGACCGGCGACGACGGCGAGGCCCGCGAGGAGCGACTGAACCCGGGACTCGACGACTTCGCCGAGTCCGGCGACGGCGAGAGCGACGACGCCGACGCCGATACCGGGGAGGCCGCAGACGACGACGATGCCGAGGAGGGCGTCGTCGCCACCGCCGACTCCGACCCCGAGGAGGACGTTATCGAGATCGTCGTCGACCAGCGCGAGCTCGACTCGCCGATCGCGAAGGAGCTCTCCCGCCGGGAGGGCGTCCGGACGCGGCTCGAAACCCTCGAAGTCGGCGACTACGTGCTCTCGGACCGCGTCGCCGTCGAGCGCAAGTCCGTCGCGGACTTCCTCGACACGCTGACCGGCGGCGACCGCTCGATGTTCGAGCAGGTGGGCGACCTCTCGCGGGCGTACGCCCGACCCGTCGTGATCCTGGAGGGCGAGGACCTCTACGGCGAGCGCAACGTCCACCCCAACGCGATCCGGGGTGCGCTCTCCTCGCTCGCGATCGACTTCGACGCCAGCGTGCTCCGCACCGAGGACGAGGACGACACCGCCGACCTGCTGGAGGTCGTCGCCGGCCGCGAACAGGAGGAGAGCGACCGCACGGTGTCGGTCCACGGCGAGAAATCCGGGAAGACGCTGGCCGAACAGCAGGAGTACGTCGTCGGCAGCGTCGCCGACATCGGGCCCGTGACGGCGCGGGCGCTGCTCGAGGAGTTCAGCACCGTCGAGGCGGTGATGACCGCCCGGAAGGAAGACCTGCTGGAAGTCGACGGGATCGGAGAAGTCACCGCGGATCGGCTGCGTGAGGTCGTGGGGAGCGAGTACACCGGCGACGGCTCGTGAACCGCTGGGGCCTCCGTGTCCCAGCGTCGGCCCCTACGCCGTGTTCAACCGAACACCTACTCCCCCAACGCGTCCAGCGCCTCGGCCGCCTCCTTCGACGCCTCGAGCCACTGCTTCGCGGTCCGGGGGTCGGTCGCCTCGTTCGCCTTCCGCGCCGTCGTCGTCACTGCGCGCCGGAGCTCTGCCCGCGGATCGTCGGCCGGCGGCGCCGCAGTCGGCTCCTGACGCCCCGCGTCGACGCCCGCCGGCGTCGGCGTGCCGTCGCCGCGTTGTCCGGGCGGGGACTCGGTCGCGGGTGGCTGGGCAGCCTGCTGCTCGGCCGGCTGCTGCTGGGGCTGCCCCGACGACGGCTCCTGGGGCTGCTGCTGGACCGCTTCGTCGCCCCCCGTCGCCGCCCCCTCGGGCGCTTCGGCGCCGTCGCCGCCACAGGTCGGGCAGAACGTCTCGCCGCCGTCGCGGAACAGGGGGTCGCCGCAGCGCTCGCAATGGTCGTTGGTCATCGTCGCGCCCTGCAGCAGCAGCTCGCTCATGCGCTGGGTCTCCTGGCGCTTCCGTTCGTCCTTCTCGAGCTTCTCGCGGAGCTTCTCCCGCTCGGCCTCCTTGTCGAACTCCTCGCTCATGGGCGTCGGTTGGGGCTCCGAGGCAAAAAGGCGTGGTAGTCCGGGACTCCCGGCGCGGCCGCTACGCGGTCGAAAACACGGGAACTGAACGGGAGCGAGTTAGAACGGCGCCTGCGGGCCTTCGTCGTCCTCGCCGTCGTCGTCGCCCTCGCCCGGGAAGGAGGGGCTCATGCTGCTGCCGCCGGTGCCGCCGAGGTCGCCGTCGGCGCCGCCGCCCATGCCGGTGTCGGCCTGCACCGTTTCGATCTCCGGGATCTCCTTCACCATCCGGGACTTGATCGCCTGGATCGTCATCGGGGAGATACCGCAGCCCGAACAGGCGCCGCCGAGCTGGATGTGCACCTCGCCCGCCTCGCGGTCGAGGTGGGTGATCGAGGACGAACCGCCGTGCATCTGGATCTGCGGGAAGTTGCGTCGCAGGAAGTTGCTGACGCGCTCGCGAAGGTCGTCGTCGCCGGACTGGCTCTCCGTGCTCATACTCTCGCTTGGCGAGCGGGCGGCTTATGCCTTTGGTTCGGGTCACCCCGAACACGTTCGAAAGCCGGCTCAGCCGTCGGTTTCGGGCGGTTCGACGCCCAACAGCCCGTGGAGCTCGGCGGCGATCTCGTCGGTGTACTCCGCGAGCGTCGCCGTCAGCGTCTCGTCGTCGACGCTCACCGCAGTCACGCGATCCGCGGGGTTCTCGGGGAGTTCGACCTCGAAGGCGCCGTCGACGAAGTGGGGCTCGGACTCGTTGAGCACCTGCTGGTCGATCGCGTGGATCAGGTCCGAGTCGTGGTCCTCGCTCATCGTCTCGAACGCGTTCTTGTAGGCGCGCTGGAGCTCGGTGAAGTGGTCGGTGTACTTCTCCTCCTCGAACGTGTCGGGGTCGAACTCGGCCATCGGCGGCGGTTGGCGTGGCGCGGGCAAAAGTGGGACGACTCGGCGATCAGAACGCGACCCAGTCGGTGGGCTGTCGCCCCGACTCCTGGTAGCGGAACGCCCGCCCCTCGTCGTCCCGGCGGGTGGTGATCACGGCGTCGAACGGCTGGGTGAGCGTGGTGACCGCCTGCTCGCTCGCGGCGTCGTCGTCGACGACGGCGACGGCGGGCCAGTCCAGCCCCCGCGCCTCCGCGAGCAGCACCCGGAGGAACTGGTAGACGCGTTCGGTGTCCCAGTACATCAGCAGCTCCGACACCGAGTGGACGCCGACGGCCACGTGGTCGATCCCGCGGTCCCCGACCGCGTCGACCAGGTCGGTGAACTTCACGCCCACCTCGGTGAGGTTCTTCGGCGAGGAGGCGTAGCGCACGAGCCCGTCCTCGTCGTCGTCCCGCCCCTGCGCGCGGCTCGCGCAGTCGACGATGCCGAAGCGGTCGGGGTCGCCGTAGGCGGCGAAGTCGGCGCGCGCGCCGGTGGCCTGGCGGCTGGTGGAGACGAGCAGCGCGGCGTCCGCGAGCGAGCCGAGGAGGCGGAGGAGCAGGTCGTACTTGCCGGACATCGCCGGTCCCCGGATCAGCACGCTCCTGCCTGTCGCGAGCTCGTCGACGGGGATGGCGGAGTCCAGAACGTCGGCTTCGGGCTCCTCCATGCTCATACGTCCTTCTCTCGGGGAGCCCACAAAACGCTGTTCCCCGCCGGCGTCCGGGACGTTGATGTGCGGCGGCGACGGTGAGGGGGTATGGCCACCGATCCACGAACCGACGACGCGCCGACCCCGGGGTGGCGCTGATGCGCTACCTCGCCCGAACCGCCGACGGCGACGCGCTGCTGGGCGACGACGACGGGTTCGTCCCGCTCGCGGCGGCCGCGCCCGAGCACGCGAGCGTCCGTGACGCGCTTCCCGCCGCCGCGGCGGGGACACTCCCCGACCCGGACGCGGCGACCGCCGAGCGGATCCCGCGCGGGAAGCGCTCGCTCGGTGCCCCGATCGCCGAGCCCGGCAAACTGTTCGGTATCGGCCTCAACTACGTCGAACACGCCGGCGACCTCTCGGAGGACGCCCCCGACGAGCCGGCGAGTTTCTTCAAGCCGACGACGGCCGCGACCGGCCCCGGCGGCCCGATCCGCCTCCCGCCCGCCGAGATCAGCGACCGCGTGACCGCCGAGGCCGAACTCGCGGTCGTGATCGGTCGGACCTGCCGGAACGTCGACGCCGCGGACGCCGACAGCGTGATCGCCGGGTTCGTGCCGGTGATCGACATGACCGCGGAGGACGTCCTCCAGCGTAACCCGCGGTTCCTCACGCGGGCGAAAAGCTTCGACACGTTCCTCGTGCTGGGTCCGCACCTCGCGATGCCCGAGGCCGGGACGGACCTCTCGGACACCACCGTCCGGACCGTGATCGACGGCGAGACGGTCGCGGAGAACGTCGTCGGCAACATGACGTTCCCGCCCCGGGAGCTGGTGGCGTACCACTCCGACGTGATGACGCTCGAACCCGGCGACGTGATCTCGACGGGCACGCCCGGCGCGGGCGTGATCGAGCCCGGCTCCCACGTCCGCGCTGAGGTCGAGGGGTTCGGCAGCGTCGAGGCGGACGTGGTTCGATAATTTGTGGGTAATGTTGGGCGATATTCGGGAGTCTTGACGATCCACGGCAACAGCACCGTGACAGCAACCGCCGACACCACCGCGGGGTGACCTATACCTCTGAGGACGGCACAGCACCGCATGGCCTCGGGCCTCCCCAACCTCGTCGGGCTTCGCCCTCCTCCCTCGCGCTTGCTCGTCCCGGAGGAACTCGCGTTTCGCGCCACCGCTACTGCGGTTGCGGTGGACGCCTAGCGGGCACCAGCGTCGGCACCCGCGGGGGAGGGGGGGGGGGGGGTAACCGGGCTGCGCCGGACCTCGTGTCCGGCGCTCTGCGGTCCCAGTGGTCTAGTTTCGAGTTGCTGTTGCGGTCGCCGTCCCAGTGGTCTAGCGTCGAGATGCTGTTGCGGCTGCGGTTCTCGCAGCGAGTTTCGAAATCCGAACCCGTGTCTCCACATCACCGAGGGGACGTTTCACCACTCGCCGGCTGACCGTCGTCGCCTCGGAACCGTTCGCCTCGGAGACGTTCTACCCCTCGGCGACTGACCGTCGTCGCCTCGGAGACGTTCGCCTCGGAACCGTTCGCCTCGGAGACGTTTTACCCCTCGGCGGCTGACCGTCGCTGTCCCTCGGCGGCTGACCGTCGCCGCCTCGGAACCGTTCGCCTCGGAGACGTTCGCTACATTCATCCGGCCGACCGCGTACCACCATACAGAGTGGAACCCGCCCGAATCCCCGACTCGTTCCCCGCGCCCTCCTTCCGTGGCAACCAGGAGCGGGCGCTCGCGGACATCCGCGAGGCGTTCGCGGCCGGGAACGACGTGGTGCTCGTGCGCGCGCCGACGGGCAGCGGCAAGTCCCTCCTCGCGCGCTCGATCATGGGCGCCGCCCGAACCGTCGAGGAGGCCGACCCCGCCCAGCCCACCGGTGCCTACTACACCACCCCGCAGGTCAGCCAACTCGACGACGTGGAGGCCGACGACCTGCTCGACGACTTCCGGGTGATCCGGGGGAAGAACAACTACGACTGCATCCTCCCCGGCGAGCACGACACGCCGGTGGATCAGGCCCCCTGCGTGCGCAAGAAGGGGTTCGACTGCACCGTCCGCCACCGCTGTCCGTACTTCTCGGACCGCGCGATCGCGTCGAACCAACCGATCGCGGCGATGACGCTCGCGTACTTCATGCAGACCGCCGGCAGCGACGTGTTCCGGATGCGCGACGTGGTCGTCGTCGACGAGGCTCACGGGCTCGCGGAGTGGGCGGAGATGTACGCCGCCGTCGAGCTCTCCCCCCGGCGCGTACCGGTCTGGGACGACGTGGAGGTGCCCGACGTGGCCGAGGCCACCGGCGACCCCGTCGAGGGCGCCGTCCGCTTCGCCGAACAGCTGCTCGAGCGCTGCGAGGCCGAGAAGGACGGGCTGCTCGCCAAGCCCGAACTCACGCCCGACGAGGCCGCCCGGCGGGACCGCCTGCAGGAGCTCATCAGCGAACTCGCCTACTTCGCCGAGGACTACCGCGACCCGAACTCGCCGACGACGTGGGTCGTCGACCAGCCCGAGGGCGCCGGCGGCGCCGTCTCGATCAAGCCGCTCGACCCCGCGAAGTACCTCAAACACACCGTCTGGGACCGCGGCTCGAAGTTCGCGCTGCTGTCGGCGACGATCCTCAACAAGGAGGCGTTCTGCCGCGGCGTCGGCCTCGACCCCGAGAACGTCGCCCTCGTCGAGGTCGGCCACACGTTCCCCGTCGAGAACCGCCCGCTGTACGACACGACGCAGGGGAAGATGACCTACGAGCACCGCGACGACACGCTCCCGAGGATCGCGGATCTCGTCGTGCGACTGATGGCGAAACACGCCGACGAGAAGGGGCTCGTCCACTGCCACTCCTACGGGATCCAGGAGCGACTCGCGGATCGGCTCGCCGAGCTCGGCGTCGCCGGCCGCGTCAGGGTCCACGACCGGGAGAACCGCGACGCTCAGCTCGAGGCGTGGAAAGCCAGCGACGAGCCCGAGCTGTTCCTCTCGGTGAAGATGGAGGAGGCGCTCAACCTCGAGGGCGACCTCTGTCGCTGGCAGGTGCTCTGTAAGGCGCCGTACCTCAACACGAAGGACTCCCGCGTCGAGCAGCGACTGGAGGAGGGCCAGTGGGCGTGGTACTACCGCGCCGCTCTCAGAACCGTGATCCAGGCCTGCGGCCGGGTCGTCCGCTCGCCGGAGGATTACGGCGCCACCTACCTCGCGGACGACTCGCTGCTGGAGCTGTTCGACCGCGCGAGCACCGACATCCCGGGCTGGTTCCAGGATCAGGTCGACCGCCTTTCCGAGCCGACGCTCCCGGAGCCCGACCCCGCGGCGGCGCTCGCGGGCGTCGACGCCAGCCCGAACGCGCGCTCGTCGGGGCGCTCCGGGCGGAGCGCGGGGCGGCAGTCAGGCGGCTCGACGACCGCGTCGGCCAGTTCGTCCGCGGGATCGTCGTCGACGAGCTCGTCCAGTTCTGGCGGCGACGCGCCGGCGAACAAGACCGAGGCCGAAGCCGAGAAGCGTGAGAACCATCCGCTTTCGGACGTATGGGGTGACGGATGAGCAGTCACACCAGTCGGGACGTATGGGGTGACGGATGAGCAGTCACACCAGTCGGGACGTATGGGGCGACTCGTGAGCCGACTCACCGACGCCCTCCGGGCCCGGTTCGGCGACGACATCCTCCGCCGGATGGCGATCGCCGCGGTTCTCACCGCGCTGGTGATGGGCACCGTCGGCGTCGCCGACCCGTTCTACTCGCCACCGGAGCCGGAACCGGTCGACACCGACGGCCCGCCGGAGCAGGTCGCCCTGGACGCGCTGAACGCGACGGGGACGAACGACTACCGGATGGACTGGATCACGCCCTGCGACCAGGCGAACGTCACGCGCCGCGACGGCGGCTGCGTGTTCCTGCGCTACACCGTCGAGCGCAGCGACCGCGAGTTCGACACCGACAACGGCGAGGGGTACTTCGGCAGCGGGCCGGACGTGTACGCCGACGCGGTCAGCGCGACGTACTACGACTTCCCCGAGGACCCCGACCGGAGCCGGTCGCGGGCGCTGAACCTCTGGGCCGATGCCGACCGCCTCGACCGCAGTGACCTGGCGGCGACGCTCGCGAGCCCGGCCGTCGAGACGACCGTCTCGGAGTCGAACGAGACGATCCGGCTCCGGACCGACAACGACACCGTCGCCAGCCGGCTGCTCGGCAGCTCCGAGAACGCCGCGCCGCCCCCCGAGAGCTTCGACGCCAACGTCACGGTGGCCGTCGACGCGGAGTCGGGCTGGCTCCGGTCGATCACGATCCGCTCGGACAACGGGGACGAGACCGACTGGCAGCGCTACCGCTACGACCGGTGGAACGACGTGACCGTCGAACGGCCCGAGGGAACGAGCCGGCCGATCCTCGGCTGGGTGTTCGACGCGATAAACCGCGAGTACCGGCCGTAGAACCGCCTCAGAGCGCCAGCGCGTAGGCGATCGAGGAGCCGAGCATCAGGACGGTTAGGACGATCGCGAGCACCTGTTTCCACTCCATACCCCATCCAGCGGCGCCAGCGGCTTAAGTTCCGTCGCCGGGCCGGCCGATCACGCGCCCGCGTCGGGCACCATATGCAGCCCCGAGCGGGACTTGAGCACCGCCACTTCGTCGGCGTCGGCGTCGAAAAACTCGGGTCGGGGGATGCTCACCGTCTCGAACGTCTCGGGGTCGAGCACCTGCACCGCGTGCTCGTCCTCGACGGCGACGACAGTGGTGTCGACGGCGTCGTCGCGGTCGCCCAGCCGGAGCGCGTCGGGCGCGTCTTCCTCGTCGAAGCGGGCCTCGTAGCGCTCGCCCGAGGCGAGTCGGGTGCCCTTGAGGTTGCCGCGGACGGAGGTGACGAGCACCGGCCCGTCGCCGTCCTCGGGGTCGATGATCTCGTCGGGCCGGTAGCGCGGCAGGCGGACCGAGAACGTGACGCGGTACACCTCGTTGCCGTCTGAGTCCTCGGTGACGAGCGTGGCGTACTCCTCGAAGTCGCCGCCGAACTCCTCGACCAGCCGCTTCGAGAGCGCGCGGCCGAGCTTGTTCGTCGAGAGCTTGATGTCGGCGCCGTCGTCGACCTCCTTCGCCTCGGTGACGAACGCGTCGCGGTCGCCGTCGGCCTCGCGCTGTTCGACCATCTCGTGGGCGATCTCCATGGCGCGCTCGCGCTCCGCTTTCGTCGGCTCGCGCTCGTCGGCGCGGACCTGCACCTCGCCGGCGTAGGCGCCGCCGGAGATGCGGCCACAGCGCTTGCAGGTGCCCCGGGAGACTTTCACGGGCACCACGACCTGCTCCTCGACGGGCGTGCCGCGGACGATCCCGGAGAACGTGCAGTGCATGCGGATCGTGTTCTGGTCGACCTGTTCGGGGTCGACGCCCCACTGGACCTGTTCGGCCTTGAGGTGGACGCCGAGGGCCTCCGCGACCTCGTCGACGGCCACGTCGGTGTAGTCCTTCGCACCCACGTCGACCCAGCGGTTGCCGCGGTGGACCGCGCCACAGCGCGAGCAGACGAGGACTTCGATGCGGTCGGGCGCGTCGACGAGGTCGAACTGCTCGAAGTAGCAGGCGTCACAGAGTGCGGCGTCGCGGTCCCGCGGCTCCCCGGGGAGCGGCTCGGGGCGCTCGGGCACGTCGTCGCCGCAGCGAGGGCAGAACTCGCCGGACTTGCTCATTACCGGAAACTGGACGGCTCGGACTGATAAGGCCCGCGCTATACGGTGTGGGAGGGGGATGGTGGACTTTCGACGCTGCTCGGCTGGGTGGTTCGAACGTCGCCGCTACCGCGAACCGCGACAGCATCTCGATGCATGACCACTTGTGACCGCACCGCCCCACACCGCAACCACGCCCACCCCAGCCGACTCGCTCCCGTACGGTCGCTCGTCCCTCGCGCGCTCGTTCGCCCACGCAGGGGCTCACGTCGCGCGCCACCGCGGCCGCGCTGCGGTCGCGGTGGACGCCTCGCGGGCGTCGTCGTCGACGCCCGCGGGGGGAGGGGTGGGGACTGGAGGCAGCGCCGGGCCTCGTGCCCGGCGCGTGGCGGTCGCAAGTGTGCTACGAACGAGATGCCGTTGCCGATACGGTCGCTGTCGCTACTGCTGACACTGAGAAGCTTGCCTCCCTATCGGACTATTCGACCGTGTTCCGCAGCGTCCCGATCCCCTCGTACCAGATCTCCACCTCGTCGCCCGGTTCGATCGTCCCGGGGTTGCCCGGGCTCCCGAACGCGATCGCGTCGCCGGGCCGGAACGTGAACCGCTCCGAGAGGAACGAGATCAGCTCGTAGGGGCCCCACAGCATCAGCTCCGTGTTCGCCTCCTGCCGGCGCTCGCCGTCGATCTCGGTGTACATGTCGAGGTTTCGCGGGTCGACGTCGGTCTCGAGCCACGGCCCCAGCGGCCCGGAGCCGTCGAACGCCTTCCGCGAGGTGAGCCCCGGCTGGTCCAGCGCATCCACGTCGTTCATGATGGTGAACCCCCGGACCACGTCCTCGGCCTCCGTAGGCGTCAGGTCGTGACAGCGCTCGTCGATGACGGCCACGAGTTCGCCCGCGTACGTCACCTCCTCGGAGAACGCCGGGTACGGGATCGGCGCCTCGTGGGGGATCACCGACGCCGGCGGCTTGATGAAGAACGTCGGCTGCTCGGGGCGCTCGTACCCCTTCTGGTCCAGCGTCTCCGCGTAGTTCCGCCCGATGCAGTAGACGGCGGAGGGGTCACACGGCGGCGCGAGCCGGCCGTCCTCGCCGACTACGTACTCGTCGCCGTCGCGCTGGACCACGCCGTCCTCGTACTCGCCGGCGACGACGCCGTCGCCGGTCTCGATCCGTGCGAGTCGCATGGCTGAGCCTACACGGGCGGGGCCAAAGGGGTTCGCTTCGCGGTCGATGGCGGCCGGTTCCGTCCCGGCTCGTTCGGTACCGGCTCGGTCAGTCCTGCACGAGCTCCGGCCGCGGAACCGCCTCGTCGGCGGCGTCGCGCCAGGAGTGCGCGGGCGTCCAGTCCAGCAGCTCCGCGGCCTTCGCGACGCTGTAGGCGCCGCCGTCGCCGTCGACGCCCGGGCCGGCCTCGGGAACGTCGCCGTAGTAGCGCTCCAGCAGCTCCTCCAGCGGCTCGCCGAGCGCGTTGTCCGCGGCGACGCAGTTGAACGCCTCGTGGCCGCCGTCGGGTGCGAACTCGGTTGTGAGCGCCGCGTGGACCATCTCGGCCACGTCCCGGGCGTCGACGTACGACCAGTAGTTCCCCGCGCCGGCGCCGAGGTCCTCGGTGTAGTCGGACTCGCGACAGGGGTACACGCCGGGCTCCTGGATCCACGAGGGGCGGATCGACGCCACCTGCACGCCGTGCCGGCGGGCGACGCCCGCCGCGACTTCCTCGGCGGCGACTTTCGAGAGCCCGTAGCCGTCCTCCGGCCGGCGCGGGTGGGACTCGGTCACCGGGAGCTCGTCGGGCAGCAGCTCCTCGTCGGCGAAGAAGAAGCCGTACGCGCCGTCGCTGGAGGCCTGCACGATCCGGGCGCCCACCTCGCCGGCCGCGGTGAGCACGTTGTACGCCGCGACGGCGTTGTTCTCGAACACCGCGCCCTCGGGGTGGCGGCCGAGCGCCGGGATCGCGCCCCAGTGGACGACGGCGTCGGGGCCGACGCTCGCGACCAGTTCGCGGACGGCGCCGCGGTCGGTGAGGTCGGCGGCCCGGAAGTCGACGTTCTCGACGCCCGCGGCGCCGAAGCCGGGGTGGTCGCGGTCGACGACGACGACCTCGTACTCCTCGCGCAGGCGATCGACGACCCAGCGCCCGGAGGCGCCGCGGCCGCCCGTGACGATGACGGTGTCCATACCGACCCACCAGTCGCCGGCGTGAAAGCCCCCACGGTGGCGGCGACCGTGGGGAGAGGTTTAACCGACTGAACGCCTATTCACCGTCATGGAGTGGAAACCGGACTGGGGGCTGCGGGCGCGCATGGCGATCACCATGCTGCTGCTCGGCCTCCTCTACGTCGTCTTCATCGCCGCGCTCTCGCTGACGGATCTCGGGATGGGCGGGATCGTCGTCGTGATGGGGCTGTTCATGCTCGGCCAGTTCTTCTTCAGCGACAAGCTCGCGCTGCGGAGCATGGGCGCCCGCGAGGTCGACCGCCAGGAGTACCCCGAGCTCCACGCGACGGTCGAACGGCTCTGCCAGCAGGCCGATCTCCCCAAGCCCACCGTCGCCGTCTCCGACATGGACGTGCCCAACGCCTTCGCCGCCGGGCGGTCCCAGAAGAGCGCGACCGTCTGTGTGACCCGCGGGCTGCTGCGCAGCCTCGACGACGAGGAGCTCGAGGGCGTGCTGGCACACGAGCTCGCCCACGTCAAGAACCGGGACGTGATGGTGATGACGATCGCCTCCTTCCTCTCGACGCTGGCGTTCATGGTCGTGCGCTTCGGCTTCCTGTTCGGCGGCGGCCGCCAGCGACAGGGCGGCGGCCAGGTGCTGGTCGCCATCGGCGTCTCCTTCGCGGTCTGGATCCTCTCGTTCGTCCTGATCCGGACGCTCTCGCGCTACCGGGAGTACGCCGCCGATCGCGGCGCCGCCGCGATCACGGGCAACCCGTCGGCGCTGGCGTCGGCGCTGATGACGATCGACGGCAGCATGGACCGCGTGCCCCAGGAGGACCTCCGGGAGACCGCGGAGATGAACGCCTTCTTCGTGATCCCGATCCGCTCGGGGTTCATCGGCAAGCTGTTCAGCACCCACCCGAGCACCGAGAACCGCGTCGACCGCCTGCGCGAGCTCGAACGCGAGATCGAGACGCAGTAGCCGCCGAGGATTTTTCACGCGACCGGCCGAGCGACGGGACATGTTCGACCTCGTAGGGTTCGGCGAGGCGACGCTCCGACTGCGCGCCGGGCGCGGCCGTCAGCTCGCTGACAGCGACTCCTTCGCCGCCGCCGTCGGCGGGCCGGAGCGAAACGCCGTCGTCACCGCGGCGGGGCTGGGCGCCGACGCCGTCTGGCTCTCGCGGCTCCCGGACTCGCCGCTGGGGGAGCGTGTCGTCGCCGACCTGCGGCGCCACGGCGTCCGGACGGGGATCTCGTGGGCCGACGCCGACGCACGGCTCGCGACCGCGTTCGTCGAGACCGGTCCCGAACCGCGGGGGAGCACGGTCGTCCGCGACGCCGACGGCGCCGCGTTCGAGGGGGTCCACGCCGAGAGCGTGCCGCTGAACCCGGTGCAGAACGCCGAGCGCTTCCACGTCGCCGGCGCCACCGTCGCCCGCTCGGAGCAGGCAGCGGCGGCGACGCGGTCGCTGCTGGCCGCGGCCGGCGAGAGCGACACGACCACCGCGTTCGACCTGCGCTACCGCGAACGCGACTGGTCGACGGCGACCGCCCGGGACGCCTGCGAGTCGCTGCTCCCCGCCGTCGACGTGCTGTTCGTCTCCTCGTCGGCCGCGCGGACGGTGCTCGGCGAGGACGGCGACCCGATCGAGACCGCCCACGCGCTCCGGACGGACCACGGGCTGGAGACGGTGGTGCTGCTCCGGAGCGACGGCGGCGCGCTGGCGGTCCACGACGACGAGGTCCACGAGACCGACGCGGTCCGGGGCGAGTCCGTCGACGCCACGGGCGCCCGCGACGCGTTCGTCGGCGCGTTCCACGCCAAGCGACTCGCCGGGGAGAACGACGGGGCCGGCGTCGGCGACGCGCTCGCGTGGGGCGCCGCGGCCGCCGCGCTGGCGCGGACGCTCGATGGGGACTCGGTGAACGTCCCGCGGCGCGCGGTCGAGCGGATCGTCGCCGAGCAGTAGCGGCGTCGACCGTCGCCCGTCTTGTCTACCGCAGCTCTCGCTCGTCGAGCCACGCGCGCAGCCCCGCCGCCGACGCGGTCTCCTCCGTCGCGACGTAGTGGCTGGCACAGGCGTTCCCGCAGGCCAACGCGACCGGCCACTCCCAGCCGGCGCCCAGGCCGACCGCCAGCCCGCCGTCGAAGCGGTCGCCGCCGCCGACCTGCCGGCAGGCGTCGACGGTGGGGTTCTCGACGCGGACGACGCCGTCGCCGGTCGCCGCCAGCGCCTCCGCCTTCCCGTGTTTCACGACCGCGGCGGCGTCGAACGCCTCGCGGACGGCGCGGACGCGGTCGGGGTCGTCGACCGGCGGCGCGGGCGGGTCGGGGAGCGCGACCGCGAGCGTGCGGAGCTCGGTGGGGTTGACCGAGAGCACGACGTCGACGCTGTCGCCGATCGCGCGGACCGCCTCGCGGAGCTCGCGGTGGTCGTCGAGATCGCCCCCCAGCACGTCGCCGGGGTCGAACACGAACGGCCGGCGCGGGATCGACGCGTCGCCGAGCTCGTGGAACGCCTCTGCCATCCCGGGTGTCGACACCCAGTTCGCACAGACGAGGGCGTGGGCGTCGAAAACCGTCGACAGCGGCGCGGCCTCCCGGAGGTCGGCCAGCGACCACGCCGTGAGGTCCGGCGACGCCTCGACCAGCAGCAGGTCGCTGTCCGCGAAGTCGAGCACGTTCACCACCGCCGCCTGCCCCATGGAGACGGTGTCGAACGGCAGGTCGGCGAGGACGTTCCGCCCGGGTTCGGGGTCGTCGAGGTGGCCGTAGCAGGCGGCGTCGGCGCCGAGGGCGTGGGCCTGCTGGGCGGCGTTGACCGCCTGCCCGCCCGGTTCGACGAACCGCGGCTCGAGGTCGAACCCCTTCCGCCCGTCGGCGGCGGCCTCGCGGGCGAACGTCGTCCGGCGATCGACGGGGTCGAGCGCGCCCGTCGAGAGCCGACAGTAGCGGTCGACGCTCCCGTCGGGCAGGGTCGTCACCGTGGGCGCGGGGTCGTCGGCCAGCCGGCGGGCGAGACGCTGGTAGGACACGCGGCGGCGTTCGACCGGGGGGAAGAAGGGTGCTACGCTCGGCGGCGTCGCTGGCGGGGCGAGAGAACGAGAGAAGCCGCGAGGGGTTACCGGACGAGCAGGTCCTCGCCGCGCTCGACGACGATGCGGCAGGGCGGCGACATCTTGTTGTACGCGCGGCGGAACGCCTCCTTCACTTCGTCGGCCTGGTCGACCTCGCAGTAGGCCGTGAAGATGTTCTCGCCCTCGTTGATCCGGGCGGCGGTGCCGACCGGCTTCCCGAACGCCTGCCGCATCCCGTCGGAGACACGGTCGGCGCCGGCGCCGGTCGCCTGCTTGTTCTCGCGCAGCACCTGGTGGGGGAACTTCCGCAGCACCATCTTGTAGTTCCCCTCGCCGAGGGTCTTGATCAGGTGGCGGTTGGCGGACAGGCGCGCGGACTCGAGCGAGCCGTGGCGGACCTGCAGCGTCTCCTCGGGGCGCAGCGAGATCTTCACGGGGTAGTCCTGCGGGTCGGCCTGCAGGTCGCCCATGTTGTGCTGTGCGATCTTCGAGCCGGGGATGCCGGTGATGTACTCGCGCCGGGTGTACGACGGCTTGTCGATCTCCCGGTACATTGAGGCGGGCTTGTCAGACATGGCTACTTGCCTGTTCTGAGGCCCAGCCGGCGATTAAAGCCTTCGATGCGTGCCCGCCCCGTCACTGCTCCCCGTCCGCGGCGTCGCTCGAGGACTCGGCGGCCGGCGTCGACGCGTCGCCCTCGCCGTCAGTTGCCGCCTCGGCGCCCGTCGTCGACGACGCCGGCGGGTTCAGCGCGACGTGAGAGAGCCCCTTCTCGGCCAGCAGCTCGCGGGCGCGGTCGGTGACGGAGGGGGCGACGAGGACCCCGCGAACCTCGCTCCCGTCGGGGAGCTCGCGGGCGAGAGCCCCGACGTAGCGACCCAGCTGGCCGGCGGCGTCCGGGCCGACGCGCCGGCGCTTGAGTTCGACGACCACGGGCCGGCCCGCGGAGTCGTGACCGAACACGTCGACGGGGCCGGCGACGGTCTCGCGCTCGGTCGCCGCGGGCTCGAACCCCGGTTCGACGAGGCTCGGGTCGTCGAGCACGCGCTGGCGGAGATCCTCCTCGCTGCCGAACACGTCGACGCTCCGGCCGCCGGTGACGGGGAGCGCCGACACCTGCTCGACGCGCTCGAACCGCACGTCGAGCTCCTCGTCGGGGTTCTCGCGCACGCTGCGGACGCGCAGGCGGCCGTCGCGGACGGCGGCGCGGTGCTCCGACCCCGGCGGCTGCCAGTTGACGGGCGTGCGCTGCTCGTCGGTGTGGACCAGCGCGGTGCCGTCGGGTTTGAGGAGCAGCAGGCGGTCGCCCGCCCCGAGCGAGGCTGACGCGCGGCCGTCGTACTCGACGGTGCAGCGGCCGAACACGGTGACCAGTTCCCCGCGCTCGAACGCCGCCGACAGCGCCGCGAGCGCGTCGCGGTGGGTCGGCCGGTGGAGGGTGGTCACGCTCACGCTCGCCGTTGGGTGCGGACGGACAAATGGCCGACGGTCCCCCGGACTGCGCGCGTCGACGGGGGAGCTGACAGCCGACGGACGGAAGCCGTAGCACATACAGTCCCCCCGGGAAAACGGGGTGGTATGGTCGACCCCATACTCACATACGTCGCCGGTATCGCGTTCCTCGTCCTCCTCATCGCCCCGGTGCTGTACCTGCTGTACGCCGAGGCGGAGACGGAGGCGGACGACGAGCACCCGAGCGAGAGCGTCGTCGGCGGCGTCGGCCCCGTCGCGGAGGCGGGCGGCGACACCGAAGCCGACAGCGCGGCGGAGGCGGCGGCCGCGGAGTCGGACGGCGACGAGGAGGCGGCCGAGGAAGCAGCGGAAACGGAAGGCGCAGTGGAAGCAGAGGAAGCGGAGGGAGCAGAGGAAGCGGAGGATGCAGAGGAAGCGGAGGGAGCAGAGGAAGCGGAGGATGCAGAGGAAGCAGAGGAAGCGGAGGATGCAGAGGAAACGGAAGAACCCGAGGATGCGGAGGAAACAGCGGAAGCGGAAGAAGCGGGGGAAGCAACGGAAGAACCCGAGGAAGCGGAGGAAGCGGACGAAGAGACGGCCGCGGAGAGCGAGGACGACGCGGAAGCCGACGAGGAAAGCGACTCGAACGAGGACGCGGCTGACGACGACGAGTCGGACGACGACGCCTGAGCCTACTTCTCGACGAACTCGGCGACGCGGTCGCGGCGCTCGTCGCTCGCGAACTGCTCCCACCAGAGCGCCGCCTCGCGCTCGCGGGCGGTCGCGGGGTCCGGCGCCGCGACGGCGGCGTTGATCGCCCGCTTCGCACGCGTCCGGGCTTCGTCGCCGACCGCCCCCATCGACGCCACGAGTTCGGCGACGCGCTCCTCCAGCGTGTCGGCGGCGACAACGTCGGTCAGCAGCCCCATCTCCCGGGCGCGGGCGGCGTCGACGCGCTCGGCGGTGAACACCAGCTCCTTCGCGGTCGACTCGCCGATGGCGTCGACCAGCCGCCGGGTCGCGCCGCCGGTGGGGAGCAGCCCCACCGCGGCCGTCGGGAGCCCGAACGTCGAGCGCTCGCTGGCGACCCGGAGGTCGCAGTACAGCGCGAGCACGAGGCCGCCGCCGATACAGAACCCGTCGATCTGCGCGATCACGGGGGCGTGACAGTCGTGGGGCGCGCGGAAGATCTCGTGGAAGCGCTCCTGTCGCTCGCGCTGCTCTGGGTCGTGATCCGCGAACGGGCCCGCGTACTCCGCGAGGTCGGCGCCGGCGGAGAACGCCTCGTCGCCCGCGCCCTGGATCACCACGGCGTCGACGGCGTCGCGGTCGTTCTCGATCTCGGCGAACGCGCGGCCGAGGTCGTGCATCACGGCGGTGTTCAGCGCGTTGTGCGTCGCCGGCCGGTCGATGGTGAGGGTCGCGACGCCGGCGTCGACGGTGGCGTCGAGGTGGCGGTAGGGGCCGTACTCGGACATGGTCACCGCTGTCGTCGCCGGTCGGAAAGAGCCTACCGGGGCGGCGACGACCCCGAGTAGAACGGTTTTTCAGTCGTCACGGATACCGTCGTCCATGTCCCAGAACCGCCGCAAGCGCACCGACGTTCGAGCGTACAGCGCCCACGGGGGCCACGGCTGATGGCCGCCCGCGACAGCCCCCGGCGCAGCTCCGTTCCGTCCCTTCTCGCCAATTCCCACTCGTCCTCCAGCGCGAGCCACGCGGTGCCGTCGCCCGACCTGCTGGCGCAGTCCCGGTGACCACGATGGCCGAGAGCACACCGAAACAGGTCCAGAAGTCGTTCCTGCGCTACCAGCACCTGTTCGTGTTCGCCGCCCCGGTGGTGTTCGTGCTCGGCGTCTTCTTCGCCGCGCCGACGCCGGACGGGATCGGCACCGGCTACTGGCTGGAGTACTGGTGGCTGTTCCCCTTCTTCCTGCTCGGGGCGACGATCGTCAACACCGTCGGCATCAGCGGCTCGGCGCTGTTCGTCCCGTTCCTGATCTTCCTCTACCCGCTGCTCGCGGGGGGGACGCTGACCCCGGAGACGATCGTGAAGGTCGGCCTCATCAGCGAGTCGTTCGGCCTCTCCAGCTCCGCGGTCGCGTTCATCCAGTACGGGCTCGTCGACCGCCGGCTGGCGACGACGCTCGTCGTCGGCGGCCTCCCCTTCGTCGTCGGCGGGGCGCTGCTCTCCTTCGTCATCCCGGCGCCGCTGTTCCACGCGGCGCTGGGGCTGGCGCTCATCGCCGCCTCGGTGCTCATGCTCAAAGCCGACCTGAGCCACGAGGAGCCCGACGAGGCGGCCTCCGGCGACGCCGAGGTCGCGACCGACGGGTCGGGCGACCTCCCCGACGACGCCGGCAAGCCCGGCGCGGCCGGCGTCGAGGCCACCGACGGCAGCATCACGCGCGTCGATCGCGCGGGCGACACCTACTACTACACGTGGTCGGGCTACCTCGAACGCTTCGCGAACTACAGCGTCGGCGGCGTGTTCCAGGGGCTCGCCGGCTTCGGCATCGGCGAACTGGGGATCATCTCCCAGCTGCGGACCGACGTGCCCGTCCGCGTCGCGATCGGCACCAACCACATCGTCGTCGCCGTCACGGCGGTGATCGCGTCGCTCGTCCACGTGTTCGGCGGCCAGTTCGTCCCCGGCGGCCACACGCTCAGCCTCGCGTCGACGCCGTGGAACATGGTCGTGTTCACCGTCCCCGCGACGGTCACGGGCGGCCAGATCGCGCCGTACGTCTCCAACGCCATCGACACGGAGCTGATCCAGAAGGGCGTCGGCGTCCTCTTCGCGGTCATCTCGGTCGCGCTGTTCCTGATGGCGGGCAACGTCGTCTGACTCGGGGACTCCTGACGGACCGGCGTCGAGCACAAGGCTTCTCCGCGTTCCGTCCCCCAGCACCGATCGTGTACGACCAGATCCTGCTCCCGACTGACGGCAGCGACGGGGCCGCGGCGGTTGCCGACCACGCCGGCGTCATCGCCGACCGGTTCGACGCGACGGTCCACGTGCTCGCGGTCGCGGACACGAGGAACCGCTTCGAGAGCCCGTCGAGCGGGCTCGCCCCCGAGGTGTGGGAGGAGAGCGAGCGGGAACGCGCCGAGGCGGCCGTCGACGACACCATCGGGATGCTCCCCGACTCGGTCGACGCCGAGCGCGTCGTCGAGTCGGGCGTCCCTCACGAGACCATCCTCGACTACGCCGAGCGCGAGGGGACGGACGTGATCGCCATGGGCACCCACGGCCGGACGGGGCTGGACCACTACCTCATCGGGAGCGTGGCCGAACGGGTCGTCAGGCGGTCGTCGGTGCCCGTGCTGACGGTGCGGATCGACGAGGAGTGACGGGGAGCGACGCCTCTGAAAACCGGAAACCCGGGTAGTCGAGTCGGCCTACCGCGTTCGCGCGTCGACGCGCATCTCCACGTAGCGCCGGCCCCATCGCTCGACGTGGCGCCGGAGCTTCGCGGCGACGCGGCCCAGGAGCGACCGGTCTTCGGGCTGCGGGTCGACGTTGGTGGGGGCGCTGTTCTGCAGACTCATTCTATCACGAACTTTCACACGCCGTCGACATAATGCTGGTGATTACCACGGTCCCCCGGACCGGCCGCCGCGCTCACCCGTCGGCGTCGTTCGATCCGGTGTACAGCCACGCCCAGCCGATCAGCACCGCCTGGAACGGCAGCCGGACCCACGCCGCGATCCGGGCGGCGTCCGCGAACCGCTCCGGCACGAGTTCGGGCGCCACGTCGTCGGTGACGGTGTAGACGTTCGCCGGGAACACGGCGATCAGGAGCGCGATTATCCCCCACGCCGAGAGTCGCCGGGTCCGTTCGAACAGCACGCCGACGCCCAGCAGGACCTCGGCGGCGCCGGAGACGTAGACGAGCGCCTTCGGCCGCGGGAGCTGTGGCGGCACGACCCGTTCGAACGCCCGCGGCGCGAGGAAGTGGCTCACGCCGGCGACGACGTAGAGCAGCCCCATGACGTACCTGAGCGGCGTTCGGCTCCGCGCGGACGGCGTGTCGGGATCGGGCATCGTCCTCGCCTCGTCGCGTCGGGGGAAGAAGCTTCCCCGGCTCACGCCCCGTCGCCCGCCTGGGCCGCCAGCGCGTCGGGCCCCGCCCGGAGCAGCGTCTGGAGGTGATCGGCGCCCGCGAGGCGGTGGAACTCGGCCGTCGGGAGCCGTTCACTGAACCGCCGTGCGCTCGCGATCGGCACGTTGGCGTCCGCCTCGCCGTGGCGAAACCGGACCGGGGCGTCGATCTCGTCGACGGCGACGTTCCACGCCTCGGCCGTGTTCCGGAACTCGGTGACGGCGCCGGACCGGGAGGCCGCGAACGCCTCGCGGAAATCCGCCGTCACGAGCTGGCGGGCGTTCGTCGGGATCGACTCGGGCTCGTCGGTGTACTGGGCGAGCACGAACGACGGGTCGAGTCGGCCGGCGAGCCACGCCTGCCCGCGGAACAGGCCGGCTAGCAGCGTCGGCGTCGTCGCCGCCAGCCACGAGAGCACGCGCTGTGGCGTCGGCGTCTCCGCCCGGGCGCTCGGCGGCGTGACGCCGGCGATCACGTCGACGGCGTCGACGCGCTCGGGGCTCGTCGCCGCAACTGCGAGCGCGTGGGCGGCGCCGCCGGAGAACCCGACGACGCCAGCCGACTCGACCCCGGCGTCGTCCAGCACCGCCGTGAGGTAGCTGCCGGCGTCGCCGACGGCGCGATCCGGCCACGGGTCGGAGCGGCCGTACCCCGGGCGGTCCGGAGCGAGGAGGCGCACGCCCAGGTCGCGGGCGTCGGCGTGGAACAGTTCGCCCAGGCGGCGGGATCCGGGGGTTCCGTGGAGGAAGAGGACGGGGACGCCGTCGGGGTCGCCGTACGCCGCGTAGGCGAGCTGTCGGTCGTGGGCTGTGCCGAGCGTCGTGGTGTGAGTGGGGGCTGTCACGGTTCCGTATCGGGTGGGTAGTCGGCGGGCTCACACAGGTTCGCCCGTGCTACGTCGACGAAGCCCTTATCGACGGCGCAGATCGATTCGCCTACTACACCGACGCTAGCGAGTAGGCATCTGCGGGTGGTGGAGGGCATCGACAGTTCGAGTTCGCTCGCCGACAGAAAAACCCACACGAAGTTTGGTCGTGGGCCCGACGCTCGCGGGGGAGGGGGACAGTTCGATCTTCAGTCGAATCTCTCGAATGCGATTCGTGTCGAAAAGCCATGCCGCCTCCCCGATTTGAACTCCGGAAGACGTGCTCGCTTCGCTGCGCGCGACTTCCGTGCTCAAATCGGGTCGGGGGCGTTTTCACTGCTCACGGTTCGGTCGCTTCGCTCCCTCACGAGTTCGCAGGAAAATGCCGCCTCCCCGATTTGAACGGGGGACAGCTCGATCTTCAGTCGAGTGCTCTCCCAGTCTGAGCTAAGGCGGCGCAGTCGGAACGACGCCCGATCCGGCATTAAGGATTTCGAAAAACCGCGACCCGGCGACGATCAGCTCACGTTCCGCTCGTCCTTGAACACGTACGTCCCCGAGTCGGTTCTGACGTACGTTTTGACCAGGATCTCGCCGTCGTTCTGCTGGACCTTGTACGCCTCGCTGTAGCTCAGCTTCACGCGCTTGGTGTCGGTGTACGACTCGCCGGCCTCGAGCGTCCCGACGTCTGAGGTCCCCTCCCAGATCAGGTCGCCGTCGGTGTAGATCTCCGAGTGCACCTCGACGCCGGTGGCGGCGGTGTCCTGCTGGTTGACGATCGTGGCGTTCACGTCGCGACAGGTCTGGCCGCACTTGGTGATGTTCTCGATGACGAACGAGAACGGCGGCTGGGACTCCGTGGCGGTCGATCCGCCGCCGCTGCCGTCGTCGTCCCCACCGCCGCCGGAGTCGGTCGACTCGACGACGACGGTGTCATCGTACGGCGTCGACGTGTCGGCGTCGCCGCCGCCGGGCGCCGGCCCGAACCCGGTGACGAGCGCGCCGACGACCCCGGCCAGTGCGACCACGACGACGAGCACGGCGATCACGACGTGACTTCGCTGCATGACTTGTGCGTCGAGACTCCCCCACGCCAAAAGGTCTGTTGGGCGGTTCGGTTGGCTATCCGACGGGTTCGGCGGCGTCGACGCCCGGAATCGGGGGGTACGGGCGGATGGGTGCTCTGGAGGTTCGGTCGGATGGGTGCTGGGGGCTCGGGCGGATTTGGAACCACGGTCGCTCCCGTTCGCTCGCTTCGCTCGCTCACCTCCCGCTCCCTGGTTCAGAATCCGCCCTCGCTGTCACTACGTCGTGCTCACTTCGTTCGCACAGAAGTAGTGGGCTCGGGCGGATTTGAACCACCGGCCTCTTCCTTGTAAGGGAAGCGTCATAACCACTAGACCACGAGCCCGTACCCCGAACTCCCGCCGCCGCGCGAATAACGATTACGCTCTGCGTCGCAACCCTTAGCACCCCGTACCGCCACCATCCGGGCGTGCGGAACCGTGACTGGCTCGTGGTGCTGCTCGCGCTCGCCGCCGTCGTCGCCGGGGCGGCCCTGTTCCTCGGCGACGGCGCGGAACGGACCACCGTCACGTTCGTCGACGGCGAGAACGGCACCGAGCTCGCGACCGTCTCGGTGAACGTCTCCGACAGCTACGACGAGCGCTACACCGGGCTGAGCGACCACGACTCCCTCGGCGCCGACGAGGGGATGCTGTTCGTCCACCCCCGGGAGGCGACCCACGGCTACGTGATGCGGGACATGGCGTTCCCCATCGACATGGTGTTCGTCGCCGAGAACGGCACCGTCACCACGATCCACCACGCCGAACTCCCACCTGAGGGCGAGGACAGCCCCACCTACGAGGGGTACGGGAAGTACGTCGTCGAACTCCCGTACGAGTACACCACCGACCACGGGATCGAGGTCGGCGACCGCGTCGAGATCCCCGAGGAACACCGAAAGGCCGAGGTTTGAGCGGCCCGACCTCGACCTGTGACTGACGACGCCGTCGACGCCCTCGCCGAGCGCGAGGGCTGGACTGCCGAGGGGTTCGCCGCCCGCGTCCACTACCGCGGCGACGGCGACCGCTACAGCATCGAGTACTACGCGCCCAGCGACTGCGTGCTCTACTGGCGGGTGAAAGGCGACGGCGAGACCGCCGTCCCCGTGGGCCGCGACACCGTCCCCGACCCCCTCCGCGCGCGGATCCGCGAGGACCTCGCCGCCGCCGGCGTCGACCCCGGCGTCGAGGACCGGCCGCTGTGAGGCGCGCTCACACCCCACAACCCACCAGAAACTACTTTCTTCCCCGGGTCGCTCAGTCGATACCGGCGAAATCCCCCGGCTCACCCCGACGACAGCGTGTTTCGATTCGTAAAGGTTTTTCAACGCACCTCACGTCGCAACTCGTAAGAAATGTCACACCCCTCCGACCAAGACGACCCCTTCGAGGATATCCGTCAGAAGACGGATAATCCGATGCGGCGGCTGTTCGCCGAGTACGGGGCCAAGTACAAGTCCTACTTCGGCCTCGGCCTGTTCGGTAGCGTCGCCGCCCGCATCCTGGACCTCCTCCCCCCGCTCCTGCTCGGTATCGCCATCGACGCCATCTTCCGGGACAACCGCCCCTACGACCTGCCGATCGTGCCGCAGTCGTGGCTCCCCGCCACGACCGAGGGGCAGTTCTGGTTCACGATCGGCGCCATCGCCTTCGCCTTCTTCGGCGGGTCGGTGTTCCACTGGATCCGGAACTACGGCTGGAACTCCTTCGCACAGAACATCCAGCACAACGTCCGGACCGACACGTACGACAAGATGCAGCGGCTGAACATGGACTTCTTCGCCGAGAAGCAGACCGGCGAGATGATGTCCATCCTCTCGAACGACGTGAACCGGCTCGAACGGTTCCTCAACGACGGGATGAACTCCGCGTTCCGCCTCTCCGTGATGGTGGTCGGCATCGCCGGCATCCTGTTCTGGCTCAACCCCCGGCTCGCGGCCATCACGCTGCTGCCGATCCCGATCATCGCCGTGGTGACGTATAAGTTCATCGACATCATCCAGCCGAAGTACGCCGACGTGCGGAAGACGGTCGGCCACCTCAACAGCCGACTGGAGAACAACCTCGGCGGCATCAAGGTGATCAAGACGTTCAACACGGAGAGCTTCGAGTCCGAGCGCGTCGACGACGTGTCGATGGACTACTACGACGCCAACTGGGACGCCATTACCACCCGGATCAAGTTCTTCCCCGCGCTGCGGGTCATCGCCGGCGTCGGCTTCGTCATCACGTTCGCCGTCGGCGGGCTCTGGGTGCTCGGCGAGGCGCCGCTGTGGATCACCGGCGGCCAGGAGACGCTCGACGAGGGGGTGTTCGTCTCGTTCATCCTCTACACCCAGCGGTTCATCTGGCCGATGGCGCAGTTCGGCTCGATCATCAACATGTACCAGCGGGCTCGGGCCTCCAGCGCCCGGATGTTCGGCCTGATGGACACCCCCTCCCGGATCGTCGAGGACCCGGACGCCGACGAGCTCGAGGTCACCGACGGCCGCGTCGAGTACGACGACGTGAGCTTCGGCTACGACGAGGAGACCATCGTCGACGACATCAACTTCGAGGTCGACGGCGGCAACACGCTCGCGCTCGTCGGCCCGACCGGGGCCGGCAAGTCGACGGTGCTGAAGCTCCTCCTCCGGATGTACGACGTGGACGAGGGGTCGATCGAGATCGACGGCCAGGACATCCGCGACGTGACGATCCCCTCGCTCCGGAAGAAGCTCGGCTACGTCTCCCAGGACACGTTCATGTTCTACGGGACGGTGTCGGACAACATCGAGTACGGCACGTTCGGCGCCGACCACGAGCAGGTCGTCGAGGCCGCCAAGGCCGCCGAGGCTCACGAGTTCATCATGAACCTCCCCGAGGGGTACGAGACCGAGATCGGGGAGCGCGGCGTGAAGCTCTCGGGCGGCCAGCGCCAGCGCCTCTCCATCGCCCGCGCGATGCTGAAGGACCCGGAGATCCTGATCCTCGACGAGGCGACCTCCGACGTGGACACGGAGACGGAGATGCTGATCCAGCGCTCCATCGACAAGCTCACCGAGGACCGCACGACGTTCGCGATCGCCCACCGGCTCTCGACGATCAAGGACGCCGACCAGATCCTCGTGCTCGAGGACGGGCAGATCGCCGAGCGCGGCACGCACGACGAACTGCTCGCGGAGGACGGCCTCTACGCCCACCTCTGGGGCGTGCAGGCCGGCGAGATCGACGAGCTCCCCGAGGAGTTCATCGAGCGCGCTCAGGAGCGCCACGCGCAGGCCGACGTCGACGTGGACGACGACTAGCGCCCAAAAGCAGCTTCCGGCAGTCCCGCGGCGTCTTTCGTCTCGCGCTTACTCAGTCGTCGAGGTAGTCGCCGACGAAGAGGTCGACGCGCTCGCGCGTTTCTTCGGGAATCGCTTCGGTCGGCGTGTTGATCGTCCCCTCGAGCGAGCTGTGGCAACTGCACTCGTGATCTTCGGGGAACGTCCGGATCGCCTCCTCGATCGCGGCCTTGATCGCGTCCTCGTTCGCCGACGCGTTCTCCAGCACCTCCTGTAGCGTCACCTCGTGGTCTTCCTTCCACACGTCGTAGTCGGTGACGCCGGCCAGCGTCGCGTAGCACATCTCGGCCTCACGGGCGAGCTTGGCTTCGGGGATCGCCGTCATGCCGACCACGTCCCAGCCCTGCTCGCGGTAGAACTCCGACTCGGCCTTCGTGGAGTACTGGGGCCCCTCGATACAGACGTACGTGCCGCCCTCCTCGACGTGGCCGTCGGTGTCGACGCGCTCGGCGGCGTCGCTGAGGTGGTCGACCATCTCGGGGCAGTACGGCTGGGCGAACGGCTGGTGGACGACGATCCCGTCGCCGAAGAAGGAGAGGTCGCGGTGTTTCGTCCGGTCGTAGATCTGGTCCGGCACGACGAGCGTGCGCGGCGGTAGGTCCTCACGGAGGCTCCCGACGGCGTTGGTCGCGAGCACGTGGTCGACGCCGACCTGCTTCAGCGCGTAGATGTTCGCGCGGTACGGGAGGTTCGTCGGCGAGTGCTGGTGGTCCGGGCCGTGCCGGGGGAGGAACGCGACCTCGCGGCCGGTGTCGCCGAACTCGCCGATCGTGACCGGCGACGACGGCTCGCCGTAGGGCGTCTGGACGGTGACTTCGCGCGTGTTCGACAGCGGGAGCGCCTCGTAGATGCCCGATCCGCCGATGAAGCCGATGGTCATACCCGCCGGTTGGGCGGCCCGCGGAATAAACGGCGGCGGTTCGCGCCCCCCGGCGGGTGGCTGTGCACCGTGCTACCGCCTGTTGCTCGTCTTCAAGACCCCCCGTGACTTTCGATACGTAATGACCTCCACGCCCTCCGAACGCGCCTCGCTTACGCGGGGCCCCCTGCTGCGCCCGCTCGTCCGGCTGGCGTGGCCGCTGGTGGCGATCCAGCTCCTCCAGGTCGCCTACAACCTCGTCGACACCGTCTGGCTGGGCCGGCTCTCCGCGGACGCCGTCGGCGCGCTCAGCCTGGCGTTCCCGCTCGTGTTCCTCGTCATCGCCGTCGGCGGCGGGTTCACCGCCGCGGGCGCGATCCTCGTCGCCCAGCACACCGGCGCCGGCGGCGAGCGCGCGGCCGGCCGGATCGCGGGGCAGACGCTCGGCTTCGTCAGCCTCGTCGCCGTCGCCGTCGGCGCGTTCGGCTTCCTCGCGACGGGGCCGCTGCTCGGCCTGCTGCCGGCCGACGCCGCGACCGCCGAGCGCGTCGTCCCGCTGGCGGCCGAGTACATGCGGGTGTTCTTCCTCGGCGCGCCGGCGCTGTTCGGCTTCTTCGTGTTCACGGCGCTGATGCGCGGCGTCGGCGACACCCGGACGCCGCTGGTGGTGATGGTGCTCTCCGTCGTCGTCAACGTCGCGCTCGACCCGTTCCTGATCTTCGGCTGGTGGGTGTTCCCCGCCTGGGGCGTCCAGGGCGCCGCCGTCGCGACGGTCATCTCCCGGGCCGTCGCGACGCTCGCCGGACTGTACGTCCTCTTCGGCACGGATCTCGGCCCGACGATCGAGCCGCGGGACCTGATCCCCGAGCCCGGGCCGGTCCGGGAGATCGTCGAGCTGGGCGTCCCCACCGCGCTGGAGCAGTCCGGCACCGCGCTGGCGATGGTGATCGCCACCGCGATGGTCGCGACGTTCCCGCCGGCGGTCGTCGCCGCCTACGGGCTGGGGAACCGCCTGCTCTCGCTGGTGACGCTGCCGGCGATGGGGCTCTCACAGGCGATCGACACCGCGGTCGGCCAGAACCTCGGCGCCGCAGAACCCGAGCGGGCGACCCGCGCCGTCAAGCTCGGCATGACGCTCGTCGTCGCCGTGCTCGCGGTCGTCGCCGTCGTCGTCGCGACGGTGCCCGAGCCGATCGTCTCGGTGTTCCTGCCGGCCCGGAGCGAGGCGGCCGTCGCGACGATCGGCCACGCGTCGACGTACCTCCGGATCGCGAGCGTCGCGTTCGTGTTCTTCGGCGCGTTCCAGGTCGCGATGGGGACGTTCCGCGGCGCGGGCAACACCACGACGGCGCTGGCTCTCTCGCTGGTGGCGCTGTGGGTGGTCCGCCTGCCGGCGACGTACCTGCTCGCCTTCCCGCTCGAGTGGGGGCCGACCGGGGTCTGGACCGCGGTCGCACTCGGGGATATCGTCGGCGCGCTCGTCGCCGTCGCGTGGCTCTCACGGGGGACGTGGAAGTCCGCAGTAATCGAGACGGAGCCGACGCCCGCGCCGACGCAGAACGTCCCGCCGCCGTCGGACGACTAGTGCTTCGCGGTACGCTGTCAACCGCGAGGGACGACTGACCGGCAGGCGGTCAGCCGGGCAGGGAAGACGACTGACCGACAGGCGGTCGACCGCTCAGGTCGCTTCCGTTCGCTCGCCGGCTTCGATCGGAACCGACGGCCGCCACGCGACGAGTGTGAGCGCCAACCCGACCAGCAACAGCGCGCCCAGCCCACCGAGCCCGGTCGAGAGTGCGTACGCCGTCGCCAGCCCCCCGCCGACGAGGTTCAGCGGCGCCGTGAACAGCGAGCGGACTGTCGACGCCGCCGACAGCACCGTCGCCCGGCCCTCGTCGGTCCGGTCGTTGAGGTACTGCCCGAAGATGGGGGTCGTTGCGCTCCTGACCGCTCGGCCGAGCACGAACACCGGCAGCGCCAGCGCGGGTGCGATGGCGACGATTACCAGCGAGAGCCCCAGCAGCGGCGGACCGACGAAGAACCACCCGCGAGCGCCGAAGCGATCCTCGATCCAGCCCGCCCGCGCGGCGACGCCCGCGGAGGCGAGCGTGAGCCCGGCGTACAGCGGCCCCAGCTCCGTCGCGGAGAGCCACGGCGTCGCCACCGCCACGGGCTGGAGGTAGAACTCCATCGTGTTCGTGATCCCCGCGAGCAGCCCGACTGCGAGCACCAGCGGGCCGACCGCGCGGTTCGCGAGCGTCGACCGGACCGCGGCGAACGTCTCCCCGGGCGAGAAGCGCGCCGTCCCGCTCTCCTCGCCGACTGTGCGATCCGGCTCGTCCATCCCGAGCAGGGTCGCGAGCCCGGTCGTGAGCGCGACGCCCTCGAGCAGCCACGGGTAGATCGGGTCGAGGGCGTACAGCCCGCCGCCGACGAGCGAGGCGCCCGCGAGCGTCGCGAGCCCGATCGCGCTCGCGCGCCCGGAGACGTGCGCGAACCGGTCGTCGGCGGCGTCGCCGGCCAGCGTCTCGTAGAGCCACGCGTCGGTCGCGCCGGAGCGGAACGCCTCCGCGACCGCGCGGACGACCATGATCGCCGCGAACGCGGCGAACGAACGGGCGAACACGAACCCGACGATCCCCAGCGCCGACAGCCCGGTGCCGGCGAGCAGGCTGGCCCGGCGGCCGAACCGGTCGCCGAGGTAGCCCGTCGGCGTCTCCGCGGCCACGACGAACACGGTGAACAGCGCCTCGACGGCGCCGATCTGGGCGAGCGAGAGGCCGCGGGACTGGAAGAACAGAACGTAGATCGGGAGGCTGAACCCCGCCGACTGGCTCGCGCGGAACGCGTAGAACCGTACGATCTCGGCGCGGGGCATCGCCGGTCGGTCCATACCCACTGTGTACCACACCACAATTATAAATTTTCAGTCACTTAGTGACGTGGTCACGTCCCATAGGTTCGGGATAGCGTGACACGGCGGTGAGAAACCGGAACGCGAGGCGGACCGGCCGTGCGACTACACGAGCAGCCCGGACTGCAGCACCGAGATCAGGAGCGTCAGCAGCGGCACCGACAGCACCGTCGTCACCGCCACGACCGTCGAGACGAACTCCGGCGCGCTCACGCCGCCGACCTCCACGTCGTCGGCGAACTCGATCAGCAGCATCAGCGGCGTCACGGCCGCGGGCATCGCCGACTCCAGCACGAACGTCCGGGCGACCGTCGGCTCGTCGAACCCGAGCAGGAGCGCGACGCCGACGGCGACGGCGGGCGCGACCAGCATCTTCCCGACGGTCGCGACGGTGATCTGGGGGGCGGCTGCGCCGAAGTCGGTGTTCGCCAGTTGGATCCCCAGGATCAGCAGCATCACGGGGATCGAGGCGTCGCCGACCAGCTGGAGCGTCTCCATCGCGGTCGAGTCGGCGGCCGGCACGAGGTCCAGCGCCCGCGCGAGCAGGCCGACGGCGACGGCGTAGATCAGCGGGATGCGGAACACGCGCTTGACGGCGCCGAGCCCCGCGCTGCCGCCGCCGCGGGAGGCGACGTAGACGCCGATCGTGTACATCAGCACCGCCTGCACCGCGACGTACAGCACCGCCACGCCCCGGCCGACGGTGCCGAACGCGAAGTCGCTGACGGGGATCCCGTAGTTGCCGGCGTTGGGGAACGTCGCCACCAGCACCAGCGCCGAGAGGGTGGCGTCGTCGACGCCGAGCAGCCGCCCCGAGAGCTCCACGATCGCGGCCATCCCCAGCGTGAACGCGGTGACGGCGGCGGCGAGTTTCAGCAGCGTCCCGCCGCCGAGCTCCGTCGCCATCAGGCTGTGCAGCACCAGCGCCGGCGCGAGCACGTACACGACGGCGGTGTTGAGCGGCCCGGGCTCCACGTCCTTCACCCGGCCGAGGACGACGCCGACGGCCGCGATCAGGACGATCGGCAGGATAGCGGAGGCGAAGATCGAGAGCAGCGACACTACCGGGGGCTCACGCCGGCACCGGCAAGAGGGGTTCGGTTCCGGCGATCGGGCCCGGCCCGTGTCGGCGCCCTCCCCGCCGCTCCGGCGCTCAGAGCCAGCCCTGCCGCCGGAAGTGGGCGAGCATCAGGGCGGCGACGAGCGCCATCCCCAGCATCGTCGCCGGGTAGCCGTACGTCCAGCCCAGTTCCGGCATCGACAGCGGCGTGCCCGCGAAGTTCATCCCGTAGACGCCGACGACGAACGTCAGCGGGATGAAGATCGTCGCGACCACCGTCAGCGTCTTCATCACCTCGTTGGTCGACTGGGAGACGGCGTTGAGGTAGATATCCCGCGATCCGCTCGTCAGGTCGCGGTACGTCTCGATCAGGTCGACGACCTGGACGAGGTGGTCGTACACGTCCCGGTAGTACTTCTCGTTCTGCTCGGCGACGTGCGGGCTGTCGCCCCGTGCGAGCGTGCCGACGGCTTCCCGGGTCGGCCAGGCGACCTTCCGGAAGGCGAGCAGGTCCCGGCGCACGGCGTTGAGCTCCTCGAGGATCTCCGGCTCCGGGTGGTTCAGCACGCGCTCCTCGACGGCCTCGATGTCGGTCTCGATCTCGTCGAGCACGTCGAAGTAGTCGTCGACGACGGCGTCGAGCACGCGGTAGGCGAGGAAGTCCGCGCCGCGGTCGGCGATCCGGGCGCTGTTGCGGGCGATCGCCGGCGCCGTCGGCGCCACGAGATCGAGCCCCGGCGGCGCGACGGTCACGAGCCAGCCGTCGCCGACGAACAGCCCGACCGACTGCGTGTGGATCTCCTTCCCGAACGCCACGTCGTCGCGCTGGCTCAGGCGGGTGGTTTTGACGAGGACGAACGTGTGCTCGTCGAACGCCTCGGTTTTCGGGCGGGTGTGCTCGTCGAGCACGTCCTCGACGGCCAGCGGGTGGAGGCCGAAGCGCTCGCGGACTGGCTCCAGATCCGCCGCGGAGTCGACGCCGGCGTGGACCCACGTCTCCCCCGGCGCGTCGACGGCCGCGCCCACGTCGTCGTACGCCTCGACGCCGTCGCGCGTGTACACGACGGCCTGCAGCGTCATCGATCACCCCCGGCCGCCTGCAGCCCCCCGATCGCCAGGAGCACGGTCCCGACCATGACGGCGGTGAGCGAGAACGCCCGGCCGGGGTAGGCGACGAGGGTGCCGGCGGCGTAGCCGAGCAGGCCGGCGACGAGCAGGCCGCCGCCCGCGACTGTGCGTCGGTGCATGCGCTCGCGTTCGCGGGTCGGGTAGTTAAATCCGCCCGCGGGGTCGGGCTAGGACTCCAGGAACGTCAGCAGCCGGTCGTTCACCACCTTCGACGCCTCGACGCCCGCGAGATGGCCCGCCCCCTCGACCTCGAACAGCTCCGCCTTCGGGAGGTCGGCGGCGAGTTCGCGCCCCCGCGCGATCGGGCAGAGCCGGTCGTCGGTGCCGTGGACCACCAGCGTCGGCACGGTGATCTCGTAGGGCGCGTCGACCGCGAACGACTCCAGCGCCGCGGCCTGTTTCACCCACGACTCGGTGTCGGCGTCCTCCGCGGCGCGCCACTCGACGATCTGCCTGATCGCGTCGGGCTGGGCGTCGACGAACTCGCGGGAGAACGCCGCCTCGAGCGACTCCCGGAGCGCCGTCTCGTCCGTCGGCGCCGCGGCGAGCGGCCCGGGGTCGTAGCCGTCGCCCGAGAGCGCCGTCCCGATCAGCGTGAGGGACTTGACGCGGCCGGTCGTCCGGGCCAGTTCGAGCGCCACCATCCCGCCGAGGCCGGCGCCGACGACGTGGGCCGCGCGCACGTCGTGGTCCCGCAGCACCGCGACCGCGTCGGCGGCCAGCGTCTCGACGGTGCAGTCCGCGGGCGGGTCCTCGGAGCGCCCGCAGCCGCGGGTGTCGGCGACGATCGTCTCGTAGGGGCCCGCGAGGGCGGCGTGCTGCCAGCCCCACTGCCAGGCGCCCAGTCCCACGTCGCCACAGCACAGCACCGCCTCGCCGTCGCCGTCGGTCTCGTAGTACAGCGAGACGCCGTCGTTGCTCGCGTAGGGCACGGCGGGGGGTTCGGACGGGTCGGTGTTTACCGTTCCGGACACCCCTGGTGGGAGAACGCGCGTTATCTCGGCGGGGGCGGCACTGGCTGGACTCGCTGTGGCGCCCTCGGCCGCTCGACCGCCCGTACCGAGCGACCGGTATCGTCGATCGAGGCGGCATCGGTCGCTTCTCCCGTGTGTCGGGACGGTGTCGATGCGACAGTCGGTAACGGGGCGACGGCCAGCCGCTACCCCGGAAGCGAGACGGCCATGTTCAACACCTGCGGGAGCAGCACACTGACGAAGATCTGGGACCACATTGCGAACGTCGTGGGATAGGTGCTCGTGTTCCGAACGTGGGCGATCGTCTCCTGGACCTCCTCGTACCGGTCCCAGTCGTCGACGTTGTCCGGGTGGACTCGGTAGGGGTCGTCCACCGCGGTCCTGATCTCCCGCTCGAGTTCCGCCATGCGTTCCTCCCGCTTCGACTCCATCAGCGTGTGGACCCGGTACATCGAGTAGCCGATACTCAGAACACCGACGAACCAGATCGCCGAGATCGCCACCTGATAGATCGGGCCGGGCGCCGGATACGGGGAGTCGATCACCCCCGCGAGCAGGACGGGTGCGTGGGTCTGCAGGAACCAGAGCAGCAGGACCCCGGTGTAGATGTAGTAGGATCGTTTGAGAAGCTGGCCGATCGGTTCGAACCCACCCAGGTTCCGGGGGTCGTAGAAGAACAGATCGACGTCAGCTCGGGCGAGCCGCCGCGGGACGATCAGGTGGACGGCGACGTAGGAGATCGCCAACTCGACGAGCGTGGGGATCACGATCAGCGGGAAGCTGACCAGTTGTCCGTACAGCACGAGTCCGACGCCGCTGATCGACACCAGCTCGCCGATCCCGAGAACCCCGAAGACGAAGGCGTAGTTGGCAACGAGCGCTCCACCGTAGGCCATCAGCCGGGCTCGAAGCGAGAGGAGCCCCTCGAACCGCTTCCGGTGGGACTCGTCGACGTGGCCGTCGTCGATGTGGAGCGATACCACGGCGTCGGCGTATTCGTCGTGGAGATAGCGCACCCCGACGACCGCGAGCAGCGTCATCAGTGGGATCGCTAACGAGTTCGGTTGCGAGATGAAGGAGCTCTTCCCGGTGACGAAGTAGTTGTAGGTGTCGAAGAATCCGTACTCGACGAACAGGCCGACCGCGACGAACAGGTACGGCGGGTAGATGTCGGGCCCAGGAAGCCACTCACTCAGTCGCTCGAACCCGAGCCGCCGGGCGATGATCTCTATCAGCAGGTCGTTCCGATACCGTCGGACGTCGGACATGCGCGCATCTGTACTTCCACCGATAGAAATAGCTACGCCAGCCGGCGAACCGTGATCCCTGCCTACGCCGCCTGCTTCCGTCGCAGCACGTCGGGCGCGTCCTCGAGCGCCTCGTCGAGCGCGTCGACGTCCGGGCCGCCGCCCTGCGCGAAGTCCGGCGGGCCGCCGCCGCCGCCACCGACTTTCCGGGCGAGTTCGCCGATCACCTCGCCGGCGTCGATGTCGACGCCGTCGGGGACGCCGACGACGATCTGGGCGGAGTCGTCGGCGCCGGAGCCGACGACCGCGATCTTCCCCTCGCCGACGAGGGCGTTGGCGGTCGCCTGCAGCTCGTCGCGTCGGCGTCGATGCGCTGGATCACGGCGATCGTGCCGTCGATCTCGACCTCCTCGCCCGCGCCGGCGCCGCCCGCGCGGGCCTCCGCGAGCTGCTCCTTGAGCTCCTCGATCGTCTTGCCGCGCTCCTTCCACTCGCCGAAGAAGCGCTCGGCGGCGCCGGGCACTTCGTCGGGGTTCACGTCGAACGTGTCGGCGGCGTCGTACAGCGCGTCCTCGGTGCGCTGGGTCGCCTCGATGGCGGCCTCGCCCGCGGCGAACACGAACCGCTCGACGCCGTCCTGCACGGGCTCGGTGTTCAGGATCTTGATCGTCCCCACGTCGCCGGTGCGGTTGACGTGGGTGCCGCCGCAGGCCTGCACGTCGTCGCCGACGTGGATCAGCCGGATGTTCTCGCCCGGCGGGATGCCGCCCTGGTAGAGGTCGAACCCGTGCTGCTCCTCGGCCTCGTGGCGCTCTGGCCACTCCTGGCGGACGCTGGTGTTGTCGGTCACCATCCCGTTGGCGACGCGCTCGATCTCCTTCACCTCCTCGCGGCTCACGCGGTCGTAGTGGTTCACGTCCAGCCGGGAGCTGTCGACGCCCTTCTGGGCGCCGGCCTGCCGGACGTGCTCGCCGAGCACCTGCCGCGCCGCGGCGCCGACGATGTGGGTCGCGGTGTGGTGCTGCATCAGCCGGCGGCGGCGCTCGGCGTCGATCTGGCCGGTGACGAACTCGCCTTTCTCGGGGCGCTCGTCGGTCCGGTGGAGGATCACGCCGTCGCGGAGCTGGACGTCGGTCACCGCGACGCTGCCGTCCTCGCTGACCAGCGTGCCGTGGTCGGCGGGCTGGCCGCCGCCCTCGGGGTAGAACATGGTCTGGTCGAGCACCACGTCGTACCCCTCCTCGCGCTCCAGAACGTCGAGGACGACCGCCTCGAACTCCATGCGGTCCTGGTCCTCGTAGTAGAGCTGGTCGGTCTCGGGCAGGTCGTCGACGCGGTCGGTCTCCTCCTGTGTCTCCTCCAGGGCCTCCTCGGCGTCGTGGCGCTCGGCGACCAGCGAGTAGAAGTCGTCCGGCTCGTCGACTTCGGCGCCGCGCTCCTCGGCGATCTCCGTCACCATCGACGGCTGGATCCCGTGGGAGTCGTACAGCTCGATCAGCGTCTCGGTCGGGATCGGCGTGCCGGCCGCGGCGTGCTCGTCGGCGAGCTGGCGCACCTTCCGGCCGCCGCGTTCCAGCGTCTCGCGGTACTTGCGCTCCTCCGTGCGGACGATGTCGCGGATCGTGTCGCGGTTCTCGTACCCCAGTCGCTCGGCCTCGCGGTCGACGAGCTCGTCGAGCGGCACGTCGACGCCCACGTCGTCGACCAGCCGTTTGGTACGCCGGAGCACCATCCGGGCGAGGTAGCCCGTGCCGACGTTCGAGGGGACGATCTCGTCGCCGAACATGTATGCGAGACAGCGCGCGTGGTCGGCGATGGCGTAGATGGCTTCGAGGGGCTCCATCAGCGCCTCGAGCCGTTCCACGTCCACGTCGAGGCGCTCGGCGATGTTGTCGCGGGCGGCCTCCATGTCCTCGGCCTCGTCGATGTCCATGTGGCCCGCGAGCTTGGAGGCGCGGTGGACGAGGTCCTGCTCCGCCTCGGTCATGTCGATGCCGGCGTTCTCCTTCAGGAACTCGATGCTCTCGGGGTAGATCGCCTCGTACACCGTCGGCGTCCCCTGACTCATCCACGTCCAGCGCTCGATCCCGTACCCCGTGTCGACGACCCGGCGGTCCATCTCGGAGTACGTGTTGCCGTCCTTCATCTCGTACTCGCCGTCGGGGTCCTGCTCGAGCATCATGAACACGAGCGTCGCCAGCTCGAGCCCCTTGTAGATCACCTCGAAGGCGGGGCCGGCGTTGCCGCCGCCGACCCACGGGTCCTCGATGAACGTGATCTCCTCCCGGGGGACGCCCATCGACGAGAAGAACTCCTCGCAGTACTCGACACACTGGTCCTTCCAGTAGACCTCGCCCTCGTAGGCGTAGTCGGTGCCCTCGTCGGCGTTGAACGCGTGGTGGCCGCCCATCTCGAACGCCATCGTGTGCCGGCCGGTCTTCCCGACGTTGTCGATGTCCTGCATCCGGATGCAGGGCTGAGAAACCACGAGGGGGTTCGCCGGCGGCGGCGACTGCCCGCTGGTGACGTGGGGCTGGAAGTCGTAGATCGACGCCTGGGTCAGCAGCACGTCGTCGCGCCAGCGGTTGGCGGCGACGGGCGCGGGGTCGACGCGCTCGTGGTCGTGCTCCTCGAAGAACGACAGGAACTGCTCGCGCATCTCGTTCAGCGAGTACGCCTCGTCGAAGCCGGGGTCGTCGATGAACCCGTAGTCCTCACACGGCGGCTCCCCGCAGGTCTCGCGCTCGACGCGGCTCCAGAAGTGGGCGCCACACGAGGAACAGGTCTGGCGTTCGAACCCGTTCTCCGCGAAGTAGTCGAGACGGTACTCGCTCTCGAGCTCGCTCATTACCGGATGTGGTCTACCGCCGGGCAAAAGGATTCCGGGGTCGTTCGCGTCCCAACGCCCGGACACTGGCGGGCCGGACCGGCGCGGGCAACCAGTTGTGGTTCATCCGTGACGGGACTTACCGAAACACATATGTGACCGACTCGCAAGAGGAACAGTAACTGTTCAACTCGTGCCACGTCGAACCGAGATCCTCGTAGTCGGTGACTCACCCTGTGAGGGCGCCGGTGCGCTGCTCGAACGGGACGGGTTCACCGGCCGCGCCTGCCAGCTGTCGGAAGCCCGCTCGGCGTTCGAGGAGCTCCACCCGGACTGTCTGGTCGTCTGTGACGGCTCGATCCCGACGGCGCTGGCGGCGGCGGCCTCGGAGGCCGGCTGTCCGATCGTCGACTGCGACGAGCCCCCGGTCGCCACGCGGGGCGACGTGAGCGAGGCCGACGAGGGCGGGCTCGACGACCGCGTCGCCGCGGCCGTCGACGGCACGCCCAACCGCGAGCGGATCGCCCGGCTCCACGAGGGCTCGGCGGAGCTGGTCGGGATCGAGCACCGCGGGCGGCTCCACCGCCGGATGGTCGAGATCGCCGAGGACGTGCTCGGCTTCGACGCCGCCGCGCTGTACCTCCGTGACGCCGACGGGTTCGAGCCGAGCGCCGCGACCGGCGACGAGCGCCCCGGCCGGCTCGGCCCGGCCCACGGGATGGTCGCGGCGGTGTTCGAGCGCGGCGAGCCCGCGATCGTCGACGACATCGAGAACCACCCGAGGGCCGAACAGCAGATCGAGCGCCACCGCTCGGGGCTGGTCGTGCCGTTCGGCGACGACGGCGTGTTCGCCGGGCTCTCGACGGCGTACTCGGCGTTCGACGAGGTGGATCTGGAGCTGGCGGAGCTGCTCGTCACCCACGGCTCGCAGGTCGACGCCCGGCTCCGGGCGGAGTCCGACCTGCGCGACCGCCAGGAGCGCATCACGCGGCTCCACGAAGCCGCGCCGTCGCTGATCGACGCCGACGACGAGGCGGCACTGTTCGACCGCGTCGTCGACATCACGGAGGGGGTGCTCGCGCTCGACCAGTCGGTGCTGATGATGGAGCGCGACGGCGAGCTCACCCCCGTCGGCGGCCGCACCGACCGGGTCGACGAGGTGTCGACCGACGCCGGGATCGTCGGCCGGACGTACAACGAGAATCAGTCGTTCCTCGTCACCGACGCCGACACGAACCCCGACGCCGAGCCCGCGAACGAGCTCGTCAAGTCGGCGATCAGCGTCCCGGTCGGGGAGTCTGGGGTGTTCCAGATCATCTCCGACGAGACGGGGGCGTTCGACGAGACCGACGTGGAGCTCGCGGAGCTGCTGATCGGCTACGTGGAGGCGACGCTGGACCGCATCCGCTCTGAGGACGCGCTCCGGGAGTCCCGGCAGGTGATCGAGCGGCTCCACACGACGGCGATGGAGCTCGGCACCGCCGAGACCGAGGCCGAACTGCTCGACCGCGCGGTCGACGCCGCCGAGGACGTGCTCGAGATGGACATGTGCAAGCTCGACCTCCGGGAGGGCGACGTGCTCGTCCCCGTCGCGGAGTCGGGCAACGTCCCCGAGGACGCGGGCCGGGAGATGCACGTCTCGGAGGGGCTCGCGGGGAAGACCGCCCGGACGGGCGAGTCGTTCCTGGTGCGTGACCTCCACAGCGACGACGCCGCCGAGCCGACCGATCCCGAGTTCGAGTCGGCGATCTCGGTGCCGATCGGCGAGCTCGGGGTGTTCCAGGCGGTGTCGACCGACGCAGACGCGTTCGACGAGGAGGATCTCGAACTCGCGGAGCTGTTGATGGCCCACGTCGCGGTGGCGCTGCAGCGCATCCGCGCGGAGGCGGAGCTCCGGCGGGAGCGCGACAGCCTCGAGGCGCTGTTCGAGAACATCCCCGGCGCCGCCGTCTCCTACGAGATGATCGACGGCGAGCCGATCGTCCGCCGGGTCAACGGCGCCTTCGAGCGCACGTTCGGCTACGACGCCGACGCGGTGGCGGGCGAGTCCCTCGACGAGTACATCGTGCCGTCGGAGAGCACCGACGAGGCGGCCTCGTTCAACGAGCAGCTCGCGAACGGCGAGCGCGTCCAGACCGAGGTCGAGCGCCGGACCGCCGACGGCAGCCGACACTTCCTCCTGCAGGTCACCCCGCTCGAGGTCGGCGAGGCGAACGCGCCGGGGTACGCCATCTACTCCGACGTGACCGAGCAGCGCGAGCGCGAGGCGGAGCTCCGCCGGCAGAACGAGCGGCTCGACCAGTTCGCCAGCGTCGTCTCCCACGACCTGCGCAACCCGCTCAACGTCGCCTCGGGCTACCTCAACCTGGCCCAGGAGACGGGCGACCTCGAGAAGCTCGAGCAGGTCGAGGACGCGCTCGACCGGATGGACCACCTCGTCACCGACCTGCTGTCGCTGGCCCGCGAGGGCCAGGACGTGGGCGAGACGGAGCCGATCGAGCTCTCGACGATCGCGCGGGAGTCGTGGGCCCACGTCGCGACGGGCGAGGCGTCGCTCGAGGTCGACGACGACGCGACGATCGACGC